>JBBQGV010000054.1:0-37556 GCA_038323375.1 Chitinophagales bacterium
TCGGTCTTTTTTTGTGGGGTGAAAATTTTTTTTACCCGCAATGTCTTTTGGTTGGGTTTTGGTGTGGTACACTTTTAAAAGTGTCCGACACCTCACCCCATTCATCCTGCCTTGCGAATTTTCGCAAAAAAACCCCCCTCCCTCTTTACAAACACCAAAAATCTCTTTAGCTTTGTAGCGAATTTTCGCTAATAATCATTTTGTAGTCTTAAACCTGCCGTACCATGTCCGCAACTTTAGTCCATACCAACGTCCTGAAAGGAGGAGAATTCCTCGTCAAAGCTTCCAAACCGGAAGATGTGTTCATCCCCGAGGAGATGAACGAAGAACAACTCATGATTCGCGACATGGTGCGCGATTTCCTGCAAAACGAGATCGTGCCGAACGCCCTTAGGATTGAAAAACAGGAGCCGGGACTTTCGGTGGCGTTGCTTGAAAAAGCGGCCAGCCTGGGGCTATTGGGCACCCACATGCCACATACCTACGGTGGGATGGAATTGGATACGAATACCAATACCCTGATCTGCGATACGTTGGGGCCGGCGAGTGCATTTACGGTATCTTTTGCCGCACACATCGGCATCGGCATGTTACCCATCCTGTATTTCGGAACGGAAGAACAAAAGCAAAAATACCTGCCCCGCCTCATCGCCGGCGAATTGAAAGCATGCTATTGCCTCACGGAACCGGGTTCCGGCTCCGATGCCTTAGCGGCCAAATCGCGCGCCGAACTTTCCGCCGACGGCACGCACTACTTGCTCAACGGCCAGAAGATGTGGATTTCCAATGCAGGTTTTGCAGATGTTTTCATCGTATTTGCCCAGGTAGGCGGCTCGAACCTTCCCGACGGCAAATCGGGATTCACCGGGTTCATCGTGGAACGGAATATGGAGGGTCTGACCTTAGGCGCCGAAGAGCAAAAATTGGGCATCAAAGGCTCCTCTACGCGCCAGGTGTTTTTTGAAAACGTCAAAGTGCCGGCAGAAAACGTGCTGGGTCAGGTTGGCAAAGGTCACCTCATCGCTTTCAATGCATTGAACGACGGCCGGTTCAAGCTTTGCGCCCTGAGCCTCGGCGGCTCAAAAGGCAGCGTTACTGTCGCCACGCGCTATGCCAATGAGCGCATCCAATTCGACGTACCCATCGCCAGTTTTGGCGCTATCCAGTATAAATTAGCCGAGCAGGCGATCCGGATTTTTGCCGCAGAAAGCGCGCTGTACCGCGTTTCCAACCTCATGCAGGACAAAGCGGGTGCTTTGCAGGAAGCGGGCGCTACGTTTGCGGAAGCCAAATTGCAGGCCGCAGAAGAATACGCCATCGAGTGTTCCATCCTGAAAGTGGCCGGCTCGGAAGTGCTGAACTATGTGGTGGACGAAACCCTCCAGGTACACGGCGGTATGGGCTATTCAGAAGAAGGCACGGCTGCCCGCGCTTACCGCGACGCCCGCATCAACCGCATCTACGAGGGCACGAACGAAATCAACCGCCTGCTCACGGTGGACATGCTGTTCAAACGCGCGCTGAAAGGTACGCTCGACATCGTTAGTCCGGCTTGGGAAGTGCAGAAAGAGCTTAGCTCCATGCCTTCAATGGAAAAACCTTCCGGAACCTACGGCGAAGAAGAAAGCGCGCTGCGGGATTTCAAAAAAATCATCCTGATGACTGCCGGTGCTGCCGCAAAAATGCAGATGGACGGCAAACTGAATCTGAAAGAAGATCAGGAGATCGTGATGAATGTAGCGGACATGATGATTGATGCCTTCCAGGCAGAATCGCTGCTGCTGCGCGTGCAGAAGCTGTCGGGTATGGAAACCAAAAACGAGCAGGCGGTTTACGACGCCATCCTGCGCGTATTTTTCTCCGACGCTGCGGCTCGCATCCAAAAAAATGCGACAGATGCCCTTGCTTCTTTTGCAGAAGGCGATTTATTGCGTACCTTTGTAATGGGGTTAAAACGCTTCAGCAAATACCCACCGGCAAATGTGATGGCCGAACGCCGTAAAATTGCCGCAACGCTGATTGCTGCGAATGAATACTGCTTCTGATCATAATATAAGGAAACCAATACAAGACCGGGCCTCTGCACTTCATTGGGCAGGGGCTTTCGTTTTTTGCAAACTTTCGGTGAATTTCACTACCTTTATTTCCAAAATTGACATTCCGATGAGATTACTTTTCAATGTTTTGGTGCTCATCAGCATCGCTTTCCTGAGCGCTTGCGGCGGCGGCGGCACAACCAATAGCAATACCAATCCTCAGACCGGCAGCGATACTACCGGTACGCCTGACGAAATGGAGGCCAACCAGCCGGTGCCACGAGCCAGCCACGATTGTACGATTCCGGGCAAGGTGCTGGAGGGCAACCAGTTTTGGATCAAAGAACAGGAAGTGCTGGTCGGTATTGTCGCAGACTCCACCACGCTTGACAGAGACCTTGGCGACAGCCACCGCATCCTGGAAGCCTACGATACCAAAACCTGCGCGCGGATTTTTCGACAGGCGCTCCCTGTAAATGTTAGCGCCGATTTTCCTTATTATCTGGCTGAAATCACGTACAACAACGTCAACAAGATGGTGGCCATTCGCGGCTTCAATACGATTTATTGTTTCGACGTGGCTACCAAAAAACTGTCTTCGGCCATGAAGCCGGCTTTCAAAAAAGGACGCCTCTCGGAAGACGCACAAACCGGGATGATCAAGCGCCTCGAAGTCTGGGAAAGTTATTTAGTCGGCTTTTCCGAGGATCAGGGTACCTTTGTTTTTGATATTGCCAATCACCTGCAACCCAAGGCGATACTGCCTTTTGCAGAATACAAAGCCGGGGAAAACGACTTTGCTTCCCTGTTTTTGCTGACTTCCGGCACCGATGGCCAGCAGGCGATCGTACCGACTTATGACGCTGAAAAAGAACAGTTTTCAGTCAATGCCCTGTTGGATAAACCAGCCAAACTGAACACCAATATGACGGAAAGCGCAAAGAACAACCGCCATTTAGTTTTGCGGCCTATGGATACAGCCGCTCCGGCCACTGCGGTGGATATGCTCAAACGCAAGCGGATGGCATTGCCGGCTGACAAAGCAACTGCGAAAACGCAGGAGATTTTGGAGTGGATGCGGGCGCAGCAGTGATTTGGGTTTGATTGTTTTTTTGTGCCATCCCCAAAAACCGCCATAGACTTTGGATTATTCATCCTAAACCCTGATCTTTACGAATGGTTAATTCATGACACGTTGCCAAATAGAACGGAATTACAACAAATCTCGAGAACAAGGCTAAGAGAAGTCGAAGTACTTTATCAAAATCGGCTTTATGATGGTGCAAAATATCTGTCAGGTTATGTTATAGAAACCGCATTGAAAGCAAGGGTTTGTAGGGTACTGGATTCAGAATATCCAGAGACAGGTGAAATCGCGAAGTCCTTTTTAACTCATAAATTTGACACTTTAGTAAGGCTTGGGGGATTGCAACGAACGCTTGATAATGAACTAAACACCAATGTGAACTTCAAAACAAACTGGGCTTTGGTGACAAGTTGGACTGAAACATTCAGATACAAACCGATTGGCTCAAGTTCACAAACGGATGTCCAAGACATTATCAATGCTTTACAAGACAAAACCTATGGAGTATTAACCTGGATAAAGAAAAGATGGTAGAGACGAACTTAACGCATAAGGTTCTCAAAGAGCTTGAGAAGTTCTTAATCAGGGCAAATGCTTATCTCCTGGCAGGAGAAAGCTATGACCTTATTTTGCTTGTACCATCTGATAAGTATTTATCTGATGCCAAGTACTCCCTAATTATCAGTGCCAGAAAGCTCAACGCTTTGCGTCAAAGGGATGTAATAAAAGAAATGCTCTCAGCATTTAAGGAAGCCTTAGAGTTTGATGAATACAATTCCATTTCGAGAATTAATATCGTTCATACGGATGATCCATTTGTTAAAAATTTAAAACATCTGATCGCAACTTCTCAAGAAGAAATAATGGAGTTAGTTGATGTCAACGTCGGAGGCGTAACCATTGATTTCGCTTATCTTGTGAAATCAATGGTGCTTGAGCGGCTTGCATTTAACAGAGCTGTAACCCTTGATGTGATAGATGATAATGGGTTGATAAATAGAAAATTAGCAGGGGTAATAAGGATTGATAAAAATTTTGATGTCGTTCATTATACAGGTAAAGGGCTTGGCGAAATCTGGAAACCTGAGATGACTGCAGAAGAAAAAGCGCATGCTGAAAACATAAAAAAACAAACAGAAGATTATTTAATTTCAAATCAGTTTATAGAAAAAACAAGATTTGACGACATCATTCGAGTCATTTAGTGGGCTATCAACATGATAAGAAAGCAATTCTATTATTTATGAGTTTGAACTACCGTCATTTACCTTCATGGCTGGAAAACAACACCATTTTTCGCACACTCTTCTTATTCAGGAAGCTGTTCCTGCTTAAAAAAAGCTTCCGGCACTACGCCCAGTTTGCGGAAGACATCTCTATTGGCCTGCATTTTCCCAAACGTTCGAAAGGCTTTTTTGTGGATGTGGGCTGTTTCCATCCGGTCAAGTACAACAATACCTACCGGCTATACCGCAAAGGCTGGCGCGGCGTGAATATTGACATTGACGCCATTAAAATTCAGGGATTCAAAGTTTTGCGTCCCGGCGACGCGAATATTGCCTGCGCCGTAAGCGACAAGCCCGGCGAAGTGAGCTATTGGTCGAACGGCTTTTATTCGCTGACCATCACCTTAGATGAGGAATTTGCAGCGGGCAAACCCGGTTACCTTAAAAAAACCGTGAAAGCCGACACGCTGAACAATATCTTAGACGGTACCAGATACAAAGACCGCCCGATTGATTTTTTGACCGTGGATGCCGAAGGCCACGATTACCAGATTTTAAGCGCTTTGGATTTCAAGCGCTACCAGCCCAGGCTCATCGCGGTGGAAACCCACAAAACCACGCTGGACGAGGTGATGAAAGAGGATTTATACCTTTATCTTACGAGCCTCGGCTATGTCATGGTGAACTGGGTGGGCTTGACGTTGCTGTTCCGAAGGAAAGAAAATCAGCCTCCTCTTCCATAAAACTGCGGATGCTCAATACCGTAAACACGATGTAAATGGCTGTGCCAACCTGTGTTTCTATGAGTTGTTCAAAAGCAAAAGCTGAAAACGCCAACACATGAAAGGCAGTGAACAAGGGCCGGTGCCAGTTGCGGCGATACCACAGCGGGAATGCCGTTGCCAGCGCAAAAAAGAGCAGTCCGAATATCCCGCATGCCGCATAGGTAAGCACATACTGGCTTTGGGGCATGTAGCCCGGACCGGCCAATTCGGGGTAATGTTCCCGCAAATAAGCTTCCGTTTCGTCGCGGATATCGCCGATGCCTACGCCCGTCCAGGGATGCGCATTGCCGATAGCAATGCCAGCCTCTATATTGGCAACCCGATAGGAATCCGACAATTCCTTCAAATTGGTTTTACTGCGGATCATGTGCAGGTTGTAAAGCGTATAATCTACCTTATTGCGCAGGGTGGGCACGTATTGATAGGCTAAGGCAATCCCGCCGGCCATCAGCAGCACGACAGCTAAGCCGGTTAAGTAGCGTCGCCCGGTGATGACGTAATGCGCCAGCAGGTATACGAGGATCAGGTACAAAACGATCAGGCCGCTGCGCACCGCAAGCACGTGCAGGAAAACCGTCAAAAAAAGCAGCAATCCGGCCTGTATCCCCCGTTCCAAACGGGCATAATGCCAGTGGAATCCCTGGCGGATTAATTCCCACGCAATGGCCACCGAAAAAGCCGTCATCAGGCTGAAATGGATGTGCATGCCGGGGGTTGGCAACACTTGCCCGAGGCGATAAGCCGCCGTCAATTCCCCGAAATGGAAAAAATACCACCCCATCAAGCTCAGGCAGGTGCCAGAGATGAGCAGCAGAAAAAAATAGAGCAACCCTAAGTATTCCCGCCGGGTAAAGCGCGGAATGGCGACCACCGCAAAAGGCAGGAGGAGGAAGGGAACCTTCATGCGCAGGCGGTCTACGAGCCAGTCGGTATTGGTGGAATTCAGGCCGCTGATCAGAAAAATGAAAAAGATAAGGGTAAGCCCCAAAAGCGCCGCATTCCCGAGGAAGCGCCGGAAATGTTCGCCAATGCGCCGGTCAAACACCGCATTCATCACCAAGCCAATCATGCCCATACTCAGCAGGACTTTGGAAAAAATCAGGCCAACCAGCATGACGATACAAGCTAACAGGCAGTAGTACTGGCGTATGGTGACTTCGTTCTGGTGCTTCATATAAGTAAACCGCATCGGGGCAGTTGCGCTAAGGTATGCGTTTCGGTTTAGGAAACGTTGGGATAGGGCAAGCTATATTGGCGTTCGATAAATTAACAACCTCATGATCGGGCACCGTACCGCCGAACTCCGATTCGGCGGATTTATAGTTATCGCTGAATCACCGCTTTCGATCCGTTGTGCGAACCCTGATGGCGTGCAGCTAAGGAGCGTGTCGTAAATAAGTTGCGCGAATTGGGCGAGGGGATTTTTTGGCTACGCCGAACTTACGTTTCATCAGGCAAGGCGCGAGAAGGGGGCATAGCCTAAGCTACGCGACCGACGAGGCAATTGCACCGACTGAAAGCAATTGCGGGCAGCTTGATGGAAAAAGCCACCGCGCAAACCGGTAAGTTATTTACGACACGCTCCTAAAGGCACACTTCGTTCAGCGAACCGAAAATAAAGAATATTTGTTGTGGAAATGGTGGGAGATTTTGTTTAGAAGGGCAGGCTAAGAACTTGTTCGGGAATTCGTCAATTGGCTACGGTCGGCAAATTTTATTTTATACTGCGTTAAATTTTTTCAACATAGCTGCTGGCTATTTCTGCAAAATTCGCCTTGTCTAAAACAAAATTTCCTTGACCTTGCTCAAATCGAAGATTCGACGTAGTCAATCACGAAATCCCGAACAAGCTCTAAGTGCAGCAAATAAGAAAAGCAGATCAGACTTCCTCTTGAAGAATTTTAAGGAATTGCTCCATATTGACAACGGTAAGCTGTGGAAAAGCAATTGTTTTTAAGCGGTTAAAATCGCGGTCATTCGTGACGAGGTAATGAACATTCGAAGCAATGGCACAGTCTGCGAATTTATTATCATCCATATCCGGATAGATCAACTGCCATTTAAAGAAGACTTCTGCAAATTGAACATTTGTTTTTAGAAGCATACCTCCTACAGCCAAATCTGCTACATTGCGATTGAACTTTTTGCTTAATTTTTCTTCATATTCCAGCAAAATATCGGTGGTCAGGCAAAGAATGAAAGCTCCTTGCTCAAATCTATCTATAACTAATCGAAATGGAGAATGCGGAGAAATGGAGGCAAGAATGATGTTGGTATCCAAAACAACGCGCAGCATCTTACTCGCCTTTTATCCAAGCATGAGCCGTCGCAGTATCATACCCTTTTTCTTCCCAAACTTTACCTGCTTCTTTCCTCGCTTTTTCCAACAGAAAGCGGGCGATCATTTCTTTGATTTCCGGCAGGTATTCGTCTGGTACACCGGCGGCATATAGCTTGAGCAGCTCCATTTGGATATTAGACAGCGGCGGACGTGCGGCAAGTGTGGACATGATGAATTATTTTGTTTTTCAAAAGTACAAAATAAATCGGAATTATCAAAGCTTTCGCTGGCGTAGGGTGGCTTCCGGCTAATTTAGTGTCCGTCCCATTTAGTCCCCTGTCTGTTCTTTAAAGTTCGAGAGCAAGGCATGCGAAAGCCTAATGTTTCGACTTCGGTCAACGACCACCCGTTGACCGAAGTCGAAATGAACGCAGCTATCGGACTTTAAAGAACCGCACACTATCCAAACAACAACTTCATATCCGTCCGCTTGCGCACAATGCCCTCAATTTCACTGATGGGAATGCGCTCTTGCCTCATCGAGTCGCGCTCGCGCAGGGTGACGGTGTTGTTCTCGATCGTTTCAAAATCTACGGTCACGCAAAATGGCGTGCCGATGGCATCCTGGCGGCGGTAGCGGCGGCCAATGGCGTCTTTGTCGTCGTATTGGCAGAGGAAAGACTGCTTTAGGTCGTTGAAGATTTCACGGGCTTTTTCCGGCAGCTCTTCTTTGTTGCGGATCAGGGGCAGCACGGCGCATTTCACCGGTGCGAGGGCGGGGTGCAACCGCAGCACCGTGCGCGTAGCGTCTTCCCCTTTTGCATCGGGCACGGCTTCCTCCTGCAGGGCGTAGCTCATGAGGGCTAAGAACATGCGGTCGCAACCGACGGAGGTTTCCACCACGTAAGGCACGTAGTTTTCGTTCAGTTCTGTATCGAAATACTGCAATTTTTTGCCAGACAACTCCTGGTGGCTTTTCAGGTCAAAATCGGTGCGCGAATGGATGCCTTCTAATTCTTTGAACCCAAAAGGAAACTCAAATTGGATGTCCACAGCCGCGTTGGCGTAGTGCGCTAAGTTGTCGTGGTCTTTGAACCGCAACATTTCCGGCGGCGTGCCGAGGGCAGTGTGCCACTTCATGCGGGCGGCTTTCCAATATTCGTACCATTTCATTTCTTCGCCCGGGCGGATGAAAAACTGCATCTCCATCTGCTCGAATTCGCGCATGCGGAAAATGAATTGCCGCGCCACGATCTCATTTCGGAAAGCTTTTCCGATTTGCGCAATGCCGAACGGCACCTTCAGTCGCGTGCTTTTTTGCACGTTCAGGAAGTTGACAAAAATGCCTTGGGCGGTTTCGGGGCGCAGGTAGAGTTTGCCCTCTTCGCCGGCGATGTTGCCCAATTGGGTGGAGAACATGAGGTTGAACTGGCGCACTTCCGTCCAGTTGCGCGAGCCGCTTTCCGGGTCGGCGATTTCAAGCTCTTCGATCAGCGCTTTCAGGCCGGCCATGTCGCCGTCTTTCATCAATTGCGCCAAGCGTTTTTCAATGTCCAATGCCTGTTTCAGGTATTCCGAAACGCGTGGGTTGGTTTCGCGGTACAGGGCTTCGTCGAAGCTATCGCCAAAGCGCTTGCGGGCTTTTTCGACTTCCTTTTCCGCTTTTTCGTTGATTTTATCAATCACGCCTTCGATGAGCTGATCGGCCCGGTAGCGTTTTTTGCTGTCTTTGTTGTCTACCAGCGGATCGTTGAACGCATCCACGTGCCCGGAAGCTTTCCAGGTTTTGGGGTGCATAAAAATAGAGGCGTCAATGCCCGTGATGTTTTCGTGCATTTGCACCATCGCGCGCCACCAGTAGTTTTTGATGTTGTTTTTCAGCTCCGAGCCATAGGGGCCGTAGTCATACACGGCGCTGAGGCCATCATAGATTTCGCTGGATTGAAAAATGAAACCGTATTCTTTGCAGTGTGCAACTAACTTCTTGAATTGGTCAACCTGTTGTGACATGGTATTTGGTATCGCTGATGTGATGATTCAATGCTTCTGAAAGGGCGCAAAGTTCGCAAAGATTTTTGCTTCCGAATGAAATTTTCATGGATTCTTCTGTTGCGCATAGGGGGGGAGCGCCGATTTATGCATCTCCCTCCTAAGAAATCACCCGAACCATTTTTACATGTCTAAAAAACTCAACGATTATGAAGTCAATGACCTTGCTTGCTGCAACCCTGTTGTTCCTCGCGCCGCTTTATGCACAGGATGTGCGCAAATTGCAACCTTTTGATGAAATTATGGTCAGCGGCAACATCACGGTGTTGTTGCAAAAAGGAGAAGAAGAAACCGCCGTCTTGGAAGTAAACGGCATTTCGGAAGACAAAATATCGGTGTACGTAAAAAATGGCAAACTGAAGCTGCAACTCTTAGACGGCTTTTTTTACAAAAATGTAAACGTCAACATCGTCGTGACTTACCGTAGCCTGCGCCTCGTGAACGGGAGCGCCGGTTCCAGAATCAAAAGCGCCGCCGTCATTGAAGCGGATTTATTTTCCGCGAAAGCGGGAAGCGGCGCACAAGTGGAGTTGGAAATCAAAGTCAATTCCCTGAGTGCGATGGCTTCTGAAGGCGGCGAACTGGAGCTGAGTGGAACAACTGCCTCACAAAACGCGTCGGCAGCAACGGGCGGGCAATACCGCGCCTTAAACCTGCAATGCGACCGAACCGAAGTGCGCGCCAGCACCGGCGGAAAAGCCGTGGTTGTCGCCCTGAAAAGCCTCGATGCATCGGTGAACACCGGCGGCGAAGTGGCGTATTCCGGCGATCCCGAAGAGCGCAACACGCGGAATATGCTGGCGGGGGAGATTCGGAAGATATGAAGTAGAGAAACGGAACATTCCCCCGAAAATTCCGTATACCCATCACGCCTCAGCCCTGCGATGGCGAAAAAAGCTTGAAACAATTCGGCAAATACCTTAAAATTTGGAGTCCCGTTCTGCTACTGACAACAGGTCTGTTGGTGGTGTTGCCCTGGGATTTTTTTAACACCCACAACTCAACACAGCAGCCAGACCGGGCGGCGTTCATTTTATTGGCGAAAGCCATTGTGCTAATTGGCCTCGTGGTTTTTACCTTTCGGATGCCGATCCTCTTCACACAGAAGCGGGGTGTGCTGGCGGCAGCGTTTGCCAATTTGTCAATGCTGGCGGGTTTGGCTGGGATTGCATTGCAAATGCGTTGGGCTGTTTTGGAGCGGCATATTCCACTCGATTTTGACCATTTTTTTCAGCTCGAACCCGCTGGCGGTCTGGCGCTTACCGCAACGCTGGTGTTGGCTATTGCCCTGTTTTTGTTGTCGCACCGCCTGCTGTGGAGCGTGATCCAGGCGGGCATACCGCGGCGGCAGCGATCCTGGGGCATGTGGATTGCCCTCACGATTTTTGGATTTGGCGTCCTGTTTTTACCCGACCCGCTGACGCCCGTTCAACTCTTGTTGTCGGGCATTGCCTACGTGGCGTTGTTCGACTTCTACATGGAGCGTCGGGTGTCTAACCTTACCGGGTTGTTGTTTTGGGCGGTGATGATTTCGGTCTGGCTGGCACTGCTGTTGTTTCAGTTCAATTTGCAGGAAGACCGCGAGGCCAGACTCAACTTAGCCCGCGAACTTGCCGCGGCGCAGCCGATAAATCCGAACCGGTTGACCAAATATGACTATGCTGTTTTCCTACCGGACGGGCAAGTGAGGGAATCGGGGGGCAAACCGTCGGATAACCTGCCCGAAGAAGCGCGGTTGTTTAAAGAAGCGCAATGGAAGGAATACTTTTCAGCGGTGCGGGCTGATCTGGTTTTTCGCGGCAAAAATGGCGTTACAGTGGCCATTGGCAAAGCAACCGGCGGCTACCTCAAACCAATGTCGCTTTTTTCCAGCATGTTTTCGGTGCTGTTTCTAATGGTGTTGCTGCTGGCCGGCATCAACTACATCACCCGCTTCGTCAATCCAGAATTTGAATTGCCTCTGTGCGGGCGACCTTCCCTCCGCAACCGCATCCAGCTTTCCATGATCGCCTCCATTCTGGGGTCTTTTATAACTTTTGGGTTGCTCGCTGCCGCTTATTTTCGGCGCACGTCTTCGCTCGAATTGCAGGGGGAAATCCAGGTTTTTATCAGTGCCCTGCTGAATTTGTATGCGTTTCTCCTCTTAGTTGCGACCTCGGCTGCCATTTGGGTGGCCAATTCGATTACTCGGCCTTTGGCAGAAATTGGTCAGAAATTATCCAACATCAAACTTGGGAAAAACGAGCGGATCGTCTGGCAAGACCAGAACGAACTGGGCGAACTGATCGGGGCATACAACCGCATGATTGAAAAGTTAGCGGACAGCACCGAACGCCTGAAACAATCCGAGCGCGAAGGCGCCTGGCGCGAAATGGCCCGGCAGGTAGCCCACGAAATTAAAAACCCGCTCACGCCCATGAAACTGAGCGTTCAACACCTGTTGCGGGCCTATCAGACCCAGCCGGATCAGGCGCAGGCCTTAGTGCAGCGGGTCAGTCAAACCTTGATCGAACAAATAGATGTGCTGTCGGACATTGCTTCCGAGTTTTCCAATTTTGCAAAAATGCCCGAACTCCGGTGCGAGCAGCTCGACCTCAACCAGTTGGTCACTAAAGTTTATGGGCTTTTTGAGCCACAGCAGGAAACACCCCTGCGCGTGGCGTGCCAGTTGCCCGAACAGACCGTATTCGTTTTTGCTGACCGCAGCCAGTTGACCCGCATCCTTGTCAACCTGATTAAAAATGCCATTCAATCTATTCCCGATGACCGGGAGGGGCATGTTCGCATTGTGCTGAGTACTTCGGAAAGCCAGGCCCTGATTTGTATCAGTGACAATGGCACAGGCATTCCGGACGCGGTGCAGGAACAGGTGTTTTCGCCTTATTTTACAACTAAATCATCGGGCACGGGCTTGGGCTTGGCCTTATGCAAAAGCATGGTGGAAGCGATGAACGGCCGAATCTGGTTTGAGACGAAGGTGGGGGAGGGGACGCGGTTTTTTGTCGAGGTTGAAATTTTTAACCCCGACGAATCTTCACCGAATACGTTTTTCCCGCCTTATTCGTCAGCTTCGAGCTAATCAACCACGGATTGTACACCTTCAGCATGCGGTAAGTCGTGCCATGTTCGACGGCAAAATCGCCCCAGCTTTCCACCGAGCCATTCACTTCCACCAGATCATATTCGCTCATTGGCGGGTAGGCCTGATCTTCGTCTAAATAAAAACCGAATGCCCGCGGGTTCTTCAGGATTTCTTTGATGGCGATGACGCGGAAAACGTAGCGGGAAGTTTCCGAATTGAGGCTCAGGTCGTAATAATTGTTGGCGCGCTGGGTCTGGATGTCTTTGGCTAAGCGAGTTCCCCCCATGTTGTAGGCGGCGGCAGACAGCGTCCAGTCGCCGAAACGCTTTTTGTACCCTTTCAGGTAATCGCAGGCCGCTTTAGTCGCTTTTTCCAAGTGGTAGCGCTCGTCCACCTCACTGGAGATTTCCAGGCCGTAATATTCGCCGGTATTTCCCATGAATTGCCAGATTCCTTTGGCGCCTTTGGGCGAAATTTCATTGCGCAGGCTGCTTTCCGCAACGGCTAAATATTTGAAATCGTCCGGCACCCCGTTTTCGGTGAGGATTTTTTCAATGACCGGAAAATATTTATACATGCTTTTGATGTGCAACATGGTGGTAGCGTGCCAATAGGTATTGATCAGCAGCTCGCGGTCAAGGCGCTCCCGCACGTCAAAGTTGTCCATTGGAACCGGTTCGCCGGCAAAATCAAAAGGTTTGTTCAGGTCTACCGGCTTCACAATTTGCGGAAGGATACTGTCAGTGGCTGCTTCGTATTTGGCGGAATAGGACGCAAAAACGGCAACAGTCAGGAAAGCAGCCAGCACCAGCGTGTAAGCGGTCAGTTTCTTTTGCATGAGATATTGATTTGTGTTCGGGTAAAGATAAACAAGTTTGCCAAAGCCAATGTATTTTACTATCATGCGCTTTCAAGGAAACTTTGCGCGGCCAATGCCTGCGGGTCTGACTATAGGATGATTTGCCGCACTTATTAAGACGTCTGATAACGAACTGTATACCAAAAAGATAATCTATGACGGGACTGTTGCTGAGTGTTGATTTTTCATTGCCGCTGAAGAATCCGGTGTTGGTTTTTTCCATCCTCCTGTTCATTATTCTGTTCAGTCCCATTCTATTGCGCAAATTTCGGTTGCCCGGCATCATCGGGCTGATCCTTTCGGGTATCTTAGTCGGACCCTACGGATTCAATCTCATCGAACGCAACGAGGCCATCGTGTTGTTCAGCACCATCGGCTTGTTGTACATCATGTTTCTCGCAGGATTGGAATTAGACATGAACGAGTTTAAAAAGAATCGCTACAAAAGCATTCTTTTCGGCTTTTTTACGTTTGCCATCCCTATCTCAATCGGGTATCCGGTCTGCCATTACCTTTTAGGCTACGATGTGTTGGCGTCCGTGATGATTGCCAGCATGTTTGCCACCCACACCTTAGTAGCCTACCCCATTGCCAGCAGGCTTGGGATTGTGAAAGACGAAGCGGTTGCCATCACCGTTGGCGGCACCATCATCACCGACACGGCGGTTCTGCTCATGCTGGCGGTGATTACCGGCTCGAAGCAGGGTGGCCTTGACCAGGCTTTCTGGATCCGGTTGTTCATTTCGCTGACGATTTTCAGCGTCATTGTTTTTTATCTGCTGCCCCCTGTGGCGCGCTGGTTTTTTCGAAATATTGAAGGTGAAAAAACCTCCCAGTACATTTTTGTGCTGGCCTTAGTTTTTTTGTCGGCTTTTTTGGCCGAAGTGGCTGGCGTAGAGCCAATCATCGGGGCGTTCATGTCGGGACTGGCGCTCAACAGCCTGATTCCGCATACTTCGCCCCTGATGAACCGCATTGAATTTGTTGGGAATGCCCTGTTTATCCCTTTTTTCCTGATCAGTGTTGGGATGCTGGTGGATATAAAAGTACTGTCGAATGGCCCCTGGGCGCTCATCGTGGCGGCAACGTTGTCGGTTGTGGCGATTACCGGAAAGTGGGCGGCGGCCTGGATCACACAGCGCGTTTTTCGCTATTCCCGCTACCAGCGCAATGTAATCTGGGGCCTGAGCAATGCGCACGCTGCGGCTACATTGGCCGTTATTTTGGTGGGATACAACATCGGAATTATAGATGAAAATGTGCTGAACGGTACGATCATCCTTATCCTGATCACCTGCCTCGTGGCTTCTTTTGTAACGGAACGCGCAGGGCGTAATTTAGCCATCGCAGAGCTCGAAAAACTGCCGGAAATTAAAGACTTAGACGAAAAAATCCTGGTACCTATTTCTAATCCGGCCACCATCGAACCGCTCATGGATCTGGCCATTCTGCTCAAAGACCGCCGTTCAAGCCAGCCCATTACAGCGCTTTCAGTGGTTCAGGACGACGACGAAGCCCGGGAACGGGTGATTCAAAACAAACAAATGCTGGAAAAAGCCATCATCCATGCCGCAGCAACCGATACCAAAGTCACCATAGATACCCGCGTTGCACTCAATGTAGGCAACGGCATTTCGCAATACGTCAAAGAAAAAATGATTTCAATGGTGCTGATTGGCTGGACGGGCAAAGCGGCAAAAGTGGAAGGCAAAATTTTTGGTACGGCGCTCGACCAGCTCATTCAAAGCAATTCACAAATGGTGATGGTGACGCAGTTGCGGCAGCCGATCAACATCACCCGCCGCATCGTAGCAGCCATCCCGGCCAATGCGCAGTACGAAGTCGGGTTTGCCGGGTGGCTTCAAAAACTGCACCTGCTGGCCAAAGAAACCAGCTCGGAAATACACCTGCATACCACCCCCAAAACCTTTGAAGCCATTCGCAGGTATTTTGCACAGAATCGCATTCTCGTTAGCAAAAAATTCTACGACTTTGAGGATTGGGAAGACTTTCTGATTCTCGCCAAATCGGTGTCCCGCGACGATCTATTGGTGGTTGTTTGCGCCCGGAAAGGTTCCATTTCCTACAACAGCTATTTAGACGAAATTCCCGGCAAGCTGCCCAAATATTTCAAGGAAAACAACTTCATGGTCATCTTTCCCGAACAACCCGGTGGGGATATGCTCGACAGCGTCATCACGGAAGAAGACATCAGCTTGTCGCCGATTCAGGACAATATCCAGCGGTTAAGCCGCTATGGGAAAGTGTTGCGGCGGTTGTTTGGGAAGAAGAGTTAGGCGAAGCGATTTTTTTTAGGAGACTTGTTGCGATGGGGCAGCGTGGTGGGAAAAATGAGCTGCTACACACTGCTGGCGCATTCCTTCACTTGAATGCCCACTGGGCATTCCCCCTTCGGGATCGCTCAGTCATCCAATCAAAGGCTTTTTGAGGGAACATAGCCCAGCTACGTGACCGAAAAAAGGTGAAGAGTGGGTGAAAAAGAGCCATTTTGCACCCACGATGATCCCATCGCAACAAGTCTAGGTTGGAATGACCTTTCCGCGCGCTTCCCCAAAGCCAATCCGCACCCCATTGTTTGCTCCCCAGCCACGCATCACAACGGTATCGCCGTCTTCGATGAAGCGGCGTTCCGAACCGTCAGGCATGGCTACCGGGCGGGTGCCTTTCCAGGAAATTTCCAGCATGGAACCCAAGGTGTCCGGTGTGGGGCCGCTGATGGTGCCAGAAGCGCAGAGGTCGCCAATCCGGATATTGCAGCCGTTGCTGGTGTGGTGGGCCAATTGCTGGCACATGTTCCAGTAGAGGTATTTACAATTTGAGTGGCAAACCTGTTTGGCTGCGCCGGTTTCTGGCGCGATGTGTACTTCTAATTGAATATCAAAACCATGCGCTCCGGTACATTGCAGATAAGGGAGCACTTCCGGCTCCTGTTTCGGACCCTCCACCCGGAACGGTTCCAGAGCATCCAGTGTCACTACCCAGGGCGATACGGTAGAAGCAAAATTTTTGCCAAGGAACGGCCCGAGCGGCACGTATTCCCAGCGTTGGATGTCGCGCGCCGACCAGTCGTTGAACAGCAGCATGCCAAAAATATAGTCCTCCGCTTCTGACGTGGAGAGTGTTTGGCCCAATTCGGTATCCTTGCCAATGACAAAAGCCATTTCCAGCTCAAAATCGAGTTGGCGGGTAGATTCAAAAACCGGTTTTTCGGCACCATCGGCCATCAATTGTCCTTTGGGCCGTCGCACCGGCGTACCAGATACGACAATGGACGAAGCGCGCCCGTGATACCCCACCGGCAGGTGCAGCCAGTTGGGAAGCAGTGCGTTTTCGGCGCTGCGAAACATCGCCCCGACGTTACTCGCGTGCTCACGGCTGGAGTAAAAATCAGTGTAATCGCCGATGTGCAACGGCAGCAACAGCTCCGCATTGGCTTGTGGGATCAGGAAAAACGATGCCAGCTCGCTGGCATCCCAGGTTTCCAAATCGTCGTCGAGTATTTCCGAAAGGCGATTGCGCACCGCACGGGTTTTATCTTTGCCCAAAGCGATGAAATCGTTGAGCACCGATTGCCGGAAAATGCCGCGTTCGATCTCTAAATCGTCAAAAAAGCCATGCTCGGAAAGCACGAACAAGTCGGCCACATGTTCCCCGATCGCCACGCAGAGGTGTGGTTCGCCGCCTTCCGCCCAGTATACGCCGAACGGGAGGTTTTGGATTGGAAAATCGCTGCCTGCGGGCACGTTCACCCAAGATTTTAGCGTAGGATTATTGGCTCGGAACATGGTTGAATAGGTTGTGACTAGATCAATACGCTTTCGCAAACAGCACCCTTTTCGAAGACGGATTCCCCGTCAAAATGCAGGTACCCTGCTCTTCCGGTGCGTCGAGCGGAATGCAGCGGATCGTGGCTTTGGTCAATTCTTTGATTTTGAGTTCCGTTTCGGTCGTGCCGTCCCAGTGTGCGGAGACAAAACCGCCTTTGTTTTCGAGTACAGACACGAAATCATCCCAGGTATCCACGGGGGTGGTGTATTCCGTTCGGTAAGCTTTCGCGCGGTTGAACAGGTTGTCCTGAATGTTCCGCAGAAGCTGATCCACATATTCTGCAATGCCGTCGAGCGGCACGCTGGTTTTTTCTTTGGTGTCGCGGCGCGCTACTTCTACCTGTCCGGAATCCAGGTCGCGCTGACCAAGGCCAATGCGCACGGGTACGCCGATCATTTCGTATTCAGCGAACTTAAAGCCCGGCCGGTTTTGATCGTCCGTATCTACCTTAACGGAAATGCCTTTGGCACGCAATTGCACCACGATCTTGTCCGCCGCTTCCAGCAGTTCGGGGAACGGCTTTGGAATCGGAACAATCACCACCTGAACCGGGGCGAGTTTCGGCGGCAGCACCAAGCCATCGTCGTCGGAATGGGTCATGATCAGGCCGCCCACCAAGCGGGTGGAAACGCCCCAGGAGGATGCCCACACGTGTTCCTGCTGGTTTTCTTTGTTCAGGAAGAGCACATCGAACGCTTTGGCAAAATTTTGACCCAAAAAGTGGGACGTACCCGCCTGTAAGGCCTTGCCGTCCTGCATTAAAGCCTCAATACAAAAAGTTTCGTCGGCGCCAGCAAAACGTTCGTTGGCGGTTTTTATCCCCTTGATTACCGGCATGGCCATGTATTCTTCTGCGAACCGGGCATAGATATCAAGGATCAACCGGGTTTCAGCCATCGCCTCTTCGGAGCTGGCGTGCGCGGTATGGCCTTCCTGCCACAGAAATTCGGTGGTGCGCAGGAAGGGGCGCGTCCGCATTTCCCAGCGTACCACATTGGCCCACTGGTTGATCAGGATGGGCAGATCGCGGTAGCTTTTGATCCAATCTTTATAAGTATGCCAGATGATGGTTTCGGAAGTTGGGCGTACGATGAGTTCTTCTTCTAATTTTGCTTCCGGATCCACGATCACGCCGCCGCCATTCGGGTCGTTTTTGAGCCGATAATGCGTCACAACGGCGCACTCTTTGGCAAAACCTTCCACGTGGCTGGCTTCCCTACTCAGGAAACTTTTGGGGATGAACAAAGGGAAATAGGCATTGACGTGCCCCGTTTCTTTGAACATCGCGTCCAATGCGTCGCGCATTTTTTCCCAGATCGCATAACCATGGGGCTTGATCACCATGCAACCGCGAACGGGCGAGTTGTCAGCAAGGCGCCCTTTGCGCACAATATCGAGGTACCATTGTGAATAATCGTCGGCCCTGCTCGTAATTTCCTTAGCCATGAATTTTATTACTTTTTGTTGTAAATAGCTCGTTATCAGGCGTGGATTAGTTTTAACCAAACCATCTTAACATTTGTTAAAATAGAAGATTAATAACTTTAACTGCCTAAGCGCCTGATTTAAAACGACCTTAACTAAAAAATAGGCTCAAAAGTAATAATTTCGGGTTTGTAAACAGAGAACAGTTCATTCTAAATGCGCTTTTAAAAATCCGCTTATGAAAAAGATAAAATTATTGGCATTCACCTTCATGGTCCTGGCTTTAGGCTTGAGCAACGTTGCATTGGGTCAGTACGATGACCTGTACTACGATCCAGACCGGGATGCGGGTACTTACAATACTGGCATTGACAGAACCCGGCCCGCCGACAATGCAGGTAACACTGGCATTGACAGAACCCGGCCCGCCGACAATGCAGTCGCTTCGCGTTACAATGACAACGAAGAGGGCTATGACAACAACCCGGCAAGCTACGGGAACTCCGATGACGACGAATACGAATACTACGAGGATTATGATTACTACTATACCTCTCGTGTCCGTCGCTTTCACCGGCCTTACTACGGCTTCAGTTATTTTGACCCCGTCTACGCCGACCTTTATTATTACGATCCTTTCATCAACCCCGGTGTAACCGTGCTGATCTACGACGGCTACAGCTCCTGGAACGGTTGGAACAGCTGGAGGCGCTTTAACCGATGGAACAGTTGGGGTTCCTTCAACCGCGGTTGGGGCGGTGGCTGGGGCAACAGTTGGAACAGCTGGAATGACCCTTGGTTCGGTGGCGGCTGGAATCGCTGGAATGATCCCTGGAACGGCAACAACTTCTATGGTAACAACTTCTACGGTAATGGTGGCGGCTGGAACAACTGGGGTGGCAACGGCTATTTTTGCCCGCCATCTTGGGGTAACGGCAACAACTACAACACCATCAATACCAACAATAATACGCATTACGGCCCGCGGACTACTGGTTCAACCCTTGTGCCGCGTAAAAATGACCGCTCCCCGGGTATACAAAAACCGGTAACGGGGCCTTTAGTTCCCAAAGAGGAGCGCCAAACGACCCAGCCTGGTTCAGGTTCCGGTTTGGGGACTCAACCTGGAAATGCGCGCGATACCCGTCGTCCGGCTTCTGAAGATGGCAAAACGCCTGTAGGCGTTGACGGCGCAGGTACCCGGGAAACGCCGTCGCGCACGGTTCGGCCTGAGAATCCAGTCAATGATCGTCCGAAATTTGAGGAGCCACGCGCGCCGCGCCGGGAAACAACGACGCCAAGCCGCGATGAAAATAGCCCTTCCCGTCCGGCCATAGACAACACGCGGACGCCAAGCCGGGAAGAAGCGAGTCCGTCGCGTCGACGTCAGGAAGAAGCAAGTCCGTCGCGTTCACGCCGTAAAGATGTTTCTCCTTCTACGCCGACGCGCAAAGATGATGCGCCGGCAAGGGAATACCGCGAGCGCAGCGAAACGCCGAGAAGCACTTCGCCATCGCGCAGCAATGATAGCGGTGGTAGCCGGCAGTCTTCCCCGTCGCGCAGCAACGACAATGGTGGTAAAAGCCGTTCGGGCGGACGTAACGGAGGTTAGTGTCTGTCTTTATGGTTCGATAACTGCGTTATGGCAGGCAAACCTATAAGGTTTAAACCGCCGGGCGGGGCTCCCACTTTTAGGGTCAAACATGCCTTGTTTTCGAACTCTAAAGAGCAGACACCGAGTCCGAAGCGGCGTTATGTTTCGTCCCAAAAAAAAACAATAGAATAGGCGGGTCATTCACTCGCCTTTTCTATGCTAAAAAATCAAAATACCATGCGAATTATCCTAAGCTTTGGTTTACTTCTGATCTTTACATTATCCCATAGCCAAACCGCCAGCGATGCTTTGCGTTTTTCCTATCAGGACGGCAGCGGCATCAGCACCGCCCGGAGCCTGGGGGTGGGCGGCGCGATGAGCGCGTTGGGCAGCGATTTTTCAGTTATCAGTACCAATCCCGCAGGCTTGGGCTGGTATCGGCGTTCCGAATTTGTGATTACCCCTTCGCTGGCTGCGATCAGTACAGAATCCAAATTGCTGGAAAGCGACGATGCACTGATTAATAAGGAGGGGTTGAGCAAGCTGGGCCTAAGCAATTTAGGCTTCGTGGTGGCCTCCCGTCCGACTGCTTCGCAATGGACGGCCTTCAATTTTGGCATCGGCCTCAACCAATTGGCCAATTTTAACCAGCGCTTTTATTACGACGGGCAGTCGGTTGGGTCTATCATCAACCGATTCCAGGAATTGGCCAATGGCGATGATGCGTTGGATGATTTTGAATCGGGACTGGCTTACGACGCCGAGGCGCTTTACGATTTTGACGACGACGGTTTCTACGACTCTGATGTGGAATTGCGCCCCAATGCACTGATTTACAAAGAACAAACGGTGACGACCTCCGGCTCGATCAACGAACTCACTTTTGCTTTTGCCGGTAGTTACAATGATAAATTATTGATGGGCGTAACCATCGGGGTGCCTTTTATGAATTACAATGTGGATAAGCTATACAAGGAGTCGGATCAAGGAGAAGACCCCGGTGGCAATGTTCCGTTTTTTGATGACCTGGAATTTACGGAAAGCCTTAATACGACAGGGATCGGCATCAACCTGAAAGCCGGATTGATCTACCGCCCTATCCAGGCTGTGCGCCTTGGCATTGCGGTTCACACGCCAACCGCTTATGGGTTGAACGATACTTACCGCAACACCATGACCTATTTTTACACAGACAACGCCGGCAGCAAAAGCGGGGACGCTGAATCGCCTGACGGCTTATTCGATTATAAATTCCGCGCTCCCTGGCGAATCATTGGCGGATTGGGTGTCATCATCGGAAAAGCAGGATTTCTGAGTGGCGAGGTGGAATGGGCTGATTACACCGGTGCACAATTTAACTACTCCGGGTTTCAGGATGCCGAACGCGAAGTCAACAATGACATTGTCAACCAGTTGCAAGCTGCTGCGAACATCCGCCTTGGCGGGGAACTCGCTTTCGAGATCTTCCGCCTGCGGGCAGGTTTTGGCTTGCATCAGTCGCCTGTTCAGGGAGACGATACGGTCAACGAAAGCATCAGTGCGGGATTTGGCATCCGGGAAAAATCGTTTTTTTTAGATTTGGGCTACCGGCATTACTTAGTTGAGGATACTTATACCCCTTACCTGACTTCCGAAGCGCCTATGCAGTTTGTCAATAACGACGTGGCTAATGGGCGCTTTTTATTGTCAGTCGGCTTCCGGTTTTGATTAGTGTCTGTCTTTATGATCCGATAGCTGCGTTATGTCCAACTTACAGATGACGCGGAGTTTCACGGAGTAAAAAGAGTCTCGCGAAGTAAAGCCCTCTGTGAGACTCTTTTTACTCTGTAGTCTGAATACGCAGGAATGACTACCTTTGCGGCAATAAAAATGCATTCGACGATGTGGTTATTCCTGTTCAAAGCATTACATATAGTAGGATTTACTGCCTGGTTTGGCGGACTTTTTTACCTCGGACGCCTGTTTGTCTACCACGTGGAAGCAAACGACCAACCGCAGCCCGAGCAGGACATCCTGAAGCGCCAATACCAATTAATGGAGGGGCGGGTGTACAAAATTATCATCGTGCCTGCCATGAACCTGACCTGGATATGCGGGATTGTGATACTCTTTTTGTACGGTCTGGATTGGCTTGCCGCCAACCCCTGGATGCACGTGAAATTGCTCTTGCTGGTCTTGTTGACCGGCTTTCAACTCTGGTCTAAAACCATCATTAAAAAATTGGAAAAAGGGGAAGTGTTGCCCAATGCTTTCCGCTTTCGGTTGTTAAACGAAGCGCCTACCGTGTTCCTATTGGCGATTGTCCTGCTGGCGGTTTACCGGAATGGCATCAACTATTTGTATTTTGTGCTGGGAGTTGGAGGATTTGTAGGGTTGATTTATTGGGGAGCAGTGGCATATAGGCGGAAACGAGCAAAGGAATAGATCAGATCATTTCAAGGTTTTGAACTAATCTCCTGTTAAGGCGTTTTCCATTCACTTTCTATTCCAAATCTTAAGAAAGTGTGAAAATGGCACAGGAACTACATCTGCCATGCCGAAAAAGCTACTTTTGCTTTGAAATGTATCAATTCTTAAATCAAATTCAAGGTTATATGAAAAAACAACTTTTATACCTAACCGCTGTATTGGCGCTGGTTTTTGCTGTCACAACGACTACAACGGCTCAAATCCGCACACCAGCGCCCAGCCCGGGTGCAAAACTGACCCAAACCGTTGGGCTTACTGAAGTCACCGTAGAATATTCCCGTCCGAGCCTGAAAGGCCGCACTGCTTTTGGAGATACCGGCGTTGTGCCTTATGGCTCTGCCTGGCGCACCGGCGCGAATTCCGCTACGAAAATCACGTTCAGCGACGACGTGAAAGTTGGCGGACAAGCGCTGGCAAAAGGTGCTTACGCTATCCTTTCCCTTCCCGGCGAAACCGATTGGGTGGTCATGTTTCATGCTTACGACAAGAGCGACTGGTCGAGCTACGAGAGCACAACCCCTGCTGCCAAAGTGGCTGTGAAAGCACAAAAAACCGGACACTCGGTAGAAACGTTTACCATTGACATCAACAACCTGCTCAGCACCGGCGGTAGCCTCGATATCTATTGGGGCAGCACCATGCTGAGCCTGCCGATTGAAGTAGAAGTGGACAAAAAAGTGATGGCTGACATTGAGCGCGTTATGGCTGGTCCATCAGGCAGCGATTACGCATCGGCTGCCGGGTACTACCACGATAGCGGCAAAGACCTGAAAAAAGCGCTGGAATACATCCGGAAAGCAACTGCGGGCGACGATCCGAAATTCTGGCAGGTGCGCCGCGAGGCCATGATCCTCGGCGATCTGGGCATGTATGCAGAGGCGGTTGCCGCTGCAGAAAAGTCTTCCATGCTGGCTGAAAAAGCGGGCAATGCGGAATACGTAAAAATGAACCAAACTTCCATCGCAGAGTGGAAGCCGAAAGTGAAGAAAAGCGGCAAATAGGAAAAGCAAAAGGCAAATTTGCAAAAGCAAGGGGTGAGGACATTGCGTTCTTGCCCCTTGCTATTTCGCCGACGCGCCGACGTGCTCGCCAACTCGCGAGTTGGCGCTACTTCATTACCTCCGAAGCCTTCGACACCCCATTTTCATTAATCGCCTCGATGCGAAAAAAATAGGTTTTGCGGTTGTCTAACCCTTTGAACCAATATTCATTCCCGTCGTGTACCCTAAGGCAGTTGTACAATTTATCCGGCGCAGTTCCGTAGTGGATGTTGTAGGCCCAGGCATTGCTGACGGGGCTCCACTTGATCCAGGCTGAACGTTTGTCTTTTTCGGTGCGCAAGACCATGAACGTTTTAACGGGGTCGGGAACTGCCCCTGCGCCTTTTCCGAAAATTCGCAGCCCGGGAATGGCAAATTTACCCGTCGCTACATGGATGTTGTCCAATTTGATAAACCGCGTTTCCACTGCTTTGGGCAACTCCACATAGTCGTGCGGCACGTCCGTTTTGTTCTGGCTTTTATCTACCAAAACTTTCCATTTTTTGCCGTCGCGGGAATGCAGCAGGCGGTATTGATGAAAAATGTCTGTGCGTTTTCCGAAGAATTCCGCATCCTGATCGGCGTAGTTGATCTGGATGACCCTGACCGTGCAAAGCCCGCCGAGGTCGCTTTGGATCCACTCGCCGGGGTTGCCCGTTGCGGCACACCAGTAGTGCCAGTCGGACAAATCGTTGCTCCACCAACAGCCACATTGGTTGGTAGAAAAGAGGTAATAATCCCCTTTATACGTCACGATAACCGGGTCTGCCGGGGCGCGGTGGCGGCCTCAATCGCTGAAATTGGGAATAGGCGTGAATCCGTAATCTAAGTTTACCGGATTACAATACGTCTTTTGAGCAGGCGCATTTGCGACCCACAAAAAGAAAATAAACAGGGCAACGACGATCTTTTTCACAGCAATCGGATTTGGTATATCGCTAAATTACAACTCCTTTGGCAAATCTCCATTCAGAATTATTCGGAAGCCTCATCCAACGCCAGTTTGGCAACACCACAATTTTCCCGTATTTTCGCATGAAGAGAGCGACTTCTACATATCTGCAATCATCTCAATATGCGAAAATTGATTAACCAATGCTTTCGGTGGTATTACCGGGAGCGGTACTTGAAGATAAAACGTATCGTTGAACGACCGCACGAAACGCAACGTGCGCTGTTGCTACAATTGCTTCGGGCTGCTGAACAAACGGAATGGGGACTCCAGTTTGGCTATCGGCAACTCAAAACGCCGGAAGCTTTTGCCCGGGCTATGCCCGTTCAGGATTACGAAAGCCTGAAACCCTATATCCAGCGCATGATGTACGGTGAAAAAGACATCCTCTGGAGCGACCAGGTGCGCTGGTTTTCCAAATCTTCCGGCACCACGGAAGACAAAAGCAAATTCATCCCCGTTTCCCGCCAAAACCTCCGCCAATGCCATATTCGGGGCACCTGGGACACGATGGCCTGTTTCTATGCCAACCGGCCCGATGCCCGGCAATTCGAGTGCAAAAGCATGGTTATGGGCGGTAGCCTGAAGCCATTTGCGCCTTACCCGCGCACCATGACGGGAGACGTTTCTGCGGTCATGATTTCACACATGCCCTGGGTGGGCAGGCCGTTTTTTATCCCCGATCTTGAAACCGCTTTGTTAGACGATTGGGAAGAAAAAGTGGAACGCTTAGCGCTTGCCGGAATCCGGGAGCCCAACGTGATCATGATCGGCGGCGTTCCAACCTGGACGTTAGTGCTTTTCCGGAGGATTCTCGAAATCACAGGCAAAAGTAATATGGAAGAAGTATGGCCCCATTTTCAGGGCTATATCCACGGCGGGGTCAGCTTTGTGCCTTACCGGAAACAGTTTGAGACCTATTTCCCTTCCGGCAAAATAAGTTATCAGGAGATATACAATGCCTCGGAGGGGTATTTTGCCATTCAGAATGACTTTAGTTCCGATGACATGCTCCTGTTGTTAGACAACGGGGTCTACTACGAATTTCTGCCCACCGAAGAATGGGGCAGCAGCAACCCCAGGGCCATCCCCCTGAGCGAAGTGGAGGTGGGAAAAAACTATGCTTTAGTCATCAGTACGAATGCCGGACTTTGGCGCTACATGCTGGGCGATACGGTGATGTTCACTTCGGTAGCGCCTTACAAAATAAAGATTACCGGCAGGACGAAACAATTTGTCAATGCATTCGGTGAAGAAGTGATGGTGGAAAACACCGATAAAGCCTTAGCGGAGACCTGTCGCCAGTTGGATGCGATCGTCTCTGAATACACAGTAGCACCGATTTATTTTGGCGCAATGAGTAAAGGCGGGCACGAATGGCTGATAGAATTTGAGCGGGCACCTGAAAATTTGAAAGTTTTTGCCCAACTGCTCGACCAGAATTTACAAAAAATTAATTCTGACTACGAAGCCAAGCGATTCAAAAGCATTGCCCTTGCGCCGCTGAAAACAAAAGCCCTGCCCAAAGGCACGTTCCACAACTGGCTGAAATCGAAAGGCAAGCTGGGAGGCCAGTATAAAGTGCCCCGATTGGCCAATCACCGGCGTTATATTGACGAAATTCTTGATTTTTTGCAAGGTAGCCAAAGCACAGTTTAAACTTTTTAGGAGAAAACTTATTAATAAAGGTACTTTTGCACATTCCTAAAATCACAAGAATTTTGATGAATTTCGCGGAATACAGTGATAAAGGTAAAGAAGCGCAAATGGTCCGGCTCCTGATTTCAAGGGACGGCCAGTCACTTGCTTTGCTCTACGAGCGCTATTCTGCGGCGTTGTTCGGCATCATCCGAGGAATGATTTCCGACGAAGAGCTTGGGAAAGAAGTGCTTCAGGATGCGTTTGTCAAAATCTGGCAAAATGCCGACAAATACGATGCTACCAAAGGGCGGTTGTTTACATGGATGGTGCAGGTCACCCGCCGTTTGGCGATTGATTCGATCCGTTCAAAACAATTTAAGACGGATAGGAAAACCGATATGCTGCCAGATTCCGTATCTAATGCCAGTTCTCTTAGTGAAGAAACAAACCTGAAAGATATTGGATTGAGGCGTATTGTGAACCAGTTGGATGAGCAGCACAAATCTATTATCACCCTCTTATATTTTCAGGATTACACACAAAAAGAAGTCAGCGAGGAACTGGATATCCCGTTAGGCACGGTGAAGACTAGAACCCGGAAAGCAATGGAACGTTTGCGAGGCATCCTTCGCAACGAAGGCCTCGCAACGTCGTTTGCTATTTCGTTAACTGAATTTATAAAACATTACCTTGGACATTAAGGAATATATATTATCCGGAGTACTTGAACTGTACGTATTGGGCAAATTAGATGCTCAGGAAAATGCGGCAGTCGAACTCATGGCCGCTCAACACCCTGAAGTCAGGGTCGAGATTGACGCCATCGAGCAGGCTTTGGAAGTGTATGCCCAACTACATGCCCAAACGCCGCCCCAGGGTACTTTAGGGGAAATTCTGAATCGTGTGGATCAATTGCGGCCTGCAAATCCTGCGGCTTCTGCTGGTTCTACGCCCCAATCGCCCCGATTATTTATGGTTCTTGTCATTGCAGCGGCGTTGGTCAGCATCATGGCTGCGCTTTGGGCTTTCAATGGCAAACGGCAAACGGAAGCGCAAATTGCCGGGGTGCAGGCACGACTCGATTCCATCCGCCTTTCCTGCGACGCGATTGCCCGCGAAAATGTGGCTAACCTCGCTGAATTGGACTTTCTCAAAGACATTGCCACCCGTCCCATCATCATGCGTGGAACGCCGGGGAAAGCTCCTGCGGCCATTGCGGCGGTTTACGTCAACCCACAACAAGGCAAAGCTTACCTCAACGTCGTCAACCTTCCTGCGCCCACTCCCGGCAAGCAGTATCAACTTTGGGTGATTGTAGGCACTAATTTGCCTGCCGATATGGGCGTATTCGACCTGCCCCAAACCCCCGGCCTGCTAAAAGAAATTGCTTTCCGTTCCGAATTTGCAGACAAAGTCACCTTTGCCGTAACGCTCGAAGATGCAGGCGGCAAACCTGCGCCTGACCTGACGCAGTTGTACCTGATTTCGGAGGCGGGGTAACCCATAAAATTTGCCTGCCAAAGTCTTGCAAAGTTGGATTGTAGGTATTACCTTGTCACGCAAATATATCCTATAATGGCCATAATGAAAAAATGACCGCACAACGCCTCTGCTTTCAGGACTATCTGGAAGCAGAGGCGTTGTAGCTTAAGGAGAGGTATGCGCAATAGTGGGTATTGAAATGCGCAATGCGTGTTTCAATACCCGCTATTGCGGGAATACTGTTGTTTGGTGGCAATAAAAAAACAAAAAATTTATAAAAAATATGTACATTTTTGGCTGTTTAATAGACTCCAAGGTATGTCCTATTCTTTTGAACAAGTCACTTTAAAACACCTATTACGCATTTATCTGTCATTTTAAAAATATATAAAGGTCTGATATCCAAAATAAATCAGAAGGAAATTCCAATTAATTTGAAAATAAAATCAGTCGTTGGAACTGTACAAGATGACCCTTTTGATAACTGGATTGAGGTTCAAATTAGAGAAGCACTGCCTAATACTTTTGAAGTTTTCCACTCTGGGGCGTTGACGACCCCCGATTTAATAATCCGAGATAAAAAATCGGGTATCATAGTTGGGTTAGAAATAAAAAAACTAATTTAAAAAAGTAATGGAGATGATTCAAGAGGGATCACGATAGATTATAATAGCAGCCTTCCTTGTGGCTCGACACTAATCAAAGTTGGCAAAGAGACAATAGTTATTCCATGTTTCTACCTTTTTGCGCTATTGGATAATAATAGTGCAAATATTGTATCATTAATCATTATTGATGGAGACTTCTTAAATTATGATTTTGACTTACACAAAGAATCGAAATATTCAAACTATACCGAATATAATCATGGTTCATACGGGGAAGGCTCCATACGACATAGAAAAATGTATACCTATCCCAACCCGTTGAACTCAAAGATTAAGCAATTTCATTTAAGACAGATAATAATAGCAAAGAAAATAGATTTTGAGCGGATAAATGAAGAAAGTAATATTTTTGAACAAGTAATCCGCAGCGATAAATTTGGCAATGATTTTTATTATTACCTTAAAGATGAGACAAGCAACTCCAAGGTAAGTGAGAATAGCCTTGAGACCTTGGTTGGGATATTTGACGCATGTAAGCTAAGAACCGCCAAAGAACGCACGGCTGTAATTCCTTCTGTTCCACCCCTCAAACCAGAATGATTATGCAGGCATTAAATGATATTCAAGCATCTAAATACACATTTTCAGGACTTTTTAGCGGAGCTGGTGGATTAGATTTGGGCTTTGAAAAAGAAGGGTTCATTCATACAGAGTCTAACGAAATACTGGATTGTGCGGTCAATACACTTAGATTGAATCGTCCCGATTGGGATGTTTTTCATGGTGATGTTAGAGAATACACACCAAGGTTTAAAAAAGGTTTAGATGTACTATTGGCCGGATTTCCGTGTCAAGGATTTTCGCTGGGTGGCAATCGGGATGAAAATGATGAAAGGAATTCCCTGTACAGAGAGGTAATTCGAATCGCAAAAATGATGAAACCCAGAATGATTGTGATGGAAAACGTCCTGAACCTTAGAACAATGACACACCCTGAAACAAATAAACCATTTGCTCAACAGATTGCTGATGAATTATTAGCCATCGGATATAAAACCAATTTTGATTTTTTTAAAGTCTCGGGTTTTGGGGTGCCGCAAATCCGAAGGAGGTTCATCTTTGTCGCCTATCGAGATGATAATTTAAGTCATTTTAGGTTTCCTCAACCCAGCAGTGCAACAACTATTAAGAATTTTATTTTTGACCTTGGCCAAAGTACGGATATAGACCTGCCTAACCATGATCCGATTTGGGGCTTTAGGAGTTATGCGCACACTGAAACTAACGCTCCATATCAAGATTCAGAAACAGCAGTACCGGTACGTTTGAGTAGAACTGCATCAGAAGGAAATCCAATCAAAGATTTTGCGTCTCCTTTCCCTGCCATTGATACGGCAACAGTTTGGGGATGGGCAATTGGAAATGTTGTTGCTAATCGTATTGATAAAGATAGAAATAACGCCATGTTTGTAAGAAATCCAGAATCAACTGCAAAACTTTGGCGTATTAGTGCAAGTAAAATTCGAGCATTTACTGCAAGGGAGTATGCGCGAATTCAGACATTTCCAGATGACTGGATATTTTGGGGCAACAATAAGAGGGATTATCAATTACAGATTGGAAATGCCGTTCCAGTAATTTTTGCACAAAAAATTGCATGCAGAGTTAGACAAGCATTAGAGTCAGTCGACAAAAAGACCGAATATCAGATCGAATATGGGGAACAGATGAGTCTATTTTAAATAAAAAAACCACCATCAATCGCTTCCCAAAAATGCTTCCTAATCGTCGCAAATTCACCAAGCGTAACGTTGTCAGCAGTAATGAGAAACAACAAAAAAACAGAAAATAATCATAATCTTGAACTCAAAATGGATTACGATATAGAATTGCTGTACTCACTATGCTTTTCAGAACTGGTGTACTATCCCGATGGAGAGGTGGACTCTTTTATGGAACGGACGGAGTTTAGAAATATCCGTGATTTTCTATGAATCGAAATAGATGTTCCGAACTGGATAAACCAATGCCACAAAATTTTACAAGGTGAACGGAAATTGCAAAACATTACGCTGTTCTATTCAAAAAATGATCACTTACCCGCTAAGCATGCCTTATCTGGAAGAAGAATACCACCGGACGGATGCGGCTTTACTTCGGTCTTCCTACGAAAAAATGGCCAGGCATGCTACGCTCGATAAAAATTATATGTTAAGCATTTTACAAAGAATAAGGGATTACCCCATACAGATATGGGATACGTTTTTTTGCAATTGTAAAATATATAATCTAATGGCACCAACGGCAGGACAGGGCGAAGATTTGCTTTTTAAAAACGCCAACGTCTTTAGTTTTAACTGGATATTTATAAAAAAGACCATGCAGGATCACACTTTTTTTGAATCCTCAGCAACTTTTGTAGACGTAAAAAAATCAATTTTATTTTCGGCGGATAACGAACAGGCGCTTTTATTTTATAACTTAATATTTGATTATGCAGAAATCATGCGCCGTCAAACCTTGCAAAAACTTGCGAAAGCAAACGGATCGGATCAGGAAAATGAACTGATTATTCAAAGGGCTTACCATAAGACCCGGGACGATATTCAACAATGGGCCTTTAATTCAAGATATGGAACGAAATTAAGCGCTTTGACGGTACTGAACGATCTCGTGAAAACAGAACTTAACAAGGATAATTTCGCCGCATATTATCGACTGCAACCGGATCATGTTGCCATCTGATCTGGTAGAATCATGAAATCCTCAACAAGCTCTAAATTAATCTGGTTTAAAGATACGCTAAGTCAGTTCAAACAACTCAATCCCTGCGGTTAAATACCCGATCTGCGGCGGCTACGGTTACACTGCCGTAAATGATGTTGAAAGCAGTATTTGCAATCAATGCTCCTGCCAGTACATACGGATTCTTAACGAAGGCAATCACCGGCGACAACATCCCGCTGAAATCAAAAAAGAAACCGCCGGCAATGTTTTCCTTGAATGCTGGCGTGGTATTTTTGGGGGAACAAATTGAAGCCCCAACAGGAATTAACCACAACCCATTGATGACCAAATCCGCACAGGGAGAAATGTAGGTTCCCCAGGTTCTTTTAAGTTTATTGGCGTCGCTTTCAAGGAATTTAGTGTCTTTAAAAGCGCATTTGACATCAATCATCGCTTTTAAGATACCTGGAAAGACAAAAAAGGCATTCAATTTTTCCCACCACTCCATCTCACTTTTGTCACCGCCAAGTAAGGCAATAACATCGGGTAAGACGTAGGGCAGGTACAACACACCATTGAGGGCAGTTATCGGATCAGAGGGCAAGACGGCTTCTTCTTCCTCCGCCCAGGGCTTAGACAAGGCAGTCAACACGGAAATGCCCAGCCCGCCTACCAAAGCCATAATGCCGGAAGCCAAAACCCATTTTTCGTAAACGGTATGAACAATCGGCGCATTCGGATCTGTCGTGGCTGACCTTGCCGATATGTTTGCCGGTTTGGCAAAAGCCGCCTGGAAAACTGAGAAATCTTTCGCATTCAGGAATTTATCGGTCTCCGGGCCGGCAGCAAACATATTGGCACCCGTTGCAATTTTGAATACGACCGTAACCGGGACGGCAGCCACTAAGCAAGCCACATCCAGAATGCTCAGGTCGTCGCCTTTGGTGAGTTGAGTTTTGTAAATATAAGAAAGCACCGGAATTTCGATGGTGGAGGTCAGCACCTCTTTAATGCCTTCCAAAAAAGCATTAAACAACTTGAAGAGTTCGGTGAGTATTGTTTTGGCAATTTCCAGCAACTCGATGCCGACAAACCCCAGAATTTTAACAATAATTTCTTTGAAAGATAAGTTAGCAAATGTTTTATAAAATTCTGGATCCGAGCTGTTCATTAAATCGTCAAATTTTTCTTTCAAAAGCTCTGCAGCAGCCAGGATGGCTTTCATCTTGTCGCCCAAATCGCCGGAAATGACGGGAGCAAGGAGGTCTTTTGCAAAACCCGATCCGGCGGCATTGTTCTTCAAATGATAATGCACCATGTTGAAGGCCGGGGTATTTTGCCCCCGCACCGGATTGATCCCTGCGGTGATGTTTTTGGCGGAGTCATTGGCAAAACCATCCGGCAAACGATCACCGATGCCCGCCCAGTTTTTGATGTAATCTTCGGCACGACTCATAAGATCCAACAAGTCGTCTTCGTACGATTCGACGGCGTTGATGCCATAATCAATCAAGTTGCTGAAAAAATGCTTGAATACCCGATGCGTGAGCAATATATCGTCCCAATCAAACACATAACCCAGCCACTTGCGCAGCTTTTTGGTATCTACCCCTACCCAGTCGAGAAAGCTCATGAATGCCGACACGGCTGCTACTAAGCTGTCAATGAGGAAGACGAATATTTTTCCGGCGATTTTGAAAACAAAGCTGACGATGCCTTCGACGACTTCCACCACAAAATGCTCGATGGCGTCAAACAAGGACGATACTTCGTCTTTTACCCAGTTGAAAAAGCTCCAGATGTCGTCAATTATTTCTCTTGCCACAGATTCCGCATCCCGGGCTGTGGCTGTATTGCCAAAACTTGCAGAACGAAATTGGGCAACCGCCGCTGCGCCTTCGTAGTAGGTCATCCCGCCCTGCTCAAAATTGAGTCCCCAAAGTACCTGCCGATTGCTGTCGGCCACTGCGCTTCTCGTGCGGACACCTCCTCCGGTGCCTTTGTGCTTGCTGCCGTCAACCGGTACGTACTTCAGCGTATCGGTCAATTGCTGCATGACTTTGGCTAAAGCATCGGGCGTACCGCCTTTTGCTTTGTCGGGGTCAATCAATGGAATGACCTTATTTTGGTCGTCGGTGACGCGCACTTTCATCAAATCATCCCCGGTTTGGATGTTTTTTATGGTATCCAATACCCCTGCCATTGGGTTGACGAGCAGCGGGTCAATGCCTTCAATCACAAACTGGTAGCAGACCGCCGTTAAGCTCTCCGTTTCCTGAATGATAGTCAGGTTGCCGGTGGGGTCGGTGGTGAGGTTGAATGGGAGCGTCGGAGACAGGATGGTGTAAATATCATTGACGTACACCGAAACCGGGCTGGTTGCAGTGATCGCCACCTTAACGTCTGCCTTAGGCAGGCTGCTTCCATCGGTGACAACCACATGGCTGGTGTAGCTATGGAGTTCGATGACGTCGTCGTGCGTCACGGCAGGCAACACGATGCTTCGCTGCGACCAGACTGAGGTTTGGGTATCCTGAGCGAGTTGGAGGAGTTGGTTGCTGCTGTTGTATGCGAATAAAACATGGTTCTGATTAGCGGCATTGAGGTAGGTAGCCGCCATCAAAGCATTGGTCAGAATGACGGAGGGCGTAGACCATGCCTGTTTCTGCAATTCCTGCCCCAGTGCACACTGCGTAAAAAACAGCCGGCCCTGCTGGTTTAGGCCCCACACAAATACATGCCCGTCGCCGTTGTGTACACGCAGCTTGCTCACATTCATGAAGACGTTCGTAGGCGGAAGGTCCACCGCCTGCCCTGTGCTGCCGTTTTGTTGCTGATCGCTGGCAAAAAAGAACAGTTGTTTGTTGCCCGCCACAAACAAATTGGTTTCTCCGGTGCTTATGGGCGCCACGGCGATGGCATAACTGCTCAGAGCCACGCCTTCGGGTTGCGGCAACATAAGTTCTACCGCAGCACCAGGTTGATTGAGCGGGGTATAGACGAGTTTATACCGATCCACAACCGCCCCCAGCGTATAAATGCCTTCGTCTGTTTCGCCAGCCCTTTTCCCAATGGCGCTGTAAATGGCGCTGTCAAAATTGAGCGGTAAATCGTGCTCCTGCCAAATCTGGCCTGCTTGCTGGGTTAAGCCTAAAAAATAGCGCCGGTACGGACTTCCATTTTGAGAAAAAGGCAGGTCAATGTCCACTACAAGGAACTCGGAATGAGTGGATTCTAAGACGTGGACGTCTTTTATTTGAAGGATGCTGAATCCTTCAACAGGGGCGTCAAATTTCCGGTACTGCCAGGGTAGTTGTGCATTCCAGGTAGCATCGGCATTGGGTAAATTCCAGGCCGTATAAACGAAATCGCCCGCAGCTCCTCCGACAACGAGGGCAATATTGATGGCACCCGTTGTTGCATTTTGGGCAACCCTGAATTGCTGGGGTTGGTACAGTGCTTTATCAATGCCGCTTTGAAAAATGCTGCTGCTCAAATCTATCCGGTTCCATCCTGTTGCGTGCCCGGGGGTTTCAATGGTGACGTAAAAAACATTGTCTGTGCCAATCGAAAAAAACAGCGCGTGCCCTTCTGCGGTTTGCAGGGCTTGAAACGAATGCTGTTGGCCCATGACCTGCGCGTGTTTGTAGTTTAGCATCAAATCGGTCGTTACCGAAATGATGGGCGTTTCCGAAGCTGTCAGGTTGCCGTTGGGCAGTAGTTCTATAATTTTTGGAGCGCGGTAACTTTGGTTTAGGCTGTCTAACGGCACCAAACTCGCTTCACCCGGAGCAGCGGGTGTTCCATTTTGGAAGCTGTCTAATATTTGCGCAGCCGTGCGGGCAACGCTCCATAATTTTACCTGATTTAATGCCCCCTGAAATGCCTGATCGGCTGCTTGCGAATTCTTGGCACCGATCAGCAGCGGCTTAAAGGGTTTCTGATTGACGTTGTTGCTGGTGCCCGTGTATTTCAGCACCCCGTCGAGGTAAACGGAATCTTTGCCGGTATTGGACCACTCATCTGCGCCTGGCGTTACCTCCGTTACTACCGCAAGGTGGTGCCACTGCCCATCGGCTACATTAACGCCCGTTGACCGATCATTGACAGTCAGGCCGGCGGGATCGCTGATCATCCATACATCGCCTCCGTCATTTGGGTGATCCGAATTCGAGACATCGGCATAGCTCAACAGCGTTTTACCCCAGGAATCCATGCCACAGCGGATCCACGTTTCAAAAGTTCGGCTCAGCACAGGAAAACCAAAAGACCTGCCTGACGTATATTGATACGTGGATTCAAGCATAACATTATTTCGGGCATTGATTTTATTGGGCGAAAGGTCAAGGAAGGCTTCGGTTTCGTAATCGTAATGAGCGGTGTCTAATGGGAGCGATAAGCAAAGCACTTCTTCCCGGATTGGGATGGACGTTTTGACATCCCGAACCAACTCTTCCGCCGTTAGCAAAGCTTTCCATAGATTGAATTCGGTTATCGTACCCGAAAACAGGTCGCTCTCCACAATCCGGTCTTCCTGATTTTGGCCGCGCGGCGGAGCCGTAGCCAAGTAGAGTTCACCGCCGATTGTCATGGGCTTTTTATCCATAGCGCTAATCAGGGTGAACGTTTTGTAGGTCATTTTTCCATCAATAAAAATACCGAGGAGGGTTTCTCCGGTACCCATATTTTCCTTGAATGTCAGCCCGATGTAGTGCACCTGATCTGCAGCCGTGGAAGCGAAAGGGATAAAAACCTCGCCCCCATCGGCTACATTGCCGAGCCTTAGCCGGACGCCCCCTTCCATAAAGATGGAAATGGAAGTATCCTGATAAGAATTAAAGGAAGGGTAGCCATAAAAAAAAGCAGTACCCGATCCTCCGCGCACCCGAAAGGAAAGGGTAAAATTGTTGTTGGGCAACTTTGCGGTATCAACGGATAAATACCTTGCTCCGCCAAAGAGCATTGCAGTTTGGTCGAAACCAGGGGAGGATGGAGTGGGCATGATTGACTTGTTGATATGGAGGTAATTAATAGAGTCAAAGTTAGTTATTATTGGTAAAAGCATTGACAAAATCCCCAAAAAGTTCTAAATTTTAAAAGTTTAGTAAACTTCAAAAAACTGAATTAGAAAATCCCAACAAAGAATTACAGGACATCGCATTTTGCACTATTTTAAAAAACAGGGTTTTTCATGGAGGTATTCTTGCCAAAGGTTCAGGAATGATTAAAAATGGTGAGAACGGAAAGGGTATTACGTCACGTTGGTATCCCCAAAATTTGCGTGACAGGATCCTTGCAATAGATTATGTAAAAGATAAAATTAAATTTATCGCAGGAGACGCGTTTGAAGTCTTAGAAGAAAATTTAAACGATAAAAACACATACTTTTTTATTGACCCACCTTATACAATTGCGGGCAAACGGCTTTACACATATTTTGAGATAGACCATGAGCGACTGTTTGAATTGACTGCGCAAATAAAGGGAAAGTTCATGCTGACCTATGACGATACACCAGAAATAAGGCAACTTGCAGACAAATACAATTTGCCGTTTAGGACAATCCCAATGAAAACAACACTTCATTATGAGAAAAATGAAATCGTTATTTCGGACAACTTCTTGTGGTGGGCAGACAGCAACAGCCGCTAACTTCGTGCTTCCGGAAAATAGCCATTAAACGCGGCTACTTCAGCATCACAAGGGTTCTGCCTCATTGTAGGGCGACGGCGTAAATCAACCAAATCTGGACAAAAATAAGAAAGACGGCCAACGCTTCAGTAAAATAAAGAGAGGCAACGCTGACACATAAGCCAGCGCAATTTGTCTCACATTTTATTTTGCCCCCAACGCACCAAGACCATTTCTCTGTAGTAAGATGACAAAAGTGGGAATGATGTAACTTTTTCTCAATATTGTGTAACGCTTTCCCCAATCAATTGACATAATTTTGTGGTATAATTTTTTAACTAATCAATTCAATTGTCAATAAATAAAAAATTAAAAATGGAAAATTCGGCAACAAAAGAGGATATGGTTACCAAAGCAATTGAAAAGCAAACAATCAAATTGCCATCCGATACATTTTTATTTGCAGCTATGGGTGCAGCAGCACTTTCACTGACACTAAGACTTATGGGCAACGATAAAAATTCATCGTTTGTAGGGCAATGGGTAGCCCCAATTTTAATCATGGGGGTTTACAACAAATTGGTAAAGCAAGAAGAAAGTAAATAAATTTTCTTGGTGAGAGTAGACAATATGTCAGATTGGCATAACGGGTATCATGAACATTGTTGTTTTCCAATCTTCAGGCAGTGACCAACGAAATGGTAGGCGAGTGTGTAACCGTTTATTGTTTACT
>JBBQGV010000055.1:0-37248 GCA_038323375.1 Chitinophagales bacterium
AGGCTGGTCTCCTGTAATCGTTGCTGCATCACAAAACAGCGCCCGAAAATGTTCACCAAATTCCGTGTGCCTGAGTTTGCTATTGTCGCATCCTAAATAAAAATACACCCCTCTGGTAGAGCGTTCTGTGCTGTTACAGCACAGTACATTATTTTCTCCCGCGATGACGCTGTAGGAATTTTCGGCCTTTGTGTTCACATCTTCCACAATATGGTTACCGTAGAGAAAATTGTCGTCCCCATTGATGTGAATGATGCCCTGATTGTTAGAAAAACCCGAACCACCGCTACCGTAAGCGACATTGTTATTTATGATGCTGTAGCGGGCATCGGCCATAAGATGGATGGCTACGTCCTGGGCATCAATGTCAAAGATGCTATTGGAGATGACTTTGTTTCCACTGCCTCCGATGGTTCCGTTCGTACCAATGATGGCGACGGCTGTGCTGTTAGGCGTTGTAGTTGGGTTTTGGAATACTGGATGGCTATGCATAAAAGTATCGCTATTGATGATTAAGCTACCCATAATGTTGCCATTGTCAACCCTGACTCCATTGTGTTCATATTCTACAAATCTACTATTTTCTATGATTGCATTTGGGGCAGCACCATTGATGTTAAAGGCTATGAAGTCATTGGTAAAAACGTTACGCTTTGCATCTAACAGGGCGCCTCCCTGAGCATAAATTCCACGATCTGATAAAAGCGTGGTGCCATCGAAAATATATACATTCGCATTATTTGATTCAAGCAAGATACCAATGCCTTCCGGACTCGCAAGATTTATTGCGCCGGTACCCACTCCGCCTACAGGATCAGAAATGTCTACATTCCGAATAAATAGCCTTCCGCCACAATTGCGGGCTATGATGCCGTTGCGGATGCCATTGTTTTCATCGCTGCTGATCAGAATGGATTCGGCAGCATTTGTTGAGCCTATATTGAAAGTGCTGGTTGTTGAATTGATGTCCATTGCTGCATAAGCATTCGTTTGTTGGTAATTGGGCAGGCCGGCATCAAACTTGGGCAACAAATTACTTGAACAGGTAAAAGTATCAGAATGTATAGTTGAATTTGTAAAGCTCAAACTGGGAAGAGGAGCCACCCCTACGGGTACGACATGTATACCGATGTGATTTCGGTCAAAACGGCTGTTTGTGACATTCATTCTTCTACTTGCTGGAATACAAGGTTGGCTTGGAGTAGAAAGGCAGCGCCATCTGATCGCCCACTGCGCATCGGAGATGTCGTTGTTGTCGAAGGTAAGCCGGCCTTGTTCCAATGTGATGCCGATCCACATCGTATCACAACCGGATAAATCCGAATCTGTTATGTTAAGATGCGTGTTCGCATTCATAAAAATTTCAGCACCCGGCTGCATGCGGAGTTCACAGTTTGTCAAGGTAGAATTCTGATTGACAATAAGTCGGCCACGAATGGCGATACAGGTATTTGTAGTGGTAGCTCCAAGGAAGGTGGAAATATTGGTGCCTGCTCCTGCATCAATATTTACGCTGCCGGACTCAGTGCATGGGCAGGCAAACCCTTCCTGTGCCTTAGCATTCATAGTTAGCATCAATAACAATACAATTGCAAATAGGGGGGGGCATTGCCCCTTGTACATACAAACATTTCATAAGCTTATCGTTTTGAAAAAATTATAAAAACACATCCATCGCAGCGCGACCGGTCATTGCCGGCGCGGCGTTGTTGTGTTTGTTCGAAGTGTACAAGGAGTAATTGAGCGGTAAGGTAGGCTAAAGTAGCCGGACGGCCAATTTTCAGGCAGCTATTTTTGGAAAGATAGATGACAAAATGCATATCCATTCAGCACGATGATCCGGTATATTTGTGTGCAACAAATCTATTCATGTCAAAACCACAAATTCATGTTTGCCAAAACACTGCTGCTTTTATTTCTGATATTTTTTACCAAAGCCACGACCCACGCCCAGGAAACCCCAACTTTCCCCGCCTCCTGGACGGGCGTCTGGGCCGGCGACCTCCTCATCCACAACGCCAAAGGCATCGCACAAACCGTACCGATGGAAGTCACCATCCGACCCGTGCCCGGCAGCGCCAATTACGACTGGATCACTGTTTATAACAACGACACCCTTGCTGGTAAGCGCCCCTACACCTTGCTCATCAAAGACGAAGCTGCCGGGCACTATGCCATTGATGAAAACAACAACATCGTACTGGATGCTTACCTCTTGGGCGGAAAACTGTTCAACAGCTTTGAAGTGCAAGGGCAGTTGTTGGTCTGCACCTATGAAGTGCAGGGCGAAAACCTTGTTTTTGAGGTCATTGCAGGCCCGGCAGCACCCGTTTCTACAACCGGAGGCGGCGAGGCCGGGGAAGAAAAAATCCAGGAAGTGCACTCGTTTAAAGTAAATGTGATGCAACGTGCGGTCTTAAAAAAGGGGTAGTCTACTAACCCCACCAAAAAGCGCCCAATTTGCCTATTCTCTAAAAAAATCAGGGATTACTATAAACCCCAAAAGAAAAAAAGAAAAATTTTAGCAATTTTGTAATTGTATTTTTTACAATAAGCCTTATATTTGCATTATCAATTGATGCAAATACACGGGCAAGTCCCGGTTAAAGACATAATTTGGTTTTATTTGGTTAGGGCTGAGGTAGTGCTACATAGCGCTGCCTCTTTTTTATTTTACAAAAATCAGTTTCCTGCGAAGAGCCACCGCAGCGCATAAAAGTCTGATTATCAAATAAAAATGCAGCGTAATCCCTGCCTTGAATCTTATCCAACTACTCCATACCTTCTACCTTCTCCTTCCTCAAACCTGCTTGTACTCCGAATCGCCTGCTTCAACCGTCCGTTGCCCGGGGCGCACCTGTACGAACGCCGGAACGACATAAAAATAGGACGGCACGAGCGGAAATCCCCGCTCTTCTTTCGCTTTAATGACGAGCACCGGCATTTTTTTGAAAAAATTTACAGGAAAATTTGAAAAAGATTCTGGCTGCTGCTGAGACGCTACCTTAGATTTTTCGTCTTTAACCGGTTGTTTGTTCTTTCTATAATAGCTATCGAGGTAAGCGGCTGCGATCAGGGAGGGGAGGTAATGGCGGGTTTGTTTCGGCAACAGCAGTTTGATGTCGCGATATTCGCGGCAATTTGTTTTCCGGATGGCCTTCTTCACCTTCCCGGCGCCACAATTGTAAGCGGCCAGCGCCAATCCCCAATCGCCAAACTCATAATAAAGGTCTTCCAAAAAGTTGAGGGCAGCTTCGGTGGCGCGTTCAGGGTCGAGGCGTTCATCTATGCGGGAAGAAACTTCGAGGCCATAACTCCGGGCGGTATTGGGCATAAGTTGCCAAAGACCAGCTGCCCCCTGAGGGGAAACAACCCGGACAGAAAGTCTTGATTCTGCCACCGGAATATATTTAAGGAAGTCAGGCATGCGTTTTTCTGCCAGTAGTTGTTCTATAACAGGAAAGTAGTGATCCATCCGCCGCAACAAGCGTCGGGCACCGGGTTTCATCGGGCGGACATAATCGTTGATCTTATGAATGGCGATGGGGTCATACCGCGAGACCTTAAAAGGCACCTCCAACTTCGTGATGCGGGTCATGATTGCCTCATCGGCAATAGACGAAAATGGGCATAGCATAGCCCAAACACTCAGGACTAAGCAGCCTGGGGCACTCAAAACATTCATGGGAATTCAGTTTTGCAATGATGAATAGACGCCCCTTGCAGGAAACTAAAAATCAGTTAGTGCTCGTTTGGGATTTCCAAAACAAGCGATTAATATTCAAAATGGAAATGATGTCACCGTGTAAACAGTGCATAAGGAAAGTAACCGGCAAAAAAGCGGATGAAATTTTGGCAGGTAGTGTAGCGTTCTCTAAGAAGCAGTAAATATACTAAAAAACCGGTACTTGTCAAAATAATCATCAAGTAAATCTGGTTTTTGTAAATAAAAAATTACGAGAAATATTAAAAATACCTATACGACAAGGGTTTGCGTATCTTTGAGCAGCTTGTCGGGGCATCTGTTTCAGCAGCATTAATGAACAAACACGCGTTTCCTTTGAATTACAGGCAGCGCATTTTTAACAACTTTGCCAAAAAGTCATTTTCGTCGTGCGATACTATCCGGCACTATTATTGGTTCTTGCGACACTGAGTTGCGCGCCTGCCGCCACGAAGGCACAGACGCCCCGCTGGGAAACCGGCGTGTTGCTTGGTGGCGCATTTTATTCCGGCGATATCACGGCAACTGCTTTGCCTTACCTGCCGGAAACCCATTTTGCCGGCGGACTGTTTTTTCGCCGTTATTTTACCTCCCGCTGGTCGGTTCGCGTTTCGGCGATGTTTGGCAGGCTGTCCAACAGCGATCTGAATTATACTATGCCATCCTGGCGCAGCGAACGCGCTTTCAGTTTCAGTACTGAATTTGTGGAAGGCACCCTGCTTGCAGAATGGTCTCCCTGGTCAATCGAGGGCAATACAAGCCCTATACAGCCTTACCTTTTTGCTGGCAGCGGCATTTTATACTACGATCCGCGGCCTGTTTTTGAACTTAGCAAATTGGAAGACCTTGCGGAAGGCATTGCTACCGATAAATTAGCCCTCCGATCCGAAACGCAATTTGTATTGCCGTTTGGAGGGGGCGTCCGTTGGCAGGCTGGCAAAAAGTGGTACCTCGGCATCGAAGGCGGAATCCGGCTGCCTTTTACCGACCGGCTCGACGGCATTAGCTCGTCGGCCAATGCATCCAATAACGATGGGTATGCTTTTGGAAGTCTCCTAGTTGGCGTGCAGTTGGGCCGCGAAAATGTAAAAGCGGATGTCGCCGGGAAAGGCAGGCTAAAACAAAAATTGCCGGATGGCGATGGCGATGGCGTCGCAGACGAAGACGATGACTGCCCCGATCTGATCGGGTTATCAAGATTCAGCGGCTGCCCCGACGCTGATGGCGACGGCATTCCCGATGGCTACGACCGCTGTCCTGACGAACCTGGCTTAGCTTCCCGAAAAGGTTGCCCGTTTGCTGACAGCGATCAGGATGGCGTGGAAGATGCGTTGGATCTTTGCCCTGATTTTCCCGGGTTACCAGAATTTAAGGGCTGCCCTGAAGATATGGACCGAGATGGCGACGGCGTGCCGGATTACCAGGATCGCTGCCTGAACGAATTTGGCGTCGTTATTCTGAAAGGTTGCCCTGATGCAGACAACGATGGCATTGCCGATCTCGACGACGCCTGCCCCCTGGTTTTTGGCGCTTACGCAAACAAAGGTTGCCCTTTAGCGTTGAGCACCGAACAGGAAGTGGCCTGGATAACCGAGCAGGCCATCCTGTTTGAAGAAGGAAGTTCTGTCGTTGCTGACCCTTCCATCCTGGACCAGATCGCCCTTTTTCTCATCAAAAATCCGGATTATCGCTTAGTGCTGGAAGGCCACGCAGACCCCGGAGAATCCGGAACGATGCGCCTTTCTCAAAGCAGGGCGGATGCTTGCCTGCGCTATTTGGAGGAACAGGGCGTTACGGCTACCCGGCTTCGCGCTAAAGGGTATGGGGCATCAATCTTATCCTCGCCCGATGCCTCGGGCATGATACCGGGCAATAGAAAAGTAAAATTTGTTTTGAACAACCGAGGCTGATTACTGCCTGTCCACCTAATCGAATGTCTGTTCTTTAGCGTTCGAGCGCAAGGCATGCGAAATCGCGGTGGTTCAGGTTTTCGGAAAGCTTGTAATAAGCGGTGTGTTCTTCTTCTTTTTCCTGATTGCCGTTGAGCCCGGTTTTCAGAGACTTAAAAGCTTCCTGTTGCCAGCCAGGCTGCGGTTTTCGTTGTTCCTGCTGCGCAATTTTGCTGTCCACGGCTTTTCCCAATTCTTTCCAATACTGTTGAAAAAGGGCATCGAAATCCTCAAGATTGCGGCGATTCCGGCACAATACGGCCATGCTCACCGCATCATCGGCAATGTATCCCTGCTCAGAGAGCATGGCCTGGATCTTGGCCAGCGATGTTGGTGCGCTGCGCCGCGCAGCCCACGATGGCAAAGCGGGAAGCAGGCTGGGCGAATTTTTGATACGTCGCCCTGGTGCGCTATACATCGCCGGTAAATTGGTCGGGTCGTAAAAGCTGCTAAAATCCAATCCGGGCTCCAAATCAGCCGGATAGACGTGCGGGACATAGGCAGTCAGCGCAATATCGGCGAAACTAAGAGATTTGTCGGTGCCTTTGACGGAGAATTTACCGTTGGCTTAATTGCTTTTCAAAAATATAGCTTTGTTTCTTAAACAAACTGCGCTATGTTTGATTTTGCCCATTTTTTCCGGTGTTTTAAAAAGCAGCTTGGCATTTATGTTCATAAACCTAAGTTAGATATGACGCTCGATGGCAATTATACCCTCAACGCACCCCGCGAAACCGTTTGGGATTTGTTGATGGATCCGGAGGTGCTTGCGAGGATCACTCCCGGCATTACGGGTTTGGAAAAGATAGACGAGGATAACCACAAAGCCGTTGCCCAAATCAAGGTTGGCTCGGTTGGCGGCGCTTTTTCCGGCAATCTTAGTTTGTCGAACCGAAAAAAAACCGAAAGCTTTTCCCTAAGTATCCGGCAAAACAGCAAAATTGGTAACGCCAACGCTGTTGTACACCTGACTTTAGCAGCAACAGATGCAGGCCAAACCGCCGTACATTAGACTTGTTGCGACGGGATCATCGCGGGCGCAACAAGTCTATTACACCGGCGATGTGAAACTATCGGGCATGTTGTCCACCATGGGCGGACGGGTGATTGCTACGGTTGCCAAAATGTTGGCAGAACAATTCTTTGAGGCGCTTGAAAAAGAAGCGGTCGCTTAGAGCTTGATCGGGATTTCATCAAGTAAAGCCTGATAAGCGGCTTCTGTGTCTGCATCCATGAGAATGGCGTTTGTCGAAACATTGATGCGGTGCACACGCTTGCGGTTGCTTTGAACAATGGGTTTGCAGCCTTCGTTGAATGTTAGTGCGAGGATTTCGTTTTTATAACAAGCAGAAAAAATGACCGGATTGCCCGGAATATTTTCAAAAACTGGCTGAACAATAACCCCTTCATCCGTTTTTTTATTTTCAAAAAAAGCGTCGGTTAAATTGCGGTAAGTTGCAGCTTCGATCAAGGGCATATCGGACAGGCAAATCATAAATCCTTCGGTATCCGCCGACGCGGCCCTAACCCCGGCCTGGATAGAGGTGGTCATCCCGGCTGCAAAGTCGGGGTTGAAGACCATGCCGACAGGATATTTTTTCAACAAAGGCTGAATCCGTTCCGATTCGTGCCCCAAAACAACCAGAATTTCCCCAGCTCCGGACGCCAAAACCTGATCGAGGGTTGTTTCCAGAATCGTGCGTCCCCGGAAGGGCAATAAGAGCTTATTGGCAGAGCCCATCCGGCGCGACATCCCGGCGGCCAATACAATTACTGTAAGCATCTGACTATGAATATTGAACTGATCCTTATCTTTTTCATCATTGCTGCCGTTTATGCTTCGGCGGGGTTTGGCGGTGGCTCCAGCTACTTAGCAGCCATGGCGGTCTTCGGTTTGGCGATGGAGACTTTACGGCCCACAGCCTTGCTTTGCAACATCGTGGTGGTAGCTGGCGGCAGTTGGCTTTTTTGGAAAAAAGGCTTGCTCGACTTCCGAAAAATCAGTTACATCTGCCTCGCTTCCATCCCTTTGGCCTTTTTAGGCGGACTGACCCCCCTCAAAGAAAAGACCTTTTTTCTGCTGTTGGGTGCCAGTTTGGTCGTTTCGGCAATCCTGATGATTTTCCAGAAAGCGGTCACTCCCGATGCGTCCTCAGGCTCTGCTCCCGAACGCCCCTCCTGGCTGCCACCCGCTTTAGGGGGCAGCATTGGTTACCTTTCCGGGGTTGTTGGCATTGGCGGCGGCATTTTTCTCTCGCCCCTGCTGCATTTGCTCCGGTGGGATGCCCCGAAAAACATTGCGGCAACGGCCAGTTTTTTCATATTGGTGAACTCGGTTTTCGGCTTTGCAGGGCAGGTTTGGAGCGGACGGTTCCAACTTGACCCGGCTTTGGTGTTCCCGCTTTTGGTCGCCGTGCTGCTGGGCGGACAAATCGGCAGCCGGTTAAACGTGATGGTTTTCATGCAAGCGCAGGTTCGCTGGGTCACGGCCATCCTGGTGCTGTATGCCGGGGCAAATATACTTTGGAAAAACCTGGGGTGATCTTTTGTATTTTTTATAAACCCCCAAAAAACTGCTGCGCATCGCTCAGCGCTTCCACAAACCGATCAACCTCATCTATTGTATTGTAAGCGGTAAAAGAAGCCCGAACAGTGCCGGGTATTTCCAAAAAATCCATCAGCGGTTGGGTACAATGATGCCCCGCACGTACGCAAATTTGCCGCTGATCCAGGAACGTAGCTATGTCGTGGGGGTGAATATTGTCCGGTAAAAAGGAAATAATCCCAGATTTCTGAGGCGTCTGGCCGATGATCCGAAGTCCGGGCATGCTTTGGAGCCGGGTCGTTGCGTATTCCAGCAGTTGCTGCACATGCCGGTTAATGGCCTCGCTGCCGGTTTTTTGGAGCCAGTCTATTGCAGCGCCCAGACCGGCAATTCCTGCCAGGTTGGGCGTGCCAGGCTCAAATTTCGAGGGCAGGGGAGCAAAAGTAGTTTGCTCAAAAGTAACGTCCCGGATCATCCCCCCGCCAAAATAACAGGGGGGCATCGCTTCCAACAGGTTTTCTTTGCCATACAAAATCCCCGTTCCTGTCGGAGCGAACATTTTATGACCTGAAAAAACTAAAAAATCTGCATCGAGCGCCTGTACATCCGGCGGATGCGTAACGACGCTTTGCGCAGCATCCACTAAGACAACGGCACCATAGCGGTGAGCCAGCGCAATGATTTCTATAATTGGGTTCAGCGTTCCCAGCGTATTGGAAACATGAGTGATGGCGACTAATTTGATCCGGCCGTTTTCGGCAATCAATTGTTTTTCAAAAACGGCCAAATCCAGCATTCCTTCACGGGTGACCCGCGTAACCAATAGCCGCCCCCGGTTCTGCAAACAAACTTGCTGCCAGGGAATCAGGTTGGCGTGGTGTTCCATAGCGCTGATGAGGATGGCATCGCCCGCCGAAAGTTGGTGGGCGGCGTAGCTTTGGGCAACGAGGTTGATCCCGGCGGTTGTCCCGCTGGTGTAGATGATTTCCCGGACGCTGCGGGCATTGAGGAAACTGCGGACTTTTTCCCGGACACCTTCGTAAAGATCCGTTGCTTCGGCAGCTAAACGGTAGACACCCCGATGGGCATTGGCATTGTGATGTTCATAAAACAAACGCTCTGCCTCCAATACGGCATCGGGCTTTTGAGTGGTTGCGGCGTTGTCTAAATAAATCAATTCCGGATGGTGCCGTAATAGGGGGAATTCGTGCCTGATTACAACCGGGTTCATCGCAAAGGAATTTTTTTTTGATAAGATGGAAACAAAAGTCTGTAAAAACCGGCGCTTCCCGCCATCTTTACAACAGTAAAAAAACAAAAGGGTTATTTTGTAACCAGCCAATCGCTGCATTTTCCGAAGCAACATGTATACAGTTTCCGAAGCAGAAAAAATTATTTTGAGCCATGCGCTCGCCCTCGGTTGGGAAGAAGTTGCGTTAGGCGACGCCCTGGGGCGCATCCTAGCGGAAGACCTCGTCGCTGATCGCGATTTCCCGCCTTTCGACCGGGTGGCGATGGACGGGATTGCCATCCGGCACGAGCAGCTTGCGCAAGGACACCGCAGTTTTCCCGTCAAGGGTATCCAGGCTGCCGGAGCGCCGAAACAGCAACTTTCCGATCCGACGGGGTGTCTTGAGGTGATGACGGGCGCGGTGCTTCCTGAAGGCACGGACACCGTAATCCAATATGAACAATTGAAGATTGAAAACGGGGAAGCTACGGTATTGGCGGAATCGGTCAATTTTCGACAGAACATCCACTTCAGAGGCATTGATCGGAAAGCCAAAGACCGCATTGTTGCAAAAAGCAAAAAGATGGGGCCGGCAGAAATCGCGACGGCAGCCACCGTTGGAAAAGCTGTTTTGCGGGTTTCCCGGCTGCCCCGAACGGCTCTTGTTTCCACCGGCGATGAGTTGGTGGGGGTTGACCAAAAGCCATTGCCGCACCAGATCAGGAGTTCCAACGCGTTTGCCATCCAGGCGTTGTTGAAGGAGCAGTATGGGATCAAAAGCAAGCTGTTCCACTATCCCGACACGCGGGAAGCCATTCAGGCGGGCCTGTCGGAGATTTTTGATTCGTTTGACCTGGTGGTGCTGAGCGGTGCCGTTTCGGAGGGGAAATACGATTTTGTACCACAAATCCTGCATGCGCTGGGCGTAGAAAAATGCTTCCACAAGGTATCTCAGCGACCTGGTAAACCTTTTTGGTTTGGCGCATTGGCCGGCAATGCCGTTATTTTTGCCCTGCCTGGCAACCCGGTTTCTGCTTTTATGTGCGCCTGCCGCTACCTGCTACCTTTTTTGAGCCATAGCCTGTCTGAAAGCCGACGCGGTATTGAAATAGCCATGCTGATGGAAAAAGTAACGTTCAACCCGGCGCTCACTTATTTTTTGCCGGTTCGGCTAAAGTCAGGGGAAAACGGGGTCTTGCAGGCTTATCCGTTGCCGGGGCATGGCTCCGGCGATTTGGCCAATCTCAACGACGCCGATGGTTTTTTAGAACTTCCTTTGGATTCCGATATTTTTTTGCCGGAAGCTGTATTTCCTTTACACCGGTATCGTTCCTAAACTACACGCAAATGCTTTACGACAACCATGGCCGCCTGATAAATTACGTTCGCCTCGCCGTTACGGATCGGTGCAACCTCCGCTGCTTTTATTGCATGCCAGAAGAAGGAATCAAGTTTTCACCCCGACTAGAGCTGCTGAGTTATGAAGAGATGGAACGCATCATCCGGGTTTTGACCGACCTTGGCGTGAACAAAGTGCGCATCACAGGCGGAGAACCTTTTGTGCGGCGCGATCTGATGCAATTCATTGGAAAAATTGCGGCTTTGGATGGCATCAAAAAAATTGCGCTCACCACCAATGGCGTGCTGACGGCACCGCATGTAAAGCATTTCAAAAGCCTGAAGATCAATTCTGTAAATTTAAGTTTGGACAGCCTTGACCCTGTGCGATTTTTTGAAGTCACCCGCAGGGATGAATTTCCGGCTGTGATGAAAACCTTAGACGAACTGCTCCTGCACGACATTGATGTGAAAATCAACAGCGTGGTAATGCAGGGCCAGAATGAACAGGATTTGCTGGCTTTGGTAGAGATGACCCGCCAGCTTCCGGTCAGCGTCCGTTTCATCGAAGAAATGCCATTTAACGGATCCGGGCAACACTACAAAGAATGGGTTTGGGATTACCGGCGCATCATCGCGCACATTCGGGAACAGTACCCTACCCTGCACAAAATTCCCGATCCGCCCCACTCCACTTCCAGCAATTACGCCATTGAGGGGCATCTGGGTACCGTTGGCGTCATCGCGGCTTACAGCCGTACCTTTTGCGGCACCTGCAACCGCCTCCGCCTCACGCCGCAGGGGCTGCTCAAGACCTGCCTTTATGATTCCGGCATCTTTAATGTGCGCGACATCCTCCGAGCCGGTGCCACCGATGCCGAACTCGCTGCCCTTTTTCAGGACGCCATCGGCCATCGTTTCAAAGACGGACACGAGGCAGAGGCCAACCGGTTTATGAATGGGCCTGTGACGGAGAGTATGGCGACGATTGGGGGGTGACGGGGCTGCGGTATGTGCTTACACCTGTGGGTTGGTTGGCACAGCCCCAACCGCACTAACAAAAAAAAAGCGCGCCTGTCAAAAGGGCGCGCACCATAAGTAGCATGGGAAATTGTCTTCGAACCTGGGTCCTGCGCCGTATCCCGGATTCACATCATCTGCTGCACCGACGCGGGAAGATGGCGTTCAAATAAAAAATAGATTGCCTTATGGCAAATTGAACCGCCGGTTATTGCACGGCAAATTGTATACCAGTAAATGGACATACATAAATCAGCCAGCCAAATACGGTTTAATGCCCTGTGAATGTATGTTTTGTGGATTATCTCCGCGACTTTGGACAAAGCCCGGGTTGCTGTCTTGCGAACGTAAATGCTGAAAATTTTCTGATGATCCTGAATTTTTCAGGATAGTTTGCCTGAGAAATGCTTGTTGTTGGTTTGTTGAGTGTTTGGGCGACCGCGAGGGTCCCACCCTACTGGCTCTGCCCGTGCTTCAATCTTCAAATCACCAAATCTTCAAATCAACCCAATATATCCGGATAATGCTGCCGAATCAAAGGGAGCCCTTCAAACAGCGCCGGGAATTTCTGAAAATAGGTCTTGATGCGGTAGCGCAGGTTGTCAATATTGTCTAATCCGACCTTTTCTGCCACGGTTTGCTTGCGGGTCGTTACGCCGAAGGCTTCTTCGATGTGGCGGAGCAGCATGAGGGCTTGTTGTTCTTCGATGGAATGGGCGCGGGAAGGAATGTATTCGCGCACATCGTCGGGCAGGCAACTGATATCCACGAGGGATTTACCTTCGATGCGGCGCTTGGTTGCCATAAATTTTACGGCGTTGCGCAGCGCCCGGATGTTCCCTGACCAGTTGTAGTGCATCAATTTTTCTAATGCTTCCGGCGTAAAAATGGTTTTCAACGGCCCGCCGGCATAGTATTCCAGCAACAGGGTGATGTCGTCCTTGCGTTCGCGCAACGGGGGAATGGAGATGGTCCAGGCTGCAATGCGGTGGTAAAGGTCTTCGCGAAAATTGCCTTTAGCGACCTCGTCTTTCAGGTTGCGGTTGGTGGCGGCGATGATTTGCACATCCAATTGAATGTCTTTGCTGCTGCCTACGGGGCGGATGATGCGGTCTTCCAGGAAGCGCAGGAGTTTAACCTGGATATTCGGGTCTATTTCCCCGATTTCATCCAGCAGCAAAATACCGCCCTGGGCTTGTGCAAAAATACCTTCAGCATCGCGGTCGGCGCCGGTAAAGGAACCTTTCACGTGGCCGAAGAGGGTGCTTTCTAACAGGGTCTTTTGAACAGTAGTCAGGTTGATGGCCTGAAAAGGTTTGTCTTTACGGGGGCCCTGGTTGTGCAGGTAGCGCGCTGCCACTTCTTTTCCGACCCCGGTTTCGCCGGTCAGGAGTACGGTGATTTCCGGTTCTTCAGACAGGGCGTCGAGCAGGCGTTTGATTTCCATAATTTTAGACGACTGCCCGATGAAGGTATACGGGGCTTCGGCAGGCATGGCTTCTTTGCCAGTTTTGGCATCCGTTTGCCTCAGCGCAGGAGCAGGCGTTTCGTCGGGCGCGCGCTCAATGGCTTTTTTGAATTTGCGATCCCAGGTATCATAATTAAATTTCCCTTTGTACAGGAAATTGGTGGCACCGAGGTTGATGGCTTCCAGCGCTGTTTCAGCGTCGTTGTCTTTGGTCACGACGATTACCGGCAAGCCCGGAGAAAGGTATTTTGCTTTTTCAATGAGGGATAAACCAATGCGTTCGCCACTGTCCTCATCCAAAACCAGGTCGAGCAACAAAAGATCGTATTGCGTTTCACCTAATTTTTTTTCCAGTTCCAGAATGGTTCGGGCGCCGTCAAAAATATAATGCTGCCGGAAAGTAGCGCGCATTTCCTGGTGAAACTCAACTTGATCGTCTAACAAAAGAACCTGATAATTTTTTACAAGCATGATTGCTGCACTTTCAATAACAATTTGTGGATACTGTGTAGCAGGTTCAGTAGTGTTTGATCTTGATAAAGCCGTTCATCTGTGCAAATTTGCAACATAAAATTCCGATCGGCTTCCGCGATGAGCATATCCGTTTTTTGCAGCAAAGGAGCCACAGGCAGGCAAAGCAACAACGCGTAATAATTATTCCATCTGTTTTTTAACTCCGACCAACGGAAGGGCAACTTGTTTAAAAAATCCGCTTTCACGGCTTCAAACGGGGTGCCGTATCGTTGAGCGGCAGATTCCGCCATTCCCAAAAGGCGGGTAATATCGCTTAACACGTCAAATATACTTTCTTTTCCATGCCCGTCAAAGAAGCGGACAAGTTTGTCGTGCAAGGGCAACCCTTCTGTATCAACAACCTGCGCCGGGAGTGCCCTGTCCGGGTGCAGGAAAAAGTTTGACAGGCTGCCGGGCAGGTTGAGCAAATCTAAGTGGTTGGTCACGCTTGTCTGCGCCGCAGCATATCCTGCCGTAAAGAAGCGCACGCCGGGATGGTATACACGGAGGTAATGGCTCCAAATTTTTTCCGAAGCGATGTACTGCCCTTCATACAAAAAAGGGGTAAAAAGCAAAAGGGTATTCACCGCTGGCCAGTCTGGATCTATCCAGGGTTTCCGGGCATCGTGCAACAGGCAGAATGCTAAGCCTTCCGACGCCGGCAGCGCGGCTAAGCATTCAGCTACCTTTAAGTTGGAAGCAATGTAATGCACCGTCATACCTCGGATGGCTTGCTCCGTTTCCCAATGAATTGACTGATGGCTTCCGGCTTTTGCGCCAGCCCATACCCCAAAGCCGTGAAAAAGGAGAACATAGCATATACCAATGCCGGTTTCAGCATGGCTTCGTTGCCGATCAGGGTGCCGGCGATGAGGAATGCCAGATTGGTGTTCTGAATGCCGACTTCAATGCCGATGGTGATGCGGTTTTTTACAGCAAGGCCCTGCGAACGCGATGCGAAGTACCCGGCGGCAAGCCCCAATACATTCACAGCTAAAGAATAAGGCAGCAGGGTCAGTATTTCTGAAAGCGTGATGCCGCTTCCGCCCTGATCTTCACCGGCGAAAAACTTGATGGCAAACAAGGTGGCCAGCAAAACCAGGGTAATCCACTTCAGCGGATTTTCTACCCGCTGTGCAAATTCCGGAAGTTTATGCCGGATCAGAACTCCTGCTACAACAGGCAAAATGGTGATGGAAAAAATCTGTAGCACCGTATCCCAAAACGGCAATGTCAGGTGGGTGTCCTGCCCCAAGAAAAACAGGAGTGCCCCGTTTACGATGAGGGGCACAGAAATCAGCGCAATGAAACTGTTGGTCACCACCAAAGAAACGGATAGTGCAGCATTTGCGCCAAGCAAATAGGAGAGAAAACTGGAGGTCATACCGCCCGGACAGGACGCCAGGATGAGGATGCCCACCTGAAACTCTGGCCGCAAACCTGAAAAATAGGCTACACTAAAGGCCAATAAAGGCAGCATAACCATTTGCGAAAAAACACCCGTAAAATAAGCGCGGGGCCGCCTGAAAGTCCTGGCAAAGTCGCGTTCGGTCAAAGATAGCCCGACGCTGACCATAATGAAAGCCAGAATGCCACTGATGAGAAGGTCTGTATAGGTCATGGTTGCTTAGTGTCCGGAAGGGGTAGTCATATATAAGGTTGAAAACTCGAAAAGGGTTGAATGACCCTCAGATCGGAGTACCCCCTCCGGCGCTAAAGATAGCATGGATATCGGGCTTTCTGGTTATCCCGTCAAGACAAATGCTTACGAAGGTTTCTGGCTTTCCAGAATCTGATCTACCGTAATGGCTTCGCGGTTGACCGCTTTGATGATGTCAAACGTAGTGAGGATGCCCACCAATTCGTCATTGTCAACAATGGGAATGGCGTGAAAGCGGTTGATGAGGAAAATGTCCAAGGCTACGTCAATGCGTTCATCCGACGATAATTTGGCCAAACCCGTGGTCATGATGTCTTCAACAACATAAGCGCGAAGCCGGGCTTCATTGACAAACTGGTCTTCTGCCGAGTTTTGGAATCCCCGGATGAAATACAGGAAATCGCTTTTGCTCACTAAGCCTACGATGGTTTTGAAGCGCACCACGGGGATGTGGTGAATGTTGTGCTGCTCAAAAATCTCCTTTACTTGCGACAATTTGTCTTGCGGGCTAAGGGTGATTAAATCGGCTGACATGATACTTTTTACAGGCGCGAGGATATTCATAATCAGTTTTTTTTGTGTGTTACGAAACAATTGGCAAAATTAAAAAAGTATAGATAACAAGCGCTGAAAGGCGTCTGATTTTCTTCTATACTTGCCATACAAAGTTAGGGAGAATAACTAAAATAAAAAGAGTTTCTTGTCTTTTTTTATTGTATACTTTCTGACCGCTCCGTCAATTAGCTGACAATTAGAGCGCCGCCACTATGAGAAGTACCTGAATCCCTTATATTTGTTGTTCGTTCCGCTTTTACGTCTTATCATCTAACATCTAATCTAGTATGAAATCAGGTATTCTGTCGTTGGTGTGCTGGCTGGCTGCTTTCAGCCTTGTGGCACAATCTTTCGATGCCCGAATTGCGCCATCCCAAAAGTCGCTCAACGAAACTGAACGCATGGTGATGCCACCGTTAAACAATGAAGCGCTTCGTCAGGCTGAAATGGCGCGGCGCGGCCCGGGCATCGCCCCGCGTTTTGCAGAAAGCATGGTGGTGCAGGCCAGCCCTGAAAGCCATGGCGACTGGGAAACTTTACCGAATGGCCGCGAGGTGTGGCGTTTGCGAATCCAGTCAAAAGGCGCTTTGTCCCTGAATCTCGGGTTCAACACATTCCGCATGCCGGAAGGCGGCACGATGATCCTGTATTCGCCCGACCGGAAAACGGTGATGGGCCCGTTTACGCCTGCCGACAATGAAGACCACGAGCAATTGTGGACACCCGTACTCGATGGAGACGAATTGGTCGTGGAGGTGCAGGTGCCGACTGAAAAGCGCAATGAACTGGCTTTGATGCTCACCAGCGTCAACCACGATTTTATGGGCTTTTCGCAAATGGTTGCTTCCGGTTCCTGCAACCTTGATGTCATTTGCGGTGCCGCCAATGGCTGGAGTATTGTGGATCGCTACCGCGACATTATCCGGTCGGTAGCCGTTTACGGACTTAATGGCGGTACAATTTGCACCGGTTTTCTTATTAACAATGCCAGAAACGATTGCACGCCCTATTTCATGACGGCCAACCACTGTGGGGTAAACTTCAACAACGCCCCGTCCTTAGTCGTCTATTGGAATTATGAAAATAGCGTTTGCCGCCAACCCCTGACACCCCAAAGCGGTGGCAGCGGCAATGGAACATTAGATGATTTCAATTCTGGCGCTGTACTCCGCGCAAATTATTCGCCTTCCGATATGACGTTAGTGGAATTGGATGATCCGGTTTCTTCCACAGCCGATGCTTTTTTTGCGGGCTGGACGATTGCCAATACGACACCTCAGGATACGGTAATTTGCATCCACCATCCAAATTTAGATGAAAAACGGATCAGCTTCGAATTCAATCCAACCTACCGGGGAACCTGGGGTAACGGCGCAGGCGAAGTGCCTACCGGCAACCACGTGATCGTTCCGGATTGGGACATCGGCACCACAGAAGGTGGCTCTTCGGGGTCTCCGTTGTTTGACCGCCACAAGCGCGTCGTTGGCCAACTTCACGGGGGGGCAGCCTCTTGCGACAACAACTCGTACGACTCTTATGGCTGGTTCACCACTTCGTGGACCGGCGGCGGTGCCAACAACAGCCGCCTCAGAAATTGGCTTGACCCCGATGGAACCGGCATTACTTTTTTAGATGGCAGCAACCAGATTGCGTGCAGCTTTTTTGTAGAACCCGATTTGGCGCAACAGGAAATTTGTGCGCCGGAAGATGTCGTGTTTACCATCAGCATCAGCGAAAACTTTGCCGATGACGTGACGCTGAGCATGGAAGGTTTGCCTGCGGGACTGAATGCGGCTTTTGATGGTAATCCGACACCACCGGGTGGTTCGTCCGTACTGACCCTGAGCAATACAGGTGCGGTTGCGCCGGGAACATACACCCTGACGATCAACGCAACAGACGGCACGAACAACTCCAACGCTCAGGTTCAAATTATTTTGGCCAACGGTTTGCCCGCAACGCCCGTTTTGATAAGCCCGGCGAATAATGCAACGGGGGTGCTTAACAACAGTCCGCTGACCTGGATCACATTACCGGGCAATATTTCTTACACCGTGGAAGTGGCTACAGATGCACTTTTTACGCAAATCGTCACGCAGACAACACTGTCCAACATAGGTACGCTCGCGGTTTCGTTGGACATCGAAACAGTTTATTTCTGGCGCGTTCGCCCAAGCTCGCTTTGCGGGACAGGCGAATGGTCGAATGTCTTTTCTTTTGAAACGGCAACCATTGTGTGTGCAGGTCCGGTTGTTTCCACCGAACAGATCATCATCTCTCCCGATGGTGAGGCTGCCATTTCATCCAGCATCGAAATAGAAACGACTGGAACAATTGCATCCATCCGCTTGGTGGGCTTAAACATCACGCATTCCTGGGTGGGCGACCTCAGCGCATTTCTAACCGCTCCGGATGGAACGACCATTGTGCTGTTCGACCAGCCTGGTACGACCGGCGGCGGTTTTGGTTGCTCGGCAAACGATATTTTGGTCAACTTATACGACTCGGCCTCAGGTAGCGCAGACCTCCTGGAAAACACCTGCAATACAACGCCTCCGGCAATCAGCGGGGATTTTGAACCCATGGAAAGTTTTGCGGCGTTCCTGGGGGAATCTGCTGCCGGAACCTGGACGCTGTCCATTTTCGATGGGGTAGATAACGATGGCGGTGCATTGAATAGCTGGAGCCTCGAGATTTGCACCATCCCGGTGAATGAAGCTGCCATTTATATTAACCAAACAGATTACCGGACTTGTCGGGACTCGACGCTCAACCTGGAATTTACACTGGGAACAGGTTTCAGCAGTGCTGAAGTAACATTAGCTGCAACGAATCTGCCACCCGGCGCAACCGCCGAATTTATGCCGAATCCTGCCGAACCGGGGGCAGCCGTGACCGCTGTCATCTCCGGACTGACCCAGCCAGGCGACTTTACGCCTGGCATCACTGCGGATGGAGGAGAAAGCGCTTTAGCAGAACTTACACTGACGGTTCAGGGCGCGCCGGAAGCAGCAGGATTGGTTGCCCCGGCCAATGGTGCAACAGATGTATCACTTACGCCTACGCTAAGCTGGAATACGGCTGCCGACGCTGTCGCTTATCAGGTTTCGGTTACAACCGACCCCGGCTTTGCGGATGTGGTGTGGACGACGGTCGTATTGGAAACGACTGCCGAGGCCAACAACCTCGAATTCAACAACACCTACTACTGGCGCGTGGATGCCATCGGTTTGTGCGGAACCACCGAAGGGGGGGTGCGCACTTTCAGCACGGAACCTGATCTGACCTTCTTAGTCAGTCCGCCGACCCAGGAAGCCTGTCTTGCTGACGAAGTTATCTTCAGTATTGAGGTTGGTTCCGGATTTAATGCCCCGGCCACGTTGACGTATTCGCTGGCTCCGGCAGCTACGCTGAACCTGACGTTCAATATTGACCCGGCAAATGTACCGCCGGGCGCTACCATTGAAGCAATGGCTTCCAACATCGCCGGCCTAAGCCCGGGAACGCTTTACACGCTTACATTTACCTTAACGGATGGCACGCACAGCCGCGAAGTAGCCGTGCAGATATCAGCCTTGGAAACGCCTGCTTTGCCAGCTTTGATTTCGCCCGCAAACGGCGCTGCGGTGACCACGGCAACGCCCACCTTTACGTGGCAAACGGCAGCCGGCGCTTCGGCTTATTACATCGAAGTTGCTACCAATGAGCTTTTTCAGAACCTTCTCGTTTCTCAGCAAGTCGGCGGAACCACCTACACCCCCGGCGGAGGTGTAATTCAGAACATTGGCCTGTATTACTGGCGGGTGACTGCCCTCAACGGGTGTGGCGGTTCCACGGTAGCGGCCTTCAATTTCAACTATGTGCCGAACGATGTGGACGATGTAGAAACAGAAGAGCCGATCATTGTCGCGCCCAACCCGACCAAAGGATTGGTTTCGGTGCAGTTTCCCGAAAGCTGGCACGGTGCCCTGGTGCTGGAAGTCTACGCCGCTAACGGCCAACGCCTGCACCGGCAATTGCTGGATCACGCGCCGCAGCGCATGGAGGTGAATTTGAGCGCTTATCCTTCGGGCGTTTATTGGCTGCACCTGGTGCGCGGGGAACGGACGTTTAGCCGGAAGGTGGTGAAGGAGTAGGTTGTGGTCGCTAACTTTAGTTGGCAGACCCTATAAAAAAAATGGATTGACAAAACTCAAGCCTTGGGCGTGAGGAATGTCAATCCATTTTTTTTAGAACACTGGTTTTTCGGATATAGTCAATTAAAATCCTCTCCCTTCGGCGGCTCCGGCGTCTGTTCATCCCCAAAAGAATCGGTATCGAACTCTTCGTTGCTGTCCATGGGCTGGTACTGATCTTTCAGGTAAACAGCGCAATTCAGTTCGATTTCGAGGTCGCCGGGAGGGCGCTGGAAACGCTTGGTGGAATCAAAGCCGAGGTCTTTGTCGCCTTCAATGCGTTTGATGAATTCGCGGAAAAAAGGTTTAGCCATATAAGCGCCCTGCCCATTGGTAATAGAGCGGAAGCGAATCCATTTGTCTTCGCCGCCAACCCAGATACCGACCACCAAACCCGGCGTGATACCCATGAACCAGCCATCTACGTAGTCGTTGGTGGTGCCGGTTTTGCCGCCGACGTCGCTTTTGATGCCGCCGAGGTTCGTGCCCGCGTAGCGCAGCATTTCCACCATGACGAAGTTGGGCTTTGGGTTGAGCGCGGGTCGTTCGTCGGGGATTTCTTCGTAAATTACCCGTCCGGTTTTGTCTTCGATGCGCAGGACAAAACTGGGCTTCATAAAGGTGCCGTTGTTGGCAAAAGTGGTGTAGGCACCCGTCATTTCCATTACGGATAAGTCAAGTGCGCCGAGGCACATGGCAGGGCCGCGGCGGTCAGGTTTCACCGTGATGCCCATTTGCTCCAGCAGACCAACCACCGGCTCAGTGCTGCCCAATTGCTTCATCAGGTGCACGGAAACGGTGTTTTTGGAATGGCGCAACCCTTCTTTGAGGGTCAGCAGGCGCCCGGAGTAGTTGCCTTCGGCGTTGCGGGGCGTCCAATTGCTCACCAGACCGAATTGCCCGTCGCCCGGGCCAATCGTTACAGGCAGGTCGTAAACCGTATAGCAGGGCGAAAAACCCTGTTGGGCAATGGCCGTGGCGTAAATGAAGGGCTTGAAGGTAGAGCCTACCTGCCGCTCGATCTGGTTGTGGTCGTACTGAAAGTATTTGTGATTGATGCCGCCGATCCAGACTTTTACGGCTCCGGTGGTGGGGTCAACGGCCATGATGCCGGTTTGCAGAAACATGCGGTGGTATTTGATGGAATCGAGCGGACTCATAATCGTGTCTTTTTCCATCTTATTGTTGTAAGCGAAAACTTTCATTTCCACTTTGGATCGGAAAACGTGACGCGCCGCCTCCTGGAGGGTTTCCCACTGCGTTTTCAGTTCCGGGAACAGGTCGCTCTGGATGACTTCCCGATAGCGGGCCGCCAAACTGCTGCTGATGATTTTATTTTCCACCAATTGATCAATCGTGCCTTTTTTGCGCACCTCCGCCATGATGCGGTCCAATTCGCGGTCGTCTTCGCTAAAGACAAGGTCTACCTGGCCATTGTAGCGATTCAGGATATCGCTCAGATATTTCGAGCGAAGGGACTGGTAGCGATCCGATTCGCGAACAAGCCGGTTGAGGTTGGCCTGGCGGGTCTCGGGGGTGATTTCGTTGACTGATTTGGTTTTGTACGTCCAGGGGTCGAGGTTTCTCCAGGTTCGCCAGAAACTCTCCTGTACTTTTGCCATGTGTTTCACCATTTCTTCTTCCGCCATGCGCTGCATATCGGGATCAATCGTGGTGTATATGCGCAGGCCGTCGCGGTAAATATCATAAGGAGTGCCGTCAGCTTTGAGGCATTCCTTGCGCAGGAGGATGTCGTCTTTCAGGTACTTGGCCAATTCCATGCGGAAATAAGGGGCGAGGCCGTCCACGTGGGTTTGACGGGTAAATTTGATGCCCAGCGGCAGGGCGCGTAGTTCGTTGTACTGCTGCTCGCTGATGACGCCGGTTTTCTGCATTTGCTTCAGCACCACCATCCTGCGCTGGAGCGCCATTTCCGGACGGCGCAGGGGGTTGAAGAGCGATGGGTTTTTCAGCATGCCGATCATCAGGGCAGCTTCCTGTATTTCTAAAGCTTTTGGCGATTTATCAAAATAGATTTCCGAAGCGGCTTTGATGCCGTAGGCACCGTTGATGAAGTTGAATTTGTTGAGATACATCGCGATAATCTCTTCTTTGGTGTACTTGCGTTCTAAGCGCACGGCGATGATCCATTCTTTCAGTTTCTGAAAAAGGCGCTTGAAAGTATTGTCCGCTTTTTGGCCGGTGAACAGTAGTTTGGCCAACTGTTGTGTAATCGTACTGGCGCCGCCGGAACTTTTTTGCTGAAGGATGACCGTTTTGACCGCCACCCGCCCAAGCGCCATGAAGTCAATGCCGCAATGGTCGTAGTAACGCATGTCTTCCGTGGCGATCAACGCGCGCACTAAGTGCGGTGAGAGATCGGAAAACGAAACCGGCACCCGGTTTTCGGTGTAAAATTTGCCTAATTCCACGCCATTATTTCCCAAAACCAGGGAAGCTTCTTCACTGCGCGGGTTTTCCAATTGCTGCACAGAGGGCAGGTCGGTGAAAGAAATGAACAGCAAGAGCAAACAAATCAGGCTGATTCCGCCAATGGCACCATACCACATGACGCGGAAAATATTGTTCCAGATTGGGTTGTCGCTGCTGTTAATCAGGTAATTGAGGAGGCGTTTCATACGCTTTGAATTTTGCACAAATTTAGGAAAAATTATTGCTCCCGGCGGAAAGACTGCGAAAAATGCAGACCATAACGGAATAAGCAGTGCCAAAATATTCTCCCGCTTTATCAAAGCCTGAGTATCTTTGCTCCGATACAACTCTTTCAACACCATGCTACTCAATATTCTTCTGACTTTTTTTCTGGTCTTCCTGAATGGTTTTTTTGTCGCAGCCGAATTCGCCATCGTTAAAGTTCGGCTTTCTCAAATACAGGTTAAAGCCGGTTCCAGCTTTTCTGCACGCGTTGCCGAAAGCGTCGTTTCCAACCTCGATGGCTACCTCGCTGCCACGCAATTAGGCATTACCTTAGCCAGTTTGGGCCTTGGTTGGATCGGCGAAGGCGTCGTTTCTGAAATCATCATTGCCTCCATGAACGGATTGGGGCTGGCGGTCACTGATGCCACGGCGCATGCCTGGGCCTTGCCCATTTCTTTTGTGCTCATTACGGTGTTGCATATCGTTTTCGGGGAGCTGGCACCCAAGTCGCTGGCCATCCGCTACCCGACCCGCACCACCATGGCGCTGGCACCTCCCCTGAAACTTTTTTACATCGTCTTTCGCCCCTTCATTTGGGCGCTGAACGGATTTGCAAATTTCATCCTCAAGAGCATCGGAATCCAACCTGCCGGGCATTCTGAAATCCACTCGGAAGAAGAGCTGAAACTCATTGTGGCAGAAAGTGCAGAAGGCGGCGCTATCGAGGCTTCCGAGCGGGAATTGATTCAGAATGTATTCGACTTCGACGACCGCATGGTGCGCCAGTCGCTGAAACCGCGCAACCAGATATCGGCGCTTTCCATCAACATGCCATTGCCGGAAGCTGCCCGAAAAGCACTGGATGAAGGCTATTCACGGTATCCGGTCTATGAAGAATCCATGGATAAAATTATTGGGTTCATCCTGACCAAAGACCTGTTGGACATCTTGTTGCACAAACCGGATAAAGGCATGCGCGATATCCTGCGGCCCATGCTGTTCATCCCATCCAACAAAAAATTAGCGCAGGTACTCCAAACTTTTCAAAAAGAGCACACGCAAATTGCCATTGTCGTCAATGAATTTGGCGGCACAGTCGGTATTTTGACTTTAGAAGACATTTTGGAAGAATTGGTAGGTGAAATTCAGGACGAGTACGACGTCGAGTTGCCCATTGTGGAAAAAATCACAGAACAAAGCTTCCGCATCCATGCGCAAAACCCGGTAGATGAAATCAACGACTTCCTGCCGGTGCCTTTTCAGGAAGGCAAAACGTACATCACCTTATCGGGGCTGATCCTCGAATCCAGCGACGCGATTCCCAAAGAAGGAGAAACGCTGACCATCGGTTCCTATCAAATAAAGATTTTGAAAATGAACCAATCCAGCCCTGAAATTATTGAAGTTATGCTTCAAAATATCGTGTAAGCCATCGAAAAAGAACAGGCATGAGCACCAGCAACAGTACTCCGGGCGAACAGCCTGTTCTGATCACAGGCGCTACGGGATTTTTGGGTTCTTACCTGTTGCGCAGCTTAGTCAAATCCGGTCATCAAAACATCCGCGCACTCCGCCGCCCGAACAGCGATCACGCCTTGGTTGCCGATATTGAGGATGCAGTAGAATGGGTGGAAGGCGACCTGCTCGATCCCCCTGCTTTAGAAGAAGCCATGCAGGGTATCCGGCAGGTTTATCACTGCGCAGCAATCGTCTCTTTTGACCCGCGTAAGGTGCGAACGATGCTGCGGGTCAACGTTGAAGGCACTGCCAACGTCGTCAATGCCGCACTTTGGGAAGGCGTGGACAAACTCGTCCACGTTAGTTCCATCGCCGCCATTGGCCGCAGCCCGGAAGAAAAAAACGTCAGCGAAAACACCAAGTGGCAGCGCAGTCCGTTACATTCCAACTATGCCATCAGCAAATATCTGGCCGAACAGGAAGCCTGGCGCGGCATGGCCGAAGGGCTGAACGTTTCGGTCGTCAACCCTTCGGTCATTCTCGGGAGCGGGCGCTGGGAAGACGGGCCATTGCAGTTGTTTCGGCTGGGCTGGAAGGAGTTTCCGTTTTATGCCACCGGGGTTTCCGGATTTGTGGATGTGCGGGATGTGGCGCAGGCCATGATCCGGCTTATGCAGCAGGAAAGTTCTGGCCAGCGCTACATCATCAGTGGTGAAAACCTGTCTTTCCGGGTAGTGCAGGAAATGATTTCAGCAGGCTTGGGCAAGCGGGTACCGCGCTATCGCGTCAATGCGTTCGTACAGGAAATTGCCTGGCGTGTGGAGTGGCTCCGCACGCGTTTCGGCGGCCCCCCGCCTTTCATCACCCGCGAAACGACCCGGCACGCCAATGCGGTTTACTACTACGACAACAGCAAGTCGCTGAAAGACTTACAACTTACCTATACGCCCATTGCAGAAACGATCGCTGCCGTTTGCCGGCAATTTATCGAGGCGGCTTCGGATGGGTTCCAACCGATGTGCTTGCCGGTATAATATGTGGTAAAAAACACAACTCATCCTAAAACAACTTCCCCTGGACACCCTCCGGCAACAACCGAAACGATCGCCTATGGTGGATGCAAGCGCCGTGTTCCGCAATGGCTTTTCGGTGCGCTACGGTGGGGTAGCCTTTATTTTCCTGCCAGCGGTAGTGAGGGTATTCAGTGGCCAATTGCATCATATAGTCGTCGCGCCAGGTTTTTGCCAGAATAGACGCTGCTGCGATGGAGGCAAAACGGGCATCGCCTTTAACCATACAGTGAAAAGGAAGTTGTTGGTAAGGCACAAAACGATTGCCATCTATGAGCAGGCGATCGGGCTCGGTTCCAAGTTGCTCCAGTGCGCGGTGCATGGCTAAAAAAGAAGCTTTGAGGATGTTGATGCGGTCAATTTCTTCGGCATCCACGCGGGCAACAGCCCAGGCTAACGCATGAGTTTCTACCAGAATCCGCGCTTCGTCGCGCTGACGGGCACTGAGTTGCTTGGAATCATTCAACAGGGCATGTTGGTAGTCTTGCGGTAGGATAACCGCCGCAGCAAAAACCGGCCCGGCTAAGCACCCCCGACCAGCTTCGTCGCAACCGGCTTCCAAGCCTTCTTTTTCAAAATAAGGTAGCAGCATAGTGTTTGAACCGGGTCAAAGAAAGTGAATAAGCCGACAGAATTGAACAATTCGTACAAAATCTGTGACCGTTGATTGAATATACGGTGTTATAATACAGCGGGAAATTATATATTCGGCCAATGGCAGGGAAATTTTTTGTTGCAAATAAAAAATTGAGTCAAACCACAGGGTGCTTTTGTGTGTCTGTTACAGGCAAGTGCAGGTGACATTTGAAGGGGGGAACGTCTATACTTTGTACACAGTAGAGCACTCAGTGTCTGGCAGCTAAAGCTGGCGACTACAAGTCATTAAACTGCAGCGATGTCTATGGTGTCAATAAGCAAAATGCAATACGGGGTGCTTCCAAAGGCGCTTAGAGCCGGATTAATGCTGACGTTTGTGCTGTGCTGCCTGTTTGCGCAAGCCCAGCAGCGGTACCTCATCAAAGGGCGCGTTGCCGATGCCGACACCGGCGAAGGTCTTCCTTTCAGTAATGTCTATTTTCAGGGAACGAGCATCGGAACCTCCACGGATGTGGATGGATACTACGAGTTTTCTGTCAATGAATTGAAGGACAGCCTTACGGCCTCGGCCATCGGGTTCAAAACCCTCAGCCGCGCGCTCCGTCAGGTGCCAGAACAGGAACTCAATTTTGCTTTGGAAGCTTCCGAACTCACGCTGACAGAAGTCGTGGTCATCGCTGGCGAAAACCCGGCCAACGCCATCGTGAAGGGCATCATCAAAAACAAGGAAAATAATCGTTTGGAAAGCCTGGAGGCGTATCAATACGAAAGCTATGCCAAGGTTGAGCTTGATTTTGAAAAGATCCCCGAGGGGATTCGCAAGACCAAGCTCATGGAACCGTTTGAGTTTGTGTTTGAAAGCATAGACAGCACCTCCGATGAAAAACCGTTCCTGCCCATTTACATCAACGAAGCCCTGACGGAAGTCTATTATTCCAAAACTGCCGGAAAAACAGCCTCCCTCGTGAAGGCGCAACGCGCTTCAGGCACCGACAACTCCAATTTTATTGAGTTTGTTAAAAAAATTCACGCGCCCTTCAGCGTGTACGACAACTGGATCAATGTTTTGGACAAACCCTTCGTCAGCCCGTTTTCGGACGCTGGTCTGAGCTATTACGAATACTATATCCTCGACAGTGCTTACATCAGCGGGCAGTGGAGTTACAAACTCAAGTTCAAACCACGGCGGAAGCAGGAAAATACTTTTTTTGGCGATTTTTGGGTGGCCGATACCACTTTTTCGGTGCAGCGCCTCACTATGCGCATGAGCCCCGACGTCAACATCAATCTGGTAACGCGCATCATCATCTTCCAGGAATTTGAATTGTCGGAGCAACACTGGTTGCCGTCTAAACAAAAAATGATTGTTGATTTTTCGCCAGCCGAAAATGCCCCCGGTATGATCGCCCGCCGCACGGAAACCCTACGCGACTTTCGGCTCAACCCGGCTGACATTAAGCAAAATTTTCTAAAAAAAGGGAAAGGGATACCTTCGCCTCCGCCGCTCATCAATGACGAAGCGTATTGGCAAAGTGTGCGCCACGAACCGCTCACCAAAACAGAATCTGCCATTTATGCCATTGTAGACAGCATCAAAAATGTACCCGTTTACAAAACCTACGTGCAGGTGCTGGAAACGGTGCTCGGCGGCTATTTTACCTTCGGAAAGATTCAAATCGGGCCTTATTTTTCGGTTTACAGCACCAACCAGGTAGAAGGCACGCGCTTGCGTTTGGGCGTGCGCACCAGCGATAATTTCAGCAAAAATATGCGCCTGAGCGCTTATGCAGCTTATGGGTTCAAGGATGAAAAATGGAAATACGGCACAGAATTCATCTGGATTCTGAACCGACAGACCTGGACTACCATCGGTGCGGCGCGGCGGCGCGACATCAGTCTGAACAGCGAAAACAGCGAAGAATTTCAGGAGGGCAACTTGTTTACCGGTTTTTTGCAGCGCGATATTTTTCTAAAACTCATCAACGTTGAAGAAACCAAAGTCTATTACGAACGCTACTGGAAAAACGGGTTGTCCAACCGCATCACCATCCTGCACCGGTTTATGGATCCTTACGGGGATATGGGTGACGGCGGATTTAAATACGCGTTCCTCAACAACCCGGGCGGGGCTGCCGATCAGGTGGATACGACGATTAATACGACCGAAATTGTCCTGAAAATGCGCTATGCGCCGGGCGAAACGTTTCTTGGCGAGCAGTTCGACCGCGTGAGCGCCGGCACCAAACGTCCCGTTCTGGAAGCGCAATACACCCTTGGAGTGAACGGCCTGTTCGGCGGCAATTACCGCTACCACAAGCTTTCGCTGAGCCTGCGCCATTGGTTCAACGTTGGCTCGGTGGGTTGGTTTTCTTACCGTGCAAAAGTGGGCACAACCTACGGCACGGTTCCTTTTTTGTTGCTCGAAGTACATCCCGGCAACGAGGCGCTGTTTATGTCGCGCGCGGTGTTCAACACCATGAACCGCTATGAGTTTGCCAGCGACACCTACGCCAGCCTCATCGTGGAGCACCATTTCGATGGGTTTTTTCTGAACCGCATCCCGTTACTGCGCAAGTTGAAATGGCGCGAGGTGGCGATTTTCAAAGCGGTGATGGGCGGCATGTCTGCCGATAACCGGGAAGCCAACCGCCTCAACGCCTGGTCGCCCCAAAGTGGGGCAGCTGTTTATACGGGCTTCCGATCCCCTTCTACCCAACCTTTCTTAGAAGCCGGCGTGGGCATCGAAAACATCCTGCAAGTGATCCGCGTGGACGCGCTCTGGCGGTTGAATTATTTGGACAATCCAGAAGCGAGCCGGTTCACTCTGGTGTTTGGCGCGTATTTTTATTTTTAAAGCTGCCTGGTTATTCCTGTTGCGGTTCATCGCACAACAACAAACCGCCGCGTGCCTAAAACCCTCCCCTCACTCCGAATAGCCACTACGTAAACCCCTGACGGGAATGCCTTCAGGTCAATGGCTCGTTCATGTTTCCCTGCACCATTGAAAGGGATTTGCAGCAGCACTGTGCCGCTGAGGTCGGTAACCAACACCATCGCCTGCTGTTTCGGGCGGAGGTTTTCCACCGTGAGGGTGGTCGTGCCTTTGGCTAAGCTGGGCGTTACGGACAAGGATGGGCCAGCCTGGCTTTCCGGATTGAAGGTCGGCGTCGAAGGGTCAAGCATCAACGAATCAATGGGAAAGGTCATCACACTTCGGGCGTGGGTGCCGGCGATCAACGTATTTTGCGAAAGGTTGTGGTCGAGGTCGTAAACGGGCACAAAGGGCATGCCAGTGCCGAGGCGCTCCCAGACCGCTCCGCCGTCGAGGGTGATGTAGACGCCGCCGTCAGTGGCAGCAAAAATGACTTGGTCGTTGGCTTCGGGCAGGATGTAGAGGTCATTCACTGCGAGGTTGGGCAAGTCGCCGCTGATGGGTATCCAGGTGGCACCGAGGTCGTCGGAGCGGTGGATGCGGGGCGCAAAGTCGTTGTCGCGGTAGCCGGTTTGGGAGACAAAAACGCGGGTAGGGTCGGTTGGAGATGCTTTAACCGAAGATACATAGCGCTCCGGCAGACCGGCGCTCAGGTTGGTCGTTTCCTGCGTATTTGGGTTAACCAACCAAACATTAGCGTCTATGGTGCCGACATATACCTGATCCGGGTTGAGCGGACTTTCGTCCAGGGCGCTGATGGTATGGAAACGCGATGCAAAAACGAGCCCATCCGTCAAGTCTTCGGTAATGGGCGTCCATACCGGCAAGTGGCCAAAACCAATATAGAGGCGGTAAGTTCCGGTGTACAGAATATCCGGATTGTGGCGACTGATCAGGTATGGCATGTCCCAATGCCGGCGGTCGTCGGATACAATCCCTTCTGTTGCAAAATCAATAAAACCGCCGTCCGCGCTCCCGTAAATGGCGCCGTTTTGGGCTTCGTAGTAATAAATATTCGGATCTTCAGGATGAAAAACCGCTTGAAAACCGTCCCCGCCAAATAGATCGTTCCAGGCATTGACCTGGACTGCATTGCCGGCGATGGTGCCGTTGTCCTGTGCGCCGCCGTAATATAGCTCGGGCTGGTGCGGGTTGTATGCGACGCGGTAGAATTGGGTGGTGGGGATGTTTTCGGCGCGTTGCCAATTTTGACCATTGTCGTTGCTGCGATACAAGCCGCCATCTGTGCCCAGCAAAAATTGGGTAGGCCCTAAAAAAGCCAGATCATGGTGATCCACATGGGGCCCGTTAACGCCTAAGAACCAGGTCTGTCCCCCATTCAGAGAGCGGTAAGTATTCACGCCGAGGATCCAGATATCCTGGGAATTGAAAGGGTTGATCCGCACCTTTCCAAAATACCACGCAAAATTGCTCTGCAAGTTTAAATCTAAGCCGGTTCCGGCATTTTGTTGCCAGCTAAGCCCCCCGTCTAAGGTTTCGTAAAGTCCCCCAAAGACCAGGCTGGTATTTGCATAAGTTGCCACGATGTGCTGCGCGTTATTGGGGTCAATGGCCAGCCCGATGCGGCTCTGTGCGCCTTGCGGAAGCCCGCCGGACAACGGAGACCAGTTAATCCCGCCATCGGTAGATTTCCAGATGCGGGCATTTTCGCCGGATACGATGCTCTCTTGGTTATTGCGGATGCGATCCCAGGCCGCTGCGTACAGGACGTCGGGGTTGGTTGGCGATACGACTAAGTCAATGATGCCGGTTTGGTCGGAAACGAAGAGCGATTGTTGCCAGTCGGGCGCATTCAGGCCGGCGCGATACAACCCCCGGTCGTTGTTGCGCTCAAAAGGCACCCCCATCGTCGCGGCGTATATTTTTTGCGAACCCGAGGGGTTCACGATCAGTTTGGAGACGATGCGTTGCCCCTCAAGGCCAATGTATTGCCACGTTTCTCCCTGGTCGGTGCTTTTCCAAACGCCGTTGCCGATGAACGGGTAGCCGCTGATGTTGGGATCGCCCGTGCCGATGTAAACGTGGTCGGGGTTGCCGGGGTCTAGGGCGATATGCCCGATGGCGAGGTAGTCCTGTTCATCGAAAATGGGGCTCCAGGTAGCGCCGCCGTTCGCGGTTTTCCAGGCACCGCCGCCGGAATACCCGATGTAGATGATGTTGTTGTTCGTTGGGTGGATGGCGATGGTATTCACGCGCGCGCCGATATTGCCGGGGCCTTGGAGAGTCCAGGGTGCTGAAATGCCGTTGCCACTGCGCGACCCTGTGCTGCCCCTTTGGCGCGCTTCGGCGATGGCTGCCGTATACGCCCGGATACCTGGCCGGAAAAACGGGTAATCGCGCATGGCATAAAATTCCTCTGCCGGGCGAAAGGGGGCATCTTTGCTTTTTGCCGCCTCCGGGTTTTCGCGGACGAACTTCAGGAGGCAGCAACCAAGAACGATAACGATGGCGGCAACGGTGCCAAGGCTTTTGTTGGAAATGCGCGGAAGGGTTGGTGTTGTGGGCATGTTGGCGTTTTTTTATCCTGTCCTTTTTGATGGTAAATGGCTCGTTGGCTATTTGCCGATGTAAAGTAGGACAACTATTCTTTTTTTTCGCAGCATTGGAGGTTTGGCTTGGGTTTTTGTAAGGATGGCGTCAATAATGGTGGCTCACCGCAACAACACAAACTCCCCTTTTGCCAGTTCCGGCATCGCAGCATAAGAAAATCGGTACCGCATCCAATAAACATAGACCCCGGCCTGGGCCATTTTTTGCCGGGATTTGCCGTTCCACCCTTCGTTTGGATCCTGCGTGCGGAACATCAACTGCCCCCAGCGGTTGGCAATCAACAGCTCGTACTGTCCCATTTCACAGGGAGTTTGCGGCAAAAAAATATCGTTGATGCCATCGTCGTTTGGCGAAAATGCATTGGGCAGGAAAACCTTGCAATTGCAGTTGCGCTCAAATTCGGAGAATACCACCGAATCCCTGACCGCACAGCCACCAGATTGACCCTCTGCCCAATACAGACCGGGGGGCTTCCACAAACAGTTCCGGGTCGGACGAACCGTCGCTCCAGATTACCTGGTCGAACCGGGAAGGGTCTATTTCCAGAACCAGCTCTTCCCCCCGGCACAGCGCCGTATCCGGACCGAGGTTGATTTCGGGGCAAACAAACTCAAAGCCGTCCAGAAAAACCCACGTCTCGGCAGGAGATGCGATGAGGGCAGTAAGGTAAGTAAACGGTTGATGCGGTTGAAAAACGACCTCCCGAAGGGTTCAGTCGGTTCGCGCGGGCGGCGCTTCATACAACAAATCGCCAAACGCATCTGCGGTACCAGAAAGCCCAACCTGTACGCGGCTTTGGGGCTGGTTCATACCCAACCCGTTTTTGTCGTAAAACCGCAGGATATAGGTTTTTCCAACTTCCAATGGGTACGACAATTCCATCGCCACGGCATCAGAGCCATTATTGGAATACAAGGCAATGAAATCGAATCCCTGCGCCGGCGAGCCGAACCCACAATTGCCGTTCAGCACGTCTACCTCCGATTGAAAACCAAATGCTTCTACAAAGGGTACGGCCTGGTTGAAGGCATTGTTTTGCAAGTTGATCCCGCAGTCTGTGTTGTTTAACTCGAAACTGCCGTTCAAAAGGGCTTGGCTGGTTAGGGCTGAATTGGCAAAAAGGCAAATCAGCAAAGGCAAAAAATGAGCGTACATTTTACAAAATTAATGATTTGCTGGTTAAAACGCAAGCAGCTTAAAAACCTATTGCCCCGCCTTCGCATTTGCCAATTCTTTTTTAAACCCTTTCTCTACCATAGCCCGTACAATGCCCATATACCATTTCAGCGGCAAAATGCTTCGCAGGGCTAGCAACAACGGCGCCGGACTGCCTACGAGGTAACGCAGGCGGAAACTGCGGTCGTTGGCCGCATAGAAGATTTTTTTGGCTACGATTTCCGGGCCGATTGCATTTTTCTCCGATTCGCTGACGTTGGTGTGCACCACCTTTTCGTATTGGTCATAAGCCGTCAGGCCTTCTTTTTTGATCAGTTCCATCGAGCGGTGGTAAAATTCGGTTTTGATGGCGCCCGGCTCTACGTTTTTCACGCGGATGTTGAAAGGGCGCAGCTCGTAGGACAAAGATTCCGCAAAACCCTCTACCGCCCATTTGGTGCCGTGGTAAAGACTATAAATCGGGAAGGTGATTCGGCCGCCCATTGAAGTCACGTTGATGATCGTGCCATCGTGGCGCTCCCGAAAATAGGGGAGGATGGCGCGGATCACGTTCATCACGCCAAAGACATTGGTGTCGAACTGGCGTTGGATTTGTTCGTTGGTGGCAGCTTCAAAAATGCCAACCGCACCGTAGCCAGCGTTGTTTACTACCGCGTCAATGCCGCCGAAATCAGCGATTGCCTGCCGGACGGCTGCTGCAATACTGGCTTCGTCTGTAACGTCTAAGCGGTATAATTTCAAATTGGCTAATTGTCCCAGTGTTTTGTCTTTTTCCGGTGAGCGCATGGTGGCGGCTACGTTCCAACCTTGTTGTTGAAAATAAAGTGCGGTAGCCAGGCCAATGCCCGAAGAAGCGCCGGTTACCAGAACCGTTTTGCGATTGTTTTTCATGTTGGATGAATATTTATTCAGTGTTGAAGCAAAAAAATAGGCTCTAAGAGCCTGAAAATGACCGGAGCCCTACACTATACCCTATCGTTTCAGCCCATCCCAAGCCATTGCCAAGGCGGTCGTTTTAAAATTTTCAGTAATTTTGAGGTTACCGGAGGCATGTAGCTGAGCCAATCCATTGACAAAACCCGTCAATTGCGCCACCAGCATTTCTGTGGGAACATCTTTCACCAATCGCTCCCTTTTGCCGCGTTCCAGCAGCTCGAAAATCGGCGCCACGAGCTGGTCAGCCTCTTCCTGAACCGTCTTGTCCAAATATGGGGAACGGTAGTACTGCTCTACAAATGCCGATTCTTCGGGGTTGGCCAAGTTGGCGTCTAAGAAATTCTGCCAGATCAGTTCAAAGCTTTCCATAAACGGCGCGGAGGCATCGTACCCTTTCATCAAGGCCTGGGCGCTGCGGCGCTTCAGTGTGATGTAAAGCTGGTTGATGAGGTCTTCTTTGCTTTTGAAATACAGATAAATTGTTCCTGCGGCCATTTGGGCTTCTTTCGCAAGAATAGACATCTTCAGCCCCGCAAAGCCCTCCTGCTGGATAAGCCGCAGCGCCGCCTGGTAAATTGCCTGTTCTTTATCAGTGTCAATATTTCGCATGACGGCACAAAGATAATGAATAAATATTCATTCACAAATAATTTACCCATTTCGTTGCGGTAGGGGCAGAAATTTTTCTGCCCCTACCGCAACAACGTCACATCTCCTTTCTTCAACAAGACCATTCCATCCGGGAATTCAATTTCCACAACCCAGACAAAAACATTGGAGGCCATCGTTTTGCCTCTGAACCGCCCGTCCCAGCCTAAAGCCGGTATATTGGGCGAAAACACATTCGGAATATAAGGTTCCTGGCAGGGCAGTACGACGAGGGCGATGGAATTCATTCCTTTACAACCGTTGGTATCCGTGACCGTTACGATGAACAGGGTCGTTGTTAAGGGGCTTGCCACCGGGTTCGGGCAATCGAAGCAACTCAACCATTCAGGCGGCGGAGTTGACCCCCATTGCCAAAGGAAAGGCCCGTTTCCGAATACGAAAGGCGTCAATTGAATGGCATTACCAGCTTCCAGCGTGTCTGTGGCCGGGAGTTGGAGAATTGGCCCGGACGAAGGCGTTACGGTGATGGTGATGATGGAATCGCAGGCACCCGCCAAGCCTGGCACGTAGAAGACCTGCGTTGTTCCCGGTGGGATTTGTATACCGTTGTAAATGGCGAAACTTCCCGGACATGCTTGCAGGGTCAGGCTTCTGGTCGGTGACTCCAGCAGTTCAACGTCCAGTAAGACCAAAGAATCGCAGCCATTTTCTCCAACTAATAAAAATTGCATCGTGGTATCCCCAGTCACAGTTGCTCCGTTGATCATCAGTGTATCGCCCGGGCAAATGGTTTCCTGCACCATTGCCTGCACGGGATCAAGTTCTGTAACCGTAACCGTCAGCACCGAATCACATCCCCCAGTCGTGACGCCGTAAAAAACAACCAATGTGTCCGCCGGAAGTTCCAGCCCAAAAAGCAGGAGGGTTTCATTAGAACAAACCACTGTGTCGAGGCTGGCAAAAAGGGTATCGCTTGTATAAAAGATGGTAAGGGTATCGGAGGAAAGGCAGTTTTCACCATTAGAAGCGATAACGATGTAGGTGATGGTGTCGCCTGCATTGATGTTCACGGTATTGCAATTGCTGCAATCCAATCCGGTTTCTGCGGTCCAGACCCAGGAGGCAAAAGCAGGTGGTAAGGTATAGGTTTGGGTTGAACTGGAGCATATCGTTCGTGCAGCCCCCTTGAAAAGTATGGTAGAGACCCAAATAATGTCCCATTTCGTGAGCCAACACCCCGGTGCCTCCGGGAGAAGACCCCATATATTCAGCTTCCATCACGATGCCATCTTCCGGATTGCCGTGTGAGGCAGGAAAATAAGCATAACCCGCAACGCCACAGCCGCTGCCGGCAGAGCAGATTTCGCGCACCAACCAGATGTTGATATAGTCCGTCGGCGTCCACCGGTTCAGGTTTTTTAATGCAATATCCTCTGACTCTATGGTTACTTCGGTCAGGGAACTTTGATCGCGGGTAATGCCTGTAGTTATCAAGTCATTCGGGGGTGCGCCGGGCCAGGCAAAACTAGATCATAGTACTGATTCCAGTCCCTTGATCGTAATAAGCCATATTGGAAAATGCCTCGTTGAGCTGCTGGATGCCGTTGAGCACCAGGGCGTCAGCGATGTTTTCCGAGCCATTGTTGTGAATGAGGTGCACAACAATCGGCAGGGTGACCGTCATCATGCGTTTTCCCGCTAAGGGCTTTGTTTTGGAAGCGAAAAAATCATAAACACCCTGTTCCGACTCGCGGTGTTTTTTCAACCAGTCCGGGTTTTGTTGAGCGCGCTCATGAAGGAGATCGCTGCCGCAATCCCAAGAATGGGCATGGTTTTGTGCACTTGACACGAAGTGAGTCAACAACAGAAAGGGCAGGTTTAGCCGCCAGTAGAGCGTAAAGTAGCGCATGGTAAAAGGTGCTTTGATTTAAGGAGTAATCGTTTTCTCTACATTTAAGCAATAAAAGCATCATTTCGCGCAACAGGAGACCTCCCAAATTAATGAGATGTCTCCTGCATGACTAAATTTGTATGCCCCGTTTATTTAAATCCTATTCCCATACTCAAACCGATCCATCCGGCATTAAATCCGCTGCCCCTCAGGATCATTGGATTCCAATTGAATTGCATCATAAATCCGGTTTTCAGGGGTTGGAGCCGGTAGCCAAAAGTGAGAAAACCTCCTGCTAATCCGAATCCATCTGCCTGGACGTATTCGTAGTCCGTTAGTTCTCCGTCACCCGAAATTGTGGCATAAATCGGCAGCAAACCAACACCAGATATCAAAGAACTTCTTCTTTTCCCCACCACATGATTGAATTCAATCGGAAAGGTCACTATCCCTATATTGAGTTCCGTGTTTTGATCGAATCCGGATACGCTGATCCCGCCCACACCAACGCGAAAACCAATGCCGTCCATTCTCCCTTTTTTCAGACGCATGTCGAAATTCACCCCAGCCAGCAGGTTGCTACCCAGAAATTCAACATAAATATTCTTGTGATGGCCTTCAAAGACAGGGATTTCTCTGGTTTTTTGAGCAGAAATATTACCTGAAATAATAGTGAACAGGATCACTGCCAGAAAGCGTTTGTACTGGTTCATGTTTAAATATATTTAAGTAATTAACAAATGACATACCAACAATGAAGCGTGTACTCGCATTGTAATAAGGCTGTTATGAGTGACTGTAATAAACGTTATATGATCCTCTGTAAGAATTATTTACAGTGGAGTCGAATCAATTTGTTTGTAGTGTTGTGCAGCGCAGGATTATGGCTTGGGGTATATCATATAGTCATAGGAATGGTAAAAAATTCAAATAGAATCCGAAGCAAATATAATAAAAAAGACTGTAAAGGAACATCGCAATAATAAGTTCGCGTTTTCGGCGTGGGGATTTTTCCAGCGGACAAGGCGCAAGAAGGGAGCGTAGCCAAAGCTACGTGACCGACAAAGCAACGAAGTCCGGTGGGAAAAGCCACCGCCCAAATCGGGAAGTTATTATTTCGGCGTTCCTAAGGTCGGGAACCCCCGCCTCGGTTAGAATCAAAATGCCTTGCC
>JBBQGV010000056.1:0-37188 GCA_038323375.1 Chitinophagales bacterium
CCGGGAAATTATTTCGGCTACCCCATATTCTTGCATGAAGTAGCCGAAAGGTGATTGGTTTTAGAAATTTTTATAGCCCCATATTTCCAGCGCACCTTCAGGATTACCAGTTATACAAGTATTACTACCCGGCGTAATAACCGGGACGCCAGTCAAGGAAAAAGACAAACTGAGGATCACTAAACTCGTTTGTGATTTGGCTGTAGGTAATAGGCCCAAAAGGAGTACCATCTAATATACCGTATTCAGTGTTTTTTGAGCGCCACCGAAGTTTAGTATTGCTACTACATCCGGGAATAGTCGCTTCCCTCTGATGTTTTTTCCTTTTATCTTTTTCATAAAGAACCAACCCAATGCGTTCTGTAGTAGAAAGCGCATACGATGAATTTGTAGGATCGCAGTATGCTAAAAGATTAAATGCTTCAGGTGTTAGCCACTGACAAAGCTGGTTACTTTTAACTTTTCTTAGTTGTGTAAAATCTTTGGCATTCGTTATTACACAACTATTATTAACGTGCGCTGCAACCACATTTACATCCGCTCTACCCTGAAGCCATGTTTCGTTCATTTTCTGAATGAAAAATTTTTCCATCCGGGCTGATTTTGTACCCGGACACAAACCCTCGGGACTAAATTTTTCCCCTGATTTGTCCATCATCTCTGCCAATATTCCCGGTCGGTCAATCACTTCATTTACGTTGACTACCCAAACGGGTCTTGACTTAGCAATAGCCTCATCAACCATTATAACCTCAAATCCTCCAGTAGTCAAGGGAGAAAAACCAATAGCCGTACTATCATCATCCAAGCCTATCGCAATGATCGGCAGTTCCTTAAAATCAACACTATCAATGAACGGCAATAAAATCTGAATGTAGGCAATCTCTTCAAAATAAGGGAACCCTCGAATAGCTTTTCCGATCTTAGTCGTATCTGTGTAAATATCTAAGGAATGGTATAGCCCTAATAATGGGTTTGGTACTTCAGGCATATTGCCATAATACTGATTGATGGAAGCTTGAAAAGAGTTAACCATATTCCCGCCATTAGCAGCAAGTATAGTTTCGAGACTTAAAAGCAACACATTATCATCTCCGTCAAATTGCTTAATGGCTTCATCATAAACATAACTTCGGAAACGAGCACTTTTTGACAATTCTAACAATCCGTGGGTTGCTGTATTCAGGTAGGCATCAAATTTTCCTTCGTCCGTGGTGTCAATAGCCTTTGCCCCCCCCCTCAATTAATAGCTGAGGTGGCGCGTCAAGTGGGTCTTTCATACAGCTTTGGAACAAAAAGAAGGCAAGAAACAACATCGAAAAAGCTGGAATCAGCTTTCGATGCATATTTGGGATGATTTTCATGTTGAACGGTTTTTAGTCATAAAATACAAACCCAAAACGAAGCTCTATTCTATCTATTGCACGTTAACATATTGTGTTAAATGACAATCGGGCTGCATCTGTTTTCCAGATACAGCCCGATTGGGTTTATTCATCCTATGGTATGCTCTGGTATCCCTAACCCGCTTTCATCCGCACGGGCACATCCATGACTTCGCCTTTGCGATTGATGGTCAGGTTGAGCACGTCGCCAACCTTGGCACGGCCTACGATTTCGGTCAATTCCGGAACATTTTTGATGCTGCGGCCATCCACTTTCACGATCACATCCTTGGGCTGCAGGCCGGCGTATTGTGCAGAACCGCCGTCTACCAGCGTTTCAATCACTACGCCCTGGCTGACTTTCAGCCCCATTTCCCGAGCTTCTTCGTCGCCGAGTTCATAAATATTAACCCCAAGGAAAGCGCGTTGATAGCTTCCGAATTTGATCATATCGTCCACAATGCGCTTGGCTAAGTTGATCGGAATGGCAAAAGAATAGCCTTGAAAAGCGCCGGTGCGTGTGGCAATGGCGGTATTGATACCCAACAAGCGGCCCTGCGCATCAATGAGGGCACCGCCGCTGTTGCCGGGGTTAACGGCTGCGTCGGTTTGAATGAACGATTCAATGGCGTCGCGGCCTTCAATCAGGCGGAGACTGCGGCCTTTGGCGCTGATGATGCCGGCGGTTACCGTAGACGTGAGGTCGAAAGGGTTGCCAACAGCCAGCACCCACTCCCCTACTTTGGCTGCGTCAGAATCGGCTAATTTTAGTACTGGCAGGTCTGTTGCTTCAATTTTTACCACGGCCAGATCCGTTTTTTTATCTTTGGCAACCACTTTAGCTTCGAATTCGCGGTTGTCGTAAAGGGTGACGCGCACCTTGTCAGCAAATTCCACCACGTGGTTGTTGGTGATGATGTACCCGTCGTTGCTATAGATGACTCCGGAACCGGTTCCTTCGATGGGTTGATTTAACATGTCATCCCCAAAAAAGAACTTGAGAGGATTGTAGCCTTCATTTGTCTGAGCCGTTTGTTTACCGGATGCCGCGATGTGGACAACCACAGGCATGGATACATTGGCAGCCACCGTAAAATCAAAAGGAACATTATTTGGAGAAAAGTTGATGGCGCGTGCCGGAGCGGCTGTTTCCGAGGCGATGCGTTGTTTGTTTGGGCTGAGCAGCCATGCGCCGCCCAACGCAATGAGGCCCCCAAAGGCACCGGCTAATACGAAGGAAATTAAGCGCTTCATGTTTTCGTTTATTTTTATTTGATTAAAAAGTTGTTTGAAAATATTAACCCTGCTAATTTACGCAAAATTATGCTTTGCAACACCGCTATTTTTTTGGAAATTGCTTGCGGATGGCGACTTGAATAAGCACCCGATTGTTCAGTAACTGAGCGCATATAACCAATGCCAAAGGGCTATTGTTACGTACATTTTTTGCTTTAACAGTAAATTAACAGGATATAAGTTTATGAAGCAACCCGTTGCCGAGTGGATTGACTTGGAGGCGCACCTGCGCCCTGAAACTGATTTGGAAAGGCAGCTGTTACAGGATCCCGAGTTTTTGCAAGGAGTGCTGTGGGGAGTGCCCCGCTATGGGCATCCGGAAGGAGAGGTTTATAAACATATCCGGGAGGTATTGGACAATATTGACCAGTTGAATCTTGACCAGCTCCTGCGCAAACGCCTGCGCATCATCGCTTTTGCACACGACACTTTTAAATACCTCGAAGACAAAAGCATCCCGCGCGACTGGTTGAAAACCCACGGCCCGCTGGCTCGCAGGTTTATGGAGCGCTTCACAACGGATGAAGCCATACTTGACACCATCGAACTACACGACGAAGCCTACCATTGCTGGCGCATCAAACACCTCCACCAGGATCCTGATTCCGCAGCATTGCGGCTGAAGGGATTATTGGATCGCATCGGCGAACACCGCCAACTTTATTACCTGTTTTTTAAATGCGACACCAAAACCGGCGATAAGAACCCGGCACCGCTGAATTGGTTTGAACAGCACATCCCCGGCATCGAAATCGTGGCGATTTAGTGTAGGTCTGGATTTGCCAGATGCCTGAGTTTTAAAGTTCGATAGCAAGGCTTGCGAAGGCCAGAAAATCGGAGTTCACTTGCGTAAATGACGTTTTTCTGGCCAAGCATAACGCAGCTATCGGACTTTAAAAACAGGCATCATCGTTCGATTAAATCCAAGCCCGGCAGCAAAAACTGCGCCTGATACCATTTAAACCGCCCCATACTGAGGGTTCGCCGGCAAAGCACCGCTTCCGGCACCCAGATTTCGTTCAAATCGAGGCAACCGCGGGAGGCACCGTCAAACGATTGAAACAATTCCACCGATTGTACGAACCAGCCTTTCCGGCGATTGAGGCTGACCTTGAACCCCAATAGGTAGGCGGTTTCCTCAAATACGGCCAACGATTCCGGATCAATGTGGATGGATAGGATGTGTACTTTGTGTTCGGCTAATCCGGCGTAGTCATCGTGGTTGAAATACATCCGGATGGTTTGGGAATTGCTCTGCTGGATAAAATCCATTTTATCGGGCAAAATCATCGCCATGCCATAGCGGTGCCTGCGCGCTAAGCGGGTATAACGCGTCACGGTAGTGTGGCGCTCTAATTTATACAGGTAGTACCGCGGCTGAAACCGCAACTTTCGGTTGTTGGTGATTTTGATGAGCCAGTTTTCCAGATCGCCCCAAATTTCCTTGCCAATGGTATACGCCCCAAACACAGAGATAATGGATTCAACGGAAAAAAGTTCTTCCGGTTTGAAACAGGCGAAAATGAGCAAAATGGCGCTGCCGAGCAGGATGCCGAAAACGTTCCGGAACGGCTCACCAATCCGAGCATAAGAAGAGCGTTGCTGACCCGCAATGTCCTCAACGTATTCCTCAAAGGGCCGGAACGCAATGTGCTTTGCCTCTACCTGGCGGCTGTATGGATAAGCCACCACATGACATTCAATAGAATCGAAGCCTTCAATGCGCCCCATTCCGTTCAGTTCCACATCAAAAATATGCGGAAAGGCTTCATTTTTGGAAACCTGGATGAGGTGGCTGAAATTGCGAATGTCTTGTTCGTGCATTTTTAGTTCTTCAGCTTCAGCACCTCCAGAAACGCCTTCTGCGGCACTTCCACGGCACCGATCTGACGCATCCGTTTTTTACCTTCTTTCTGTTTTTCTAGCAGTTTGCGCTTGCGCGTAATGTCGCCGCCGTAGCACTTGGCGGTCACGTCTTTGCGCATGGCGGAAATGGTTTCGCGAGCCACAACTTTACCGCCAATGGCTGCCTGGATGGCGATGACGAATTGCTGTCGGGGCAACAAATCCTTCAGGCGCTCGCAGATTTTCCGGCCAAACGCTTCGGCTTTGGTGCGGTGAACCAATGCAGAAAGGGCGTCTACGTTTTCGCCGTTGAGCTTGATGTCCAATTTGGTCAAATCAGCCTGACGGTAATCTAGCGGCTGGTAATCGAAGGAGGCATAACCCCGGGAAATAGACTTGAGGCGGTCGTAAAAATCGAACACGATTTCAGCCAGCGGCATTTCAAAAGTCATTTCCACACGCTCTGGCGTCAGGTAGTGCTGTTTGGTCAAGATGCCCCGCTTGTCGCGGCAAAGATCCATGATGGTGCCGATGTATTCCGGTTTGGTGATGATTTGTGCGCTGATGTACGGTTCCTCCACATAGTCGGTGACCGTCGGGTCGGGCAAGTCGTTCGGCGTGCGGATGCTGAGCAACTCGCCTTTTTTGGTGCGGGCAAAATAGGAAACGTTCGGCACCGTGGTAATCACGTCCTGGTCAAATTCGCGCGACAACCGCTCCTGGATGATGTCTAAGTGCAACATACCCAGAAAGCCGCAGCGAAATCCAAAACCCAAAGCCATCGAAGTTTCCGGTTCGAACACGAGTGCTGCATCATTCAGTTGCAGCTTCTCCATGCTGTCGCGGAGGTCTTCAAAATCGTCGTTGTCCAACGGAAAAATCCCGGCAAACACCATCGGCTTAACGTCCTCGAACCCGTGGATGGCTTCCGCGCACTGGTTTGCCAACGTGGTGATGGTATCGCCGACTTTGATCTCTTTGGACACTTTGACGCCAGTGATGATGTAGCCTACGTTTCCGGCTGACAATTCCTGCTTGGGCACGAGATCCATCTGCAAAATGCCAATTTCATTGGCGTCGTAATTGCTGCCGGTATTGACGAAACGAACTTTGTCGCCTTTGCGCAGCGTGCCATTCAAAACGCGGAAGTAGGCAATGATGCCGCGAAAAGGGTTGAATACCGAGTCGAAGATCAGGGCCTGAAAGGGCGCTTCCGGGTTGCCTTTGGGCGGCGGCACGCGCGCCACAATGGCGTTCATGATGTCCTGTAATCCAACCCCCGTTTTACCGCTCGCTAAAACGATTTCTTCCGGTTTGCAGCCAATGAGTTCGATGATCTGGTCGGACACTTCTTCGATCATGGCGCTGTCCATGTCAATTTTGTTCAGCACCGGGATGATCTCCAGATCCTGTCCAATGGCCATATACAAATTAGAAATGGTTTGCGCCTGTATGCCCTGGGTCGCATCCACGAGCAGCAAAGCGCCTTCGCAGGCTGCAATGGATCGGGACACTTCGTAGGAAAAGTCTACGTGGCCTGGGGTGTCAATCAGGTTGAACGTATAGGTTTCGCCATCGGTATGGGTGTAGTACATTTGAATGGCGTGGCTCTTGATGGTGATGCCCCGCTCGCGCTCCAGATCCATGTCGTCCAAAGCCTGTGCCTGCATGTCGCGCGCAGAAATGGTATTGGTGTACTCCAACAGGCGATCTGCCAGCGTACTCTTGCCGTGATCAATGTGGGCTATGATGCAGAAATTCCTGAAATTTTTCATGGGCGCAAATATAGGAAGAAAGCTTTTTAGATTTCAATGATAAAAAAATAGCGTGCAACCGATTGATTGATAAACAGTAAAAGGTGGGTCTTGTTTTGTTTTGGTGGTTTTTGATTGAAAATGTGATGCCGGGCTGCATTTCGACCATATCCTCCCACCCCGGCTCTTGTTGGTTTGTCATTCCCACAGGCTTGTCATTCCCACAGGGAATCTGCGACATCGCGCCAAGCTGCTCAAGTTTTTGCAGATTCTTTGAGGAAGGACAATCGCTAAAAGCAACATCATTATGTACAATGCGCATGAATTTTCGCTTCAAAAGCCTTTCTACTGTTGCAGATTCCCTTGCGGGAATGACAAACCAACACTATCCTTTCCCGGCCCTTGTTGGTTTGTCATTCCCACAGGGAATCTGCGACATCGCGCCAAGCTGCTCAAGTTTTTGCAGATTTTTTGGGGAAGGTGCATAACTGGAGAAAGCAACATCATTATGTACAATGCGCATGAATTTTCGCTTCAAAAGCCTTTCTACTGTTGCAGATTCCCTTGCGGGAATGACAAACCTACCATGTGCCGGAAAAGAGGATATGAGCGATCCTTAAGAAGAGAGGGCTTGCTCTTTCCACAACAGACAACTGCCTTGTTGGTTTGTCATTCCCACAGGGAATCTGCGACATCGCGCCAAGCTGCTCAAGTTTTTGCAGATTCTTTGAGGAAGGACAATCGCTAAAAGCAATATCATTATGTACAATGCGCATGGATTTTCGCTTCAAAAGCCTTTCTACTGTTGCAGATTCCCTTGCGGGAATGACAAGCCAACACTATCCTTTCCCGGCCCTTGTTGGTTTGTCATTCCCACAGGGAATCTGCGACATCGCGCCAAGCTGCTCAAGTTTTTGCAGATTCTTTGAGGAAGGTGCATAACTGGAGAAAGCAATATCATTATGTACAATGCGCATGAATTTTCGCTTCAAAAGCCTTTCTACTGTTGCAGATTCCCTTGCGGGAATGACAAACCTACGGGAATGACAAGCCAACAATGGGCCGGATACGGAAATAAGAGAGAACTTACAGATGGAGCGCTTTTGAAACTCCGACTACGCGATTGGCAACTTCGGAGACCGTCATATCAAATACTATGTGAGCCGAAGAACGTGCATTTTATTGTTTTACTTCCAAATCAAGGAAAAAGCTTTTGTTTTAAAGCTGTAACCAATAAATTACAGGCAAAACTCGCAGCCTTAAAACCACATGCCATGAAGCACCACAGCTATTGGGTCTACATCATTGCAAATTCCCGAAAAAGCACCCTGTATATTGGCGTAACGAACAACATCGTCCGGCGATTAGTGGAACATTACCAAAACAGGGGTAAGCCCGAGACTTTTGCTGGCCGGTACCATTGTTATTACTTAGTTTGGTACGAATGGCACCAATACATTCCCGCAGCAATTGCCCGGGAAAAAGCATTGAAACACTTTACCCGGCAACAAAAAGAGCTGTTGATCACTGAAATGAACCCCAAATGGAGATTTTTGAATATTGAATTATGCGGCGTTTGGCCACCGGATGAGGCGTTGCTGGAATCGCTTGGGAAGGAGGATTAAACGAAAGGATCATGACTTTTTTTCTGAAAACGCGCGCCTGGTACTTGTCGGCTACCCTAAACATTCTCCTTTTATGTTTGTCATTCCCACAGGTTTGTCATTCCCACAGGGAATCTGCGACATCGCGCCAAGCTGCTCAAGTTTTTGCAGATTCTTTGAGGAAGGACAATCGCTAAAAGCAACATCATTATGTACAATGCGCATGGATTTTCGCTTCAAAAGCCTTTCTATTGTTGCAGATTCCCTTGCGGGAATGACAAACCAACCATGTGCCGGGAAAGAGGATATGAGCGCATCTTAAGAAGCTGGTGCTTGCCCGTTACTTCTTAACCGCCGCCTGTATCTACAAAACATACGTCCGCACCAACTCCACCGTTGTGTCATTTTGAAATACCGAATTCAGGCTCTGCTCCTCTTGGGGCGGATCTCCGGTGAAGTCGGCACCTTTTTTCCAAAATAGCCCATCCGTGTGATTGGGTTGGGCTGCGCCGCCGAAAGCCCAGAAATTGCAGCCCGCCAGCACTTCTTCGATTTTGGTGTGCGCTCATTTTTTATTGATGCTTGATAAATAGCACCCGCCGAATCGGAGTTCGGCTGTACAGGGCTTGGTGTGCGCTCATTTTTTATTGATGCTTGATGATTACATGATTGATAACTGATGATGGAAAATCCCATAAACATCGAACGAGTAAGCATTCCATATCCTCAATCATCATTAATCTATCATCAATCATCAATTATGAACTAATCTCCAAGCACAACCGCCTGCGTCCCAATTCGATCCCCCGACTGCGCTTTGATCCAGTACAACCCTGCGGGCAGCGTCCCTTCCGGCTGAACGGAAATTTGCTGCTCGCCTTGCGGCAAACGCCCGGAAAAAAGGGTCTGAACGTTGCGACCGCTTGCATCGAGTAAGGTCAGCGCGGTTTCGCCTTCCTGTTCTAAACTAAAAGCGACTGTAGCAGCCGTAGTGATGGGCAACGGGTTCGGGTAAACCTGCACCGGGAGCGGTTTGCGGGTCGTTTTCGCCTCGGCTACGGCCACCGCTTTGTCGTCTACCACAAAAGCCAGATCCCAGAGAATTGGCGGCGGAAAAAACCAGAGCGTATCGTTCACTGCATTGGCCGTTTCACCCCCGATCAATGCCCCGGTGAGGCAATCGTAGTATTTCACGGAATAGGTTCCGGATGCCATGCCGCCAATGGCCACTTCTGCACCGACAGCGGCAGCCGGAACGCCGTTGTTGACGACATAATCGTGGTTGTAGCTGTTGTTCAGCAGCCAGCCGGCGCGTTCCAGATTGTCTTCCGATTTCAGAACATAAGCATCCACCGCAGAGCCGAGGTTGCTGAACCGGTAAGCGGCAATACTCACCCAGTCCGTACCGGTATTGTCCACTTTGATCTGGTGTGCGCCTGCTGGAACGGATATCGTATAGCTCTGGTTGGCAAGAGCAGGCTGATCTAAGAGCAGCACCCCATTGAGCCAGATCGAAATTTTGGGCGTTGTGGCAATTTGCGGGCCGACTTTCACACTAAATTCCCCGCTTACCGGGTAGTTGACCTGGAAAACCGGGGGCCGGCGGTACTGCGTATTCCACGAAGATCCATATAAAAACGTACTTAAAGCAGCACCCGCAGGACTCACCACGCCGCTTTCAATGATAAAGGCCGTGTCCGCCAATTCACCCCAGCCGCCGAGCACGGGAGTGAGATTTAAATCCGCAGTGACCCCTAAAATTTTGGCACTTCCGGGTCCGTAATTTTTTTCCCGCAGGGGGATCACGCCCGCAAAAGCGCTCAAAGGGTCGAAGTGGTAATAAAGGTTGCGCGGTTCGATGTAATTATCCCACCACCAGGGCATGGACGTCCCCAGGGCACCGGAAAACAGCGATCCCCACATGCAGTTGTGTACGTGAATGCCGTCCGGGTCGAGGGTATTCAGGCCGGTGTTGTCCACCAGCGCGCTGAACTCGCCATTGAGGGTCGGTTTGCCGTAATCATCCAAATAATTGTTGACGCTGGCGCCGAGCAAGCGCTCCAAATTCGGCGTATTGGCGTAGTGGTGGGTTTGGGTAAAATCAATATCCGGCGCATTCCAAGTCGTCGCATCGTTGGAAGCGTGCGCGTAACTGGTGGTCACCAAGTGGCCGTACGGGTCAATTTCTTTAAGGTAGGCCGCCATTTCGATGTGCCAATTGGCCACGTCCGCGCTGCGTTGGGCAAACTGGTCGGTCCAGTCCACCTCGTTGAACAGCTCCCAGGCCATTAAACTGCGGGCGTATCCCCAGCGAGCCAGCACATAGCGGTAGCGGTTTTTGGCGAGGGCTTTGGCAGTCAGATTGGTAAAAAACTCCCAAGTATTGGCACAGGGGCCACCATTGGCGGTATTGTAAGGGCTTTCGCCCCAATTGGGATTCACCTGAGAAGATACCTGCCCGTGGTGTTGCAGGCAATACATGACGTAGAGGCCATTTTCGTTGCAAAAATCAAACATCCAATCCAAATAGAAGCTGTTGTTTTGCTGATAGCGTTTCAATCCCTGATAGCCGCTGCCGGTGCGCCATTCCAGCCCCCAGCCCCAGTGGCACTGCCAGTTGCGAAAAAAATTGCCTCCGTTGTCAGCGAGTTTGGGCAGCCAGGTTTGGAAATTCGCAAAACTCCCCCACCCGATGTTTTCACCAACCGGAATGTACTGCTCTTCGCTGTCGAAATGCAGGTAATTGGTTTGATCGCCCCGCACAAAGCCTTTGTTGCCGGCAGAGGCGACCGGGGTACACTCCAAATTTTGTGCAGTAAACGTGGCGCTGCCCAAGGCATTCGTACAAGAAACTACATAAGTCCAAACGCCTTCCTGATCGGGCGCGAAACGTATTTTAAAAACCCCGCTGCCAATGGGCGCAAGCGCGCCGGTTTGCGGATTCGTCAACTGGAATTCCTGTATAAAAAACCCGTCCACCGTTTTGGACTGGCCGTTAGGGCTCGTAAAAACTGCGCTGACGCGGATATCGTCATAGTCGTAGGGATTGGCATAGGCAGCAGTCAGGCTAACCCGGGCTTCGAACTTTCCATATTGCTCAACGACCGTTGCAACCGGCGTTACCGCAGTGATATTGGGTGCTTGTGCTTTCATTTTCAAGGATAAAAGCGGAAATATCGCAAATAAGACGGACAGTTTGAAGCGGTGCTTCAAACTTCAGGTTTTGAAAAAAACCAGACTGCGGGAAAGCAGCCCGGTTTTGGAATAGCAATCAACCAGTACGTCCTCCGTCTTGCTGATGCGTACCTGATTTATGCGGAAGCGACCCTTGGCGCGGGCACCTCTACCAGCGACAGCAAAGCCATCCAGTATTTCAATGCCATCCGCAACCGCGCAGGGTTGCCTGCGCTTTCCAGCATCACTTTCACCGATATTTTGAATGAACGCAGGGTGGAATTTGGCATGGAAAGTAGCTTCTGGTTCGATGTCAAACGCTACTACTACCGCGATCCGTCAGCCGCACTTGCATTCCTGAATGGTCAGGAGCGGGAGACTTCTGGTACTACTGGAAACCTTAGGCATCGGAAGGCCCGTATCAGACCAACGGCTGGATTACGATCACTATTCCGTTAACCGCGTTTGATGCCGGGGGCGTTCAATTGAGCGACTTAGCCACGATCACTGAAGATTTTGGCGTGGCGTTTAACAACGGTAGTTCCACTGTGAACGCATGTATTGACAACGTTCGCTTCGAAGCTTTGTGAGTAACAAGAATTTCATGATATCTGTTATGATCGCCCGGGGGTGCCTCAAAAAGGTGCCGCCGGGATTGATTTCCTTTTTTCAATCCTTAAACGCACGATACTGCCAGGTCTATTCTTAAATTGCGGAGCCTGCCGGCGCTGGCCCTGCTGGTGATTCCTTTGCTCAATTTTGCACAGACCATGCCAACTGCCGACACAAAAGCAACGAAACGCACGCGTGCACTTTTTTACAACCTGCAACAAATGGCACTGATGGGAAAAACGCTCTTTGGCCACGAAGACGCAGTTGCTTACGGCATTGGTTGGCAAAAAGTGGAAGGCGCATCCGATGTCAAAACCATCAGCGGCTCCCACCCGGCGGTTTACGGTTGGGATCTTGGCGAAATCGGTGCAAGGCCAATCAATATTGATACCGTTGCTTTCGAGGACATGCAGCGCTGGACCAGAGAAGCTTATAAACGCGGCGGCGTCCACACCATCAGTTGGCACATGCGCAATCCCCTAACCGGCGGGGATTCCTGGGACACCACCTCCGCAGTGAAAACCATCCTGCCTGGCGGTAGTCGGCACGAATTTTTCAAAACACAATTAGATCATGTGGCCAAATACATAGGCAGCCTCAAATCGAAAGGTCTGTTTGGACATGCCATTCCTGTTATCTTCCGGCCGTGGCACGAAATGAATGGCCGCTGGTTCTGGTGGGGACGCACGCACTGTACGCCGGAGGAATACAAAGCGCTTTTCCGCTTTACAGTAGACTACCTGCGCCATGAAAAAGACCTGCACAATATCTTATTCGCCTATTCGCCCGATGTTTGTGCATCTGAAGAAGAATACCTGCTTTATTACCCCGGCGACGACTACGCAGACCTGATGGGCATTGATATTTATGAGTTTCAGAATCGCCCCGTTGCGGCAATGGCAGGCCTGATCGGCATGGTGGTAGAATTAGCGGAAGCGCGCGGCAAAATTCCGGCTTTTACAGAAACTGGGTTTGAAACCATCCCAAAACCCGACTGGTGGACAACCGGCCTGCTGGCACCCGTCAAACAACATCCGAAAGCCAGCCGCATTGCTTATCTGCTGGTCTGGCGCAATGCCAGGACAAACCATTTTTATGTCCCTTATCCAGGCCATCCCAGCGTAGGCAGTTTTTTGGATTTTGTAAATGATCCCAACGTGCTGCTGGAAAATGACCTCCCGGATATGTACCGCATGCCCAAAAAGGCAAAACCGGGAACGCCGCCGGTTCCGGCCATGACCAACGCAGCTACTGACAAATAATCAGTAGCTGGCAATTCTCTTATACCAAACATTTCCGGGGTTTATGATCCGGGAAATGTCAAAAAAATACAACTATGAGCACCACAACCGCCGGCTCGCAACGGCTTCGGGATACCAGTTGACGGTGGCCGTGTATGCAGTTTTGGTGGCAGGATTTATTTATTTTTATCGTTTGGATGAAACGCTAATGAAGCAGGTGGGCAATGAATTGGAGGAGAGACGCAGCGCCGAAGCGTAAACTGCCTACGAGCATTCCATTAGCCACGGAGTCTCACGGAGTAAAGGGAGTCTCACATAGAGCCTAACTCCGCGAGACTCCCTTTACTCCGCGAGACTCCGTGTCCCTTGAAAATTCGGGTTGACTCATGTAGGTGAAACCTTTAATCCCGCTGGGCGGGACAAGTTGTGTTAAAAAATAAAAAAACATGCAATCATTTCAGGAGAAAAAAGCGGCGCTTATCGCGGAACACGAAGCGCTGATTACCCGCCCGAACGAAGTCCGGCAATCGGGCAATGGCATTTACACCCGCTGGAAATACCCGGTGCTCACCGCTGCACATGCGCCCATTTTTTGGCGTTACGACTTGAATGAACAAAGGAATCCACACCTGATGGAGCGACTGGGGGTGAACGCGACTTTCAATTCCGGAGCCATTTTCTTCGATGGGCGCTACCTGTTGGTGGTGCGGGTGGAAGGCAACGACCGCAAATCTTTTTTTGCCGTGGCAGAAAGCCCGAACGGGACAGATCATTTCCGTTTTTGGGACTACCCCATCGAGTTGCCGGAAACAGAAGACCCCGATACAAATGCATACGACATGCGCCTGACGCAACACGCCGACGGCTGGATTTACGGGCTTTTTTGCACCGAAAGAAAAGACCTAAGCCGCCCGAACGATACCTCTGCAGCCGTGGCAAATTGCGGAATCGCCCGAACGCGCGACCTGAAAACCTGGGAACGCCTTCCCGATCTGATTTCCTACTCCGGCCAGCAGCGCAATGTGGTGCTGCATCCCGAATTTGTCAATGGAAAATACGCCCTCTACACTCGCCCTCAAGACGGTTTCATTGACGTAGGCAGCGGCGGCGGCATCGGCTGGGGGTTGACAGACAGCATGGAAAAGGCCGAAGTGAAAGACGAGCTGGTCATTGATGCCAAAGTTTACCACACCATCAAAGAAGTAAAAAACGGACAGGGGCCAACGCCCATCAAAACGCCCCGGGGCTGGTTGCACCTTGCGCACGGCGTTCGGAATACGGCCGCAGGGCTGCGCTACGTGTTGTACCTTTTTGTCACGGATCTTCTGGATCCCTGGCGCGTGATGCATTTGCCGGGCGGGCATTTCATTGCACCGGAAGGCGAAGAACGGGTGGGCGATGTTTCCAATGTGACGTTCAGCAACGGCTGGTTGGTCAATGAACGCGAGGAGGTGTTTATTTACTATGGTTCTTCGGACACCCGCATGCACGTGGCCACCACCACTGTGGAAAAACTGCTCGATTATGCGCTCCATACGCCACCTGATGGCCTGCGTTCGGCGGCCAGTGTTGCACAACGCGTTGCTTTAATCCGCCAAAATTTAAATGCATGATGCACCAAACCGCAAATCTTCAACCTGGGCTTACGCGCGCGAACTTCCAACGCGAATTGGTCAGTATCCTCGACTGGTGGATGGCGCATGTGCGCGACCACGAACAGGGCGGTTTCATCGGCCGCATGGACGGGCAGGGGCAAATTCACCCGGAAGCTGAAAAAGGAATTATCCTGAATACGCGTATTTTGTGGACGTTTTCGGCAGCAGCGCGCCTGATGCCGCATCCGGAATACCGCCGCATGGCCGACCGGGCTTACGATTACCTGCTCCGGAATTTTTGGGACAAAGAGGAAGGCGGTTTTTTATGGACGCTGGATTGCCGCGGATTGCCCCACGAAACCAAAAAGCAGGTCTACGCGCAGGCTTTTGGCATATATTCGCTTTCGGAATATTATTTGCTGACTGGCGAAGTTGCGGCGCTGAACAAAGCTTCGGAAACCTTCGCCCTGCTCGAACGCTTCAGCAGGGATCGAAAAAAAGCGGGCTACCTCGAAGCATACAGCCGAGACTGGTTTTTGCTGGATGACCTCCGCCTCAGCGAAAAAGACGCCAACGAGGCCAAAACGATGAATACGCACCTTCATGTGCTGGAGGCTTATACGAACCTGTTGCGCGCAAATCCTGTAGATAAACAGGTGCAACAAGCATTAAAAGACTTGATTGCCCTTTTTTTAGATAAATTTATTGATCCCGAAACGGCCAGGATGCACCTTTTTTTCGATGTGGACTGGCAGCTGAAATCGCACGAAATTTCTTTCGGGCACGATATTGAATGCAGTTGGCTGCTGACAGAAGCCGCCGAAGTGCTGGGCGATGAAGATTTGTTAGCGCAGGCGAACCGCATATCGGTGCGAATGGCCAATGCAGTATTAAAAGACGGGTTGGATACAGATGGTGGAATTCTGAATGAAGCAGGCCCGAATGGCCCTACCGATACAGACAAGCATTGGTGGCCACAGGCCGAAGGGGTAGTCGGTTTTTTAAATGCCTGGCACCTTAGCAGTGACCCTCAGTTTTACAATGCGGCCATAGCCGTGTGGCAATTCATTGGACGGATCATTAAAGACCCAGTGCTGGGCGAATGGTACTGGCGGGTAAATCGCCAGGGGCATCCCATCACCACAGAAGACAAAGTGAGCCAATGGAAATGTCCGTACCACAATGGCCGCGCCTGCATGGAAGCTATGCGACGTTTAGTTTGATGAAACGATTGTACTGCATATTATTCGGGGTGCCGTTCTTTGCCCATTGCCTGATTGCACGATCCGAAACCTTTCGGTTCGGGCAAATTAAGGCTGAATTGGGTTTGGATCAGGGCATCATCACTGCAATTTTGCAGGATCGGAAAGGGTTTATGTGGTTTGGAACCTGGCTGGGATTGGCCTTTTCGGATGCTGAAACCAGCTAAATGTACCGAAGTTATTTGCGGCTTCCCCCGCCCCCGCCGCCCCCTCCGGATCTGGGGTTAAACCGGCGTGGCGGGCGCTTCCCGCCGCCGCCACTGCTGCTGCGATCCGCCGATTTTGCAGATTTCATGTGCGCGGCAAGGTCAGGTGGCATCGGCATGCGGCGCACTTTGATTCCGATCGTTTGTTCAATGCGGTCAAATTTTCGGCGGTCTTTCCGGTTCACAAAAGTCAGCGCGACTCCGGAAGCATCGGCGCGAGCCGTGCGGCCTATGCGGTGAACGTAGTCTTCGCCGTCAGAAGGCACGTCATAGTTGATGACCAAATCTATCCCTTTCACGTCAATCCCCCGTGCGAGCACGTCGGTTGCCACCACAATGCGCAGGGCACCGCTCCGGAAATTGCGCATGCGTTCTTCGCGCACCTCCTGCTCCAGGTCGGAGTGGACATCGGCAACATTCATGCCCATGCGGCCCAATTGGCCTGCCAGGTCTTTTACTTTGATTTTTGTACTCGCAAAAATGATGATGCGCTCCAAGCGTTGCTTTCCTTCCAGCAGGTGCGAAGTCAAAGCGGCTTTCATATCGTCTTCCACTTCGTAAACCGCCTGGAGAATGTTTTCTGCCGGTTTTGAAACCTGCAGGCTGATTTCCACGGGTTGCCGCATCAATTCTCGGGCAAAGCGGCGGATCTGCTGCGGCATCGTTGCCGAAAAAAGCAGGGTTTGACGTTCACGCGGGAGTTGGTTGACGATGCCCATGATATCGGGTGCAAAACCCATGTCGAGCATACGGTCGGCCTCATCAAGGACTAAATGGCGCAGGTGTTTAAGGTTCACATACCCCATATTGAGGTGGGCAATCAGGCGTCCGGGGGAAGCCACAATGATGGCTGCACCTTGTTTGAGCGCGCGTCTTTCCTGTTCCATAGACTGGCCGTCACGGCCGCCATAAACGGGAATTGCGCTTACCCCGGTGAAGTAGGAAAAACCTTCCAATTGCTGATCAACCTGCACAACAAGTTCGCGCGTCGGTTCCAGGATCAGCGTATCAATATAATCGTGGGGGTGTTCGGTGAGGCGGTGTAGTATAGGCAGCAAAAACGCGGCGGTTTTCCCGGTGCCGGTTTGGGCACAGGCCAGCACGTCTTTTCCACTGAGGATCGCGGGGATTGCTTGTTCCTGAATGGGGGTTGCCGTTTCGATTCCCATTGCGTCCAACCCCTCTAATAAACTGGCGTTTAAGCCAAATTCTGAAAATTTCAATTGCTATGAATTAGTTGTACAATACGCAAATATCCGAAAAAAAAGGTTCGGTTCCTATTTTTAGCGTAGACCCTTCTGTTTTATTACCGGATTTATTCGGATACAACTTCTTCGTCAATGCGTTTATTGCGGTTGCGCCACCAGATAAAGCCGATGGATCCTACAAGGAGGTAAGGCGTAATCAGCATGTACAAAATGCCTGTATTCAAGCCGCGGCCTACTGTACCGCCGTTTTTCAGGTTGCTTTCGGCAGACATCCGGCACATGGGGCATTGCGCCTGCACTTCGTCGGCAGGAAGGTTCAGAGCCATTACCAAGGCCAGCAATCCGGCAATTTTTAAGATCCTTTTTTTCATTTTTATTAAATTTAGCGATAATAAGGCATCAACATCAGGTAACAAATCGGGCCGGTCACCGCTACGTAGAGCCACAGGGGAAAGACCCATTTGGCCATTTTCCGGTGCCGGGCAATCTGATTGGTATATGCCCTGATAAAAGTAAACAAGATAAAAGGTAAAGTCAAGCCCGCCAGCGAAATATGGCTAATGAGCAACAACAAATAAACCGTGCGAATGCCCCCCAGTGCGGCTTTTTCCACTTCATCTACTACCCCATCGTGGTTGGCGTCGCCAAAAAGTGTTTCCGGCGTCGTAAAATGATAAGCCACATACGACAACAGGAACAGAACGGAAAGTCCCAATGCCACATAAATGGCGCGGCGGTGGGCTTCAATATTCTTTTGTTTGATTTGGTAAAATGCGTAGACCAAAACCAGCGCCAGCAACGCGTTCACCCCGGCGTGAAAAGGCGGAAGAAACCCCAAATCCCAGTCTTCAGGAATTGGAATTTTATCCGGGCTGCGCATCAACCCAACCAGAACCAGTACAACAGCGGTGACGATCCAGGCCGCTACATTTAGTTTTTTTGCAAGTACCGTGTTTTCGATCATATCGTTGGTTTTTTCATCTACTTTTCTGCTTCCCGCTTAAAGCGCAATTCGTCCCGGCTTTTCGCCATGGGTAACAGCAGGCTGATGTGCTGAACCATGCGCTTGAGTTGTGCGTTGTCGCGTACGTCGTAGTAATTCCGGATGACGGAGGACGTATCTGCAAATGCAATGTATGAAGAAGTGGCACCATCCAGCTCAGGCATCCGAAATCCCGTCTGCGCCAGATTTTTCATCGCATCTGCCGCTGTGGGGAAGAAAAAGCACTGCGTAGTGTCTGCAAGCCCGTATTCCTTCACAAAGCTGGAGAGCAGCGTAGAATCCGATCCTACCACCGACAGAAAAAGAACATCCTTTCGGTCGTCAAACTGGTCGTGCAACCTGGCAAATTCCCGGCCAAATTGCCCGCTCAACTCCGGTTGTGTCAGGTCATAAACCCCAGCTATGACAAACGACCCTTTCAGGTCGGCTTTGCTCAGCGTTTTCCCGGTATAATTGTGCCAGGTCACGTCGGGCAGCGGCCCAAGGTCTTTCAGCTCGGCTTTTGCTGTTTTGCGGTAATCCAATCCTCTGCTCAGCCAATACCAGGATACCGCCGGAAAAACGACCAAGATTGCAGTCAATGCCACCATCTGAATTTTATCCTTTGGCCTCGATGGCTTTTTTACTTGCTCTGTCATCGTATTTTAATTACTTATTTCAAAACAAAAAAAGGCTATTAAGGTTAGCGCAATTCGTTGTTTTATAGCATTATTTTAATCAAAAAGGCGAGAAAAGATGCCTTTCTCGCCTTTTTGATGATTCTGTTAAGCGTTGATGGTTACAATTAACCCCGCCATTCTGGCAGGACGTATACATCATTGCGCAGCGAGAGCCCCCCCTGCGTTTTTCCATCCACTTCCTCCGCGTTTTTTTCTTTGATCTGGTCGCGGCGCGCCTTCCAGGAGCCGCCTTCCTGAAAGAAAGCAATAATGGCCCAAACCAGCAGCAAAGTAGGCAGCAATACACTCATTGCCAGACCTTTAACTTCGTAGCGCATGTGCATAAAATCGTAGACGATGAAGTATGCTTTGTACAAAGAAAGTCCAATCATGACCAAACCTGCGGTGTAAAGTATCACTTTATACTGCTCTGCCCCTTTTATAACATGGCCTTTAGCAAGCAAAGAAATGAAAACCTCGATCAGGGTGACGAACCCGAGCAGGATCAACCCGCGATATACCGCCTTTATAGATGCTTCGTATGATAAATGTCCCATAATGATTCCCAATTAAAGAATGATCAAAATTTTGCAGTTAAAGCAGGTAGAATACTAAGAAAACGAATACCCACACCAAATCCACAAAGTGCCAGTAGAGGCCAATTTTTTCGACCATTTCGTAGCCATTCCGGCGCGCTGCATAGATGCCGCTGCCTGAATTAATTGCAATAATGAGCAGGAACACCACCCCTGAAAGTACGTGAAAGCCGTGGAAACCCGTGATGAAAAAGAACAGCGCGCCAAACGCTGGCGGGCCAAGTTCCTGAACGCCTAAGGTGCCGTCGGAATATTTCACTTTGCGCTGTACCCACTCTTCTTTGCCCGTTGCTTCGTTTTCGTGCTTATGGATCAGGTAAGACCCTCTGGCTTTAAACGCTTCCGGTTTTTCACCTTCTTTATAGGCATGGCCGTGTTCGTCTTCCAGGTAGACGCCATCGCTGGTATGCGTGCCGAACGGATTGGTGGTCACCGACATGTGTTCAGCGCCCATCAGGTTTGTCCACTCCCAGGCCTGGCAGCTCAGGAAGCCCAATCCACCCAATACGGTGAGCAACATCCAGAATACAACCCCGTTTTTGTTTTCGCGATGGCCTTCCTGCACCGCCCGCACCATGGTGACGGAGCTGATGATGAGCAGGAATGACATGATCGTTACGAAAATCAGCGGCGCATGGTGTATGCCAAATGGCGCCGTAGAAAATACGAAATCAGGCACCGGCCAAGTGCTACTGCTGAAGCGCAGCGAACCATAGGCGATCAAAAAACCTGCGAAAGTAAAGGCATCTGACAACAGGAAATACCACATCATCAGCTTGCCATAACTGGTCTTGAATGGCTCTTTGCCCCCCGACCACGCGTCCTTGCTATCGTACTCGTGTACCTCGTGTTCCAGTACAGTTTCTGCTGTTGCCATCAGTTGAATATCTTTTTGTTAGGCTAATATTTTTGTTTGTTCAGAACCAAATGTCAGGAATACAATGTCAATAATGCAAACAGGTAAACCCACAGCAAATCTACGAAATGCCAATACGTGAGGGTCATCTCCTGGCGCAGTTTGCGGCGTTCCGTTACTTTAAACGGCATCGAAAATGCGCGGATTGCACCAATGATCAGCGCGACAATTCCGCCCAGAACGTGCGCGGCATGAAGGCCGGAAATTGCATACACAAAATCGCCGGACGGATTCGTCTTCAACGGTACGCCGATGTTTTGCAGCGCCACCCAGCCTTGGTATTGCGTAATCACAAACGCAAATCCAAGCGCCAGTCCCAACAAGAGCAGCGTTTTGTAAAGCTGTTCTTTTCCATTTTTGTATGCCAGAAAACTACCATGCAGCGCAATACTACTGGCTACAATGGTCATCGTGCTGGCCAAAAAAATGCCGGGCAGCCGGAATTCCAGCCAGTTGCCCCCTGCCTGCCGCACAATGTACGCGCTAGTGAGCGCCGTAAACATCATGGTAATGCTGGCACAAGCTAACCACACCGCAAATTTTTGCGGATTGATTTTATTCCTTTTGTACTCCTGATTGACCGCCATCGCGTTCATACGCTGATGAAATTATAATTTAGTCAGATAAAAAGTCACTAAAATCACCGGGATGTACAGAAACGAAAAGAACATCAGTTGCAAAGCTGCTTTCCGATTGAGTTTCTGATAAAAATTCCATCCAAATACCGCGTAAGCCAAGCTCAGCGTCACCGCAATCACGGCGGACCAAACATTGGTAACATTCATCATCCAGGGCAGCACCGTTACCGGAACCAACAACAAAGCGTACAGAAAAGACTGAAAACCTGTTGCCGGATCCTGTTGGCCGTTGCGGGTTGGCAACAGCTTGTATCCTGCCTTTGCGTAATCTTCAAAGCCCAACCAGCCAATAGACCAGAAGTGCGGGAACTGCCACAAAAATTGTATGGCGAAAAGCGTCAAACCCAATGGAGTGATCGCCCCTTGCGCCGCTGCACATCCAATCAGGGTCGGCAGCGCGCCCGGAATGGCTCCAATGGTGACTGCTGCGGGAGAAATGCGTTTCATCGGTGTGTAGACGAATGCATAACTCATCAGCGCAATCATGCCAAAAAAGGCAGTCCAGGGATTGAAGAGTGCCAGCAAAGTTATGCCAAACAAACTCATAAACCCGGCGCTCATCACCGCTTCCGACATTTTCATGCGGCCTGCGGCCACCGGTCGGTCAGCCGTGCGTTTCATCAAGCGGTCATAATCCTTTTCAAGAGCCTGGTTCAGCGCGTTCGCAGCGCCCGTCACCAAAAAACCTCCCAAAGAAAGAATGGCTGCCGCTTTCCAGTCAATATCGCCCGTAATTGCAATAAAATAGGCCATGACCGAAGAAAACACAACCGTTAAGGTCAACCGAAACTTAATGAGCAGCTTATAATCGTGAACCTTTTGTCCGACGATGTTTATCCAACTGACCGATGCAGTCTTCGTATTCACGTTCGCTTGAGTTTGTACCGGCAACCATAGTCACCGGGCATTGATTCGACAGCTTGTACCGCCTTTACAAAAATTAATGATCTCCGCCGTCCTTTTCACCTTCCGACAAAGGCTGTATCTGAGAAATATAATCTTTCCCGTCTTTGCCATAATCATACGGCCAGCGGTGTACAGTCGGGATATTGCCTTCCCAGTTGCCGTGGCCGGTGTTAATTGGCGTCGTCCATTCCAGTGTGCTTGCGCCCCAGGGGTTTTTAGTCGTCATCTTCTTACCTTTCCAGATGCTGTAGAAGAAGTTGATGACAAACAAAATCTGTAATGCGAAAACGAAAATGGCTGCAATGGTGATGAATTTGTTCATCGTGGCAAACTGACCGAACGATTCAAACACATCAAATTTGTAGTAACGGCGCGGCACACCTGCCATACCGAGGTAGTGCATCGGCCAGAAGATGGCATACGCCCCAACAAGCGTCCCCCAGAAGTGGATACGACCCAGGCTTTCATTCATGAACCGGCCAAACATCTTGGGAAACCACTGGTAAACCCCGGCAAACATGCCGAAGAAAGCCGCAACACCCATTACAATATGGAAGTGCGCAACCACAAAGTAGGTGTCGTGCAGTTGAATATCTATGGCGGAGTTGCCGAGGAAAATCCCCGTTAAACCTCCGGAAATGAACATCGAAACGAAGCCGATTGCAAATAAACTTGCCGCAGTAAATCGAACATTTCCGCCATAAAGCGTTGCAATCCAGTTAAATACCTTCACCGCAGAAGGAACGGCAATGATCAGCGTAAAGACCACGAAGAAGTTGGAAATGAACGGATTCACACCCGACATGAACATGTGGTGGGCCCATACGATGAACGACAGAAAAGCAATGGCAAGAATAGAATACACCATCGCCTTGTAACCGAAGATCGGTTTGCGGGCGTGTACCGATAAAACTTCGGATACCAACCCCATCGCAGGCAGAATGATGATGTAAACCTCGGGGTGCCCCAGGAACCAGAACAAGTGCTGGTACAGTACCGGGCTTCCGCCAACGTGGTCTAATGCCTGACCGCCAATATAAATTTCATTCAGGAAGAAGCTCGTGCCCAATCCCCGGTCGAAAACCAGCAGGAAGAAGCCGGAAGCCAGTACCGGGAAAGAAAGGATACCCAAAATAGCCGTTACAAAAAATGCCCAAATGGTCAGCGGCATGCGCCACATCGTCATGCCTTTGGTGCGCAGGTTCAAGACCGTTGTCACGTAGTTGATCCCGCCAAGCAATACGGAAACAACAAACAAAACCAGACTGATGAGCCAAAGCGTCATACCCGCACCAGAACCCGTAGAGGCTTGCGGCAGCGCGCTCAAAGGCGGATAAGCCGTCCAGCCGCCGGAAAAAGGCCCGGTGCTAAGGAACAGCGAAATGAACATGACCACCCCTGCTAAGAAAAAGAACCAGTAGGACAACATATTGAGGAAAGGCGAAGCCATATCCCGCGCGCCCACCTGCAATGGGATCAGCAGGTTACTGAAAGTTCCGCTCAAGCCGGCAGTCAATACGAAAAAGACGATGATCGTCCCGTGCATGGTCACCATGGCGTAATAAAACTCCGGTGCAATGCTGCCCAGGCCAGCTTCGTTGAGGGTGATCCAACGACCTAAAATGGGTTTCAGCCAAGCCATATCTTCCGCAGGAAAACCTAACTGGAGGCGGAAAATCAGCGACATCAAACCGCCGATAATGGCCCAAATCATCCCCGTGATCAAGAATTGACGAGCAATGATCTTGTGATCCTGGCTGAATATGTACGTGGTGATGAAATTGGACTGATACTTGTCGCCGTGGTGATGGTCGTGAAAATGATCATCATACCCCTGCTCTTTAATCAGAATATCTTCCTCACTCATCGGATTGTTTGCTGCATTTGCCATGAGCTTGCCTGTATTTTAAACTTATACCCAATATAGGGCTGAATTGAGTACGATTATTGTGTCAATATTTTGAACTCTGTTCTGCGGTTTTTCTCCCGACCAGCTTCTGTATCATTCGTGTCAGCGGGTTGGTTTTGGCCGTAACCGACTGCCTGCAGGCGGGAGGCTGCGATGCCTTTGCCAACGAGGTAGTCTTTTACTGCCCTGGCGCGCTCGGAAGACAGGGTCAGGTTTTGAGCCGCATCTCCGGTGTTGTCTGTGTGTCCACCTACCTCAATCGTCATATTGGGGTATTTGTTCAAACTTTCCGCCAAATTGTCCAACTCATAACGCGACAGTTCCGTCAGTTTTGCAGCGCCGGCATCAAAGTACACATAATTCAGCCGGAGCAACTTTTCTTTTGCATCCGTGGCGTCAATCGCTTTCTGGATAGCGTCGCTGAATTCCAGCTTGCGTTGCTTTACTTCGATGTCAAGCAACTCATTTTTGTATGGATCGTCTTCTGTGCCCCTGATCGAAGACAGGAAGTAGGATTGTTGCTGGCTCAACCAGGCTTTGTACTCCTCTTCCGAAACAATCCGCACCAAACGCCGCATACTGTAGTGGCCAGTGCCGCAAAGTTCGGCGCAAGCCAATTCGTAATTGAAGGTTTCCCAGCGCATCTTTTCCAGGTCATTCGGATCCGGAACCTGATATTCGGGGTAATTGCTCAGTTCTTGGCGGTATTCTTCCGTCGTTTTGGTCGGCGTAAAAATGAAGTACGTTGGCATACCCGGCACGGCGTCCATCTTCACCCGGAAATGTGGCAGGTAGAAGTTGTGCAATACGTCGCGGGCAGTAATCCGCACGCGCACTTTTTTGTTGACCGGCAACACCACTTCTGAAGGGTGAAGGTCGTCAAGGTTCTTCTCATCCGTCCAGTCCTGGCCGAGCGGGTTTGCCCCGCTGATGAGCTTAAAGTTGCGGGTTCCTAATTTCCCATCTGGCCCAGGGTAACGAAGATGCCAGGCAAACTGGTAGCCCGTACCTTCTATTTCTGTAAAATCCTCGCCGGGCGCTATATCCGCCATTACATCATTCCAGGCGTCTAATCCACCGACAACGAGGAATGTCATCACAACAGCCGGTATAGCCGTCCAGATGATTTCGAGTTTGTTGTCGTGCGGGAGGTATAGTGGCTTTCGGCCACGGGCACCACGGTATTTGAACGCGTAATAGAATAACGCAGCCTGAGTAAGGAAAAATACGATCGCCGTGAAAAAGAGCGTAATGTTGAACAAACTGTCCAAGGTTTTTCCATGCTCCGAAGCAGATTCGTGCGGACCATAGCCCAGCATGTAGTTTTTATAGTAACCTGCGGAAATAATACAAGCTACGAGGAAAACGACCATGAACACAAGCGAATAGTTCCCATTGCGCCTGTTGACGATTTCCTGCATATCTTCCTCACCCCGGATCTTGGAGGCAAGTTCGGTTACCTTTCCAATCTGGATGGCAATGATTGCAATCAGTGCGATGCAGAGTATTGTTAAAAGAGCTGTCATTATTGCAAAGTTTATATCCTTTGGATACTTTGTTCTACAAATTTACTTGATACAACAAAAACATTAGAGTATTGCTTTTACACAAAGCTTATTTAGAATAAATCTAAATAAAATTTATGTATGGTGCTGCAAACTCTCTGCGAGGTACGGATCATTTACCGGCTGCAGTGGCGCTTTTGCCATTCTTGAAAATACAAAATAAGCAAATACGGCCAAAAAGCCAAGCATCGTGCCTACTTCAAGCAACCCCGGCAAGGTAAAGCCCATCACAATAGCCGATGCAGCGTGGTGCCCTGCTTCGTGTGCGCCTTCGCCACCGCTGTGAGCCAGCGCTTCCTGAGCAGTGTGATAAGCCCCTGGCTTGATCATTTGGAAAAAATCCCACCAGTGTCCGAAGAACACAATAATCGAAGTCAGCACCAGCGTACCATATTTCCGTTTTGTATCATTGCGCATCAGGATCAGGAAAGGCATTACAAAGTTCATAATCAGGTTACCGATGAACAAAGCCAGGTAATTATCAATCCGTTCGCGGTAGTAGATCGTTTCTTCGCCAATGTTCCCGTACCAGATAAGCATGTACTGGGAAAACCACAAATACGTCCAGAAAATACTAATGGCAAACATGTATTTACCAAGGTCGTGGAGGTGTTCGGCAGTAACGGATTCAAGATAACCCTGCGATTTGAGGTAAATGATGGTCAGAATCGTCAGCGCAATGGCCGCTACAAACCAGCTTGCCGCAGTATACCAAGCAAACAGGGTGCTGTACCAGTGGGCATCTACGGACATGACCCATTGCCAGATCATAGCTGCACTGGAAAAACCGGCGATCGGAAGAAAAGCCGCCGACCAGATCCGCATCTTGCGGTGATGGTCGTAGTCCGGCGTACCGAACTTATCTTCACTCAGCGACAAGCTGCGCATTTTCCAGGCAAAAAAGATCCAGGTGCCAACGATGAGGAAAGTCCCGAAAGTGTACCAGCCTTTGTTCAAAAAGCCTGATTTTCCTGCGATAATGGAATCGTACGCTGGTTTAGTCGGATCCAACAGCGTGGTATCCGTCCAGTGATACAGGTGATGCCAATGCCCCCAGATGCCGATGACCACAACGGCCATCATCACCAGACCAGGAATCATGAAAAGCGAAAATGCTTCGAATATCCTTTTGATCACGGTATACCACCCGGCCATGGCCGTCGTGAATGCCGTGATGATAAAGAGCGAAATAAATCCGATCCCTGTGAAAAAAACCGCATTGTGCAAATAGTTTGTCCAAAAGCGGGTATGCAAAGCATCGTCGTAAACGAACATGGTCAACAGGAGGCACACAGCGCCCAGCGCTATGAATCCGCCTAAAACCGTTTTTTGTTTTGATGTAAAAACGAACTGGTTCATTGTTACCCCTCGTTATGTGCCGGTTGACAAAACCAACCGGTAAAATATTTTATGAATGCGCTTACTGTCTCGTCAGTTGCCTATTGATGACTACCGTCAGTGGTAGTTTGTTGCTTTTCCTGTTGCGGGGCTGCATCGGGTGCCGGTTGGTTGTCCGTCATCGTTTGTGCAACGGGACGCACCTTGCTGGCCGGAACGCCATAAGCAGGATTGAGCGTATTGACGTTTTCGTCGTACACCAATTTTTTCTCCTTAGCCTGCAGCGAGCGGATGTAGTGGATCACCTGCCAGCGCTCCTCATACGACAGCTTATCCGTGTAACCGCCCATCACGTTCAATCCGTAAACGATTGCATGGTAGAAACGGCCATTGGAAGAGTTCAGAAAAGTATCCTGAAGGAAATTAGCCGGTTGAGCCGGATAAGCAGCCTTGAGGTTTTCTTCACTCACAATATACCCTAATCCATTACCTGCTGCCCCGTGGCATATATTGCAGAAAATATCATACAGTTCCTTGCCTTGTGCCAATCCTTTTGCCGTGATTGGGAAAGGGTTGACGTTAATTTCGGCGGAAGCCCGAACCCGCTCTTCCGGCGTATCCTTATAGTAATAAGGCACATTGCCATTAATTGGCACGGCAATTTCATTGACCCCGGTAGCCCCGCGCATGTGAGCCATCAGCATCGCCTGAGCTGCGGGATCCTGCAAATAAGAAATACCGGCATACCCGCGTGGAATGGTGCCATTCACCGGCAACCCGGGATTGGACAAGTCTCTGCGTTTGAACACGCTGGCACTATCCCAGGTATTGTAGTGGTAATAGCCATAGACATTGCTCTCATAGGCGACCGAGTGCGCCATGTCCGGCATGTACTCACTTCCGGTGTTGTTGTCCTTAGCAGGCGAACAGGCGGAGAGGAGCGCCGCTGTCGCCAAAGCCAGAAAACATATCTTGATGTATCTCATCGTTTAATATTTAGGACGCGATGTGCTTGTCAAAATCAATCAGATCGTCTTTGAATTTACTTCCGAAGCGCCGGTGCTGCTCAGAAAAATTCGCAAACGATCTACTTCAGCTTCCGAAGCGCCATTCGTTTGAAAGGCGATACAGAATTTATCATCCGTGATGCGGTCATCCAGCGTCGGATTCGTGACGCCGGGTGCCATTCCACAGATGGTGTAAAAGGTTACCACCATGCCCACAGCGGCAAACAAAACCGTTACCTCAAACGTAATAGGGATAAATGCCGGCACCGACCAGTATGGCTTACCGCCAAATATAATTGGCCAATCGCGGGTAAATACCCAAGACATAAAAAGAAAGGCCGTCAGGGTACCAATTGCACCATAGACAAAACCTGCCTGATGAAGTCGGCTTTCAGAAAGCCCCAATAGCGGATCAAGCCCGTGAACCGGGAACGGCGAATAAACGTCCATGATGTTTAAATGATCGTCTTTAGCCTGCCTGACTGCTTTCAGGAGTATTTCCTCATCATCATACAAGCCGTACAGCACTTCTTTATTTTGATTTTCCATTGTCGTTAACTTGCGCTATCGGGTGAATTAGTGATGTGTATCTGTTGACTTCGTTATCGTTTCGTGCTCGTGCTCGTGGTGGTGCTTTGCATTCGGACCGATGTACTGGTCGCCGGCTACCTTCAGGATGCTCTTGATCTCTGCGATGGCTACAACCGGCGCTACCCGTGCAAAAATCAGGAACAGCGTAAAGAACAGACCAAGCGTGCCGACAAACAAACCGATTTCCACCCAAGTCGGTGTATAATAACTCCAGCTGGAGGGCAAATAATCGCGTGCCAGCGTCGTCGCAATGATTACAAAGCGCTCAAACCACATCCCAATGTTCACAAAGATGGACATGACAAAAGTCCAGAACAGGCTGCGGCGCATGCTCTTGAACCAGAAAAGTTGTGGCGACAATACGTTGCAGGTCATCATGCCGAGGTACGCCCACCAGTATGGCCCGAGTACGCGGTTGGCAAAAGCAAACTGCTCATAAACATACCCGCTGTACCAGGCAATGAACAACTCGGTCAGGTAAGCCACCCCTACGATGGTACCCGTGAGCAGGATTACCTTATTCATGCTTTCGATGTGCTGCAAAGTCACATATTCCTGCAAACCATGCACCTTCCGGGTAATCACCATCAGCGTTTGCACCATAGCGAAGCCGGAAAAAATGGCTCCGGCAACGAAGTAGGGCGGGAAGATGGTGGTGTGCCAGCCCGGAATGACCGAAGTGGCGAAGTCGAAAGATACGATGGTGTGTACGGATAATACCAGCGGCGTAGACAAGCCTGCAAGTACGAGCGACAAGCTTTCCCAGCGTTGCCAGTGTTTGGCAGACCCCGTCCAGCCGAAGGACACGTAGTTGTAGATTTTACGGCGCAGCCCTGTGGCGCGGTCGCGAACCGTGGCCAAATCGGGCACCAAACCGGTATACCAGAACAGCAGGGATACGATGAAATACGTGGAGATGGCAAATACGTCCCACAACAGGGGCGAGTTGAAGTTTACCCACAACGGCCCCCTTGTGTTCGGGTAGGGAAAAATGAAAAAGCCCAACCAGAGGCGGCCCATGTGAATGAGCGGAAACTGCCCCGCACAAATGACCGCAAAGATCGTCATGGCTTCCGCAGCACGGTTTACCCCCGTCCGCCAGCGTTGGCGAAAAAGCAGCAGGATAGCCGAAATCAACGTTCCGGCGTGACCAATACCGACCCACCATACGAAGTTGGTAATGTCCCAGCCCCAGCCAATAGTCCGGTTCAGGTTCCAGGAACCGATCCCCACCCAAATGGTCCAGGCCACACAAAATACATACAGCGTCAGGCCCGATACCGCAACCATAAATGCGATAATCCAGGTCATACTGGGCACCCTTTCCGTGGGGGCACAGATGTCTTCCGTGATCTGATGATAGGTTTTTCCACCTTCAATTAGTGGCTCCCGAATCGGAGAAACAGGTGCGCTCATATCAAGTTATTTACGATGACAGTCAAAACTGTCCGTTATTTCATGAATGTATCTTATGCGTCTAACGCTTCGTTGCGATTGTTGACCCGGGCGGCATAGAACACCGATGATTGGGTGTTCACTTCTTCCAGCACGAGGTAGTTCAGCGGGTTTTCAATGCGCTTGGAAACCATGCTTTCTTTGTTATTGCGGTCGCCGAAAACAATGGCACCAGTCGGACAAGCCGTCTGGCAGGCGCTTTTTACATCGCCGTCTACCAATTTGCGGTTTTCGCGTTTCGCCATCAGTTTGCCTTCCTGGATGCGTTGCACGCAGAAGCTGCACTTTTCGATGACCCCACGCGAACGAACCGTGACATCCGGGTTCAGCACCATACGCATCAGGTTGTCTGCTGCAAATGGCAGGTCTTCGCCGTTGACGTAATTTTCGTTGATGCCGAAAAGGTCGGCGGTCGTATAATCCAACCAGTTGAACCGGCGAACTTTGTACGGGCAGTTGTTGGCGCAATAGCGCGTGCCGATACAGCGGTTGTAGGTCATCTGGTTCAAGCCTTCCGAACTGTGGTTCGTTGCAGCAACCGGGCAAACGTTTTCGCAAGGCGCGTTGTCGCAATGCTGGCACATCATCGGCTGGTAGACGACATTCGGATTTTCGTAATCGCCATAAAAATAACGGTCAATCCGAATCCACGGCATTTCGTGGTGGCGGTGTACTTCGCGTTTGCCGACAACAGGCACGTTGTTTTCTGCCGTACAGGCAACCTGGCAAGCGCCGCAACCGATGCAGGCATTCAGGTCAATATGCATGGCCCACCAGTGCCCTTGTTCGTAAAATTCCCTTTTGTATTCTTCAAACGGGTAAAGCGTCTGCTCGTTGAGGTGCGCCGCTTCGTCGCGTTTTTCTTTAATGTGTTCTACTAATCCTTCCAGGGCTTTGACGTTCCCCTGATAAATAATGGAACGGTTGGTCAATCCTCCCTGGAATCCGGAGCCTAAAGACATGACGGCTTTTTCATCCACATTCAACGGTTTGCCGGTGGCGTCGTCTTTGACAAGCTCGCCGTTGTCGCCGCGCGCGGTAACCCCCATCGTGTGGTGGTACTGTACGCAGGCAAACTCTTTATCTTTATCCACCGCGCTGGAAACGCTTACCGTTGTTGCATAATACTGGGTATTGCCATCGGCATCTGCACTCAACCAAGGATAAGCGTTTACCCCCACTTTATTGCCTAATGCGCGGCCCATTTCACCAGTCGCATCGCGGCCATAACCTACGGCCAGCGATACTGTGCCTTCCATTTGACCGAATTGGCGAATGACCGTACAAAGAACCTTTTTGCCATTTACCTCGACTTCCACCTTGTCTGCTTCGCTGTAAATTTCGTTGCTGTTCAGGCCATTGAGGGAGGTAAAGTCGTTATTGCCATCCCACTTAACCGGAACGCCGAGGTAATTGCCCCAAACGCAGCGGGTCACCGGATCCGGCATTTCCTGCAACCATGGGTTAGCGGCGTATTGGCCTGCGCCCATGTTGACGGTTTCAAAAAATGCAATTTCCATTTCGCTGGTAGCCGGCTTGCGGACTTTGGCAGCGGCAGCGGCTACATCGCCGGAGAACGCCACCTGAATGTCCACCTGCGGCGCTTCAAAGACCCCGTCGTGTAAAGCGCTGTCCCAGAAGGCGTCGAAGGTAGCGAAGCTCGACTGTTGACGCGAAATTGTATCTCTCCAGTTGTTTCTTAAAAATTCGAGGTAGGGTTGCTCTGCTGTCAAATTTAAGGTCTCGGAAGCAGCCCAGCGCAACAGGCTTTCTTCTGCCTGGCGGGTACCGGGCCTGCCCAAAGCGGCAAACAAAGGTGCAATCGTAGGCTGAATCAGGCTGTAATGACCGCGTTTTGCTTCTGCATCGCTCCAGCTTTCGAGGTAGTGGTGCGTAGGTGCCACGTAGTTGCAAAGCAAAGCCGTTTCATTGGCCACGCCGGCAAAAGAGACCTTCAGGCCAACTTTAGCCAGGCCAGTTTTGAACTGCTCAGCATCCGGCAAATCGTAAGCCGGGTTGGCACCGTCCATGACAAACAGGGCATTAACACTGCCTGCGTTCATCTCGCGGACGAGTGTGCGCACGTCGCGATCCATCCCCTGCCGTTGCAGCGAAGCGTCGTTGAAGGTAATGGTTTTGCCGTAGTTACCCAGCAGGTTGTTGATGGCGTTGATGATGATTTGCTCGCCCTGATTGTTAGAACCGGAAACGACGAGTGAAGTGCCCTGACTGGCGAGCAGTTCTTTGGCAACTTCTTTGATTTTAGCCGTTTTTTTAGCGTCCAATTGCGGGCCGCTGATGCGGGAAGCATTGCTGGCTGCCGCAATTTCGTTGTACAATGCCACGATTGCAGCGCCTTGTTCTGAAGGCTTCACCAGGATCCGGTTATCGGCATTCGAACCGGTCAGGCTCATGTGGCTCTCGACCTGAATATGGCGCGACATGTTTGCTTTGCGGATGTCCGGGATGCGGCGACCCTGCACGTACTGCGCTGCAAATTCAATCGGCGAAATCCATGTGCCCAAAAAATCGGCGTCAAAACTGACGATGACCCGGGCGCGGTCGAAGTGGTACCCCGGAATAACGGCCTGTGCAAAACAAGCCTGGTTTGCTTCCAGGATGGCCGAACTCGAAACCGGGTCGTATAGAACCACCTTCGTGTTCGGGAATTTTGTGGTGAAATCGGCAATTGCCTTTTTCGTAGTTGGGCTGAGGATGGTATTGGCAAGGATGCGGATATTGGCATCCGGCTTGAGCTTGCCTGAAATTTCTTTGTCAATTTGCTCCCACGACGGACCAGCTTCGCGTTTGTTGCGCGGGCGATCAAGCTTGCCTTCCTTCACCATATAAGGACCGTCAAGGCGGCTGGTGTCGTAAAGGCCCAGCACACTGGCCTGGGCGCGCGCACTGGTACCGCCCATCGTCACTTTTGAAAGACTGTTGCCTTCAATTTTGATGGGACGCCCCTCGCGGGTTTTGATCAACACGGCGCAATAATCGCCGCCCTGAACGAAGCTGGAAGCATAGTAAGTAGCGATACCCGGAACAATAGTATCGGGCTTAACCACATACGGAATTGCCTTCTTCACCGGAATTTCGCAGCTTGCCGCAATGGTCGCTGCGCCAATACCAAACCCGAGGTATTTCAGGAAATCACGGCGGCTGCTTTCCGTAGAAAGTGCGCTTTCTTCCGACAATTGTTCGATGAGGGGGAGTTCAACAAACTCCGAGTTGCTTACTTGTTGAAATGCGGGATCGTTTTTCAGGTGTTCAACCCCGATCCAAACTGCTTTATTTTGATCTTTCATTTCAAGAATTTGCTCGAATGAAACAAGTTTAAAGTGGTGTGTCTGCGACTATCTCTTAATAGTGACACTTCTGGCATTCCAGACCGCCAATTTCCTCTACCGTTACCTTGGTGCGTTCGCCTTTGGCGATCTCTTCATGGAAACGGGCGTATGTTTTATAGTATTCATTGTCGGCGAATTTCACTTCCGTCTGGCGGTGGCAGTTGATGCACCAGCCCATTGAAAGCGGCATGGCCTGCTGTACGACTTCCATTTCTTCCACTTTCCCGTGGCAGGTTTGGCAGGCTACCTTGCCTACTGCTACGTGCTGTGCATGGTTGAAGTAAGCGTGATCGGGCAGGTTGTGGATGCGAACCCATTCGATCGGACCGTATATTTTTTCATCGCCGGTTTCTTCGTCGGTCAACGCAGTGACGATTCCGTCCCATTGTTTATTAATCAGGTTTTCACCCCTTAAATCGAGTGAACCTTTCTCCTTTACATAGGTATCCGCAATCCATTTTTTGTAAACCTTTTCGATATCGGCCTCACTCATCTTATCGTATCCCTCGATGTATTTATCGGTGGACGGGTCGTACCCGACCGAAGCGAAAATTTTTGTCAACTCGGCAGTGCCGTATTGGGAGCCTACTTTCACGGCTCTGTGGCAATTCATACACGTATTGGCCGCCGGGATAACCGATTGTTTGCTTCGACGGGCGCCGTCGTGGCAATACTGGCAATCAATTTTTTGAACGCCGGCGTGTGTGGTGTGTGAAAATTTGATGGGTTGTTCCGGTGCGTAGCCTTGCTGGCGCCCCAGCTTAATGGCCCGGTTCGCGGTGGTATAGCCGCCGAGAACAACTAATGCGAAGATCACGAAGGCAACCACGGTTTTGCTGGTCAACAGTTCCACCAGCGTTTGCCGGCGTGCAGGTGCATTGCCTTCCCGAACCTGGATCATATAATTCAGGTTGGAAACGATGCGCGCGAGCACGACTGCCAGGAAAGCGAGGATGATCGCCATCACGATGAAAAGGCCCGTGTTGTCGGGTTTTGCAACCGCCCCCGCAGGGCCGGGAGGAGGAGGCGGCGGTGCCCCGGGACAATTCCCGGCCGCTGTGCAATTGACGTAAGCCAGAATATTGTCAATCTGGCCATCAGTCAACTGGGGGAAGTTGTTCATCAAATTGGGCTTCCACTTTCCCCAAAGCTCAACGGCGCGCGGATGGCCTTCGTTGATTTGTGCCTGAGAATTGCGTACCCAGGCATAGAGATCCGCTCTTGGATAAGCAGCCCAACGCTCTTCGACGCCACCCAAAGCAGGGCCCGTCATATCGTCTTTCATGTTCTTGTTGTGGCAGGAACCACAGTTGTTTTGGAACAACTGCTTGCCTTCCTTGATGGCCGCTTCATCCTGCGCCTGCGCGCTGAAAGAGCAAGCAATCGAGAGCAACATGGAAAGAATACTGAATTTCAAATATGAATATCTCATTCCAGAGACTTTTTATAGCGTAAAAATTATGTCAAAATGGCGTTTTTCGCTGTTTGTGCGCAAAGATATAACTCGGTTAAACTTTTTAACAAAAAAACATGGTTTGTGGTATTTATTTAGATTGTATCTAAACTGAATGAACGTAAATCGCTTACATCCTGCGCAATTTATACAGGTTTTTATACCTTAGCGCACACAAAGTATCCTGAACAAAATGTTAATAAACCTGCTCCTCTTTGCTGTTGGCCTTGCTTTGGTTGTCTTCAGCGCGCACTGGCTGGTGGATGGTGCCTCTTCAATGGCTCGCCGCCTGCGCATCCCGGACATCGTCATTGGCCTGACGATTGTTGCTTTTGGTACTTCGGCTCCTGAAATGGTCGTTTCGGTCATTTCTGCGCTTAACGGACAGTCGGATGTGGCCATCGGCAACGTCATTGGCAGTAGCATCTTCAATATTCTGGGCATCCTCGGCATTTGCGCCATTATCTATCCATTGACGATTCAAAAAAACACCATCTGGAAAGAAGTCCCGCTGAGTCTGCTGGCGGCTATCATCGCCTTAGTGGTGGCCTACGATTCGCTTTTCGATGGCAATAGCAGCAACATGATCACCCGCGGAGACGGCATCATTTTGTTGAGCTTCTTTGCCATTTATATGTATTATACGTTCGGAGTGGCCAAAGATACCGACATGTCGGACGTAAAACCTTCTGAAACCCAAAAAACCTATGCCCCCTGGCTTGCCACAATCATGGTCATCGGCGGCATTGCCGGCCTTACGTTCGGTGGGAAAATTACGGTGGAAAACGCCGTGCTGATGGCCCGGAATCTGGGTGTGAGCGATTCGGTGATTGGTTTAACGCTGGTGGCCATTGGTACCTCCCTTCCGGAATTGGCCACTTCTGTTGTGGCAACCCTGAAACGCAACTCCGATATTGCTTTGGGTAACGTGATCGGTTCCAATATTTTCAATGTCTTTTTTATCCTCGGTGTCAGTTCCACGATCAGCCCGCTTGCCCCCGGCGGCATCACCGTAACCGATTTTTTGGTTTGCATCGGGGCCAGCGTCATCCTTTTTGTTTCCTGCTTTGTGCTTCGCCCGATGCGCATCTCCCGCATTGAAGGCTGGACAATGGTGTTGATGTATTTAGGATATACGGCGTGGTTGATTGGGAAAGCGTAATTTAAAAACAATGCTGATAAGTTTACTGCTTTTTGCCCTCGGCCTGGTCATCGTCTCTTTTAGTGCGAGCAAGATGGTGGATGGCGCTTCTTCTTTAGCCAAACGGATGAACATTCCCGACATCGTCATCGGACTGACGATTGTGGCGCTGGGAACTTCCGCCCCTGAAATGGTCATTTCCATTCTTTCTGCCATAGACGGGAAAGGGGATTTGGCCGTCGGCAACATAGTTGGCAGCAACATCGCCAATATCCTTGTTATTCTGGGCATCTCTGCAACGATTTACCCGCTTACCCTCCAAAGCAATACCATCTGGAAAGAAATCCCCCTGAGCTTACTGGCTGCCATTATGGTTTTCGTGATGGCCGGCGATGTACTCATAGACGGCGGCACCCAAAATCAATTGCAACGCAGCGACGGTATTGTGCTGTTGGGATTTTTCGTCATTTACCTGTTCTATACGTTCAGCATTGCTAAAAAAAATAAAAACAGCAACGAAGGTCAATACAAAAACTACCCGGTCTGGCTTTCGAACCTGATGATTGTTGCGGGAATAATCGGACTAACCCTGGGCGGCAAAATCATGGTAGACAATGCCGTAGCAATCGCCAAAACCCTCGGTATCAGCGATTCCGTGATCGCGCTGACCTTAGTGGCCGTGGGCACCTCCATTCCCGAATTGGCCACCTCCATCGCCGCCGCCCTGAAACGCAACGCCGACATCGCCATCGGCAACATCATCGGCTCCAATATTTTTAATGTTTTCCTCATCCTCGGCGTCAGCGCCACCATTTCCCCGCTTTACCCGACTGGCCTGACTACGGTGGATTTTGGGGTATGCATCGGCGCCAGCCTGCTGCTTTTCATTTCCTGCTTTGTGCTCCGCCCTATGACGATTTACCGGGTCGAGGGCTGGACGATGCTGTTGCTTTATGTGGGGTATGCGGCTTGGTTGATTGGAAAAGCGTAGCCCCGTTTGACGCCAGAACGGCACGTCCCATCGGGACGCAATGCCGGTAGCCCCGTAATGACGCAATGCGCTTGGACATTGACATTGGGATGGATTGTGTTTTCGGTATACGAAAAGTAGGGTGCACGGGGCAGCCGGTAGGGCGCGACCCTCGCGGTCGCCCTGTTTCCAGAAAGGTATCCGTTTATTTTATTCCTACGGGATTGTCCAGTAGTATGGCCTAATCTACACCCCTTTAAAAACAGCAACGGTTTATCTCAAAAACAATCATTTGTCTCAAATCACACAAAGATTTAACACATTCCCCCTTCTTTTTTTGGGCAAGACCACCTATATTTGCCCATAATGTCAAGTGACGGTGCTTTCCTTGCATCCCGCATTAGTGGGAACTACCCTACCTGCACCGTCAACATACAAAAACGCCACAAAATATTGTGGCACAACACAGCGCAAACACACCATCCTGCAGCCCACTCTTTATGTGGCTT
>JBBQGV010000057.1:0-36261 GCA_038323375.1 Chitinophagales bacterium
TCTGTCTTTATAGTCCGATAACTGCGTTGTATTTTGCCCCAAAACTGGTCATTTACGCGAGTAAACTCCCATTTTTGGGGCAAAACACGCCTTGTTCTCGAACGCTAAAGAACAGACACGGGACTAAATGGACAGACACTATTTAGACAGCATTCAGGTCGGCGGCATCTATCACGTTTACGACGACAGCGCTAACGACGAGCGGTATATTGTGGATGACAATCAGGAAAAGGTGCTGTTTGATAAGAATATTTTGTAGCTATTTACCACTTGTCAGCGAAAATAAGTGTGGCTATGGATTAGGCCGGACTAAAGCCCGCGAAACGAAGTGCTGACGAGGCGTAGGGTGTGCGCTGCTTCGTTTCGCGGGCTTCAGTCCGCTTCCATTGTCATCAAACTTATTCCAACAGCTACCCCGTTGCGCGGGACAAGTTGTGCTAAATAGTTACGAAAAAAATCAGTTTTTTACCTCGTGTTTAAAGCTCACAGAAGCCTTCTGTCAGTATTTTATGCACGACTTCATCCGTCCTTTGTAATTAAATTTCATTAACCCGGTTCTGGACAAAATTGCGAAAATGTCAATGATTTTCGCTTCCTTTTTCAAAGATTTTGCGCTTTGAAAAGCGGGATGTTTTCACCGAAATTTATTCATGAAAACAACCCGATCGAACAAAAGATATTTCTCTAAAAAATCCGGATGACAAATGTGAATCGAGTTTGATCATTGAAAAATTGAATCATGAAACGCATCATCATTCTTGGATCCGGAACGGCTGGTACCATGATGGCCAATCACCTGCATCACCGCTTAAATTCAGGCGAATGGGAGATTGACATCATTGATGAAAGGAAAGAACACTACTACCAGCCAGGCTACCTGTTCCTTCCATTTGATATTTACGAACCCGAAGACATCGTCAAGCCCATTAAGGATTTTATTCCGAAAGGGGTAAACCTGATCAATGAAACCATTGAGCGGATCGTGCCGCAGGAACATTATGTGAGCATGACGAACGGCGACCACTTAGTCTACGACATCCTAATCGTTGCAACCGGCTGCAAAATTGCTCCGGAAGAAACCGATGGCATGCAGGGCGCGGAATGGCAAAAAAGCGTCTTCGACTTTTATACGTTTGAAGGCGCGCTGGCTTTGCGCAACAAACTGCGGGAATGGGAAGGCGGAAAGATGGTGGTTCACATCACCGAAATGCCCATCAAATGCCCGGTTGCACCGCTGGAATTTGCGTTTTTGGCCGATTCTTATTTCAAACACAGAAATATGCGCGATAAGGTGGAACTCACGTTTGTCACGCCTTTGAGCGGTGCCTTTACCAAACCTAAAGCAACGGCTGCATTAGAACACCTGCTCGAAGAAAAACACATTAAAATTGAAAGCGATTTTGCCATCGAACGCATTGACAACGAGCAAAAAACGATCATTGATTACGGCGGGCGCATCGTGCCTTTCGATCTTCTGGTCACCGTGCCGACCAACAAAGGAGATGAAGTCATTGCCCGCTCCGGCATGGGGGATGACCTCAACTACGTGCCAACCAACAAAGCCACCCTTCAATCCAAAAACTGGCCAAATATTTTCGTGCTGGGCGATGCCAGTGATATTCCAGCCTCCAAAGCGGGTTCTGTGGCACACTTCGAGGCGGAAATTCTGACCGACAATATTCTCCACTACATTGCGGGCGAGCCCTTGAAAGAAGAATTCGACGGCCATGCCAACTGCTTTGTGGAAACCGGCAACGGCAAAGCCCTGCTCATTGATTTCAACTATACCCACGAACCGGTGGAAGGTACTTTCCCGTTCCCGGGCATCGGACCTTTGCGTCTGCTGAAAGAAAGCCGCATCAACCACATGGGCAAGCTGGCATTCCGCTGGATCTATTGGAATATGTTGCTGAAAGGCACCCACATTCCTTTCGTTTCGGCGACCATGTCGGAGTCAGGAAAACAATTTGATTAACATTAAAATAGCTTAATAATGGAAAAAATAATTGCCGGGATACCCGTACAAGTCAACGAAGAGGGTTATCTCACCGATTTTCCTCAATGGAATCAAGCAGTCGGAACCGAATTGGCTCAGGAAGCCAGCATTGACATGACGCCCCGCCACTGGGAAGTCATCGCATACCTGCAAAAGGAGTTTAAAAACGAAGTACCGCTCAGCATCCGCAAAATCGGAAAAAGCGGCGTGGTGGACATCAAGGAGTTTTATCAGCTGTTTCCCATGGCACCGTTGAAGACGGCTTCTAAGATTGCCGGGATTCCGAAACCAGTCAGCTGTATTTAACTTGTTTCACAATCAAACACATCAGTCATGAACGATAACAATGGCGATATTAAAAAAATGATGATTATCCTTTCCAAAGCGACGCTTGAAAACGTGTACGCAGCATTTGTGCTCGCTAATGGCGCAAGGATGGAGGGCATCGAAGCGGAAATGTTTTTTACTTTTTTTGGCCTCGAAGCCATTCACAAAAAGAAACTCGAACACCTGCACATTGCAACGGTTGGCAACCCGGCCATGCACATGCCTACCCTGTTGGGCGGATTGCCAGGCATGGAAGCCCTTGCAACCCACATGATGAAAAAGGAAATGGAGCGCATTGACATGCCGGATGTACATGAATTTCTCGATATTTTGAAAGCTTCCGGCGTTAAGCTTTGGGCTTGCAAATTAGCCATGGACATGTTCCATTACAAAAAAGAAGATCTGTATGACGACGTAGATGGCGTGATTACGGTGGGTGATTTTTACAAGCAGGGCTCAGGTGTAGGTACGCACATGTTGTTCATCTAGTGTCTGTGCATAACACCTCATCGGTTGTCACTCCCGCAGGGAGTCTGCAACAGAAGCAAGGTTTTACGCGCTGTTGCAGACTCCCTGACGGGACAAAGTCAGGTGGATTAAACCTATAAGGTTTCTAAAACCTATAAGGTTTGCCTGCCACAACGCAGCTATCGGACTCTAAAGACAGACACTAAATAATTTCTCAGCACATCGTCGCTCAACGCTTGTTTATCGGGCGTCACAAACCTTGATCGGTAAAACGCACTCATCAGTACGTCCCGGTCGTAAAAATAAAAAGGCAACTTTTTATCCGCCAGCGGCGATTGCAAAAATCGGTTGCAAAGCTCAAGGAGGGAATATTCCGGATGCTCGGTCACATAAAAATGCAGCACTTCTAACCAAAAAATGGTCAGCGTTTCGTGATAGCCGCCACTGCCTGTGTTTTCTCCGCCAACAGAAAGGTTGAAAGCAATGATGCTCGATTTCATCCTGCAAGTCGCTTCGTACTTATCGTATTGCTTTAGAAAGCACAGGCCCCCTGTGAGATGGGCAGCGTGGGTCCATTTTTCCTTTTCCAAAGTCGTGGAACAGAATCTTTCGAACAGGTCGGTGATTTCAAGTTCAGATTGGTAAAGTTCTTGGATAGTGGTCATGATTGTAAGAATAAGCAACTCGTTTGATGCAATATTGCCATCTTTGTAAAGGCCAAAAAATGGCACCAAAGGTAGGTTACCTACATCTCTCAAACCAGTAGCGTTCTATGCTTTTCGACAATCAACAGATTCCTCCCGGTGAACTGCCAAGTGTAGAAGCCGTGCAGTTTCAACGGCTGCCGCCGCAAGCGCTCAAACTGCGCATCATTGGCTGGGGTATTTTTCAGGGTATTCTACTGCTGGGCCTAACCGCGTCGTGGGGTCTCAGCGGGATGAAATGGTGGGGATTACCGGCTTTTGCTGCCTGGGGGCTTCAGGCTGCTTTTTTCTACTGGATGACGCACAAACGCTTCAACCGCGAAGCCTACGCCATCCGGGAAAAAGACCTCATTCACGTCAAAGGGTATTGGCAACGCACCCAGTTGACGGTGCCTTACAGCCGCGTGCAGCACGTGGAAATCAAACAAGGGCCAATCGCCCGGTCGCTGGGACTGGGCTCCATCAGCGTGTATACAGCCGGCACTTCGGGTGGGTCTCTGGGGATTTCGGACATCGAATTCACGGAAGCCGAACGCATCAAGCAATTTATTGCCCAAAAAACAGGTGCCGATGTCTGAATCGAGCCCTCCTGTCCCGTTCTACTTCGAACCCAGCCGGCAATCCCCGATTGCAATACTCGTGATTTTGGCCAAATTGATCCGCGCCCTGATCGGCCAGTTTTGGTTCGTGCTGGTTCTGCTCCTGCTGGGCCGTCGCCCCGGCAGCAACAATCAGGTTTTGCTTTGGGTGATGATTGGCGCCGGCGTTTTTTCAATAGGTCGCGCGTTGGTGATTTATTTTCGAACCCGTTTTTATGTACAGGACGGCGAGTTTATTTTAGAAAAAGGAGGCTTCACACGCAGCCGCCTGAGCGTTGCATTGGACAAAATCCAGACGATTACCTTTCAGCAAACCTTTTTACACCGGATTTTTAATGTCGTGAGCGTGGAAATGGATACCAGTGGCTCAAAAGGATCCGAAATCAGCATCAATGCCCTGGATCGGGAAAAAGCCAAGGAACTCCGTGAATACCTGCTGGCCTGGAAAAAGGAAAACGTTGCTCCGGAATCCGGCGATACCTCCATCACCCTTGAAAAAACGCCGGAAGCGACCTTACTCCACTTGGGTTTTGGCGATTTATTGCGCATTGGCCTCAGCCAAAACCACCTGCGCTCCGGGGGCATTCTCCTTGGCTTAGCTTTTAGTTTTGCAGAAAACCTCGAACCCATCCTCGGCAAATCAACTTACCAGTATCTGACTGAAGAACTTGGACTTTCCTTCAATTTCTTCTGGAGTTTTGCTCTGTGGATTACCCTGTTTTTCCTGATTGTTTCGGTTTTTGCAACCTTAATCCTTACCGCTGTGCGTTTTTATGGATTGCGTTTTGTTCGCACGGGCGACGGTTTTCGATTGGAAGCCGGTCTGTTCACCCGCCGCGAGCAAGCCGCCTACCTTCCCAAAATACAGTACCTGCGCTGGACGGCCAATCCGCTGCAACGCCTGCTGGGCCTGTTCAATCTGCGGCTTTACCAGGCGGCAGGCCACGAACTGAGCACCAAACAAACGCTTCAGGTGCCCGGCTGCTACCAACCTCAGGTAGACGCCGTGCGGGAAGCTTATTTCCCCGGAGCCGGCGGGTTGTCCTGGAGCTGGTACCGTCCCCATCGCTTGTATTTCTATCAACGTTTGTTTTTTATCGGTCTGTTGCCGCTAATTGGTTTGATTGTCAAAACGATGGTTGACTTCAGTTGGCTCTGGCTGGCGACCTGCCTCCTGTGGCTGCCGGTAACGGCCTGGTGGCAATGGAGGTTGTTTCGCCGCAAACGCTACGCCCTGAGTGTGGAAGGCTTGTGGAACCATTCCGGCTTTTTCAATGCGGTGCAAACCTTGTTGCTGTGGCGCAACGTACAGGCGGTGGCGGTGGAGCGTTCTTTGATGGAAGCCCGGTATCAGCTCGTGGATGTGGTTTTTTACACCGCCTCCGGGAGCGTCAATATTGAAAATATCGCTCAGGAAACGGGGCATGAATTGAGGGATTATGTATTGGCGAAGGTGGAGGGGTTACGGGTAGAACCCGTTGAATAAAACACGCGAGGCGGAGCCAAGCTGAGAATTCGATGTCGGATAAAACACACTTGCTGTTTAATTTATTAGACTTGTTGCGCCGGGAACCATCGCGGGCTGAAAATGGCTTTGCCAATGCCGCTCGCCACCACAAACAACGCAAACAGGAAAAAACCGAGCGACCGGGAATCTGCCGCCAATGGAAACAGGAAGGCTACTGACCAAAGTCATCCATCCGTGCAATACTTGTCAATGGCGGTCTTGGGCAGGTACGCTACTTTCGCATCAAATTACACCGCATCAAAACGTATGGATTTTAAAACCATCATCGAGCCGTTTCGAATCAAAACGGTAGAGCGGATTCGGCTCACTACGCCGCAGGAGCGGGAAGCTTTTTTGCAAAATGCTCATTTTAATCCGTTTTTGCTTCGTTCTGAACAGGTTATTATTGACCTGCTGACAGATAGTGGCACCTCCGCCATGAGCAGCGAACAATGGGCCGGCATCATGCGCGGCGACGAAAGTTATGCAGGCGCATCGAGTTGGCTGCGGATGGAAAAAGCGGTTCAGGATCTGACGGGCTACCCTTATGTGTTGCCGACGCACCAGGGGCGCGCAGCCGAACACCTGTTGTATTCGCGCATCGGCGGCCCCGGGAAAATTTTCATCAGCAATACACATTTTGATACGACCCGAGCCAATATTGAGTTTACGGGCGCTACGGCAATTGACCTACCCATTCCGGAAAACCGCAACCCGGCGTTGCTTCACCCCTTCAAAGGCAACCTTGACACGGGTCAGTTGCTCGAAAAAATCGTACAATTCGGGGCTGAAAACATCGCTGCCGTTATTCTTACTGTGACCAACAATAGCGGCGGTGGCCAGCCAGTTAGCCTGCAGAATGCCCGCGAGGTTGCCGAAATTTGCCAAAAACACGCCATCCGTTTTATCCTCGACGCTTGCCGGATTGCAGAAAATGCATGGTTCATCAAACACCGGGAATCAGGTTTTGAAAACGCGACTTACCGCGAAATTGCCCAGCAAATGTTTGCGCTCGCCGATGGCTGCATCATGAGTGCAAAAAAAGATGCGCTGGTGAACATGGGTGGTTTTTTGGCCCTGCTTGACCTCGATTTGGCGGTGCAATGCCGCACCGTATTGATCATTACAGAGGGGTATTCCACCTACGGCGGTCTTTCGGGGCGCGACATGGAAGCCATCGCCATCGGCCTGGAGGAAGTTTTTGATCCGGATTATTTGCAATACCGCATCAAAAGCACGGAATACCTCGCTGAAAAGCTGCACGCACTCGGCGTCCCCATCATGCGTCCGGCGGGTGGACATGCGGTATACATAGACGCCCGGGCCTTCTATCCCGACATCCCGCTGGAGCAATACCCCGGCCAGGTAATGGTTTGCGAATTGTACCGGTTGGGCGGCATCCGATGCTGTGAAATCGGCTCCGTCATGTTTGGGAAATACGATGCGGAAGGGAAACTTATTCCGGCAGCGATGGATCTGGTGCGGCTCGCCATTCCACGGCGGGTGTACACGCAGAGCCATATAGATTACGTTGTAGAAACTTTTGGCGAGCTGGTACGCCATCGCGATAAAAAAACGGGTTACAGAATTACCTACGAACCGCCATTTTTGCGGCATTTCACAGCGCGATTTGAAATAGCGTGACGCTTTAGCTGCGCAGGTCTTTTTACCATAGTACACCTATGCGGTAAAAAAATAAAGTCATGTTAAATTTATTAGAAAAATACGACATCCCGGCTCCGCGCTACACGAGTTATCCGACAGTGCCGTATTGGGAAGCCGATTAGCTTGCAGAAGCCGACTGGATGGCGCACGTGACCGGAGCATTCAGGCAGGACAACGGTTTGAGTCTCTATATCCACCTGCCATTTTGCGAAAAGTTGTGTACTTATTGTGGCTGCAACAAACACATCACGCGCAACCACGCCGTAGAATCGCCTTATATTCAGGCGGTTTTGGTAGAATGGAAACTTTACCTCGACCGACTGCCCGGACTATCAGCGTGAATTCACAACATTCCATTACCTTTGCGCCTTCAATTGAAAAAAGCTACCACGATCCATGTCGTTTCTCGAAGAACTCAGCCGCCGGCGCACTTTCGGCATCATCAGCCACCCCGATGCGGGAAAAACTACCCTGACAGAAAAACTCCTGTTGTTTGGCGGCGCTATTCAGGTGGCCGGTGCCGTAAAATCGAACAAAATCAAACGCAGCGCGACGTCCGACTTTATGGAAATCGAGCGGCAACGGGGCATTTCAGTGGCCACCTCTGTGATGGCTTTTGATTATAGAAATTTAAAAATCAACATCTTAGATACGCCTGGACACAAGGATTTCGCAGAAGACACCTACCGAACCCTCACAGCCGTAGACAGCGTCATCACCGTCATTGACGTGGCCAAAGGGGTGGAGGAACAAACCGAAAAATTGGTGGAAGTGTGCCGCATGCGCAATACCCCCATCATCGTGTTCATCAACAAACTCGACCGCGAAGGCAAAGACGCGTTCGACCTGTTGGACGAAATCGAGCAAAAGCTGAAGCTCAAGGTTTGTCCGCTGAGCTGGCCGGTCGGCATGGGGCAGCGCTTTCAGGGCGTTTACAACCGGTATGAAAAAAAACTCGTCCTGTTTCGCCCGCACGGCAAGCAGGAGGAAGAGGATATGATTGAAATTACAGATTTATCTGACCCGGAATTGGACAAACGCGTGGGCGAACGCGCGGCTGCCGAATTGCGCGATGACGCCAACGTGCTGGAAGAAGTCTACCCGGCATTCAACCGCGAAGACTACTTAGAAGGGCGCGTTTCGCCGGTGTTTTTCGGCAGCGCGGTCAACAATTTCGGGGTGCGCGAACTGCTCGACTGCTTTGTGGAAATCGCGCCGCAACCTTTGCCCCGACAAACAGAAGAGCGTACGGTTTTGCCCGACGAAGAAAAGTTTAGCGGCTTCGTGTTCAAGATCCACGCCAATATGGATCCCAAGCACCGCGACCGGATTGCCTTTTTGCGCATCTGTTCGGGGCGTTTCCAGCGCAATGTCAACTACCTCCACGTGCGCCAGGCGCGGCAGATGAAGTTTTCAAACCCCACTTCTTTTATGGCCGATAAAAAAACGGTTGTGGAGGAAGCCTATCCTGGCGACGTGGTGGGCTTGTACGATTCCGGTAATTTTAAAATCGGCGACACCATCACCGAAGGAGAGTCCCTGCATTTCAAAGGCATCCCGAGTTTTTCGCCAGAGCAATTCCGCTACGTAAACAACGCGGATCCTTTAAAAACCAAACAACTGAACAAAGGGCTGGAAGAACTGATGGATGAAGGGGTTGCGCAGTTGTTCATCCGCGAAATTAGTGGCCGCAAAATCGTCGGCACGGTGGGTGCGCTGCAATTCGATGTGATCCAGTACCGCCTCCAGCACGAATATGGCGCGGCCTGCACCTACGAGCCGCTCCACCTCTACAAGGCATTCTGGGTGAGCTGCGACGACGACAAAGCGCTGAAAGAATTCCTCGACCGCCGCAAACGCGACATGGCTCGCGACAAATACGGCAACTTAGTCTTCCTGGCGGAAAGTGCCTGGGCGCTTCAAATGGCGAAGGAAAACCACGGGAAGGTGGAGTTTCATTTGACGAGTGAGTATTAACCCTGCTGCTCCCCCTTTTTTTCTACCTTAACACGCTTTTAACACGACAAAAAGTCGTGTTTTTCAGCTATTTTTCGTCATTTTGTGTTGAAAACCGTAAATACGCACAATGACCAGATTCTTATTGCTCCTTTTGGTGGCGCTTCAACTGTTCGTCAGTTGCAAATCGGAAGCACAATCCGATGCGGTAGCGTCCCCGGTTATCGCTCCTTCGGTACTGCTGGGCGGCATCCCGGTGTATTCCAAATTTGACGATTTTGAATATTGGCTGCATTTCGACAACGATACCACGTATGTTGTGAATTTTTGGGCAACCTGGTGCAAACCCTGCGTGGAAGAACTGCCCTGGTTTGAGCAGTTGCACGAACAATTCCAGGATCAGAAGGTTAAAGTGGTGCTCGTGAGCCTCGATTTCAAAAAAGACCTTGAAAAAAAGCTCCTGCCTTTTGTGCAGTCCCGGAAACTAAAATCCACCGTGTTGGCCCTGACCGATTCAGGGTACCAGAACTGGATAGACAAAGTCAGTCCGGCTTGGGGTGGCGCAATTCCGGTAACGCTGGTCTACAATGCCCGCAAAAGAGCGTTCAAAGATGATCAGTTTTCGGATTATGAGGAATTGGAAAGGATGTTAAAGGATTTGGGGAGGTAGTAAAAAAGCAACAGACATTTTTTCACATAAAAAATCTTTTTCAGCTATGAAAAGAATATTCGGATTCTCTTTAGCATTAGCGGCGCTTGCTGCGGTAGTTATTGCAGCGACTGCTCCGGCGGTTGGCGGTATAAAAATTGGCGATAAAGCGCCGGATTTCAAACTCAAGGGTGTGGACGGCAAAACCTATTCTTTGGCCGACATTAAGGATGCTAACGGCAAAACGCCGAAAGGTTACATCGTTACCTTCACTTGCAATACCTGCCCGTTTGCCGTGTTGTACGAAGACCGAATTATTGCCTTGCACAAAAAGACGTCCATTATGGGCTATCCGGTTGTGGCCATCCAGCCAAACGATCCGGCGTTGAAGCCCGGCGACGATTTTGCAGCAATGCAGCAACGCTCGAAAGAGAAAAATTTCCCTTTCCTCTACCTGTTTGACGATGGCCAGAAAGTATTCCCGCAGTATGGCGCATCGCGCACGCCGGAGTTCTACGTCTTAGACAAAAACATGGTATTGCGCTACACCGGCGCGCTGGATGACAACGCGGAAGACCCTGCTGCTGTAAAGGTGAACTACATTGAAATGGCGATCAAGTATATGGAAAACAACCAGGCGCCGGATCCGGCTATCACCAAAGCCATCGGTTGCAGCATTAAGGTGAAGAAGAGCTAATTTTCCATCAAGGTTAAAGTTGATTCAAGTTTAAAGGATAAAGTAGAAAGGTTAAAGTAGGAATTATGCTTCCCACTTTAACCTTTTTCTTTTATCCTTCTTCTATGCGTAAATTGGCTCCATAAAACTGAAAACCATGCAAACACACTGCTCCTCAACCCTGCGCATTGGCGCCTGCCTTTGCCTGTTTTTGTTGCTTATTCCCGCACAAAGTAAAGCTGTTTGTGCAGTAGGTCCACCCAATCTAAAGAAGTGGGATACAATCTCTATCTCTCCTGTATTGAAAGATACCATTCCTGAAACTCAACAAAAAATAGAGGAAGCCTACTACCAGAAGTATCGAAAAGCGGCAATCGCTTTGACCATCACTTCCGCCATCACGGGCATATTGGGCGCGCTATTGCTGGCAAAAGGCTTAGCGTCTTCTTTTATACTGACGTCCTCTTTACTACCAATCTTCGGGGGAGTCCTTTTGTTTGCCGCAGGCTTAACACTTGTTTTTGGGATCATTAATTGGATACGCGCCCGCCGGGTGAAAAAGCGTTTGCGGAAAGCGGGAGTGCGATAAAACTCAGTTGAGTCATGGTATAATAAGCTTGACGCTTTTGCGGGAAAACTGTGTATTAAAATTTCCCGCAAAGGGCGCGAAGGGTACGCCAAGTCCGCAAAGCGGGACGCCCTCCTTAGCGAAAATTTCCCGCAAAGGGCGCAAAGGTTACGCCAAGTCCGCAAAGCGGGACGCCATACTTAGCGGAAATTTCCCGCAAAGGGCGCGAAGGTCTCGCCAAGTCCGCAAGCGGGACGCCCTCCTTAGCGAAAATTTCCCGCAAAGGGCGCGAAGGTTACGCCAAGTCCGCAAAGCGGGACGCCCTCCTTAGCGTCCTTTGCGTAACCTTTGCGCCCTTTGCGGGAAAACCTTTGCGGAAAAAAAACCTTTGCGGGAAAACCTTTGCGGGAAAAAAACCTTTGCGGGAAAACCCTCGCGGGAAAACCCCTTTGCGGGAAAACCCCTACCTTGTTAATCCGTTGAGACAACGACAATAAAAGCATCCACTAATTACGGTTACATAAAACATACAATACATGGAAAAAACATCAAATGAGCTGAACCTCATTTCTAAACGTGTGCTCGATATTTGTTTTAAAATACATAGTCTTTATGGGCCGGGCATGCTTGAAAGCTTCTACGAAAGTGTTCTTTGTTATGAATTAACCAAGGCGGGCATTCCGCATGAGTACCAATATGGGATTTATCCAATACACGATGGCATACGCATGGGTGTTGGATATCGCATAGATGTGTTGGTCGAAGATGAAATTGTCCTTGAGATTAAATCAGTGGAAGCTTTGTCAGAAGTACATCATAAGCAGTTGATTACCTATCTTAAAGTAGCAGGCAAAAGGCTTGGTTTTTTGATTAATTTTGGAAGTGTGCATTTAAAAGATGGAATTCACAGGAAAGTGAATGGGTTCTGAAAATAATCCCATTTTGGAAAAAATTTCCCGCAAAGGTCTCGCCAAGTCCGCAAAGCGGGACGCCATACTTAGCGGAAATTTCCCGCAAAGGGCGCGAAGGTTACGCCAAGTCCGCAAAGCGGGACGCCCTCCTTAGCGCCCTTTGCGGGAAATTTTAGACGCCCCAAGTCCACAAAGCTGAATGCCATCCTTAGCGCCCTTTGCGGGAAATTTTAGACGCAAGGGGGATGCCGGGTAGTCGAGTCACTATTTCACAATCACCGCCGGAATATTCTGCTCCCGGAACAAACGATTGTAGGCCACCACGTCCTTATTGATCAAATCGCGCATCGCGGCCTGGTGGTTATTCCACTGCGCTTCCAAATCGCGGAGGCGATCGCGAACGCCCTGCGTGATGCGTGGGTCGTGTACGTCCACTTTGCTGCGCAGGTCGAAAAACTCGGCGTTGAGCTTACTCGGCCAGTTGATCACATCCTGAAAATTGGTCTGGCGGCTTTCCACGATATTTGCTTCCCAGGCGTCAATTTTTTTGATCAGGTCTTCGCCTTGTTTGAGCATGGCCGCGCTTTTATCCATGCCTTTCAACGCTTCATTGATCCCTTCCAACTGCTTTTTGACTTTGCGCAGGTTGGTCACCGCTCCATGCATGTTGCGCAGGTCGTTGGTTAACCGTTCGAGCAATTGCTGCTGGGCAGTCCAATCGGCAGGGTTTACTGAAATACGCGGGTCAGCGACAACTTCAATTGGAGCCTCAGATGCGCTGCCTTTGTGCGTCAACCTGACCCGGTATTGCCCCGGCACCACGCGGTAACCGCGGTAATCGCCGTACACAAAAGCGCCCTGCACGCCGCCAATGCCTTCGGTGCGAAAATCCCAGGCGTAGCGGTTTAGGCCGGCTTCAGTAGGAATGACCGGAGCAGGCGGCGGTCCGCCGGGGTAAGGTTTGAACGTTTCGTCTTTTTTGTTGGTATAGGTTCGGATCACGTTTCCACCCGCGTCTAAAATTTCTAAGGTGAGCAAATTGGTGTCCGCTTTTTCTTTCAAATAATAATCCAAAATGACGCCGTCCAAAGGGTTGCGGCCAATGCCGGGGATGTTTTCCGGCAGCCAGGGCGGAGAAAAGCTGCTGAAACGCACGGTGGTTTTCGGCGCGTAGATTTTTGCAACCGCATCGCCGAAGCTGCCTTTGTATTGCTGCAACGCGCTCACGTCGTCAAGGATCCAAAAGGAGCGCCCGGCCGTAGAAACAACCAGGTCGTTGTCGTGCTGGATGAGGTCGGTAATCGGCACGACCGGCAAATTCAGTTGCAATTGCTGCCAATTGGCGCCACTATTGAACGAAATATAAAAACCGCGTTCGGCGCCGGCGTAAAGCAATCCGGCCACTTTTTTATCCTCGCGGATGACTTTGATGAAATCGTCGGCATTGACGCCAGCGGCAATTTTGGTCCAGGTTTTGCCATAATCTACTGTTTTGTAAGTCAGCGAAGCGAAGTCGTTGAATTTGTAACGCGTCCCGCTGAGGTACGCCGTGCCTTTGCTGTGCGGCGAAACCTCGATGGATTGGATGAGACATTCCGACAGACCGGCGGGCGTGATGTTCTGCCAGGTTTTGCCGCCGTCGCGGGTGAGGTGTACGAGGCCGCAATCGCTGCCGGTGTAGATCAGGTCCTTTTCGAGCGGCGATTCGATGACGTAATTGATGGTGTTGTAGTTTTCGCCGCCTGCGCCTTCATTGGTGAGCGGGCCGCCGCCATCCCCCTGTTTTGTGGTATCGTTGCGGGTCAGGTCGGGGCTGATGACCTGCCAGTTCAGGCCGCCGTCGGTGGTTTTGAACAGGACATTCGCCGCGTGGTAAATCACCGAAGGATCGTGCGGGGAAGCCACGATGGGCGCATTCCAGTTGAAGCGGTACTTCATTTCTTTGGGCGGATTGGCAAGATTGAGCGAAGGGTACTGCATGATGTCTTTGCGCTCCATCGTGCGGGTGTCCAACGATTCGATCATGCCCTGGTAGCAGCCGCCGTACATGACTACGGGGTTCATCGGGTCAAAAGCAATAAAGGCGCATTCGCAACCCGGCCCTTCCATCCAGTCTTTGTCGGTAATGCCATAGCTGTTGTTGCGGCTGTTGATGACGACCGAGCTGTTGTCCTGCTGGCCGCCATAAACGCGGTAAGGAAAACGCTGGTCCACGTTCACGCGGTAGAATTGTGCAGTGGGCTGGTTGTTCAGGGTACTCCAACTTTGGCCGGCGTTGAAACTGATTTCGCCCCCGCCGTCGTCGCCGAGGATCATGTTTTGGTTGTTGTTGGGATTGATCCACAGGTCGTGGGTATCGCCATGCCCGACATTAATACTGCTGAAACTCTTGCCGCCATCAATCGAACGCATCATGGGCGCGTTGAGCACGTAAACGATGTTGGCGTCTGCGGGGTCTGCAAAAGCTTCCATATAGTACCACGAACGGGCGGTGAGGTTGTTGTCGTTGCTCATCATTGTCCAGCGTTTGCCGCCGTCGTCGGAGCGGTAAACGCCTGCTTTTGATTTTTCGGCTTCCACGATGGCGTATACCCGGTTGGAGTTGGCGCGGGATACCGAAATGCCGATTTTGCCCATTGCTGCGGGCAAACCTTCGCTGAGTTTGACCCAGGTTTCGCCGCCGTCCACTGATTTCCAGATGGAAGAACCCGAGCCGCCGCTTTCCACTTTCCACGGCAGGCGCCGGTATTGCCAGAAGGCCGCGTACAATACGCGTGGGTTGTTTGCATCCAAGCTCAGGCTGGAAGCGCCCGTATTTTCATCTAAATACAGCACTTTGCGCCAGGTGGTGCCGCCGTCGGTGCTTTTGTAAATGCCGCGCTCAGGGTTTGGGCCATGCAGCGCGCCCTGGGCAGCCACGTAAATCACATCCGGATTTTGCGGATGGATGATCACGTCGGAAATGTGGCGCGTTTTTTCCAACCCTACATTTTTCCAGGTTGTGCCGCCGTCTTCGGATTTGTATACGCCGTCGCCATAGGAAGTCATCACCCCGCGCACGGCGTGTTCGCCCATGCCCACGAAAACAACGTTCGGGTCGGATTCCGCTACCGCAATATCGCCGACCGAGCCGGTTTTGAACGCGCCGTCGGAAATGTTGCGCCAGTTGAGGCCGGCATCGTCGGTGCGCCAAACGCCGCCGCCGGTGTAGCCGGTATAGTATGTATTTTCGTTGCCCACGACGCCGGATACAGCATTGGAGCGCCCGCCGCGGAAGGGGCCGATGTTGCGCCATTTCAGCGCTTTAAAAGCCGTTGCGTCAAAAGCGGGCGCGGGACTTACTGTCTGCGCATCGGTTTTAGATTTACTTTTTTTCTGAGCAAAAACGGGCGCGCAAAGGAACAGCAGCGCCGGGAGGAGGAACAACAAGTGATGTCGCTTCATGGTGTAGGTTGTTTTTTCGTTTTTCAACCCGGCTAATTTATGATCTTTTTCCGGAACAACAACAATGAGCTTGGCGAGGAGTTCTGCATGGCTGTTCTCACATCAAGGAGTTTCACACTATGCTACTGAACATTTTCAAGAATTAGAGGGAAACGGAGCTACGTTTACTAAACTTTAAAAGTTTAGTAAACGTCATGTTGAGCCAGCTCCGCACGATGACCTGGTCATCCCGGGCATCCATGTGGCGAAGCGCCGTTTTCAGGCTTTGCTTTTTCTTGCGTCTAAAATTTCCCGTAAAGGACGCTGAGGTCTCGCAAAGGACGCTAAGGATGGCATCCAGCTTTGCGTCCTTGCGTATCCTTAGCGCCCTTTGCGGGAAACAGTCTCCCGCACAACTTGTCCCAAACAACGGGAGGCCGCTAAGGAAGCGTCGTATATCCTTTTTAAATCTGTATTCCCTTTCCAATTTCGTGTTAAGGTTATCAAGCAAAAAAACGGATCTGCCAGCTATTCCTTAACGGATTGCAAGATGCCAACTATTTTTCAAAATAATGGAAAAGCGCATACGAACCCCGGGTTTGATTGAGTAAAGGATATTTTAGAACTCCTTACCGCGTCACCTCAAACGCCCCCGAATTTTCAAAATGGCGAAAATCCACCGGACTGACGCCGGAAACGCCCTGCTCGGCCATGTACACGCCGTAGATGGTATCCACGGCCTCCATAGTGAGTTTGTTGTGCGTGACGATGACGAACTGCGAGTCCTTGGAAAACTTTTTGATGATCTTGTTGAATTTGGCGATGTTGCTGTCGTCTAAGGGCGCGTCTACCTCGTCGAAGATGCAGAACGGTGCCGGTTTGAGCAGGTAAAGTGCAAAAAGCAGGGCCGTGGCCGTGAGGGTTTTTTCGCCGCCGGAAAGCTGGTTGATGCTTTGCGGGCGTTTGCCTTTGGGCTTGGCGACGATCTCGATTTTCGACTCTAACGGCGTCTCCGGATTGAGCAGGATGAGGTCACAATTGTCGTCTTCCGTGAAGAGGCTGCGGAAAACGTCTATAAAATACAGGCGCGCCTGCCCAAAAGCTTCCAGAAACTGCGCCGTGGCGGTTTCTTCAATTTCTTTGATGGTTTCCATCAGCGAAGCTTTGGCCTGCACCACGTCGTCGCGTTGTTCGCGGATGGTTTCGTGGCGGATTTTCATCTCATCGTAAGCCTCCACGGCTAAGGGGTTGATTTCGCCATAGCTGTCAATGCGCTCTTTCAGGCGTTCCACCCGAGAGCCGAGGTCGGCTTCCGTGTGCTCCGGATTGGGCTGGCGGTTGATGATGTCGTTGATGGAAATACCGAATTCGATGTTGAGGCGCTGGCCTACCGAACTGATTTTGAACTTAACGTCGGTGAGCTTTTCCTTGAGCTGGTTCACCAACATTTGCGTGTCCTGGCTCATTTTGTTCGCTTTGCGCAAACCGTCGTCGATTTCATTGATGGTGCCGCGCGCTTTGAAATAGCTTTGTTCCGCTTCCGTGAGCAGGGTTTCGCGTTCTTTGCGCACTTCGTAATCGGCGAGCAACTCCTGTTCCACCTGTCCGATCAGGTCCGCCGCCTGGGTGATTTCTGCCTCGTTCTGTTCAATATTTTTGGCGTTGACGACCATGGCGGCGTTGGCTTCTTCCAATTGCTTTTCGCGGAAAGACAGTTCACGCTGCAAAGTGCCCACCTTGTTTTGTTGGCGGATGAAAGCGATATTCTGTTCGTTGTAGGCGGTGGAGGCCTGGCTCAGTTGCTCGGCAACCTGGCGGAACGAGCCATCGGTATTGGAAATCCGCTCTTTTACCTGGCGGGCGTTTTCGTGTTTTTCTAATAGCCGCACTTCAATGTCGGCAATGTCCTGTTCCAATTGTGCAATGGCCACCGTGGCGCGCTGCCGGGCTTCATTGCCTTCGCGCAAGTAGGTGTCGAAGCTCTCCATGCGGGTGAGCAGGGATACTTTTTCCTGCACGAGTTTGTTCATGGCCGCCCGCTCCTGCTGGATTTGCTGGGAAGTCTGCTGCGCTTTAAAACCTTCTATTTTTGCTTTGAGGGTATAAAATTCCGTGGACAGGCGGTCGGCTTCGCGCTCTGACTTTTTGATGGTCGCCTCCAACATTTCTAAGTTCTTTTTGCGACCAATCTTTTTGCCTTCAAACAAACCAATGGAGCCGCCCGAAATGCTGTAGCGGCGGCGGATGAGCTGACCGCTTTTCGAGAGCAGCACGGCGGCGTCGGGCAGGGCACCGGAGTAATCCTCTTTTTCCGAAACCAGCACATTTTCCAGCAAGTAGTTGCAGAGGTTGCGGTAAACCGGATCCATCTCTACCAGTTCGATGGCGTTCATCGTTTCCGGCAGCATGAGGATGGGCGCCTGGTAGTCGCGGAAAGCGTCGAGCACAAAAAAATTGGCTTTGCCTTTTTGGCTGCGGCTCAGCAACTGGACGGCCTCGTAGGCGTCGTCCATGGTTTGCACCACGTAGTAGTTGAGGTACGGTTCTAAGTAGTTTTCGATGGCTACCCGGTAAGCTTCATTTACGTAGATGAGGTCGGACAGCAGGGGTGCGTCTTTTTTCCAGTCCTTGTTGTTGCTCAAAAAGCGGATGGATTCCGGAAAACCTTCGAGGTTTTCGATCATGCTTTTCGTCAGCTTGAACTCATTGCGGCGCGCGTCAAGTTCGCGGTTGACGGTGGTGATGCGTTTGGTGAGGGCTTCGTTTTCGGTTTCAGCAGCCAGCAAGGCTTGCAAACGCTGGGCTTCGGCTTGTTCCAACTCCTCTAATCGCTTCGCAAAGCGCTTTTCTTCCACTTCAAGTTGCGCAATTTTTTCCTGCAACGTGGCGGCCTCCACCTGCCGCTGGCTCATGCCCTGGCTGCTGCGCTCCAGTTCCTGGCGGTAGTTGGCGATCTGGTTGCCGTTGATGGCTTTTTGTTTTTCTAATTCGAACACTGCGCGTTCGGCCTGTTGCTGGTTTTGCATCACTGCGTCTAAGTCGGATTTGAGCGTACCGTGGCTCTCGCGGATTTTTTGCAGGGTCGTTTCCGCCTGCTCCAATTCCTGCTCCAAGCGCGCTTCGATGCGTTTTTCCAGCGTCACTTCCTCGCGGTAGTGTTCGATGTCGTTTTGCAACTGGCGTGCCCGGCGTTCGGCATCCTGCACCGATTCGACAAATTTGGCACGATTTTGCTCTAAGAACTGCATTTTTTGCTGGTGCATCTTGCGGTCGCCTTCCATCCCGCGGATTTTTCCCACGAGGTTGTTCAGGTCGCGCTGGCGGTCGGAAAGCGTTTTTTCTTTGTCCAGATTGGCTTTGCGTTCGGCTTCTAACTTTGCTTCCAACTGCCGCACTTCCACTTCGGACTGGCGGTAGCGGTCTTCTTCCTGCTCCACTTTTTGAGCCACCGTCTTTTGCTGCTCCTTCAGTTCGGCAGCGCGGTGTACCGCTAATTCTATGCTCAGTTCTTTGTATTCCGCTTTCAGTTCTAAGTAGCGTTTGGCGCGCCGGGCTTGCTTTTCGAGGGTTTTGAGGTTGTTGTCTATTTCGTGCAGCAGGTCTTCGATGCGGTTCAGGTCTTCGGTAGTACTTTCTAATTTCTGGATTGTTTCCCGCTTGCGGATTTTGTATTTGGAAACCCCCGCTGCCTGTTCGAACATTTTGAGGCGCGAGTTTTCTTTGTCGTTCAGGATGTCGTCCACCATGCCGAGGGCGATGATGGCGTAGGAATTGGAACCGATGCCCGTGTCCAAAAACAGCGTCGTGATGTCGCGCAGGCGGCAAAGCGTGCCATTGAGGCGGTATTCGCTTTCGCCGGTTCGGTACAGGGTGCGGGTGATCGTAATAGACTGGTATTCGGTGGGCAACAGGTTTTTGGTGTTGTCGAAGGTGATGGACACCTGGGCCATGCCGCTTTGTTTGCGCTTTTTGGTGCCGTTGAAGATCACGCTCGTCATCTGGTCGAGGCGCAATTCTTTGCTTTTTTGCTCGCCCAACACCCAGCGGATGGCGTCCACGACATTAGATTTGCCAGAGCCATTCGGCCCAACGATCCCGATGACATCCTCATTGAAGTGGATGGTCGTTTCGGTGGCGAAACTTTTGAAGCCTTTCAGTTCCAGACGCTTTAATCTCATAGGCTGCAAAAGTAGAAAAAAAGCGATGGGTGAGGGTGCGGTTTTTTCCACAGGGTTTTCCACAGGGGGGTGTGGACAATGTGGGGCGCGACTCTCGCGGCCGACAACAGGGTAGGGTGCGACCTGCACTCTTTAGCGTTCGAGAGCAAGGCATGCATACAAAACACCCCGTTGCCGCTCAATCTCCATAAAGCCGGACGTTGCGCTGGGTTTGATTTTGTTCCACTTTACGACCCCGGTTACCTGGATGAAGCAGGCAAACAGCAAGAGTTTTTCTGTCAGGGTAGTTTTTTCCGCATTGGGGTGGCTAATGATACCGAAAGTGCGCCGGCGGCTGAGTTTTTCAAGAAACGTCATAGATCGGGGTACTTTTTTTAAAAGGAGGGGCAAAGGTAAGCCATTGTATTAACTGAGATTATCGCTAGAAAATCAAGGGGTCGGTTTCAAAGAAGTTCTTAAAAAAAATTCAGGGCGCAACATTCCATGTTCGAGGTAATCCGTCAATTCCTGGGCATGAAGGATTGAAATGAACAACTGAACGCTATTGACCAGATTAAGTTGCAGAATAGCATATTCCGGGCAGGTCAACAAGTAAATGCGGTTGAGGTCACGCCCCGGGTATCCGAATGGTGCGTTGGGTTGAAGCGCTCCCGGCAACAACAATTGGGCGTGCCGGATTTCCTTCCAGGTAATTTGGCGGTATTGCCAATGATAAGGAAAATAGCGAATCTCAAAGCCTTTGTCTGAAACCCGAAAACCCAGACTTATATGGGTGGCGAATAAAAAACAGGCAACCGCGAGCAACAGCAGCAGCGAGTGAACCACAAGGCCCAGTGGCGTCCAGGATAAACCAGTCTCAGCGCCGGCCAGTGCAGTCAACTGAAAAACAGCAATGCTGATACTGCTCCATTTGAGTAGCCGGGTGTAGCGATTGTGCAAATAATGTGTTTCGGCGTGCATACTTGAATTTTTCTCAAAAGTAAATGACGCCGCGCTCCGAAAGCAGCAACAATGAGCAAGTGGCTCCAGCATGCGAGCAACTGGCAAACCGGAAAAGCGTTACAACTTCCTTTTGAAGGAATGAATGCGCAACTGGCAGGTTTGAATGTGTAACTGGTTAAGTCGGATTAGAATACTTGAACGACCTTTGTATGGAAAGAACGATATGAATACCATGCAGCTACAATCAGCTAAGTTTTTGAAATATGCCCGCTGCCGGATACCTTGCCAGTTGTCCTGGTTGATCGCTGCCTTTATGTTCGGTTTCGCCTCGTCGTTGCCTGCACAAAAGCCGGTGGACGGGGTGCCGGTTCAAAGTAACCAAAGCCGCAATATCAAAATCGCAGACAAATTCAGCCGGTATCGCCAATACACCATGAAAGATGGCTTGTCGAGCAATTCTGTAAAATCAATCGCGCAGGATGAAGATAATTTTATGTGGTTTGGCACGGAGGAAGGATTGAATCGGTTTGATGGAGAACGCTTTACCACTTTTATTAGCCAGCATGACGACAAAGGGCTTCCCTACGACGATATTTCCATACTGCTTGCTTTGCCCGGGCACCGATTGCTTATTGGCACCTTAAAAGGCCTTTGCGTCCTGGATACCCGCAGGCTGGAGTTCGCTCCGGTAAATTTGCCGGATCATCAGGCAGCTTCCGCAAATAAGCAGTATGTGCTGGCGCTTCACCTCGATCGCAAAGGGCAGATTTGGGTGGGCACCAATGCGGCTGTTCACTTGCTAAATCAAAAATTGAACGTCGTTGCTTCCTTTTTCAAACCGTCTGCCTCCCCACCCGCTCCCAACGGAATTTTTGTATTGGAATTCCTGGAGTTTCCGGACGGTACTGTTGCCGTAAAACCCATAAAAAACGCTTTACCCGGAAAAAGCTCATGGCATGTCATTGATTTTCAAAAACAAAAAATAGAGCCGCTGCATCATTTACACCCTGAGTACGGGGTGTTGGATACGGCATACGCGCAAAACAGCATCACTTCATTTGGAGTGGCCAGGAAGCTGTGCTGCGCTTTGTGATTTATCCGCCCTGGTGGCAAACATGGACTTTCCGCCTTTCTGCATTCTCGGCACTCCTCGCCTTTGCATGGTGGATGTATACCCGACAAATCCAGATCGTAGAAGGCCGCGAAAAAGAAAAAGCGCAGGTTCGTCAGCGCTTGGCCGACCTGGAAATGAAAGCTTTGCGGGCGCAAATGAACCCGCATTTTGTATTCAATGCCCTCAACTCTGTCCAGAATTTTATTTTGAAAAACGACACCCGGGAGGCCAGTCGTTATTTGACCAAATTTGCCCGCCTGATGCGGCTGATTCTTAAAAACTCTGAGTCGCCGATGGTGCCCTTAGCGCGGGAAATTGAGTTGCTCCGCTATTATACAGAATTGGAGGCGCTGCGCTTCAACCACCGATTCTCTTTTGATTTTCAAGTAGATCTCATTGAAGACACCGAAACCATTTCAATTCCGGGCATGCTCATTCAACCGCATATCGAAAATGCCATTTGGCATGGACTGATGCACAAAACCGGTCAGGGGTGCCTTTGGGTTCGATTCTTTAAAACATCGGAAAACAGAATTATCTGCGAAATCGAAGACGACGGCGTAGGACGCGCCAAAGCTGCTGTTATTGAAAAGGATCGGCCAAAAAATCATCGCCCCACCGGCCTTGCCAATATTCAGCACCGTTTAGAATTGCTCAACGCCCAAATGGCCAACGACATCCGGCTCGATATTGAAGATTTATACGATGAAACAGGTCAGGCAACCGGTACCAAAGTTGTGGTGCGCATCCCCATTGTTTCCTGAAAACAAAGATGTCAACAGAATAATCGGCAATCAAAATATTCGCCATGCACCAACGCTGGCACTTACACCGTGTGGAGCAGCGGTTTTCCTGCAAACCTGACGATTGATAAACGCTATTTCGCTTCCCGCCAGCTTTGCGGTGACGGCGAAATCAAAGCGCATATTGCCTCGCTCACCGGTGGCGGCTGGGCCGGACTGACCTTGCGCGATGGTGCGGGAGCAGGTGTTAAAATGGTTGCGCTCAAAATTCAACAAGGCAGCACCATGATGATTCGCGAATCACGTGCGGTCGCAAACGGCATCAAACAAATGCAATCCTATCCGCAACCCCAGCAACCGTTGTGGTTAAAAATTACACGCAGCGGCAACGTGTTCAGCTTTTACAGTTCAACAAACGGTTCAGCCTGGCAACTCGTCGGTACGACCAATATTCCCATGAGCAACTGCATACAGGCGGGGCTGTTCACAGAAAGCATCAACAATACGGCCATCACCACAGGCAAATTCGATCAGGTGCAAATCATCGGGTCGCAGGCTTTAGGTATGGAAGAACATGGATTTGAAATACAGGAAGAACAAACTGCCGCCCCCACCGTGTTGCTGTTCCCAAATCCGGCCCGCGAGGTCGTTCAGGTACAGCTTGAAGGAATGGAAGCAGGCTCTATAATGCTTCAGGTTTGGGATCAGGCGGGTCGTTTGGTTATGCATCAAAACATCAACTACGAGGCCGGTATCACCGAACAACTTTCGGTGCAGGAATTGCCTTCCGGTTTGTACCTGCTGAAAGCTACTGCCTCCGGAGGGGAACAAATCACCGCTAAGTTGATGGTTCAGCATTGATGTATCCTAAAACAATTTTCACAAAAACTATAATTTAACAGCAAGAACCAATTAAAGAAGTTTTAATTTTACAAAACCCTGTCCGATAAGCACTTCGGGCAGGGTTACTTTGTTTATTTGCATGCCCTTCCGGGAATAAAAAACCGGACAGGGCTTTCGTTTTTTCAAACTTGGCATGATCTTTTCATATCTGTTCATGAAAACTAAAACGACACCTACATAAAGCTATGGAAACTCCCCCCAACGTCACTTTTATCGCGCGAAAACAACTATGAGAAAACGAGTGCCAGGAAGACATGACACACTATGAGCAACGCATTAAATCGCTTATGAGAAAACGTGCCGCCGTACCTCCCGACGCAGCCAGCACCAATTCTTAACAAAAAACAACATCAAAAGATGAGACCTTCTACTCGTTCCGCTGCATACGTGCAGTTGGGGATGCGCCATGCGTATGCCTTTTTTAAAAAACTCCGACCCCGGCGTGGGTTACTCCTCTGGGCATTGTTACCGGTTTTGCTGCTGCTGGCTTCCAATGGCGCGCAGGCACAATGTACCTTAGTTTGCAACGGCGCTTCGCAGGCATCCCCCAACCAGGTCGCCATCAACCAAAACTGCGAGGTTACTTTGGTTCCGGACGTCATTCTGGAATCGCCCCAATCCTGCCCGGGCGATAAAATCCTGACCGTTCGCGACAACGCCAATGCGATTATTATCCGGGATACCAACCTGGTCACTTTTGACGCTGCTGCCTACGTGGATCAGACGTTGAGCGTGACGGTGCACGACATTGCCACAACAATTTTTTGCGTCGGCTTCATTCGGGTGGTAGACAACCTCAATCCGCAGATCGTTTGCGAAAACCTGACAGTAACCTGTTTCGACGGCATCCAGCCCCAGGTGATCGGCTATCCGGAAGTCACCGACAATTGCGACAGCGAGGTCGTGCTCAGTTTTACCCAGGAGGTGGAAGAAGAAGACTGCTTGTCGCCAAACGTCCGGGTAATTACGCGCTTCTGGACGGCAACCGACCACAGCGGCAATACTGCGGAGTGCATTCAAACCATTACCGTTGCGCGCCCATCGCTCGACAGCATCAAATTTCCGAGAGACACCCTGCTTTCCTGCGAAAATGCGTTGACCACCATAGCCGTAACCGGCCAACCGACCCTTTTCGGAAACCCGGTGAGCAGCGGCGATCTTTGCGATTTTATCATGACCGTTTCTGAAGACACCATTCCCCTTTGCAGCAACATCGAATACCAATACCTGCGAACCTGGACGATCCTCGATCAATGCAGCGGTTTTTCCAGAGCAGATACGCAGAGCATTGTCATTCAGGATACCCTGGGGCCGCAAATCGTGTTGCCGGATAACGTCACCGTGAATGCCCTACCCGGCCAATGCCAGGCTACGGTGACCCTGCCCGCGCCCATTTCCGTAAGGGACAGTTGCGACCTCACGCCGGAATATTTTGTCAGCACGTCTTATGGCGCGGTGGGGCTCGGTCCGCACCCGTTCGTTCCAGTGGGACAGCACACCATTCAGTATACCGCTATTGACACTTGCGGCAATACCAGTCTGAAAACCCTGACGCTGACCGTGCAGGACAGCCAGCCACCTACTGCTGTTTGCGACGACGCCGTCATCGTTTCCATCCCTTCTCTGGGCATTGGCCGGGCTTTTGCACAAACCTTCGACGAAGGCAGTTCGGACAACTGCGCCCCGGCGGTTTACCTCAAAGTGCGGCGCGCTGACATCGGCACGTGCAATGGCCAGGCGGGCGACGACTCGCAAAGCATCATTGGCTTCCAGGAATGGTTCGACGAAGATGTCTATTTCTGCTGCGACGATGTGAACGCTGGCCAGGTGCTGGTCTATCTCCGGGTGTACGAAATTAATCCGGGGCCCGGACCAGTTGAGCCAACCCGCGAGATTCCGGGTGGCGACCTTTTCGGGCGTTATTCCCAGTGTACGGTGCTGGTCACTGCGCAGGATCAGCTCCCACCGATGTTCGTGGATTGCCCTGAAAATGAGACAATTTCCTGTACTACGGACTATTCCGACCTGTCTGTTTTCGGCAGCCCGTCGGTGATTGAAAACTGCGGTTTGATAGACTTGGATTCTATGGAAACCATTGCCGTCAATGAATGTGGATTCGGTGCAATTACGCGTACGTTCATCGCAACGGACGGCTCCGGCAATATCGCCACCTGCACACAAACCATAACCGTCACCAACGAATTGCCGCTGGGCGAAAACGAAATTGACTGGCCGGACAACTACACAACTGACCTTTGCGGCGCTTCCACCGATCCCGACGACCTGCCCGCCGGCTACGACGTTCCTTCCATTTCAGAAGTCGGATGCGGGAACATCAGTTATACTTTTCAGGATGACCTGTTTACGACAAGTTACCCGGCCTGCTATCGCATTTTGAGAAAGTGGACGGTGATTGACTGGTGTTTTTACGATCCGAATATGCCCAATATTGGCCGCTATACCTACACGCAGACCATCAAGGTAGAAGATACAGAAGCGCCGGTGATCAATTGCCCGGCCAACATTACCGTAGCCGTCAATGCCGGTTGCACCACGGTGGCGGTCACCATTCCTCCGGTGACGGGATCCGATTGCACCGCAAACCTGCTCATCAGCAACGATTCGCCGCACGCAAATTCCAGCGGTGCCAACGCCAGCGGCACTTACCCGTTGGGGACGACCGTGGTCAAATACAATGTATCTGATCGGTGTGGCAATGTTTCTACATGCAGCATCACCGTTACGGTACGGGACAATACACCCCCCGCGCCGGTTTGCATCGTGGGCTTGTCGGTCAACTTAGCCAATACGAACGGCCAGATCCAGGCGACCATCCAGGCGACCGCTTTCAACGGCGGAACCAGCGACAATTGCAGCAGTGCAGGCAGTTTGGTTTATAAAATCAAGCGCGTTGGTGCCACAGAAGCGCCGACAACTTCGCTGGCCTTCACCTGCGATGACCTTGGCACCCAAACAGTAGAGTTTTGGGCGACGGACGAGCAGGGCAACAGCGCGTATTGCGTGACTTACCTGCTCATACAGGACAACAACAGCATCTGCCCATTCACCACCACCACCGCTATGATTGCAGGCAGCATCGAGACGGAAGCCGGTGAAGAAGTGGAAGAAGTGCAGGTGCAAATGAGCGGCGGCAATTCGCAGCAATCCACGACCGGAGGAGACGGGTTTTTTCAGTTCAATGCCATTGCCACAGGCTTAGATTATACGGTACTGCCCCAGCGCAACGACGACCCGTTGAACGGCATCAGCACGATAGACCTGATCCTGATTTCGAAGCACATTCTGGGTACACAGAAACTGAATTCACCGTATAAAATCATTGCCGCGGATGCCGACAGATCAGGTAGTATTTCCACGCTCGACCTCATCATCCTGCGCAAATTGATCCTGGGTGTGATAGATGCATTCCCCGGCAACAGTACTTCCTGGCGTTTTGTGCGGGCCAATTTTACGTTCCCGAATCCGCTCAATCCCTTCGCCGGATTTTTCCCGGAATTGTACAACCTCAACGACCTGAACGGCAATATGATGGACGCCGATTTTATTGCCATCAAAGTGGGCGACGTGAATGCCTCGGCCATTCCGAACAGCTTCATGGAATTGGAGCAGCGCGCTGACAACGGGTCATCAGGCATCAAGGCTCTGAATCTGCCGATCACGCAAGGCGAAACCTTCACGGTAGAGATTTGGGCCGACGACCTGAGCAGGATCATGGGCTACCAGTTTGGCCTTGCATTCGATCCCGAAAAGCTCGAATTTTTGAGCACGACAACCGGCGATTTGCCTGATATGAGCACGGAAGGCAATTTCGGAACCGCAACCGGACTTGTCACCACTTCCTGGAACGGCAATCCGGAAAACATCGCACCGGGTCGGCAGGTATTGTTCCAACTCAGCTTTACTGCCAAAACGAGCGGTGCCCTGAAAGATTTATTGAAAATCAGCACCGACCGCATGCGCGCCGAAAGCTACGCGACCGACGGCACCACTTTAGATATTGTCCTGGACTTTATAGAAAACCCCGCTGCCAATGAAATCGCGCAGGCCATCCCGGAGCTTTATCAAAACCGACCAAACCCTTTTGATCAAAGCACCACCATTGCCTTTTATTTGCCGCAGAATGGGGAAGCGCGCTTAGCCATTTTCGATATGGCGGGCAAGGCTGTCTACGACCACACGGCTTTCTATGACAAGGGCTATCATGAACTATTGATTGATCGTACAGACTTGATAGCGAGCGGCGTATACTACTACCAACTGGAAGTAGGCGGCTTGAAGACGACCAAAAAAATGGTCTTTGCCGAGCGATAAGCGCCCCCCTTTAAGTAGAAAATTACTTTTCGGAACCCCGCGTCACAGACAACGCGGGGTTTCTTTTTTTACCAAATCGGACCTGACGCGCGAGGGGATATCCTCTAACCCGACTTCTGCGTATTCGACAAAATCAGTACATTAGCCGGTATCAAATCCAATTTTGTATGAAAAAGCACTTCCTCCTTTTTGTTTTGGTCGCTTGGTCTTCCCTGATTTGGGCGCAAACGCCGGCACGCCGAGCGATGACGGTTGTAGACTACCTTAATATCCCGGCTTTGTCCAACCCACAATTGTCGCTGCAAGGCAAGCAGTTTGTATACGTCCTTGCAGAAAGTAGTTGGAGTGAAAACAAACAGGTGAGCCATGTCTGGCGGGCCGATTTTGACGGTGCCAATGCCATTCAGATGACCAATGGCAAAGAAGGCGAAAGTAGCCCGAACTGGTCGCCCGACGGCAAAACCATCGCATTTTTAGCCACCCGTGGCGAAAAAGCCAAACCACAGGTTTACCTTTTGAACAACGCTGGAGGAGAAGCCATCCAGTTGACCAAACAGGAAGCCGGAGTTACCAATTTTTCGTGGTCGCCCGATGGAAAGAGCATCTGGTTTACAGCACCCGAAGCGGATACGGAAGACGAAAAAAAACGCAAAGAAAAGAAAGACGACGTTTTTCCTTACGATGAAAATTTCAAACAGCGGCATCTCTGGCGATTCAATCTGGCTGACAAAAAAGCGACCCGCATCACGGAAGGCAACTATTCGGTGATAAGCTACGAGTTGTCTAAAAAAGGCGATAAAATCCTGTTTTCCAAAGGTGTAACCCCCTTGTTTGGTGACGCTTATCTCAACGAAATCTGGATCATGGACGCTGACGGCGCCAACGCCCGCCAACTGACGAACAACCAGGTGGCAGAAAGCAACCTCCGCTTGTCGCCCGACGGCGCGCAGGTGCTTTTTTTGTGCGGATGCAATGCGGCTTTTGAATCCTATTACAACGACAAACTTTTCCTGATGCCTTCCGATGGCAGCCGTCCCGCAACGATTGCCCTGCCGGAAACGCCCTACGAAATCAGCGATGCCGAATGGGCCGCTGACGGTAAATCCCTGTTGCTGCTGGCGAACATGGGGCTGGAAGTTCAACTCTGGCAATTCGACTTCGCAAAAAAAGCCCTGGCCCAACTCACCCGCGGTGCCCATGCCCTCGGCAGTTGGGATTTTGTGCCGGAACAAAACCTGCACCTTGTAACCTTAGGTAACTCGGTTAGCCCTGGCGACGTCCACCTCGTGCGCGGCGGCACCCTCACCCAACTCACCCGCCATTACAACTACCTACAGGATACCTTCCTGCTGCCCCGGCAGGAGCGCGTGGTCTGGAAAGGCGAAGACGGTGTGGACGTGGAAGGTCTGCTGAGCTACCCGCTCGGCTACGAACCCGGCAAACGCTACCCGTTGGTGACGCAAACCCACGGCGGCCCGGCTGCAGCGGATCACTATGGCTTGGGAATTGGCCCCACGCGCTACCACCCTGTGCTGGCAGCACAGGGGTACGCCATTTTCCTGCCCAACTATCGGGGCAGCACCGGCTACGGCGATGCTTTCCTGCGCGACATGGTAGGCGGCTATTTCCGCCAATCCCACTTAGACGTGATGGCGGGCATTGACTACCTGATCAAAATCGGGTTAGCCGACCCTGACCGCCTCGTCAAAATGGGCTGGAGCGCCGGCGGCCACATGACCAACAAACTCATCACCTTCACCGACCGCTTCAAGGCCGCATCTTCAGGTGCCGGCGCAGTCAACTGGATCGGCATGTACGCACAAAGCGACGTGCGCACCTACCGCACGCCCTGGTTTGGCGGCACGCCCTGGCAGGAAAATGCACCCATTGACGCGTACTGGAACAACTCGCCGCTCAAGGATATTTTCAAAGCCAAAACGCCCACCCTGGTTTTCGTCGGCGAGCAGGACGTGCGGGTGCCGCTGATGCAATCGGTGGAACTCTACCGCGCCCTGAAAAGCCTGAACGTGCCCACGCACCTTTACGTGGCCCCGCGTGAGCCGCATGGCTGGGGGGAGTTGCGTCACCGCCTGCATAAAATCAATAAGGAATTGGGGTGGTTTGCGAAGTATGCGCTGGGCAAGGCGTTTGTGGAGGAGGTGGCGGAATGACTTCTGCTACTTTCTGCCCCTTACTTTCTGTGCTCTGCCAATAACATCGTAACTTGGCGCGGGTTTTAATCGGGTTATAGGCACGTGTCGGACACTTCCAAAGTGTCCGACACGTGTCCATAACCCGATTTAACCAACAAAAACAAAAACAGCGACCAGTGAGCACACTCATCAATGCAACCATCCAATCCTACAAAGCGAAAATAGAAGAACTCGTAAAAGACCTCCACGGCCTGACCATCCGAATCGGCCACGAGGAACTGGCGCAGACGGTGAGCGACCTGCGCAACCGCATCCACGAGCCATTCATGTTTGTCATCGTGGGCGAGGTAAAATCGGGCAAAAGCAGCTTCATCAATGCGTTGCTGGCAACCGGGCGCGAAATCACCAAAGTGGCGCCGCAGCCGATGACCGACACCATCCAGCAAATCCTGTACGGGGAGGACGAACAGACCATTGTCGTCAATCCGCACTTGAAAAAAATCATGCTGCCCATCGAAATCCTGCGCGAAATTGCCATCGTAGATACGCCCGGCACCAATACCATCATCGCGCACCACCAGGAAATTACGGAGAGCTTTATTCCTGCATCCGATCTCATCGTGTTTGTGTTTGAAGCCAAAAACCCTTATCGGCAGTCGGCCTGGGATTTTTTCGATTTTATCCACGCCGACTGGCTCAAAAAAGTCATTTTTGTTTTGCAACAAAAAGACCTGATGCCGCCGGAAGACTTAGCTGTGAATCTGAACGGCGTGCGGGAATACGCTGAAAAAAAGGGCATTCCGGAGCCACATATTTTTGCCGTTTCGGCAAAAGCTGAGCAGGAAGGCGACTTGGAATTGGGTGGATTCGGGCCGCTGCGCGAATACATCCACACAAACATTACCGGCGGACAGGCACCTTTTCTGAAGCTGATGAACAACATTACCACCTCGCGCAACATCGGCGACCGGATCGCCAAAGGATTAGCCGACCGGAAAACCCAGTGGGAAGCCGATACCGCCTTCCGCGAAGACATCCACCTGACCCTCATCGAGCACGAAAACCGCGCATTCAAGCAAGTCAATATGCTGGTGGAAAACCTACTGGCTGGCTACGACCGCATCACGCGGCAAAAAGGGCAGGAACTGAATGAGGGGTTGTCGTTTTTTTCTTTGCTAAAACGCTCTTTTACGGCAATTTTCAGCCGGAGCACTTCGGTGAAGGAATGGCTGAATGACTTGGCCATGAGCTTAGAACAGGAATTGAACGATGAGCTGCGCGAAAAACTGACTGGCAGCGTGGAAGACCTCGCAGACAGCATTCAGCAAATGGCCAAAGTCGTGGATTTGAAAATCCGCAACAGCCGAACCATTCTGCGCGACGACCACGATCTTTTCAGTGATATTGCCGAAAAACGCATCAATGTGTTGCGCGAATTGCAGGACGCTTTTGCGCAATTCATCAACTCGGCGGATAACTTTGCCGATACGAATCTATTTCCAGACAAAAGCAGCATTTCGCCCAATATTGCCACCGGTAGCGGCTTAGCGGTTGTTGGCCTGATCCTTAGCGCGGTGACCAGCGGCGCGATGTTCGATATTACGGGTGGGGTGCTCACCGCCGTTGGCCTCATTTTTGCAGGGGCTACGGCCAGTGTAAAGCGCCGCAAAGTCATCGGCGGCTACGAAATGGAAGTGAGTAAGGGCCGCAACCGCATCGAATTGGACGTGACCGAAAAGCTCCGAGCTTACATTAGCCACTTGAAAAACAAAATTGAAGCCAATTTCTGGCGGTTCGACAGCCTGCTGGAGCAAGAAGCCGTGGCCATTGCCGGGATTGAAAAAGACTATACCGAGATTGCGGCGCGCATGACGCAGTTGGAGCAGGAATTGAGTAGTATATAAGAGGCAAGTTGCAAATTTGCAAATTTGCAACTTGCCCCTTCCTACCCAATAACATCATCAAAATAAAAGATAAACATGGGCATGTTAAGCGTTATTACCGGGATCGTTTTCGTCCTGCTTTTATTGAGCCTTTTGGCAACAACCGTGATGGAATTATTGGCCACTGTGAGCCTGCGAGGTAAAAACTTAGAAGAGGCACCGCGCAATATGCTGGCCGGTACCGACGCAGACGAAAAAATTCTGGGTTGGGCAGTGACGGCAATGGCTGGTTCACCCGGCGCACCGTTCTGGTTTGACTTGCTGCGCAAAATTGCGAATTTGCGGAGTTCGGGCAATACGCCGGGGGAGTAGGCTGCTTTTTGATAAAAAAGGCATAACTTAGTACTTCAAAAACTATGGTCATGACGGCTCTTGAATTAAAAAATAACCTTCACCGTATGGTGGTACAAACAGATAATGTAGAGATTTTAGAGCAAATTTCCATCTTGTTTGCTGCTCTGAGAGACGAGAAGGATGCTTGAACAGGGATCAGCGAAGCTGAAAATGTTCAGGTTCTAAAAAGTCTTGAAGATTTACGTAATGGACGTGTGAAATCGCATGAAGAGGTGCGTGCAAAGATTCGGGCAATATTAAATCGGCTTTAACTCCGATGTCAGCTACAATAATTCGCTGGACAGATTCTGTAGAGGAGGCTTATCTGACTTTTTTGCAATCAGCCTTTACTTATTCGAGCAATACTGCTTTGCATCTGGAGGAGCAATTGGATGCTTTGTTAGAACGTCTCAAATTAATTAAACATCATGACCACTTGTTTTTAATTAATGATTAAGCTGCTCCAGCAACCAATTCCGATCCGTCAACTGCGGCGCTTTTTTGATTTTTTCTGCCAGCGCCTTCCTGCGCTCTTTGCTGGCACTGTAAATCTGTTGCAGAATAGCGGTGAAATTCAGGTAGGCTAATTTTATTTCTTTGGAAATGAGTTTGTTGCGGCGGAGGTAAATATTGAAACTCGACAAGAGCGAAAGAAAAGCTTCCGTTTCCAGGGTCTCGTAGTAGATTTTGATCAACATGGTTTTGGCGCCAAGGCTATAATGAATATCCGTAAATTCCACCTGATTCAGGTGGAAAAGCGCGCCACGGTAGTCTTTTTTGTGGTAAAACAGATCGGCTAAGTTGAAGTGAAACCCATCCTCGCGCTGGTCGCCGGACAATTTAAAGCTATAGTCGGTAATGAAGCGCTCTACCCACTTGAAGCGGCGCAGGCCGAGGCCTAATTTCACCATGTTTTTATAGGTCCAGGGCGAAATGAGGCCGTCTTCCAGCAACACGCCTTTCTGCAGGCCCCGGTCGTACAATTCCACCAAGTCTTCGGCAAACTCCTTGCCGCCTTGCCTGAATTTATTGATGCAAAAGTTAATCGCAAAATAAAACAGGTCTTTCACTTCTGCTTTTGAAAAATACTGATCCGAATCGTAAACCAACGCTTTCAGTACCTGAAAATGAGCGCTGTCGTCGGTTGTTCCGGACAATGCGTTGAGCAAATGGCTATATACAGCCACCGGGGGCGACGTTTGATAATCGTGGTTTTGCAGGTGTTCGCGCATCGCTTCCAGAAAAGTTTGCCGGTAAGGCGTAGATAAAATCTTTTGGCGATCGAGCATGGCGCAGAGGTAGTACAGCTTTTGCGACAAAAACCAGGTATCCAAATGATCAGAAGCTTCCTGTAGGTGGTGGTCGTAGCGTCGCAAATTTTGGGCGGAAAAATGCCGTTCCGCAAGGTCGGACAGCAAAAATTGCTGGTAATAATAAGCGCCGTTGCGCAACGGTTGCCGGGCTAACTTACCTTTTACCTTTTCAAAAGCAAACGCATAAAGCTTGTCTAAGTGCGCTTCCACATAATATTCCAACGCCATGCAATCGGGTAAGATCCCCCGTTGTTCGAAGCGCCATATAGAGACAAAGCGCTCCGCCAATTGCAACAAACGGCTCATCAGGCGATTGAGCTGCATTTCATCGTAAGATTTTTCGGGATAAAGACTCGCGTATACCGTTTGCCGGGCTGTCTTTCCTTTTGGAAAACCCTTTGTAAGCTGCTGCTTCAGGTAATCGCACAGCCGCATCAGATCCTGGTCTTTGTTAAAATAAGGAGAGGCCACGAACTCGTGGAAAGCACGTAGCATCGGTGGGTCGAAAGCGCTAATCAACTGTACCAGCTTGCTGTTTTCCATGCCATTTTTGTCTTGAGTGATACAAAACAAGGGGTTGTAGAACACCTGTCGAGTTGTTGTTTTTTGGATAAACTGTTTCTTATAACATGTTTTACAAAATTGATAAACAGTATTTTGCAAATTTTATTTTAAAGTAAACGGTATCTTTTTTTTGGATAACCTGATAAAATTGTAATTGTCTGTGGCGTTTACTGCCTTTACCTTTACCCCATCAAAATTGTGCAACTATTAATGAACAAGCTGAATAATTTCCTGATTTCAATGGCGATGCTGGGTTGCTGGCTGTCTTCCGGGGCACAAACGGTTTATCCTGGCGATGCAGACGACAATGGCGAGGTCAACCAATACGACCTGCTTTACATCGGCTATGCCTATGGCTCGGTAGGCCCAATGCGCCTGGAAAGCGACGCTGAGTTTTCCCCACAGTTTATTCCGCTGCTATGGCCCAATGCTTTCCCAAACGGGCTGAATTATGCTTACGCAGATGCGAATGGCAACGGGGTTGTAGATTTTTCGGATATCCTGGCGGTTGGCACGAACTACGGCCAAACGCACGATGAGCTTCGACCGCTTGAAATTTCGATCGGTACGGAAGGGCTTGACCCTGTGGTAAGGTTGGACGATGCTCAACTTTTGGAACCCATTACGGTAGGATCAACGATACAATTGCCCATTCTTTTAGGAAGCGCGGATATCCCTGCTTTGGACGTAAACGGCATCGCCTTTTCCATTCGCTGCAACCACCCGGAATTGATCCGGGATATTGGCATAGACTTGTCTGAATCCTGGATTGGTGCCGACAGCAATGCGTTCTATTTTGTCAATTTTTCCGAAAATTCGCTGCAAATCAATGGCGACGTGGCTCTGACAAGGTTTGGCCCAAACATGGTGAGCGGTTCGGGTTCTATCGGAGTACTGAACATTGTCATTGAAGATGACCTGGTTGGCTTTATCCCGGTTGGCGACAGCCTCGGTTTTACAGTCTACATTGATACCGTGCTTTTAATGAGCAGCGCTTTTGGCGCGATCCCTGTTTACAGCACCCCGCTCGAGTTAATGGTCTACCATCCGAATGCGCTGCCAAGCCCGGCTCTCCCATCGCCAAGCCCTGAATTGCACATTTTTCCGAACCCGGTCAATACAGAAATACAAATTACCTGTACAGAAAAAATCGAACACGTCACACTCAGTAATCAGTTGGGTCAAATCGTTCCGTTTGCCCAGCAGGCAACTTCAGAAAGGCAGCGTCGCCTCAACTTGGAAGCGCTGCCCTCCGGAACCTACTGGCTTCGGGTGCAGACGCAGCGCGGCGCGGTTGTGAAACAGGTAATCAAAGAGTACTAAATTTTCCTGCTCTCTTTTCAATCCATTATCATTTAAACACACAAAAATGAATTCAAAAAAACAATTGCTTTGGATGCTCTGTACCCTACTGAGTGTTGCAGGGCTTTGGGCACAAAATTCACCGGTACAAATCACGGGATCTGTCCTATTTAGCCAGGAAGCATTACCGGTGCCCGGCTATCCGGTTTGGGCAACCAATGCAGAAGGCATCGAATTTGGCACCATGACGGATGACAACGGAAATTTCGCCATCTCGGCCATTCCGTCGCCGAACACGATCACATTAACGGTTGACGTGCTGGACTTTTGCACGGGCGAATTGCTTTCTCAAACGGTTATGCTTTCTCCCGCTTTAAGCGTCTACCCGGTCGAACCTTTCCACGTTTGCCAGGACATCCTGCCGCCGCCGCCGCCATCCGGTTGCGATGCCTTTTTCTTTGCCGAAGAACTGGATCCGTCAGATCCCCTGAACTTCCAGTTCCATGACCTGTCGTACAGCGACCTCCCCATCACCTCGTGGCAGTGGGATTTTGGCGACGGCAGCGCAAGCACGGAGCAAAACCCGCAGCATGCCTATGACACCCTCGGAGGCTATTTAGTAACGCTAACCATTGCTTCCGATTCTTGCACCAGCACCTTTGAAACCTGGATCAATATCGGCTCGGAAGATTGCGTTTGTCCCGATGTTTATGATCCGGTTTGTGTATGGTTATTTGACGACATCTGGCAGGATACCATTATCCTCACGTTCAACAATGCCTGCGAAGCAGAATGCCAGGGTTTTTCCCCCGATCAGTTTGTTGAATGTACCAACGATTGCAACTGCGATACGGTTTACGATCCGGTCTGCGTTCAACCCACGCCTTCCGGGCCAGTGTTTTTCTTTACCAATGACTGCTTTGCCGAATGTGCGGGTTATACGCCAGAGCAGTTTGTGGACTGCGGCGATGACTGCGTTTGCCCGGATATTT
>JBBQGV010000058.1:0-35693 GCA_038323375.1 Chitinophagales bacterium
ACTTTTTACTTCCGTTTAGATAAAGCCGGCAAATTGTCTTTCGATTGTTGTCGTCAAGAAGAATTGCAAAATATGATTGTGCATCTCTGTATTTTACTCTGGCTGCACTTATTTTTTGACGAAGAATGGTTTTTACAATCATAAACCCTTCAAGTTCTACTTCAGTAGTAAGAACTTTTGATTCATCAAATTTTGCTTGTTCTAATGCTTGTATTGCTTCTTGTTTTTTTGTTTCCTCGTCTTCCTTAGTCAAGGCGGTTTTTAGTCGTTCAGTTATAAGATCGCTAATGTGTTGTTGAATTGATTTTTTTGTTAAGTTTGTAAATTGATCCAAAACCTTAGCGGAAATGTTGTTAGGATAAACTTGTTTAGCAAAATGTTTAACAAATTCGGGAGTTGGATTTAATAACTCTTGCTGAATAAGTTGTTTCAACTCATTCATAAACTTTAGTTCACTTGCAGTATTCGTAATACTTTCAGCATCAAAAACTGACTTATGAAACTTTTTAAGTTCTTCTATTTGGTTGTCTTTGATTTCATGAATATTAAATTCTAAAAAAGGTTTCTCATCCATTTTGTTCGCTGCAACCAAGTCCGAATAAAAACGATAATTTATACCATTTGTCAATATCCCAAATTTTGCTTTGGAAACATGGAAGTAGCGTAAAATCTGGCCATCATGTATGTTTAGATTTTGCGCCCAATGCTTGCACTCAATTAAGATTGTCGGATTGCCGTCTTTGAAAATAGCATAATCAATTTTTTCTCCTTTTTTAATTCCGATGTCTGAAACAAATTCCGGAACAACTTCTGTCGGGTTAAAAACGTCATAGCCTAAACTCTGTATAAAAGGCATTATAAATGCGTTTTTGGTCGCTTCCTCTGTATGAATTTGATCTTTCAATTTTGAAACCCTCTCTCCGAGTTGTTTGATCTGATCTTTAAAGTCCATAATTATTTTTGTTTTTGATTAGCGTTTAATTGTCAAAGGTAATTTGTGGTTAAATGCCTTCATCACATTCTTGGCAACTTTGCGTCCACCCTCAAAGCCGTCTAAATGCCCGGCGGTACCTGGAATTCGCCAAAAGAAGTACTTGACGAATATTATTTCCCTCTTTTTGTCACAGCTAACTACGGTATCCCCGCAACACCGGGTATTGAAACACGCATTGCGCATTTCAATACCCGCTGTTGCGTATATATCTCCATAAGTCACAATGCCCTTGCTTCCGGCAAGCGCCAAAAAGCAAGGGCATTGTATAACTGTTCTCTGTGGTGGTCATATCAGGATTCGTTTTATGACCAGCAAGTTAGCGCTTGTTTTTATATTGCAAAGTGTAAGTACAGAAAAATTTACACCCATCGGCTGTGTCAAAACTCCAAATCCTCAATCGGACTTTTGACTTTTGTCAATTTGCCTAACTCAGAATTTTCCTTCCCTATTGCACTTTCAACCCGCCATAACTAATGCGGACTTTGATGACCGCAGGCGCACCCTGCTGCCCGACGTGGCCCTGTACTTCGTAGTAAGACTTGTCTTTTTTCTCGTGGGTGACGGTCATGCCAACCGGGTAGCGAACCCCGGCATAGTCGGCGAGGGCATCAATCCGGTAAACGGCGCCATTTTCGACGACGAGTTTGAAATCCGTGTATTTACCGCTCAGGTTCACATCTGAAAACCCCTTGTTGAGTTGCATCACCGTCACACCACCGTATTCCATGTTCATTTCCAGCATATTGGTGGCTTTTTCCACGTGAACATTGGTGTATTTGGAACTGACCACCATTTTGCCGGCATTCTGGATTTCGATGTTGTCGTATTTGCCGATGTTGCGGAAGTTTTCGATGCTGCCCAGCTTGTAGGTATCGTATTTGCTCATGCTGCGCACGGCTTCCACTTTATCCAGCGTGATGGTAGAGTATTTGCTGTTGACGTCCATTTCATCCGCTTCCGTCACATTGAGGCGGCCATAACTGACATCGGTGACCACTTTGCCCCCTTTGGTGAGCTTGCCGTTGCCATAAGCCAGTGTGATGTTCGACGCCTCAACCAGCCCGTCTAACTTGAAATTGCCGTATTTTACGTCAATGGTGCCCTTGCCTTTGATGGCTGCCGCGTACACATCGCCGTACTTGTTGTACAATTCCAGGTTGATGCTCGCAGGCACAAAGACCTCGTAATTGATGGAGTAATCGTTTTTCGACGGCCCGCTGTCCCACCATTTGCGGTTTATCGGCTCAATGGTCGTTTCCGCTTTCACATAGTTGCTCGTGTTGGAAAACTGCACCTTGATGCGGTCGAAAACTTTCTGGGCATCCGCCTCCGTATTGGCACGCACAAGGATGCGCACGTCAATTTTTACGCGGTTTTTATCCCAGGTTTTTACGTCAACCTTGCCGTATTTGTTGTTGATGTGTACCGTAGCGTTACTGCCCACTTCGTACTCCTTCTTGATGGTTTTGGTAAAATCCGTGCGCTCACCGGGCTCAACGCCAGCAAAGGCGCAGGGGATTCCTGCCAACAAAAAAAGGATGGATAAATTATATGCCAACTTCATCGCTTGCCGATTTTGAAGTTTTAGAATGATTAGATTGAGTTCGATCGAGCACCCGCTCCAAAATCCGGATTTTGGTTTGGTAGCCTTTTATAAGATTGCTGACTATTTGTTCTTCCATGCCTTTGGGGACTTCGGCCAGATCGGCGCGCAGCTCTGCCATAATTTGGTCAATTTGCTGCAGATCCTGGTCTACCGATTCATCGTACTGGTAATTTGCCAACTGGCTGTATCGCTTTTGCACTTCCCCGTTGTAGTACTGTTCCGCTTCCAACAGCTCCGGCGAGATCAATCCGGCGGAAGCGACGGCTTCCTGGTCGTTGACGCGGGTGAGATAGCTACCGAACAGGGCTCCTACTGCAACCAAAACAACAACTGCCGCTGCGATGCGGGCTTTCGACCACATCACGACGCGTTTTGACTGCGGGTTTCGGGCATCGAGCGCTTTGTTAACGTCGGCCCAAACTTTGAGGTTGGGCGTGGCGTGGTCAAAAGCTTCCCGGTTTTCGCTAATAAATTGTTCCAAAAAATCGCGTGGCATTGCTGCTTGAGTTTTATGATCTATAGTGTTTGGATTCGATTATTTCCTTCAGTCGTTTTTTGGCCCGGTGGAACTGCGATTTTGAAGTTGCTTCCGAAATACTCAGGATTTCAGCAATTTCTTCATGGTCGTAACCTTCCAGCAAATAAAGTGAAAAAACGACCCGGTATCCGTCCGGCAATTCCGTCATGGCCTTTTTTACTAAGTCCACACTTAACCCCGGTGCCTCATAAGGCCCTTCTTCCTGAACGTTGTGGTATTTGTCATCTAATTCTTCAAACCGCAGGCGGCTGCGTTTGAGGTGGTTGATGCAGTTGTTGATGACAATCCGCTTGATCCATGCCCCGATGGACGATTCGTGCCGGTAGGACTCCAGCTTTGAAAAAACGTCCACAAAAGAGTGCTGAAGCACATCCTCTGCATCCAGTTCGTTGTTCAGCATACGCAAACAAATGTTGTACATGGCTTTGGAATAAAGCCTGTATAACTCAAACTGAGCATGGCGGCTGCCCTGTTTACACTGTTCAACGATGTCGTGATGAGTACTCGCGTAGTCCAAGGTCTCGTATTGTTTCGAGGCTGAATGAATAGACAACATCCCCCGGAAGGGGTTGCATCAAACGTTAAAATTTTCAGACGTGGCAATTTAATACAATAAACAATGTCATGTAAAACAATAAAAAAGAGCTTGTTTCGTGATAACGATTTTTTCGCACTTTTAGCCAGATAGTTCGTAGTACAAGGAGTTTGATCAACTGCCACAGAATTTATTTGACATTGCGATCTGGAAAACTTGGGTCGTATTAGCTTATCGCGTAACTTTGTTCATCAAACTTTTTTAGGCATGGAAACCAGATTCACTATACCTTTCCCATGAAAAAATCTTTTCTTATTATAAGCGCCACAGCAATCTTGCTGCTTTCTTTTTTTGCTTGCGACAAAAACGAAGACTACATCACCGACAGCGATGCCAAACTGGCGTTTTCTTTGGATACGCTTCGTTTCGACACGGTTTTCACAGAATTGGGGTCGTCAACCCGCTCGTTTAAAATATACAACCGCCATGACCGGCCCATCCTCATTTCGGAGGCACGCATTGTGGGTGCCACGGGGGTTAACTTTCGAATGAATGTGGATGGCGTTCCCGGCGACGAACTGCAAGACATCGAAATTTGGGCAAACGACAGCGTCTACGTGTTTGTGGAAGTGACCATTGATCCCAACCAACCGCTTTCGGTCAGTCCATTCGTGCTTGAAGACAAGATCGAGTTTGAAACCAACGGCAATTTACAACAAGTACACTTAGAAGCCTGGGGGCAAAACGCCAATTATTTCCCCAGCCGCTTCAATAAAGGCGTGCCGGTTCTCCTGAGTTGCGACAATGGAACCATCCGCTGGGACGACCCCAAACCTTATGTTATTTACGGGGAAATCCTCATTGACAGTTGCGCGCTGGAAGTAGCGGCTGGCACGCAGATTTACGTACACGGCGGCATTGCCCGCAACGATGTATTCGGTGTGTTCAACGACGGCATCTTGTACGCGCTGAGCAAAGGGAAAATCCGGATGCTCGGCACAGCGGAAAACCCGATCGTGGTGCAGGGCGACCGGCTGGAAGAGGCTTTTCAGGATGAAGTGGGGCAGTGGTACGGGATCATTCTCGGCAAAGGCAGTAAAGGGAATGTGTTTGAATACACCACCATCAAAAACTGCTCTTTTGGACTTTATGCCGATTCGACGGCGGAAGTCAGGTTGTCCAATTCACAAATCTACAATACCGCAGGCAACGGGTTAATTGGTTTTCACAGCACCATCGAAGCAGATAACTGCCTGTTTTACAACAACAATTCCAATTCCATTCAACTGCTTAACGGCGGTGACTACCGATTCATTTATTGCACCGCCGCCAGCTATGGCGTGAATGCAGGCGCCATCGGCATGAGCAATTTTTATTGCTACGACGACCCGTTGGTATGCGCTTACCGCAATGACTTCCGGCTAAACGCCGCTTTCTCCAACTGTATTTTTTTCGGATCGCGCCGCGACCAGATCCAGTTTTCGGACATCACCAGCAGGCAAACGCCGGCAATGTTTAACGTTGCATTTGAAAACTGTGTGGTGCGGGTGGATGACCTGTTGGAGCAGCAAAACGACCTCTACGCAGATTTTTTTGACAATATTTGTCTCAATTGCATCAACGGCGTCCGCGAAGACCCACTTTTTAAAGATGCCAACGAAGACGATTACCACCTCGATTCGCTGTCCATTGCCATTGGGAGAGCATTGCCGGTTCGCCCTCCGAAGTTCAATAAAACCATTGACGTTGACCTGGAAAACAAGACCCGCGACAGTGAAATGCCGGATGTGGGATGTTTTGAGTGGCAATAATTTACCTATCCCAAAATCTCCACCAGATTATCTTGGATATTATCGCTGATCGCATTCACAGGCAAGTCATTGGCGTCGGGGCCGAAAGGTTCTTCGATTTCCTCCGCCAGTAGCTCAATACTGGCAAATACATAAAAAACGAGCGCGACGATGGGTGCCGCCCAATATTTGAATTCCAGCACAAACCCGATGGGCATGGTGAGGACGTACAGGAAAATGACTTTTTTCAAAAACAAGCTGTAAGAATAAGGGATGGGCGTACGCAGGATCCGTTCGCAGGAGCCAATGTTGTCGGTGAAAGACACCAGTTCTGCGTTTAAAAAAAGGACCTGCTCTTGGGTAATGACCTTTCGTTGCAGCAAATCGTTGACTTCCGCGTAAATAGCTTTCATGATTTGGTTGGGCACATGCCGGCTGCCTTCGTAATAGCTTTTTGGGTAGCGGTCGCAGGCTTCCAGGTCGTTTGTGTTTACGCCCTGCCTCAAGTGTTCCCTTGCCGCCAGAACGTAGTTGGAAATCAAAACCCGGAAGCGGTTTTTGATCGTTGCATCCGGCACGAGGGTTGCAATTTTCAGCGCCAGGTTGCGGGAATTGTTCGTAAAACTTCCCCACAGTTTTCGCCCTTCCCACCAGCGTTCATAAGCTGTATTGGTGCGAAACACCAGCAACAAGGACAGCACAAAACCCACAAGAGAGTGGATGACGGTGGTATTTTTAAACTGGGCTTGGAAGATTTGATTTTCCACATAAGCCACCAGGATCGTAAAAACGGCGACCCCCAGCATGGTGGGCAGCAGGATTCTCAGGGTGTCGCTGCGGTGGAACATAAAAATGAGTTTCCACCAACTCCGCGGGTTGTAATCTATCATGGCATTTGCGTTTTACGATGCAAAAGTAAGCGCTTCTTTGGGATTTCATGATTGACTACGTCGAATCTTCGATTTGGGCGAGCGTGAGAAAATTTTGTTTTAGACAAGGCAGATTTTGCAAGCATAGCTGGCAGCTATGATGAAAAAATCTAACGCAGTATAAAATAAAATTTGCCGATCGCAGCCAATTGATGAATTCTCAAACAAGCTCTACGCGTTCAATCGGTCTTCAAAATGCGTATTTCCACCCGGCGGTTCAATTCCTGTTGTAATGCGGTCGTCGCTTTTGGGAAGCGCATCCTAAAATTGCCGTATCCTTTATAAGTCAGTCGGTTAGCAGGAATTCCGTTTTCGATCAGGTATTCATAAACTAATTTTGCCCGGCGGACGGAAAGGTCAAAATCCCAACTGCTTTCAGCTACGGGTTTTTCATTCGGCCGGTTGATATGCCCTTCAATTTCCAGCGTCAGGTCGGGGTTGAGCTGGCAAAACCGCAAAGCTTTGTACAATTCCGGCTCCGAACGCGGCAGCAGAACCGCCTGATTGCCCACAAAATAAAGGTTCTTAATCTCCGCGCTGGCACCGGCTGTTGCTGGCGGCACCGCGATACTCAGCAATTTGGTTTTTCCGGCTTCAGCTTTAAAAACCTGCGTCTCAAAAAGATAGCCTTTTGCAAATGCGTCAATCACCACCACTTCCTGATTGGGCAGCATGACCCGAAACCGCCCGGCTGTATCGGTTTGCATCGAATCCTGGTAGGATTTTGTTTTCACCACAATTTCCGCTTGAATGCCCTGGTTCGTAACCGAATCTTTGATTTGCCCTTCTACGTAGAAAAACTGTTTTTGCAAATAAAAATCAAGGGTGGCGCGGCGATTGGCCTGGCGCTCGGCTTCGGTCGTATTGTCTGCGACGGGGCGCTCTTCCCCGTAATCATTGATCTGGATGCGGGTTTGGGGAATTCCGGTTTCCAGCAAAACCGCGGCTACGACCTCCGCCCGGCGCTGCGACAATTTGCGGTTGTTGTCGTTGCTGCCGATGGCGTCCGTATGGGCGCACACGTGCAAAAAAACGCGGGTTTGTTCGAGGTATTCTTTTCCCAGATTGCGCAGCAGCGAATCTGCTCCGAGCCGGAGTTCGTGTTTCCCAAAGTCGAACAGCACCTGCTCCTGACGCAGCCAAAGCATGCTGTCGAAAACGAGAGACTGGGCGCAAAGCGCCGGCGCGGCCATCAAAAAACAAAAGAGGAGGCGAATGGGCATAGGAGCGGGGAGTATTGGTGATGTACAGATAATGAAACGCATAGAAATTAGTTACACTTTTGTTTTTTGTTCGGTAGCGGATAGATGCCAGCAAGGAGTTTATCGGTATTTTGCAGCCAGGTATATTTGACCGTGCAGGAAATTATGGCAAGACTATTGCTTATCGGATTGTTGGCGATGTTTGCAAAAGCAGTGCCTGTGAATGCGCAGACTCAGGTGGAGCTTGAAGCATTCGGCCTCAATAACGGGTTATCCGATCGGATCGTTCGGGTGATTTTCCGGGATCGTCAGGGCTTTCTTTGGATTGGTACCCGCAATGGCCTGAACCGATTTGACGGTCGCAATTTTCAAGTGTACGACAGCTACCGTCCGGCACCTTACCGCATCAGTTCGGATGACATTGCCACCATTGCTCAGTTGCGCAACAGGAAATTAGTGGTTGCCTATCATGGGGAAATTGACGGTTTTGACCTCTTAGACCCTTCAACAGGAAAGTTAACCCCAATTAACCTGCCTGAGTCTATCCAAATCGAGCAGATATTGCCTACCCGAGCCGGCGATCTTTTTTTGATCGCCCGCCAAAATGAAGCCTATTCGTTCTGGCGCTTAGATGAAGTCGGAACAAAACTCCTTCGGCTTGCGGCCCTTCCTGCTGATTACCACCCAGGGCCGGCACATGCGGATGCTGCCGGGAATATCTGGATGACCACTCAACATGCAGGCGGTTTAATCAGCGTAGACGTAATACAACCAAATCGGGAAGAAACTGCGCAGCCTGCATGCCTCAAATTTTGTCCCTGCTTTGGAAAAAGGAGCGGTTTCGGTTGATTTTTTCCAAACCAGCAAAGGCGAAATTTGGCTGATATTGGGCCAAATTGGTGTCTATGTTTACAATAAAAAAGCCAATCGCTTCCTGCTAATGCCAGCACTTCCCCGGCGCTTTGATTTTTTAATTTTGCAGGAAGACCTTCTGGGGAATACCCTCATTCAGACTTTGGACAAAGCCGGGCTGGCAATGCGGTCAGTTTCAATACACTGACCGAGGCATTTACGATTACGAGCACAAATTGCTACTACGCCAATCCGTTCAACAGCGACGCCCTGGCTTTTGCACAACATCCACTTTGCGGCGACGGCAGCATTACGGCACAGGTAACCGGCATAACGGGCACCAGTTTCGGGTGGGCGGGCTTGGTGTTGCGCGAGAACAACAGCGCAGGTGCAAAAAAAATACAGTTGAGGACCAACCGAAACAGCAACCTCTCCCGGCGTGAAGCGCGTTATGCCACCAATGCGCAGGCTTATCCGCAACAATCTTCTGCCCTGAACCGATTCTGGTTGCGTTTGGTGCGCCAGGGCAATCAGTTCAGCGGTTTCACCTCCCCCAACGGCATCCAATGGACCCTGGTGATGGCCGCTACGATCAATATGACGAATTGTGTGGAAATGGGTTTGGTGGCAACCAACTATCAACTGAACAGTACAGTGACCGCTACTTTTGCCAACGTGAGCAGCACTGGCAATAACGCAAGCATAAGCGCCCCTAATGGCACTATGGAGATTATCGCTGCCATACCTGATTTTTCCAAGCCGCAATTCCATGTTTTTCCCAACCCTGCCACCAATCAAATATCGGTTGACTTGAGTACCTTTGGTGATCAGAAAGTAGTGCTTGAAATACGAGACGCACAAGGGATATTATTGAAAAGTAAAGCAGTGAATAGCAGCGATTCATCATTGGAAAGTTTTGATGTATCCGGATATCCCAGGGGCATTTATTTCATCCGGAGCCATTCAGAAAACGCTGTTGGCTTTATAAGGCGTGTAGGCTTGCCAATTGCCGGTATTGAGTTGTGCGCTGCCCAGAAATTGCCATTGCGAGCCATTTGTGGAAGCATACAAGTTGTAAGTATTCCCCGTTCGGGCGATGCGGAACCACACCGGCCCCGGAATGATCGCCGACTGTTGCATCTGGAAATTCATGTTGGTCGCTGTGCGAATTTCCCGGCGGATGGTATTGTTTAACCCGGTTTTCATAGCGACTTTACGGGCACCAGGTTGCAGGTTTTCCCGAATCATTACGCCGCCCCAACCCGTGTTCGGGTTGACATTGGTTACGCGGGCGATGATTTCCCCGTCGCCACACAGATCCACGCAGACAAAATGCAAAACATCGCTGTTGGGCATGGAAAACCCGCTTGAGGTAACGTTGTAGGTGCCTTCACACGGGGAATGCGTGGCGCTGCCATTGGCCGTATTTCCGATATTATCGTTGTTCCAGGGCGCTTTGATGCTGGTGTCTTCCGTCACTTCAATCATGGCAACCACTTCGGTCGTATTGCCGCATTCATCGGTTAAGGATACGGTTACGGGCACAATTTGGCCCAGCAAGTCGCAGCCCAGCACCTGTGGTTCAATGGAGGAGATTGTAATTTCGCCGCAGGCATCAAAAGTAGCGGCGAGGTTGAGTACATCAGCCGGCGTAAGGGTATAGCCCTCCGGATCGGAGATTGCGATCACGCCGTTTACTGCCACGGCCACCGGAGGCGTATTGTCTACGACCTGTATGGATTGGTGGAACAAAGCTAAACTCTGGTTGCCGCATTCATCCACCAAGCGCCAGGTGCGCACCCGGTTGTAGGCTTTGGAGCAGTCCGGGTCGGGTGTGGTTGTATCTGAAATAAGCATTAAGCTTGCGCTGCCGCAGGCATCGGCACCGGTAGGCGTCATGGCCAATGCATTGGCTAAACCCGCCGCGTCGTCGCATTCCAATACAACGTCTAAAGCGCCTGCTATCATGGTAAACGTGGGCGGGGTATTGTCGTAAACTTCAATGGTTTGGGTGTAGGAGCCTGCGCTGCTGTTGCCGCAGCCGTCTTCCAGCGTCCAGGTACACGGGTGCGGGTGTAAGCATTGGGACAACCGGGGTCTGGCGTGGTTTGGTCGTTCGTCAGGTTTAGTGATACACTTCCGCTGTTGTCGCTTCCGGCCGGCTCCAGGGCTAATGCTGCGGCAATTCCGGCTAAGTTGCTGCAATTCATCGCTGTATCTAATGCGCCGGGAGCAGAGGTGAATGTAGGCGCGGTATTGTCGTCACAACTCAGGGTGAAGAACATTTCATAACGCGTGCCGGTAGGCCACCCATCCGTAGTCATCCGGATGCTGTAATAGCCAGATGGCAATGAGCCTAATGGTGCAATAACATTAACACCCCAGGGGGTCTTCCGGCCCGTTTAATGGCAGGTCTTCAACAAGGAGGTTCGGGCTGTCCCAGGGCACGCAATTATCGCTAAGCCACAAAGAAAAATCCAATTCTGTAAGGTTGCCCCTGGTAACGTATCCGAACTGGATAGACTCAAGTACGTACCCTTCCGGGACAAAAAAAGTGAACAGATCGTAGTAATCTACTTCGCCGGGGAACAGGCAGCCTTCCATTTCAAAGACGAGCTCATCGGGTGAAATATCTCCGAAAGCAAGGAGGTCGGGAAAGTCTGCGGTCAGGACACCTCCAAAGTCGCCGTCAAAGCAATCGTCATAGAGCATGACCTGCGCATTCAGTTTTGGGGCAGTACTGCACAACAAAATCAGAAAGTTGAGCAAAAAAGAAAAACGGTTCATCTTTTTTAATTTTGTAATAAGGGTGAATATTTGCTTTTCCGTAGAACACAATCAGTCGGGTGATTCGGCTCGGAAATCGGAAGCAAATTGTGCCCACAGGGAGGGCGATTGCGCGAAGAATTGACGGATGAGGGTTTTGGTTTGACGGTTGAGGGCTGGGGCTTTATGAATTATACGATTGGTATTAGCGCATGAGATTCCATATCTTTGCCACAAAATTCCACCAGAATCACCAGTTCAACATGCGCGAAGAATATTTCCGTTGGCACTCTCCCAACCTGAACATGAACATTGAGATGCTCGTATACGGGCATCAGGGCTATCCTGTTGTCCTCTTTCCCTCTTCGATGGGGCGGTATTTCGAAAGCAAAGATTTTGGGCTGACTGAATCGGCGCGCTGGTTCATCGAGCGGGGATTTATCCAGTTGTATTGTCCCGACAGCATTGACAAGCAAAGTTGGTACAACAAGGAGGTGCATCCGGCAACGCGGGCGCACAACCATGCCTGGTACGACAAAATGGTGTTGGATGAAATTGTACACCGGGTGCGCTGGAATACGCAATCGGGCAAAGTGGCGGTAGCGGGTGCCAGCTTTGGCGGCTACCACGCTGTCAATTTTGCGCTCAAGCACCCGGACGTGGTCAGCCACCTGTTTTCGATGAGCGGCGCGTTCGATATCCGGGCTTTCGTAGGCGATCACTATGACGACAATGTCTATTTCAACAACCCGGTAGATTATATCCACGGCCTCAGCCACCCCGATATCTGGCAGATGAAGATCATCCTTGGCACCTCGGAGTGGGACATTTGTTTAGAGGCCAACCAGCGCTTGTCCGGGCAGTTGCACCAGAAAAACATTCCCCACTGGCTCGACCTGCGCGGCTGGCAGAACCACGACTGGCCACTGTGGCGTGACATGTTTCCGCATTATTTGAGTTTGATCTGATCGTTTTTTGGAAGCACAAGAGCTTGTTCGGGAATTCCGGTTTGCCTGCTTGCCCATTTGCGAGTTTGCCTGCTTGAAAACTTTTACCCCTCTTTCCGGGCATTCGTTTTCTGGCGGGTTTTCACTGCTTTATCTTCTGCTTTTTCCGCTTTGCCTTCTGCTTTGTTGGATTTGCGCTGCGCTTTCAGCACGTTGGCACGGGCGCGGGCGGCGTCTTCTTTCGCTTCGGCAGCTTTCCGTTCTTTTTTATATGCACGCACTTCCGATTTTGCTTCTTTGTGTTCCTTCTTTAAAGTTTTGGCATCCGCTTTCACCGGGTCTTTGCTGCGCTCCGTTTCACTTTCTTTCTTTTTAAAACTGAAGACCTTCTCTTTTTTTTCTGCGGCGGGCTGCTGTTCTTCCTTTTTCTCTTCTTTTTTCTTGAATAACTGGGCTTGCGCCTCACCGGCGAAGCAAAGAACAAGGGCGAATGTCATAAAAAACACCAAACGATTGGAGATGGTCATGTTATGCGTTTATTTTGTGAAGAATTCCAAGTACTAACGCAGCCGGACTGCTTTTGATTATAAAGTCCGGCAATTCACGTTCAACCACATGCCTGTTCCTGATCACAGTACCCATCCGAACGTCAATCCGCATTTGAGCGAACAAATTGCGCAGCGCAAACCGAACGTGCTTTTGCCGGAAGGCTATGTGGCGCGCCTGCTCACGGGCGACCGGGTGGCTTTGGGCAGAGCCATTACGATGGTGGAGAGTTCGAGGGTGGATCATCAGCAATTGGCAGAGCACATTGTGGCTCAATGCCTCCCGCACAGCGGCAAAAGTTTGCGCATTGGCATCACGGGGGCACCCGGAGTCGGCAAAAGCACCTTCATCGAAACCTTCGGGTTGTATTTGTTGTCGCAGGGCCGACGGGTTGCCGTGCTGGCGGTTGACCCGTCAAGCCAGGTCAGCAAAGGCAGCATTCTTGGCGACAAAACGCGGATGTTCGAGCTGGCCTCCCAGACAAACGCTTTCGTCCGGCCATCGCCGGCGGGAGAATCGCTGGGCGGCGTGGCTCGCAAAACCCGCGAAACCATCCTGCTGTGCGAAGCGGCGGGCTACGATGTCATCATCATTGAAACAGTGGGGGTGGGGCAGTCCGAAACCGCCGTCCACTCCATGACCGATTTTTTCCTGCTTTTGCTAATGCCCGGTGCAGGCGACGAACTGCAGGGCATCAAACGCGGGATCGTGGAAATGGCCGACCTGATCGCCATTAATAAGGCAGACGGTGAACGAAAAGGCTTAGCCATGCGCGCAAAACGCGAGTACGCCGGCGCATTGCACCTCTTCCCACCCAAAAGCAGCGGATGGGAACCTCAAACAGTACTTTGCTCTGCCATTGAAAATTTGGGGATTACCGAAATTTGGGAATTATTACTCGCCTACCAAGACCTGACCTCTAAAAACGCCTACTTCCAGCAAAACAGAACCCGACAAGCGACCTTTTGGCTGCATGAAAGTGTCCAGACCCACCTCCACAACCTGTTTTACCGCAATGAACGGGTTCAGGAGCAGCTACAAGCAGTGGAAAAAGCCGTACTCGAAGGCAGCATGACGCCATTTAGAGGTGCAGCTTTGCTGATGGAAAAATTTTTGGCTCCGGATAAAATTGAATGACCCGGATAATCGCTGCAAAGCATTTGTCTGCAATGAAAAACCGCCATATAATAATCTTCTTTCACCCCTTCTTTCAGAATTTTTTATTCTGAAAAATTCGGCACATAATTTGCTTTCCCAAAAAAGTTTTTACCTTAGCCCCGTCGAAGCAAGCTAAAAATCTTCTGATTATGTTAAGCCGACAATGGAAAGCACTAACATTTACACTTTTTATTGGATTTCCCCTCGCTCACTGCGCCACTTTCAACAACGACCGTTCCACTGCTGATACAGTCGTTGTAAACAAAGAAATGGCTTTTGAAGAAAACCTTGTACGTCAACAGGTTACTTCTTATGCAAAGCAATATCTGGGGATTAACTACAAGTATGCCGGACGCAGCCCGAAAGGGTTTGACTGCTCCGGTTTTACGCACTTTGTAATGAACCACTTCAATGTGGCTGTATCGCCCTGTTCCCGCAACCAGGTTGGTCAGGGCAGGAAGATTGAACTTCCAAAAGTTCGTCCCGGCGATCTGATCTTTTTCCGCAGACCGAAATCAAAGTACATTTTCCACGTAGCGATGGTCGTTTCCAACGACAAAAGTGGTGTACACATCATTCACAGTACTTCGCGCGGCGTAGTTATTGACAATTTGAACGAATCGAAATACTGGAAACCTAAAGCTTACGCTGCCAGAGACGTTGTCTCGGGTAGTAGTTTTAAACTTCGGGACATAGATCCGCAATCGGAATTGCCGCTGCAAGGGCACCCGCTGCCGGATTTTCACCTGAACATGCTTGTTTATTTTATTTAAATCCTCCCGCTTCGATCATGCTTAAAAGGTTCTTGTCCGACATGTTACGGACAAGAACTTTTTATTTTTTTGGGATTTTACGATCAAAACCTTATTTTTGAATTGTAAAACTTAAAACCGCCACAATGCCAATGATTAAATTCGAAGACTATCAGTACACCCGTCCTGATATAGCCGTAATGACCGTTCAATTCAACGAACGCCTGATCCTATTTGAAAATGCAACTTCCTTTGAAGCGCAATCCCTTGCCTTCGACCAGCTCAACGAGCTGAAGGAAGATTTTTACTCCATGCGCAATATTTGCCAGATCCGGCACACGGTAGATACCACGGACGTCTTCTACGAAGCAGAAAACAGCTTCTTCGATGAGCAAATTCCCCATGTAGACGCGCTTACGCACCGCCTTTACGAGGCTTTGATTGCGGCGTCTTACCGGGAGGCGCTGGAAGCCAAATGGGGCCGCCAACTTTTCCGGATTGCGGAGTTGAGTTTGAAAACCTTTCTGCCGGAAATCATTGAAGACCTCCAGAAAGAAAATCGGCTGAGCAGCGATTACACTAAATTAAAAGCGGGTGCCGTCATCGAGTTTCGGGGAGAAACCTATAACCTCTCCTCCATGCACGGAATGGAAACTTCATCGGATCGGGAAACCAGGAGCGCGGCTTCCGAAGCCAAATGGGCGTTTTTTGTAAAAAATGCGGATGAATTCGACCGTATTTTTGACCAGTTGGTCAAAACCCGCCACCGCATCGCCCAAAAATTGGGGTATCCCAACTTCGTTCCTTTAGGCTATGCCCGCATGCTGCGCACGGACTACGACGCCGCGATGGTGAAAAATTTCCGAAAACAAATCGAGGAATTTATCGTCCCTTTAGCAACCCAACTCTTTGAAAGACAGCGCATCCGCTTAGGCTTAGATGCCCTGAAATACTACGATGACGATTTTCGGTTTGCCGCCGGAAACCCCAAACCCAAAGGCGATCCGGACTGGATTGTGGAGAACGCTTCTAAGATGTACGCCGAACTTTCGCCCCAAACCGACACTTTTTTCCGCTTCATGCGCGACTGCAACCTGATGGATCTGGAAGCCAAGCCCGGCAAAGCGACGGGCGGGTATTGCACCTATATCAACAAGTACCAGGCACCTTATATTTTTTCCAATTTTAACGGCAGCAGCCAGGACATTTACGTCCTGACCCATGAGGCAGGCCACGCCTTTCAGGTGTACAACAGCCGGAACATGGGCCTTGGAGAATACCATTGGCCGACCTACGAAGCCTGCGAAATCCACTCCATGAGTATGGAATATTTCACCTGGCCCTGGATGAACCTGTTTTTTTTAGAGGATGCAGATAAATATCGTTTTGCGCACGTCAATGATTCTGTCTGTTTTTTGCCCTACGGCGTGGCAGTGGATGAATTTCAGCACGTTGTGTACGAAAATCCGGATTTTACCCCGCAGCAACGCCACCAGGCCTGGCGCGAAATCGAACGCCGGTACCTCCCGCACCGCAATTACGAAGATAATCCCCATTTGGAAGCGGGTGCCTTTTGGCAAAAACAAACGCATATCTACGCTTATCCATTTTATTATATAGACTATACGCTGGCGCAAATCTGCGCTTTCCAGTTCTGGAAACGGAATAACGAAAACCACGAAAGCGCCTGGGCGGATTACGTAAGCCTTTGTAAGGCCGGTGGCAGCAAATCCTTTTTGGATCTCGTCGCACTGGCAGGGTTGCGCTCTCCGTTCGAAGACGGCTGCTTAGCTTCGGTGATTGACAATATTGAAGGCTGGCTGGATTCGGTGGATGATACAGCGTTTTAAGACCTCCTGTAGTTTGGGTGGGGTAGTAAAGAGGCAAAATGCAAGAGGCAAAATGTAAAACGCAAATTTATGACATTAAAATTATTGCGTCTTGCACTTTGCCTCTTGCACTTTCTTCCACAACTCCTTATCGCATCAGCACAACATCTCCTTTAAACAGGCGCACTTCGCCGTCAATGAATTCTACTTCTGCAAAATAAACAAACACCGCAGCATTCATTATTTGGCCGCGATGGGTGCCATTCCAACCGTAGGCCGGATCATTGGGTTGGAAATTGTCCAACTCGATGATTGCTTCGCCCCAGCGGTTGAAAACTTTAAACGCCTTGATGCGCGCCACTTCTGGCCCCGCGTGGATGTACAACACATCGTTGAAGCCGTCGTCGTTGGGTGAAAACACGTTCGGAATGAATACATTGCGATTTTTAGCCACAAAAATGGTAATCGCATCCGTATCCGTACAACCGTTCTCGTCCGTCACCGCCACTGAAAATGCTGCCGTTTCAAATGGCCGAACCAAGGGGTCATAACAATTGGTGCAAGACAGGGCAGAGTCAATTTTCCAGGCATACGAAGCTACGGGATACGATGTCTGAGCCGGAAGCCTGATGCTGTCGCCCAGGCTGATTTGAACATCCGGCCCCAAGTCAACGATGAGTTCCTGCGGCTGGTTCACGGTCTCAATGATTGAGGTTTCGCAACCATTGGCGTCCTGCGCCTGAATAGTGTAAGTTCCAATACCTAAGTTGCCAAATACCGGACTCACCGTAAATGGCGCATTATCTAACGCATAAACAAAGGGCTCGACGCCACCCGTAACCGTAGAGACGTTGATGAACCCTTCGCGGTCGCCAAAACAAAGCGGGTCGGTAACTTCCGCGTCTATATCCAGCGGTTGAGGCGCGTTCAGGGTGGCCTGTGTCGTGGTGGTACAACCATTTTGGTCGGTCACCGTAACGGTGTAGGTATTGACAATCAGGTCTTCGATCGTTGAAGTGTTCAGGCCGGTATTCCACGCATAGCTATAAGGCACCGTGCCACCGACAGCCGAAGCCGTTGCCGTCCCGTCATTGCCGCCTGCACAACTGATGTTGAAGCCTTCGTTATCGGAAAGGGCAATGGAAGCATTCAACGCCGGCGGTTGTCCGATCGCAAAGTCAATGGTTCCTATAATTCCGTAACTGTCTGTCACGGCGATGCGGTAGTTGCCCGCCTGCAAGTTATTGATGAAGGCATTGGTATTGTTGGTTGCAATATTACCCGAACCGTTGAGCGGGTTCCCGCCAAGTCCCTGCCAGGTGTAAGAATAAGGCGCTGTTCCCACAGTCACCAAAAAACGGTATGTGCCGGTGGCATTGCCATTGCAAAGCGCCGCTGTTCCCTGGGTGTTGAACGACAACTGGCACGGGTGCGTGGTCAGGTTCAGGGTCACAATGCTGTCGCAACCAGATACGGACTGAAGCGGCACTATAAAAGTGCCCGTGCTGTTGAAGTTAGTCGTGCCCACCGTGAAGGTTTCGTCGTCGCAGATCAGCTCCGTCAGGGAAACCGCATAGACCGGGTTCACCGTCAGGTTCAGGTTGACGATGCTGTCGCAACCCGAAGCCGCCACGAGGATGTCCTGATACTGCCCGCTGTCGTCGTAAGAGGAAGCTCCAACCGTGAAGTTGTCGCCATCGCAGATTTCCTCCGTGAGGGTGGTCACCGGAATTGGAATGACGGTCAGGTTCAGGCGCACAATACTGTCGCAACCGGTGATCACGGAAGTGAGTACATCCTGGTAGTTGCCGCTCACCGCATAATCAGAGGTTCCCACCGTATACATTTCGCCGTCACAGATGGATTCCACTAAGTTGGTTAGAGGAATCGGATGCACGGTCAGGTTCAGGGTTACCATGCTGTCGCAACCCGACACTGCGGCTAAGGTATTCTGATAAGTACCGCTTGTTGTGTAGTTGGAGGTCCCAACCGTGAAGGTTTCCCCATTACAAATGGCTTCTGTCAACGTAATATTCTGCGTTGGCACCACGGTCAGATTCAGGTTCACCGTACTGTCACACCCCGTTAGCACCGAGGTCAGCACGTTTTGGTAGATGCCGGTCGTGGTGTAGATCGAAGCGCCCACCGGCCAGGATTGCCCTTCGCAGATGGTTTGTACCAAGTTGGTTTGAATCAGGTTGCGCACCGTCAGGTTCAGGTTCACGATGCTGTCGCAACCATTCGCGGCGACGAGCACATCCTGGTAAGTTCCGCTGGCAGAGTAGGTGGAGTTGCCAACGGTGTAGGAATCGCCGAAGCAAACGGTTTGCGTAAGGTTGGTTTGAATCAGGTTGCGCACCGTCAGGTTCAGGTTGACAATACTGTCGCAACCGGTAAAGGCAGTCAGGATGTCCTGATAGGTGCCGCTGGCGGTGTAGGTAGAGTTTCCGACCGAAGAACTGTCGCCAAAGCAGATAACTTCTGTTAGATTTGTTACAGGGATCGGGTACACCGTCAGGTTCAGGTTGACCGTGCTGTCACAACCGTTTGAGGCCGTCAGAATATCCTGATAAACCCCGCTCATCGTATAATTAGAGCTGCCCACCGGATAAGTTTCGCCATCGCAAATGAATTCGGTGAGGTTGGTTACGAAAACCGGATTGACGGTCAGGTTCAGGTTGACGATGCTGTCGCAGCCATTGGCCGCCACCAGGATGTCCTGATAAGTACCGGAAACGGTGTAATTGGAAACGCCGACCGTATAAGTCTCTCCGTCGCAAATGGTTTCCACCAGATCGGTAACCGGCACAGGCAAGACGGTCAGGTTCAGGTTCACAAAACTATCGCAACCGTCCTGCGCCAGGAACAGGTTCGAATACATCCCCGTCTCGTCGTATACCGTCGTACCAACCGTGAAGGTTTCCCCTTCGCAAATGCTTTCCACTAAGTTAATCAGGTAAAAAGAAGTAATGGTCAGGTTCAGGTTAACGATACTGTCGCAACCGACGGCAGAAGTAAGCGTATCGCTGTACATGCCCGTAGCATTGTAGGAAGAGTTTCCAACCTGATAAATCGCCCCGTTGCAGATGCTCGTTGTGATATTGGTTACCGGATTCGGAGCGACGGTCAGGTTCAGCGTTACGATGCTGTCGCAGCCATTAGCTGCCACCAGAATATCCTGATAAACCCCGCTCACCGTATAACTGGAGGTGCCAACAGAATAGATTTCTCCGTCGCAAATTAGTTCTGTAAGGCTGGTTTCCGGAACATCCAGTACCGTTAGATCCAGGTTTACAATGCTGTCGCAACCATTGGCTGCTACCAAAACATCCTGATAAGCGCCGGTTGTGGTGTAATTGGAGGTTCCTACCGTATAGGTTTCCCCGTCGCAAATGTTTTCCACCAGATCCGTTACCGGTACGTTCAGAATAACCAGATTCAGGGTAACCGTACTGTCACAACCATTCGCTGCCGTAAAGGTCTGCTGGTAGTTACCGGCCATCGTGTAGGCTGTACTGCCAACCGTATAACTTTCTCCGTTGCAGATGGAGATATTCAGCGTGACATCCGGGGTGTTCAACACCGTCAGATTCAGGTTGACAATGCTGTCGCAGCCGGTGACCAAAGAAGTCAGCGTATTTTGATAAATGCCGGTCGCCGTATAGGTGGAGTTGCCAACCGTGAAGCTTTCATCGTCGCAGATGCTTTCCACCAAGTTGGTCACCGGAATGGGGTATACCGTCAGGTTGAGGTGGAACACACTGTCGCAGCCCGAAGGCGTAATGGAAGGGAGGTCATACAAACCGGTTGTGGTGAAATTCATCCCGCCGACGCTGTACACGTCCCCGTCGCAGATTTCCACTGCGCCAAAACCTTCCAGAATATCATTCACGGTCAGGTTTAGCGTCACAACACTGTCGCAACCCGAAGCAGCTACCAGCGTATTCATATAGGTACCCGGTGTATCGTAGGTATTGGTGCCTACGGAATAAGTTTGCCCGGTACAAATGCCAATGTTAAGCAGGGTCGTCAGCGGCTGAATCACGTTCAGGTTCAGGGTGACGATGCTGTCGCAGCCGGTTACCGAGGAGACAAAGGTTTCAACGTAGGTGCCGCTTACCGAATAAGGGTTGCCATTAAAAGTTAAAATTTGCCCCTGGCAAATGTCCTCGTCAAAGGTTGTGGCCGGAATTTCCAGCACCTCCAGATTGAGGGTGACCAAGCTGTCGCAACCGTTTACAGAATTCAGCGTCACCATATACACGCCGTCCGTATCGAACGTACTTCCGCCAAGCGTATAGGTATCTCCGTCACAAATGGTCGCGTTTGCCGTGCCGGTGATGGCACCGAGAACCGTCAGGTTCAGCGTAATAATGCTATCGCAGTTGTTGGCTGCCACCAGGGTATCGCGGTAGGTACCGGTTGCGTCATAAGTAGAATTGCCCACCGAAAAGCTTTCGTCATTGCAAATCGTTTCCGTCAGCGTTGTGAAACGGTGCGGACGTACGGTTAGGTTTAGCGTGATTGTACTATCGCACATCTGTGGGCGCAATGAGGGCACTACCCGGACATGCGTTCCCTGAGTCGTGAATTGTTGGCCACCAATGGTATAACTCTCTCCCTGACAAATAGATGCATTGATCGTGGTCGTTATTGGTGGCAATACCGTCAGGTTCAGGTTCACCGTACTGTCACAACCGGTGCTTGGAGAAATCAATACCTGGGTATACATGCCGGTGGTTGTTCTGGGAGGCCCGGCACCAATGGTTACGCTTTGCCCGGCGCAGATGGTTTGTGTGAGATTTCTGACAATGAGCGCCCGCTCAAAGAGGTTGATGTTGACAACACTGTCACACCCGCCCACGCTTGGCAGGACAAAATTGAAAAAGCCCGATTGGTTAAGATAAATATTGCCACCCACCACGTATTCGTCGCCATTACAAATAGTAGCGGAGATGTTAACGGGTGCCGGAACCGGATAGACCGTCAGGTTGAGTACGGTCTGGTTGTTGCAGCCAAACGGGGTCAATTGGTTGATGGTGTAAACCCCGGTTGCACCATAATTTACACCCGCTATGGTCACAAATTCCCCCTGACATATACTCTCGTTTCGGAGCGTGAATAAATTGGGATTTACCGTCAGGTTCACTGTAACGGTGCTGTCGCACCCGCCATTCACCGTGGGAAGGGTGACACTGTAAACCCCTCCGGAAGAAAGCGCCTGGCTGCCGGGGCCGCCGGGCGTACCCACCCAGTATATCTGGCCTGCGCAAATGGATGCGTTCACGTTGGTAAACTGCGGAGGCCGAACCGTCAGCGTCAGGGTATAGATGTCTAAACAGCCATCGGGGCCGGTTGAGTTAACTGTGTAGACGCCGGAGTTGAAAAAGGTCTGCCCCTGGAAATTGTAGCTTTGCCCCTGACAAATTGTTGCGGATGCGGGGATCATATCCGGTGGTATAATGATGATGTTCCGGCAAAATGGAACGCCCTGGCTACAGGGGTTGGAGGGTGTCACGCACAACTGCGCAATACCTGACGGCGTTCCCGGGGGGATCGTAATGGCAGCATTCTGCGTATAAGCCACCTCTACGCCATTGAGGGTCCAGGTATAAATACTGGCAAACGGTACCGCAGTTGCATTAGCGATCAGGATTTCGCCCACACAAAAAGGGGAGTTGATCGGCGGCGGAAACGTTGACGCCTGGGATACTGTCGGCGCTACGGTTGAGCCCTGGGTCACATCTACGCTAAAATCACAAATGTCGGCATTGCTCCCATCTATGACGATAAAATAAATACCGCCCACCTGGAGGCCGGCCATGTTAAACGTTGCAGGAGTATTGGGGTTGATATCTGGGTAGCACTCCGACACCAGCTGGAAATCCTGGCAAGTCAGTGTGTTATAAATTCCGATTTGCAATCCATTGGCAGTCTGACAGTTAAAAGGCGTTATCACAATCTGAATATCTGATGTTCCGGCCACAAACCCCACCCATTGGGTATTGTGCAACTGAGGCGCACAGAAACCCGGAGGCGCCATGCCCAGATCAGTAATGCCATTATTGCCAACTAACCCGTCAATGTCACAAAGAACGCAGGCATCCTGGCAGGTACTGGCTAACACAAGGAGTCCACCCGGACATTCATCTGGTGGCTCTTGTGCAAACGCCGTATTTACTAACAAAAAAACAAGGGTGATTGAAAGTAGCAATTGCTTCATGAGCAAACAAAATTACATGGGTTAAAAAAATATAGTTCTCTCTGTCAACTTATGCAGATAAAAAATACAGTGCCTACACTTCAGGCGATGAAGTGCCGCATAAAGCAAGGTCTTGGTATTGAACGGTTATAGGGGTATACAACGCAAACCACTTCGCAGTTGGAAGCGCTGCGCAATAGGGATGAATTGTAAGTTTGGGCTATGTGCCGCTTTGCTTCAAATTAGGGAAATCCTTCATTTTTAGAATACATTTCCCCGGAGGAATAGATGTTTATTGTGTTTTTTGGGGTACTAATTAAAGCGAAGGTACAAATATATGTTCCATCGCTGCTTTTGCAAAAAATATTTTCTGTGTCGGGATTATTGCACAATTTTTAATTTGGATAGAAGCTGAAGGGGCGTTGTTGCAAAAACGACAAAAAAAATGCCAGGTTCCGCCTGAAAAAAATCATCTGCGGCCTGGCAATCTTTACCTGAAATTTTTAACGGAAAAGCGCGGATTAATGCAATCGAAAGCGATCCACCTCTTCTAAGGTATCCGGATTGACGACTTCCACCTTGATCTTCTTTTTATGCACATGAAAAAAGACCAGGGCATGCTGGGTCGTAAACCCGCTCACATAAGGCGTCCAGGGCGTTTGTTCCTGCGCGTAGTAGGGAGCGCCGGCCGCACCGTTATTGATTTGGTAGATGGTTCGGGACAACCTGATTTTGGGCTTATCGTAGTTTTCCGGATAAATGACCGTTTCAGGGGTTAGCCGAAGGCGGTTGTAATTGTGTTCGTCGCCGGTGAGGATGGCTCGCACTTTGGTACTTTTGTTTACAATAATATCAAGGATTTGGTCGCGGCGCTCAATGATGCCTTTGTCCAGTGCCTTGCCGGCAATGTAAGGCCGGGGGGTGTTGTCGCCGCCATACCACATGTCGTCGCGCACGTGGCCCCCGTTGGGGAAACACGGCGTGTGCTGCGTAGTGAAAATATGGTCAATGGTTTTGTCTTTTTCCAGCATGGCGATGGTGTTCTCCAGCCACTTCAACTGCTGATCCATGATGTATCCGTGCAGCCCGCCGCCAGTGTGTGGAATGCGTGTTGTGGTTGGCGCATAGAGGTAGTTCGAATTCATGACGATCACCGCCACATTGTCGTAGGTGTAGTAAAAAACATTTTCTTTATAGGAAGGGAAGTCCGTCTGGCTTGGATCCGGATCGTAAGAAGCGCCGTCTTCGCTGTCGGGCCCATTGTTCGGATTCACAAAGTTTTCATTAAAAATAGCTTCCGCAGATTCCGTTTCAAAAGGGAAACGATTGACCTGAAAAGAAACGGAATCCTTGCCATCCGGCGATTTATACATAAATTTCCGCATAAGTGCCTCGTGGTTGCCCATCCCTGCAATCAAAGGCGTATAGTGGGTAAACGGCTGCACCCCGCGTTTCCAGTTGGCGTATTGCAGGCGCATATTGTCGGGATTGACTAAGTAGCCGTTGATGAGGTCGCCGGTAAACTGCATGAAAGCCGATTTTTTAAATCGCCCTAAGGCCATAATCTTCTTCATGATGTAGTTATTCGATCCCCATACATTGCGCTCGCCGCCGCCTTGCCCGGCGCGGGAATCGCTGGCATACGTAAACGAAAAAGGCTTGCGCGAACCCGGGCGGGGCGCGGTGCGGAAAGAAAAACTTAGTTCCATGTCTCCGTAGCGCACGGTATAAGGATATTCCGTTGCTGCCGACAGCCCGGTAATGGCGATTTCGTGATATGTAGTTGCCTCGCGATCCGGGAAGGTTTTTCCGCCAACGGCAATTGACGCCAGCACCGGTCGGTTGGTGGTGAAAGATATCGTAGCGCCTTCCGGGGAAAGCAGGTTGATGAACGGCCCTTCAATGATGGTGGGGATAACCTCGAAAGGCCCCTTTCCTTTGAAACTGACGATGCCATCGTAGAGCATTTGCCCCGTGTGGTCGGTCACGCGGTAGCCCAAAGTGCCTTTTTGTTGGCGCTCCCAGCCGACCATATCATAAGTTCCGGACATGGATTTGATCGGAACGGTGGCTTTCCCTTCTTTGATGTTCACCGGGGCGCGAAAATAGACCGGGTGCGGATAGTCTGTGTCGCCGTAAGGAATGAACCCATAGTACAACTTGCCGTTCAACCCGAGGTCGAAACTGAATTCAAGGCCATTGTCTGTGCCCACCGGGCTGCCAATCAGCAACTCCAGGGTATATTTTGGCGCCTGTTCTTGTGCGAATACCTTTTGACCCTGATATTCCAAATATACCTGCCCGTTCTCTATTTTGATGTTGGAATAGACTTTCGGAACGGTTCGGGCTGGTTGGGCAAGGCCGCAAAAAAGGGTTGTCAAAGCAAAAAATAGGCTGAAAATGAGTCTGGTAAGCATGGTGTAGTTTTTATAAAATGTTTAATTCCAAACAAATCGGCGACATTTATTCGTTCAGAGACCCTAAAGATAAAAGGCATTTCCATTTGAATGCCTTTGGACAATATGAATTGTAGTTTAAGTATTCCTGAATTTTGCAAAATCCCCCGTTCTGGCTACGTTATCCTTTCGTTAAAGCGCCGGAAGAACTGTTCAATTGCCCTACTTTTACCGTTTGTTTTTCACTACAGTGAAGCCGCCGGCCCAGTCGCCGGAAAGCGAGGAACTGTAGACGCTAAGTTATGCAGCTGCACAAAAAAATCGGATGGGGAAGCGCTGCCGCTATTGTAGTGGCCAATATGGTGGGGACGGGCGTCTTCACCACGTTGGGCTTGCAATTGAAGTACCTCCAGAATACCTGGACCATCCTTTCCGTTTGGGTCATCGGGGGTGCGATTGCACTTTTTGGCGCGTTTAGCTACGCCGAACTCGGTGCGCGCCTTCCGCGTTCAGGGGGCGAATACCATTTTTTGTCCAGAATTTACCATCCTTTTGTTGGCTACCTTTCCGGCTGGATTTCGCTCACGGTGGGGTTTTCAGCCTCCATTGCATTAGCGGCAATGGCCATGGCTTTATACCTTGAACCGCTGAGCAATATTCCCAAACAGTGGATTGCATTGTTCACGATTTGTGGCGTTGCCCTGGCGCATTCTTTCAGCATTCGACAGAGCAGCGTTTTTCAGAACAGTTTTACGATTCTAAAACTATTGTTGCTGATTTTCCTGATCTGGATGGGATTAGAGCGGGCGCCCCATGCGCACGCGCTCGACTGGAGCAATACCTGGAAATCGGAAATTGTACAACCGTCTTATGCCATCCTGCTGGTGTATGTCATGTATGCTTTTTCGGGCTGGAATGCGGCAGCTTACATCGTGGAGGAGATCAAATCGCCGGCACGCAACCTGCCCCGCGCACTGATCGGCGGCACAATATTGGTGAGCGTGTTGTTCATTGCCCTGCAGGTATCTTTTTTGATGCAGGCACCCACCGCAGCGCTGCAAGGCAAACTTGATATTGCCCTGGTGGTCACGGAGCGCATGTTTGGCGAGCAAGCTGGCCGCATCGTCAGCCTGCTCATTGCCCTGCTGCTCATTGCCAGCATCAGCGCCATGACCTGGGTGGGGCCGCGGGTGGTACGGGCAATGGCCAATGATTTTCAACTTTGGCGGTTTTTTGGAAAAGACAACCAACGGGGCATTCCCGTGCGCGCGATCTGGTTGCAAACTGCCATCAGCGGCTTCATGGTGCTGACCAGCTCTTTTGAAAAAATATTGCTGTACAGCGGTTTTGTGCTGCAATTTTTTACAACTTTAACCGTGGTAGGCGTCATTGTTCTGCGCTTTCGCGAAGGGCCGCCTCAAGGTTATCGCAGCCCGGCTTACCCGCTTTTTCAGGTGCTTTTTCTGGTTTTCAGCATTGGTATGCTCGTTGTGCTGGTGCAAGAGGAACCCCAAAACAGCCTTTGGGGCTTTGTGAACGTAGCGCTGGGAGCCGGATCTTATTGGTGGAACCGCCGACACGAGCGAAACTCTGGTATCATAGAGAAAAATCTATCGTAGAGTCCTATCTTCGCCGCAAAAGAAGAAACGTCTTATGGCTACTTCAGGAAAATCTGCTGCCCGGCGCCCCGCGCCTCCCAAAACCAGCCCCAAACGCCGCCGCATGGGGCTACTGATGCTGTTGTTGTTGATCCCGATTCTTATCGGCCTCGTATACATGGCTTTGCCATCCAAACCAAAAACCATGGGCCCGAAATTTCAAAAAGAAGGTGCACTCCAGTTCACGGATGAATTGCAAACCAAAGTGCTGGCCAGCATTGACATCGAACTTGCCGAAACGGATGACGACCGGACACGCGGACTAATGTGGCGCCGCTCCATGGAAGAAGAACAAGGCATGTTATTTATTATGGATCGGCAGGAAATGCAATCCTTCTGGATGCTCAACACCTATATTTCGCTCGACATCCTTTATATAGACGAAGCGTATCGGATTGTCACCATCCGGAAAAATACCAAACCACAAACCCTCGATCCGATTCCTTCATCGCAATCGGCGCGCTATGTGCTGGAAGTGGTAGGGGGGTATTGCGACCGGCACGGCATCAAAGAAGGCCATTTTATTAAATACCAACGCACCCCCGCAGGATAAGATGGCAAGCGAGGTCAAAATAGAATGCCCGAAATGCAGTTGGCAACCCGATGGCGGGTCACACTGGCAGTGTACCTGCGGAACGCTTTGGAATACCTTTGATACCGCTGGTCGTTGCCCGTCCTGCAACAAGCAATGGAAGCATACCTGCTGCCCGACCGATCCCGGGGGCTGCGGGCAGTGGTCCCTGCATTTGGATTGGTACAAAAATTTAGACAAATGGCTGGAGGAGGAAATTGAAGCGGTGAAAGAGGAAGTATTTATTTAGTTGGAGAGCGCTGTTAGCTTTTTGAAAGCTAACAGCGCTGCAAACCACTTTCATTTCGCCAACACCACCCGTTCTGTCACCTCATTGGCGCGCAACAAATAAACCCCGTTTTGCAAATGCGACAAATCCAGCGTCAGGCGGCCATCCAACCCCGTGTTTTTGGAGAGCAATAGCCTGCCCGTTATGTCATTTAACACCACCGTAACCGGTTCATTTGGTTGATCAATAACAATTTCCAGGCTGCCGCGACTGGGATTTGGAAATACACGCATCGTACCCGGCTGATCGAAACGCACACAAGTCACATTGGAATATTCAAAACTTCCGTCTAAATCTAAGCTGCGCAGGCGGTAACAGTTTGTACCATCTGCCGGCTCGTGGTCGGTAAAGTGGTACCGGTTTAGTGCTGATGAATTTCCGTGGCTGGGTACGGTGCCAATTGGTTCAAAATTGCCGACTAATCGGTTCGCTGCCATTATGACCCGCTCCACCTCAAACCGGTCATGGTTGATTTCAGACGCTGTGGCCCAGGTGAGCCGCGCTGTTTTATCTACGCCCACGGCCCTGAGCGGTTCAGAAAATTCTACCCGCAGCGGTTCAAATTGCACATCGCCATAAAAAACACCCCGCCCCCAGGTGGACATATAAACGCGGCCTTCCATCTGTAAATCGCCCTCAAGGTTGGTAATCAGGCCAAGCGGATAATTGATGAAGCCTGTGATATCGGTAAACGTGATCCCATTATCCCCGCTGTAATAAATCCCTTCTGTCTGGTTGAGTACCCCGTGTACGAATAAGGTGGCATTTCCCGAAGCCTCAACAGGCATGCCCAACCCGAAATGATAGACCGTGTCAATGCCGGGAATGGTATCCCAACTGACGCCGCCATCCGTGCTGTGCCAGAGTTTGCGCTCGGAACCGGAAGTATCGCTTTCCAATGGATTTTCACTGTAAGGCGCAAACCAAAGGTTGCCCTCGCGGTAAGGATTGGCCTTCAATTGCCCGAAATTGGTAGCAGGCAGGCAACCCTGGCACATTTTCGACCAGGAGGCACCGCCATTGTTGCTCGCCCAGATTTGGGCACTGAAAGCCGTATCTACCGGAACGGCGTAGTAATAAAAGCGGCTGCCATTCACTTTGTCGCTTTCCAGAAACTTACCGATTCTGGATGTACTGTTGAGCGTGAAAGGAAAACTGCCGCCCGGAAATCTAAGGCTGTCGCACAAGATCCAGGTCAGTCCGCCGTCCGTAGTATACCGGGGATGGTTGATGACCGGGCCATCTGGGCAACCGCCAAGGAACGTGCGAAATTCAGGTACCCAGACCATATTAAGCGAGTCGGTTCCGGAAAGGGCAATGTTTCCGCCCCAGGGTGCAGCTTCGCAACCCGCAGGCCTGCTCCAGAAATCGCTCCAGTTAAGACCCGCATCGTGAGAAATTAAGCACTGCCGGTTGGTGGCCGGACTCCCGGGGTCGCTGCCCACGATAGCAACCGTGGTCGGCTTTTTATTGCAATAAGTAAGGCTGAGTCCATTGCCCTCCCAGCCCCGGATAATTTTTTCTTCTGGAACGTTGTCCGTATTGGCATACCCAAATCCCAGCACATCAGCAACGGCTGTAAAAAAATGGTTCCCGTCCGGATTGGGCGGTGCGATCATCTGATTGACGCGTAGTTCTTCCAACCCCTGCATATAACCCGCTGCAACTACACTCACTGAATCGGAAGTGTAATCGGCCACCCGGTACATCCCATGCCCTGTAGCCAGCAATAGGTTGTTGGAATCCAATGGATTAAAAGCAATTCCGCCTACTTCTTCGTAAGGATGACTTTGGCCGTAGCCCCAGGCGGGCACCACGATAGAACTGGCGCGATAATCGGATAAACAGGTTTGAAAAACGTCCGACGGTTCATCGGAAATCAATTTCCAGTCCGGGGTTAAAGCGGTGAAATTTTCTGTGTAAAAAATCTTGCGGGGGGTGAAGCCTTTCGCAACCGCCGCCACCACATCCGGGTTAGAAGGTTGTACAGCTACTGCATTATAAGGAAAAGTTGTATAGATGGGGCAACCCCCAATATTGGGAAGGCCGGGTGTTTTATCGGTCCAGGCACCGATGGAACAACTGCCTCCCGGCTCGTACTGCCAGATGGCGCCGTCTGGGATACCCCCGGCTGCCTCGTAGGCCACAATAAGTTTTCCCGCACTGAAGACGGCGCGGACGGGCATGTAATAGGAGGTGTCCGGCCCCCCTGAAAGGTGGCAAAACGACTGGCCGCCGTCGCTGCTGCGCCAGATGCCGCCGCCAATGACCCCTACGTAAATATTTTTGGAAACCAATTGCTCCTTGATTTCCTCCAGCTCCGTTGGATCAAAAACGACGAAGCTCAGCCCGCCCGGTACCAACAGCCCTCCAGCGCTGCCAATGACCGGGAACGTATCCACCCGGGCCCAGGCAAGTCCTTCGTCGTTGCTGCGCCAAAGTCCATTTTTGCGCGAGCCGTAATACATCAAATCAGCGTCGTTTGGGTCTATTGCAAGGCGTTCACCAACGTGCTTCCACTGGGAATTGCCGCGCACGTCCACCGTGCCGCCGGGCCAGCCCCCCATATTCGCCCAACTCACCCCGTTGTTTTCACTCTTACTCAGGTAGGAAGGCAGCCCATTGCCGGAAACGGCGTAAATAACCTGCGTGTCCTGCGAGGTGTTGTAGTTGAGTGCAAAACTCTCCACATTCGCTATTGCCTTATTTCTGGTCAGGGTTATGCCGTCGGTGAGGTTGCCCCAAAAAGCGCCGTACCATTTAAAAACCCCTCCAACGTCTGTTCGTATATAGGTTTCTCCATTAAAAGGATGAACCAGCAGGCCATCCACAAAGCCCATTCCCTGGGTATTGAAAGGCCGCCATACGGCAGTTGGTTGTGCAGACAGCGCTTGCCAAAATAGGGCAACGCCTGCAGCAGTGAGCAGCAGCGCTCTTTTCATAAGCCGATTGTTTGTAATTAAGAAGCGTGTAGAACCCCGGACATTAGACGTCAGACGAGCCCGGTGTTCTTATAAAATATCTTTCTTAACGAATTGTGAAGAGATTCTCTTTTGTCGCAGACAAGAAAATTTTCGGCTTATTTTTGCAGACCGAATTTACTTTGCGCTGCCGACAGGTTGTATTGAACCGCCCGGCAGTGCCCGGTATGACAAAAACGGCTTCGTACCGCTGTTGGTGCGGGGCATAAAAAGAAGGACTATGCGTCAACATTTCATTGCCCCATCCTTGCTCGCAGCCGATTTTACAAAGCTCCGGGCGGAAATTGACCTCGTCAACGAGAGCGACGCCGATTGGCTCCATTTGGACGTCATGGATGGGCGTTTTGTGCCCAACATCACTTTTGGCATGTTCATCGTGGAGGCCATCCGGAAATTGTGTAAAAAACCGCTCGACGTACACCTGATGATCGTGGAGCCGGAAAAATACGTGGAGCGCTTCCGCGATGCCGGTGCTGATGTCATTTCTGTACACTACGAAGCCTGCGACCACCTGCATCGGGTGGTTCACCAGATCAAAGCGACCGGTGCCAAGGCAGGTGTGGCGCTCAACCCGCATACGCCCGTTCACTTGCTGGAAGACCTGATTGAGGATATTGATCTGGTTTGCCTCATGTCGGTCAACCCCGGCTTTGGCGGACAAAAGTTTATTTACCAAACGATCCCCAAAATCCGGAAGCTCAAAGAGTTGATTACGACTCGCAATACCCGAACTTTGATTGAAATTGACGGCGGCGTGGGTCTCCAGAATGCAGAAAGCCTGCTCCAGGCCGGCGCCGATGTGTTGGTGGCCGGCAACAGCATTTTTGGCGCAAGCGACCCTAAAGCAGCCATTCGACAAATGAAAGAAATCGGAAAATTGGAAATTTTAGTTTAAAATGCACCTGCATGGCATCTGTACTTGATTTTGTAGGCAATACGCCCTTAGTGGAAATTCGCCATGTCATTCAAAAGCCGGGCGTCACCGTGTATGCCAAACTGGAAGGACACAACCCCGGCGGCAGCGTCAAAGACCGGGCGGCGCTGGGCATGATCCAAGGCGCATTGGAACGTGGCGACATTAAGGCGGGCACACGGCTGGTGGAAGCCACCAGTGGAAATACCGGCATTGCTTTAGCCATGATCGCCCGGCTCTATGGCTTGGACATCACGCTGATTATGCCCGATAATTCCACGCTGGAACGGGTACAAACCATGCGTGCGTTCGGCGCGGAGGTCATCCTGACGCCTGCCGAAGCCGGGGGCATTGAACACTCCCGGGAATTTGCGGAAGATCTGGTAGCGAAAGGCGGCTACTACATGCTCAACCAGTTTGCCAACGACGACAACTGGGGGATGCACTACCGCACCACCGGCCCCGAAATCTGGCGCGATACCGACGGCAAAATCACCCATTTTGTCTCCTCGATGGGCACCACCGGTACCATTATGGGCGTTTCGCGCTACCTGAAGGAGCAAAACTCAAAGGTTGAAATCGTAGGCGTACAGCCGGTAGAAGGCGACAATATCCCGGGCATCCGCCGTTGGTCGCCGGAATACCTGCCCAAAATTTTCGACCCGCTCCGGGTAGATCGCACCATTGAAGTTTCCAGCGATGAAGCCACCCAAATGATGTTGCGGTTAGCGAAAGAAGACGCGATTTTTGGGGGCATCAGCAGTGGCGGCTCCATTGCGGCTGCTGCCAAATTATTGAAAACGCTCGATTCCGGCGTCATCGTTTGCATCATCTGTGACCGGGGCGACCGCTATTTGTCGTCGGGGGTTTTTGGATAGGGGAGTTGGCCAACATCATACGTCCGCCTCCCATGTCGCACTAAAAATTCGCCCACTTTCTGGTAATCTACCCCCGGTGTTTCGCCCGGATTGATAATATATAAGGCCGTGCTATCTGCCATTTCCTGAACAATCGGAATGATTTTTCTGCGCGCATTCGTCAGGTAAAAAGAGGTTGTCGGTTGCATGTCAATGTCTTTGTACACGTACATGGGTCGGTCGGGCAAAAGTTTCCCGGCTTCGATGGTGGTGGTGCGGCAGCGGGTGCCAAAATCTTCGGCGTGTCGGTCGGGCAATACAAACCAGTTGAACCCGATTCTGAATACCAACAAGACTAAGATGGACAGCAACAACCGACGGGCAGGCTGCCGGAACATCCAGTACGTCAGCAACCCCAGAGCCAGCACGAGCGGCAGGGCTTTGAGCGCTGAGTCAGGAATGCCCTGCGTGCGCTCTAAAAACAGGGGAAGGAAGCTCAGGCCTGTAATGCCAATACAAAAGCCCACCAAAAAGACCTGTATGGTTTTGTATTGCCACGTACGTGCTGCTTCGTGCAGCGGGTGGAGGTACAAAAATATCGAAAACAGCAACGGATTTAGCATCAGCAGGTAGCGCGGATATACCTCCGGGGAAGTCCAATAAATCAGAATATTTGCCAAAAAAGCCACCGCATTGAACGCCATCAACGGATGTTCGCGCAGCCGTTGCAGGAGGTCTTTGCGCAGGCAATACAGAATCATTAGCGACCACGGCAGGAAGTGGTACACCATTTCAAAAGGAAAGGTAAAAAAGTGCAGCACCGTTTTCCACCAGCCGAATTGCACCACGGTGCGTTTGGAGGATTCTAAAAACAGGGTGGTGAACACGTTTTCCAAAGAATTGTATTGGTGGTAAGCCAAATAATAAGCGCCCACAACCGCAAGAAATAAGGTGCCCCCCACAAAGTGCCAAACCGAAAACAGGCGCCGGAATTGGCCTTTGAGCACAAACCAGACCAGCAGGGTTGTCCCCTGAAACACCACTGCAGGCAGGCCCTTCATCATAAAGCCGGCAGCCGTGAGCAGGTAGGACAGCAAAAACAGTTTGCGCCAGTTACCGCGCTCAAATTCGTGGAAAATAACCATAAATAAAGTGAACGTAATCCACGAAAACCCGATGTCAATGAGGCCGAGCAGGGAGTCCCAAAACAAAATTCTGCCGCAGGTAATCAGGAAAAATGCATTCAGAAAAGCGGTGCGCGCGTCGAAGTGTTTCCGGAAATAATAATAAACCGTAGCGGCGTAGCCCAGCAGACAAAACAACGTGGGCAACCGCGCTGTGAATTCGCTGATCTGGCCAAAGGCATTGAAAAAAAGTAGCAAAAACCAGTTGTAGAGCGGCGGCTTGTTGTAGTAAAATTCGCCGTGCAGGGTAGGCGCGATGTAATTACTAGACAATTTCATTTCCAGCGCAACCAACGAGCGGATGGCCTCATCGTCAATAAAGGTCATCAGGCCGAGGTTGATGAGCAGAGCCGGAAACAGCAGAATGGCAGCGGCCACGAAGAGCCACTTTTCGGGTAATTGCTTGACAGACACGCAGGATTGATTTTCAAAATGCGCTGCGAAGATACTAATCCTGTAACTTCTCGCCAAAACTTAGATCGCCTGCATCGCCCAAACCGGGCACGATAAAGGATTTGGCGGTGAGTTCGTCATCCAGAGCGCCCATCCAGATGCGGGCTTTGGGGAACAACCGCTGCACGTGCTCCAGCCCGTAGGAAGAAGCAATGGCGGTAACAAAATGGATGGCCGCAGGTTCGCCGAATTCCCGCAATTCTTTAGCCGCCAACGCAATGGAAGCGCCCGTAGCCAGCATCGGGTCAGATAAAATGAGGACGCTGCCCGCTAAGTTGGGGCAGGAAACGTATTCCAATTTGATCTCAAACGTACCGTCTTTGTGGTGTTTGCGGTAAGCGGAAACAAAAGCGTTACCGGCATCGTCGAAATAATTGAGCATCCCTTGGTGAAAGGGCAGCCCCGCCCGAAGGATTGTACCCAAAACCACCTGTTGCAGGGGCATCTGCACGGTCGTCATTCCCAGCGGCGTTTCTACTTTAACGGGGTGGTATTTCAGCGTTTTGCTGATTTCGTAAGCCAGAATTTCGCCCAGCCGCTCCATATTACGCCGGAAGCGCATACGGTCTTTCTGAATGTGTACGTCGCGCAACTCCCCGATGAACCGGTGGCCGATGTTGTTGTGTTCGCTTAGGTTGAAAACCATGCTTCTTAAGTTTGTTCCCCTAAAGCTAACAATATTTTGTGGACGAGCGGGTATTATTTATGTTTAAAAATAATGAAAACTGGCAGGAGTGAAGGCGTGACTATCCGTCATACCTTCACTTTTCAGATCGAAACCCTTCCCCTCCTCCATTCACGAACCTCATCTTCAAATCACTAAATTTTCAAATCAATCGCCTCAAATCTTCACCACCTTCACCCCCAGCGGTGCCCCGTCTTCGCGCTCGTACCGCATAAAATAAACGCCCGGCGGCAGCGCTCCCAAATCGGCCTGCACTTCCAGCGCGCCGGAGGGCAGGGTCTGTTCCCACACCACCTGCCCACTCAGCGCATACAGCCGCAACCCGGCTGGCGCACTGCCCACCGGCGCAGGCACGCGCACCCGCAAGGGTTAGGCCAGACCCCCACGCAAGTTCCACAGGTGGCTCCTCCACATCTACTGCAAAGCAGCCGGATACCGCGCAGCCAAGGCTGTCCACTTTCAATATCCACACATCCTGGTTGCTGCCGTCGGGTCGGCGTGCAAAACCGCTCATCACAAAACCGCCGTCCATCGTGGCGCTGATGCTGTAAAATAAATCAGTTTTGTCAGGGTTCCTATCGTAGATACGCGACCAAAGGCTATCGCCTTCGGCGCTGATTTTGAGGAGGAAACCGGATTGGCTCTGGGTAGGAATATTTCTGGTCGCACCTGCTGCTACTATTGAGCCGTCAGGCAATTCGACAAAATCTTCCGCCCAGGTGTAGGAGCCGCCATCCTGATATTTTCGCTCCCAGATAATGCTGCCTTCTACATCGAATTTTAATATCCAGAAAGCACCAATAGGATTGGTAATGCCAGGAATATAACTTAGATCATTAATAATCAAATAATTACCATCTATGGAAGGTTGTATATTCAAAAACGCTTCTCCTTGATTATTTTGCCCATAGCGCTGCATGTAACTATCCAGCCGCCCCTAAATACTTATGATTTCCGACCTCGGAGAGGTCAAAGGTTTGTAGAAATGCATCGGGTTGACCTTAATTCCCGACCTCGGAGAGGTCGAACGTTTGTTTCAACGCTATTTTCTGCAAACCTT
>JBBQGV010000059.1:0-35399 GCA_038323375.1 Chitinophagales bacterium
CCGGACTTCCCGCAATTGCTTTCAGTCGGCGCAATTGCCTTCGTCGGTCACGTAGCTTTGGCTACGCTCCCTTCTTGCGCCTTGTCCGCTGGAAAAATCCCCACGCCGAAAACGCGAACTTATTATTGCGATGTTCCTAAATGGACGGATACTATCGCCGCGCGGACATTAAGGCGACTTTTCGTTGCGGTAAGGCAATCCGGATTGACCTTTTGGTCGTATATACATCAAACACAATAAAAGTCATGCAAAAAATATTTCATTCCATCCCCTTGTTCGTTGCCGGTGTTTTTTTACTGCTCACCGCCAACGCGTGTATAGGTCAAACCTATGATGTTGCCTCCAACTCCAAACCCGTGACCCACGAGATCTGGGACGCTTTATTGAAAAAGCACGTCTCCGCAAAGGGCGGGGTTGATTACCAGGGATTTATCCTCGACAGCATAAAGCTGAACAACTACCTGAAACTTCTGAGCGACAACCACCCGAACGCCAAAGGCTGGAGCCGCAACGAGCAGTTTGCTTACTGGATCAATGCTTACAATGCATTCACCGTTAAATTGGTCACGAAACACTACCCGGTAAAAAGCATCAAGGACATCAAAAAAGGGATTCCTTTTGTGAACACGGTGTGGGACATCAAATTCATCAAAATTGAAGGTGCTACTTACGATTTGAACAACATCGAACACAGCATCATTCGCCCGATGTTCAAAGATCCGCGCATCCACTTTGCGGTGAATTGTGCATCCGTTTCCTGCCCCAACCTGCTGAATGAAGCGTTCACAGCCAAACGCCTTGATGAGCAATTGGATAAAGTTGCCCGCAGTTTTTTAGCGGATAAGTCCAAAAACAAAATTGCTTCTGCTTCAAAAGCTCAATTGTCCAAAATCTTCTCCTGGTACAAAGGCGATTTTACAGAAAAAGACCAAGCGCTGGTGGATTTCATCAATAAATACGCACCGCTCAAGTTAGACGCCAAAGCCGAAATTACTTATCTTGACTACGACTGGAACCTGAACGAGGAAAAGAAAAAATAAGCTGGTTTTAAAAAGACGGCCTCAACGCAGCAGCAATACGCTGCCTGTTCTTTCGATCGCCGTTCCGGAGGTCTGCTTCAGCCGGATAAAATAAACGTAAGCACCCTGTGGCATGGGGCGTCCATCTTTTTCGCCATTCCATCCAACCGAAACGTCGTTGGAAGCGAAAACCTGGCCGCCCCAGCGGTCATAGATGACCATCTGGTATTCCATCGTTGTTCCAAATTGCAAAATCGGTTCGAACGTCCGGTTGATGCCTTCCGGTGCGAAGACATTTGGGATGAAAATTTTCGGGATTTGTTCCACACAGGTCGTATTGGAACGGGAACGTACTGTTTTTGTTGTTCCGTCCGGCAACCGCAATTCGGCTACTGCGACGACAAAATAACACTGCCTGCCTGATTCAGGCTCCGAAAAATCAACGGCATCGCCGTATTGAAGTGCAGTACCCTGCAAAGTAACCAGCAGGGATTCGCCGCTCGCTGATAAATGGTACACTTCATAAGACAATACCGTTGCAGAATCATTGGTATAGGCTGTCCAAATGAGGTTGTTCATGCCGTTTTCCCCACCAACGCCCATGAGGCCGGGCGGGCGCACCATATTGGAAAAAGTAGTCCGGTCGCAACTATCTACTGTCCGAACTCGGTAGTAGTCCGGCATTGCAGGCATATCAGAAGAAAGCAGCGTGTTCGTTTCCGCCAGTACTGCGGGCACTGGAAAAACGCCTGTATCACCAAAATTGCCCACGGGCGTCGTTGCACGTTGTACGGCAGCCGATTCAAGGTCTGCGGTCGTATTCCAACTCCATTGCCATTCCACATTGCCGTCGGGGGTATAGCTTGCATTTTCCATCAACAGGTTCCTGACCGCCTGCACCACACTTGGGGTCTGACAAGCCGTATTTGAGTTGGAAACCACCGCCGTACCCGTTTGACGGGCGCGCACAAAAAAGCAATAGTTATCCCGGTCATTGACCCCTTCGTAATTAAAAGAAGTCGAGTTCCCCGACGTTTCGGCAACCCGCGATGACGCCGAGCCGTTGATACTGACCCAGATTTCGTAAGCGCTTACCCCGCCGGTCCAGTTCTGGTAAGCATTCCACGACAGCGTAATCCGCGCATCGCAACCGTTGCCCGGCGTTGCAGTCAGGAAAATGGTGTTGTGTGGCGGTGTCACCAAACTTTTATTGCCACAGGCGTCTAAGGCGACGACAAAATAGGTTTCCGCTTTGGCGTTTGGATCGGCTGTCGGGTCTGTAAAAAAGAGCGTATTTCCATTAAAAATCGTGTCAAGTACCGTCGTACCCGAAGCGGTATTTCTTGAAACGACATACATAACCGTTTCCGGCGAAGGGCTGGGATTCCACGTAACTTCCACGTTATTTCCGCTAACGGTAACCAATTGCAAAGGCCCCGATTCAGGGATGCGGTTGTCTAAGGTATCCGACGACAAAGCCAGTTGTCCGGGGCAGTTAAAATTGCTTTCCATATAATAATACCAAAGCATCCCGCTCACTAAAGCGTGGTAATAACGGGTTTGAGTTGCATTGGTAATGGTTTCCAGCAACTGATACGGGCCGTTCAGATTTTGGCTTGCGTAAATTTCGTATCCCACAAAGGAGCCACAAGTGTTGACGGGCGTTTCCCAAATCAACGTATCGTTGCTCACACAAATCAGGTTGGGTGCAGCTACTTGCGCACTCAAAAAGTGGGTGAGTCCTGCAAAAAACAAAAGTAGAGGTAGTCGCTTCATATTTGTCATAGTCCTTGCTTACAAAAAATCAGTCTCGCGTGATGCTGACTGCCAAAATTAGAACAACGATTTCCCTGTTTTGTGCTGGTTCAATAGCTTAAAACGGGAATTTTTGTACTAACGGATAATAAGGGCGTTCCATTGCAATAAAAAGGAAAGGGCTGTTAGTTTTTGAAAAACTAACAGCCCTAATACCAAGACTGTATTCAGATTTGATAAATCAACTTACCGCACCGCAATTTTGTAAGTCTGCCCGGCATTGCTCACGCTTCCGTTTTGCACAGGGAGGGCATTGCGAATCTGCATAATCCCGGCAACGTGTGGGGTGGCCATTGAGGTTCCCGTCAGCGTAGCGTAGCCGCCATTGAGGTATGTGCTGTACACGCTGGTACCCGTCGCGATCCAGTCTACCGGACCGCTGCTACTGGTGTTGTAATTGCCACCGTAAGTCGGATCGTTGTAATACGTTTTATCGCAGCGCATATTGGTCACTGTAACAATATTGGTGCCATTGACGCAGGCAGGCTGATAGTTTGCCGCATTGGCATAATTATTGCCCGATGCCAGGGCAATGCGCGTTCCGGCGTTACCCATCGCCTGCAAAGCGGTGCGGTAGCTGGAGCCGGTGGAACAGCCGCTGGTTCCATAGTAGCCTCCGAGGCTCATATTGACAACATCGCCGGCAAAGTCGTTGGCAGCCACGTGGTTAACACCGGACAAGATGGTAGAAGTCGAGCTGCCGCCGCTGCACGGGAATACGCGAACCGGCACAACCGGAGCGCCGGCTGCGACGCCGATCACGCCGATGGTGTTGTTTAACGCGGCCGCAGTTCCTGCCACATGGGTGCCATGGCCGTTGCAATCTTCAATGCTGCTGCTGCCGGGAACGAAAGATTTTGCGTAGGCAGTGTTGGTCACCACGCTCAGGTCAGGGTGGTCGGTGTCAATGCCCGAATCAATTACCCAGATCCAGCGATCCGCACCAGCCGTAGCGGCACCGCCTGCATTGGTAATCCCGCAGGGCGTGGTTTGCGCGCGACCGGCATCCTGAACCACCTCTTCAACGGTAAACGGAGGCAATTCTACTACGCGGTCGAATTCAACCAATTCCAAAGCATCGCTTTTTTTCACGCGTTCAAAAGCGTCAGGACTCAGGCGAACAGCGACCCCGCTTTGGACAGCGGTGTAGTACGCCAGCACCGCATCCTGGCCAATCCCTTCAGCAGCGAGCCAGGCATTGATCTGGTTTTCAACCTGTTTGCCATATTCCGCCATCAGCGCGCTTTTTTCAGCGCGGGTGCGAACGGGTTGGGTCAGGTAGGTAATGGCCGGCGCAATTTTATCCCCCTTAAAAATAAGGATATACTGCCCGTCAATAATGGCACCTTCTTCGCTTTGGGGCTGAACAAGGGCGGTTTCGTCCAGTACTTCAGACATTTTTGAGTTGCTACATGCGCTCAACAGCGCTGCTGCGATGATTGTGAATACTGCAAAAGAGAAATAGGATCTCATGGCTAAAATTTTTAATATATGAACCAATAAGAATTACCACTTTGCGTGTATGCTTAAGCACCCACAAATTGAACCTTGCCGAAAAACAGCAGGTTATTGTGTGATTGTCGTAGTGTGTGTGTGTTGTAAAAGCGTGAAATACAAAGTTTGGTAAAAAGGGAAAACAAGCCAAATAATAAGTTGTGTTGAATAGAGGAATAGCTTTGCTTTGTCTTATTTCCGGGATAAATATAGAATGATTGATGGTAGATTGCAAGTCATAACGAAAAAAAAATAATTTATTGTTTGGTAACGTTTGTATGCCTATCCATATAAACTTTCAGTACTGCAACTTTTCACTTGTTCTAAACACCCTATGCTTAGCAATACATTGTTTCATTAACGACACGTTACTTAACATTCAAACTTATGAAAACCCTGTTTCTCACAGTAGCCATGAGCCTACTGCTTTCCCTTTCCGGTAAAGCACAAGATTATTTCGGATTTAAAGAATACACCTGGATCGAATCGAATACGTGCAAACAATGCCAGCCTTGCAGGGATCAGGTCAGCGACAAAACAGAAATGCAAAAAAAATTGCTTTTTATTGTACCGGAACACTTGTAGAAGCCTGGACAATACACAAAATTAGTTTGCCGGCCTGCGATTCTACCTATTTTTTGATCACGAATCAATTTGGTGACCGTGGAGAATTCGTCAATCAAGACGATGCATTAAAAGCAATGTGCGCCGACGCTTATCAATCCTGCCCCGATGCTGTTCCAGGCCTCGCTCCTCAAATTAGAGGCGAATACAGTCCCAGGCTGATGAGCTACATCGAAGCCGATGCCAATAATCCGTCGAGGCAGGATGACGCCATAAACCGGGCAACTCCTCCCTTGTTTTCCAATGCCAAGGTAGTAGAGATTATGCCCGGTTTTCCCGGTTGCGAAGAATTAGATGGATCCGACCCACTAAAAAACAATGTTCAGACTACAAGATGCTGGAGTTCATTTATTCCCGGATCAAATACCCGAAAAAGGCAAGGCAGAACGGCGTTGAAGGTATGGTTGTACTCACCTTTGTTGTAGAAAAAGATGGAACAATCAGCGAAGAAATCATTGTACGCGACATCGGCGCAGGCTGTGGCCAGGAATCATTACGCGTCGTCAAATTGATGAATAAAGAAAAAATCAAATGGACGCCAGGCAAACAAGATGGCAAGCCGATTAGGGTACAATTCAACCTGCCGATAAAATTTAAGTTGGATTAAATATCTGGCACTGATGGTTGGCAGTCCGGGATGCAAGTGTACATTTGTTGCAAAACGAACGTAAATGCCAGAGCAGGAAAAAAAGCAAGGGCAGTTGATCCAGGCCTTTGGATTGCAGGCCGCCATTCTACTGGTCGTCAGCTCTATTATTGGATCGGGGGTTTATAAAAAAGTAGCCCCGATGTCGGAGGCTCTCCAATCGCCCAGTCTGGTGCTGTTAGCCTGGTTATTGGCGGGTCTCGTCACGATGCTGGGGGTGCTTACCACCGCTGAAATTGCGGGCATGGTTTCCGGAAGTGGTGGGCCATTCGCTTATTTCAATCGGATTTACGGGCGAAGATTTGCCTTTTTTTATGGTTGGGGCAGTTTCACGGCCATCCAATCGGCGTCTATTGCTTCTATTTCCTACGTTTTTGCGCATTCTTTGAATGCCGTTATGCCCTTGCCCCGCTTAGATGCGGCAACGGAAAAGATCCGGGTACTTGGCATTTTTTATCCGCTTGAAAACCTCGGGGTCAAATTAGCGGCGGTTTTGCTGATCCTGTTGCTGGGTGCCATCAACTACCGGGGCGTTCGGCAAGGTGGCGGCGTAAGTCGGATCATTACCAATGCCGTTATTGCCAGTATCCTCGTCATTATCATTTTGGGGCTTACCATGGGCACGGGTAGCGTGGAGAACTTTCAAACGGTGGCTTCCACCTACCCGCCGGAGAGTTTTAGTGCCGGGAATTTTGGTTTTATCACCGCGCTTTTTGCCGCCATGCTGAGTGCTTTCTGGGCGTATGAAGGCTGGATTACCCTGGGTTTCATGGCCGGTGAAATCAAAGACCCAACCCGAAACATCCCGCGCTCGCTGATCTTAGGCACCCTCATTGTGATCACCATTTATTTGCTCATCAACTTTGTCTACCTATACGTGCTGCCGATGGACGAAATGATTGCGGTAGCTAAAGACACCAACAAAATTGCCGCCATAGAAGTCATTCGAAGGATGTTTGGCGAAACGGGCGTTTTGCTGCTGTCGGTACTTATTGTCGTTACCACCGCCGGCTGCACCAACACCACCATCATGGCGGCGGCGCGCATTTATTACGCTATGGCAAAGGAAGGCGTGTTTTTCAAAAAAGCGGCGCACATTCACCCGCGCTATCACACGCCGGGCAACGCACTCATTTATCAGGCCATTGTTTCCTGCACACTGGTTTTTTCGGGCAGCTTCGATCAATTGACCGACATGCTCGTTTTCGTGCAGTTCATTTTCTACGGGGCCGTGGCCGTGGGGGTATTCATCCTGCGCAAGCGGGAGCCAAATACCCCGCGCCCTTACAAAGCGGTGGGTTATCCGGTGATTCCGGCGCTTTACATCTTGTTCTGCGCGTATTTGGTCATCAATACCCTCGTCACCGATCCACGCAACGCCGGTTTGGGATTGGGTCTGGTACTGCTTGGAACGCCATTTTATATGTATTGGACGAGTCAAAATAAAAAGACATCCGATCCTTCGGTGCTTGACGAACCTTAGCGTTTGTTTTATGCCACAATCAACGGCTGCCGCAAACAGGTATTTGCGGCAGCCGTTTGTATTTGGGAGGAGGAGCAAAGTTTTGTAACTTTGTACCTGCGCTAACCATACGACTCAAATTATGCAACAACTCACACCCTACCAGCCCACCAACAAAGTCCGCATCGTCACGGCGGCTTCGCTGTTCGACGGGCACGACGCAGCCATCAACATCATGCGGCGCATCATGCAGAGCAGCGGCGCAGAAATCATCCACCTTGGCCACAACCGCTCCGTGCAGGAGATCGTCAACACCGCCATCCAGGAGGACGCGCAGGGCATTGCCATCACCTCTTACCAGGGCGGGCATAACGAGTTTTTCAAATACATGTACGACCTGTTGCGCGAAAAAGGTGCCGGGCACATCAAAATATTCGGTGGCGGCGGCGGCACCATTTTGCCCACAGAAATCGCCGAACTGCATGAATACGGCATTTCACGGATTTACAGCCCCGACGATGGCCGCCACATGGGCCTTCAGGGCATGATCAACGACGTGCTGCAACAGTGCGACTACCCCATCGGGTTTTCGGTAAACGGCGAGGTGTCGAGGTTTGTCAATTTTTCAAAAACGACTCCGTCCACAGCAGAACAAAAGGTGGATTTCAAAGACGTTGCCCGACTGATTTCCGTTGCGGAAAACAACCCCGATTATTTCGATAAGGAAGTCCGGCCCATGATTGCGGCAGCCACCAAGCCAGTGCCGGTACTGGGCATCACGGGCACGGGCGGCGCAGGAAAATCGAGTTTGGTGGATGAGTTGGTGCGGCGGTTCCTGACGGATTTTTCTAAAAAAACCATAGCCGTCGTTTCGGTAGATCCATCCAAACGCAAAACCGGCGGTGCCCTGCTCGGCGACCGCATCCGGATGAATTCAGTCAACAATCCCCGCGTATACATGCGCTCTTTGGCCACACGCCAGAGCAATTTGGCCCTGTCGCGGCACGTACAAAGCGCGATTGACATCCTAAAAGCGGCTCAATTCGACCTCATTATCTTAGAAACTTCCGGCATCGGCCAATCTGATACCGAAATCATTGACCACAGCAACGTCAGCCTCTACGTCATGACGCCCGAATACGGCGCAGCCACTCAGTTGGAAAAAATTGACATGCTCGACTTCGCCGACGTGATTGCGATCAATAAATTTGACAAACGCGGTGCCCTTGACGCCCTGCGCGATGTGCGCAAACAGTACCAGCGCAACCACCAACTTTGGGACAAACCCCTTGATGAGATGCCGGTGATCGGCACCATCGCTTCCCAATTCAACGACCCCGGCATGAACACCCTTTACCGCAGGGTGATTGACGTGCTGACCGCCCGCACGGGTGCCGACCTGCCTTCCAGCTTCGTGAGCAGTCCGGAAATGAGTGAAAAAATTTACATCATTCCGCCTGCGCGCATCCGCTACCTGTCGGAAATCACCGAAAACAACCGCCGCTACGACCATTGGGTAGAAACGCAGTGCGCCATTGCGGGGAAGCTGTTCGGCCTGAAACGCGCTTTGGAAACCATTGGCGAAGATCAGCCCGAAACACGCGCAGCCCTGCAAAAAGCTTATGCAGAACTTGAAAAAGACTTAGACGGCGGCTGCCTGCGCGTCCTCGAATCGTGGGAAGCGAAAAAAGCGGCTTACGCTGCCGATGACTACGTTTATCAGGTGCGTGGCAAAGATATTCTCGTAAAAACGTATACCAAATCGCTGTCGCATACGCGCATTCCGCGGGTGTCGTTACCGAAGTTCAAAGACTGGGGCGATATCCTGCGCTGGTGTTTGCAGGAGAACGTGCCCGGCGAGTTTCCCTACACCGCTGGCGTTTTCCCGTTCAAAAGAAAAGAAGAAGACCCGACGCGCATGTTTGCCGGTGAGGGTGGGCCGGAACGCACCAACTGGCGCTTCCACTACCTGTCGCAAGGCATGCCCGCTGCGCGTTTGTCCACGGCGTTCGACAGCGTGACGTTGTATGGCGAAGACCCCGATCACCGCCCTGATATTTATGGCAAAATTGGCAATTCGGGCGTGAGCATTTGCTGTCTGGACGACGCCAAAAAGCTGTATTCCGGTTTCGATTTGTGCGACCCGAGGACTTCGGTTTCGATGACGATCAATGGTCCGGCAGCCACCATCTGCGCGTTTTTTATGAATGCGGCCATTGACCAGCAATGCGAAAAATACATCCGTGAAAACGGACTGGAGCATTTGGTGGAAGCCAAATTGAAGGTCTTGTACGACGATCGGGGTTTGCCCCGTCCGGTTTATGGTGGCGAACTGCCAGACGGTAACACAGGCTTGGGCCTGATGTTGTTGGGCCTTACCGGCGATCAGGTACTGGAACCGGAAGTGTACAATACCCTGAAAGCAAAAGCTTTGTCGTCTGTGCGCGGCACAGTGCAGGCCGATATTTTGAAAGAAGACCAGGCACAAAATACCTGCATTTTTAGCGCCGAGTTTTCGCTGCGGCTCATGGGCGATGTGCAGGAATATTTCATTCAGCACCAGGTGCGCAATTTTTATTCGGTCTCCATTTCGGGCTACCACATCGCCGAAGCGGGGGCCAATCCGATCAGTCAGTTGGCCTTCACGTTGTCGAATGGCTTCACTTTCGTGGAATACTACCTTTCGCGCGGCATGAAAATTGACGACTTTGCGCCGAACCTGTCGTTCTTCTTTTCCAACGGCGTAGATCCCGAATACGCGGTCATCGGGCGTGTGGCGCGGCGGATATGGGCGAAAGCCATGAAGCACAAATATGGTGCCAACGAACGTTCGCAGATGTTGAAATACCATATCCAGACATCGGGTCGGTCGTTGCACGCGCAGGAAATTGCGTTCAACGACATCCGCACAACCCTGCAAGCACTTTATGCCATCTACGACAACTGCAACTCGTTGCATACCAATGCCTACGACGAAGCCATTACGACGCCTACCGAAGAAAGCGTGCGCCGTGCCGTGGCCATCCAGATGATCATCAACCACGAATTGGGGCTGGCTAAAAATGAAAACCCGTTGCAGGGCGCGTTCATTATTGAGGAACTGACGGAATTGGTGGAAGAAGCCGTGTTGCTCGAATTCGACCGCATTACAGAGCGCGGCGGCGTTTTGGGTGCCATGGAAACGATGTACCAGCGCGGGAAAATCCAGGAAGAAAGCCTGTATTACGAAACGCTGAAACACACGGGCGAACTACCGCTCATCGGCGTGAACACCTATCTGAGCAAAGACGGCTCGCCGACCATCATCCCAAAAGAAGTCATCCGCTCCACCAACGACGAAAAAGAAGCCCAGATCGCAACGCGCAACCAACTGCACGAAGCGCAGCACGAGCCTGCGCCAGCTACCCTGAATCGCCTCCAAAAAATCGCCATTCAAAACGGCAATTCGTTTGCGGAACTGATGGAAACGGTGAAGCATTGTTCGCTGGGGCAGGTGACGCAGGCGCTGTATGAGGTTGGGGGACAGTATCGGAGGAATATGTAAAATCTATAAATATCATGCCGAAATCACTCCCCGCTATCCCACGCCTGCGGGCGCTCCTCAACACCCGCCGCTTCCTGCGCGACCCCCTTGGCATGATCAACGGGAGCCTTGAAAAGTTTGGTGATACGTTTAAAACCTACATCGGCGGAATTTACCCCGGCATCCTCACCACCAATCCGGCGCTGATCCAGCATGTTTTGCAAAAAAACAACCGCAACTACTGCAAATCGCCGATGCACTTCGATAAGCTGGCGCATTTTTTAGGCAATGGCCTGCTCACCAGCGAAGGCGACTACTGGCTTCGGCAACGCAGGCTCATCCAGCCGGGCTTTCACCGCTCGAGGCTGGCCGCGCTGACGAACATCATGCAGGAAGTGACGGATGCATTTATGCTGCAATTTAACCAGGCTCTTAAAAAAGAAGACCCGGTAGAGCTGTCTGAAAAAATGATGGAACTGGCGTTTCGGGTTGTTGCGCGTGCGTTGTTCAGCACGGATCTCGACGAAAAGGATTTGCAAAAAATAGGGAACGACATCACCGTTTTGCAGCAGTTCATCATCCGGCAAATTCGCCAGCCTTACCTCAATCCCTGGTTTCGCCTTTCCGGCAAACTGCGGCAGCACGAATTGCTCGCTGAAGATTTTGAACGCCGCGTGACCGACATTATCCAACGCCGCCGAACTTCGAGCCAGCACCACGACGACCTGCTGCAAATGCTGTTGGAGTCGCGCTACGAAGATACCGGGGAAGGCATGAACGACCGACAGGTGTTTGAAGAAAGCGCCATTCTCTTTGTAGCCGGCCACGAAACCTCCGCCAACGCCATGGCCTGGATGTGGTATTTGCTCAGTCAACACCCGGAAGTGGTGGCGCGCATCCGACAGGAGTTGGCCGAAATATTAGGGGATCGCAAACCGGCTTTTGAAGATTTGCCCAAACTGAGCTATTGCACCCAGGTCATTGAAGAAACCATGCGCCTCTACCCGCCGGCTTGGATCACCGACCGCGTCGCGCTGGCAGATGATGAATTTGAAGGCATTAAAATCCCGAAAGGCGTCATGCTGGTCACGTATTTCTACGGCGTCCACCACGCACCCGACCTTTGGCCGGATCCCGAGCGTTTCGATCCCGACCGCTTCAGTAAAGAGCGCCGGAAATTACAGCACCCTTATGCCTACATACCTTTCGGCGGCGGTCCCAGGTTGTGTATCGGCAATAGTTTTGCCATGATGGAGATGCAATTGGCCTTAGCGGCCATCATCCGCGCTTACAATTTTGAGTTGGCGCCGGGTCAGGTCATTGAGCCGCAGGCTTTGGTGACTTTGCGGCCGAAGTATGGCATTAAGATGCGTTTTTGGAAAAGGCATGCTTAAATTTTTTTCTTATGGATAAAAGTTTTGAAATTTTTGATTTCCACAGAATTTTCATTGGAGACGCCCCACTCGCGTTTTTATTAGAGATTATTTTCCGGACGTGCATAATGTACGGTTATACCGTTTTCCTGCTCAGAATTTTAGGCAAAAGAGGAATGGGGCAGCTTTCGGTACTGGAACTGGCAATTATCATCTCTTTTGGTTCTGCGGTAGGCGATCCTATGATTATGGCAGAAGTGCCCATTTTGCACGGCATGACCGCAATTACCGTAGTCACTGTTTTCCAGATTTCCCTGGAATATTTGATTAATAAAAGTAAAAAGGCGGAAGTCATTATGGAAGGCGCACCTTCGCTGGTTGTGGAAGATGGTATAATTAAGTGGGACAACCTTGTTAAAGACAATATGTCCAAAGAAGATTTGCTCAGGAGCCTGCGCGGTAAAGACGTAGAGCATTTGGGGCAAATCTATAAAGCGTTTCTGGAGACCTCCGGCCAGGTATCGGTTATGTTCCACCCTCCTAAAAATATAAAACCGGGGCTTTCAGTGATCCCGGAACATGAAATCCCTCCTGCTGCCTTCCTAAAAAAACGGACGCGTGTGAAAGAAACAGGAATTTACTGTTGCATGAATTGCGGCAACGCTAACCCTTTTGACAAAAAGGAAGAAATTCCGGCATGTGAACTATGTGGGGAGGAAAAATGGCTAAACGTAAAATTCTGATTCGCTATTTTTTCGCAACCTTGACACAAAGCACTTCCCGGCCATTCGTCACCCTTAATACATACCACCCCGCCGGCAAATTCCGTACGGTTCATTCATAAGACCCCGTAGAAGCCGTCCATTGTGCCGTCGAGATCAGCTGACCGACCGCATCAATTAGCGTGGCACTAACCACCTGGCCAGAGAAAAAGGCCGAATTTGTCCGGATGTACAGTTGATCGCATGCGGGATTGGGGTAAACATCAATAACAGAAGCCGCTAGGTCAGGGTCAGTCGTTCCCGTCAAAATCCCGGCAATTTGTTGCAATGTGCTGTCGGCACGAAGCCCGAGGAATGGTTTGATGCCGTAAGGGGTGTGAAAATCAATGGTCTGATCAAAACCACCGTAGAAATCCTGAATGGTGTAGCCGTAGTCGAGTGTGCGGAATAAATCAGCCTCAGCAGTGGGGGTAATCAGGTTGTGCAATTCGTCAATGCGCAGGAAAATCGAATAGCGCAACCCGACATTCGCTACTGAATCGCGGGAGTTTCCGTCGTCAAAACAAAGGAAGCCCGGAGGTAGCGGTCATTGACCAATTCATCGAGGATATACGCCAGCGAATCGGCTGGCAGTTGGAGGTGGATTTCTGATACGGCGTTGTCATCGAAAAGCGCGGTGGACTGGCTAAAAGTTGTCGCAGCAAAACTCGGTAGCAAAAAGAACAGCAGGGCAATTTTTTTCATTTTGCAAAGATAGCCGATCGTGGCAAGTTTGGAAAGCGTATAACGCAGCTATCGGACTATAAAGACAGACAGTATTTAGTGTCTGTCCATTTAGTCGGTGTCTGTTCTTTAGCGTTCGAGAACAAGGCATGCGAAGGCCAGAAAATCGGAGTTTACTTGCGTAAATGACGCTTTTCTGGCCTTCGTGTAACGCAGTTATCGGACTCTAAAGACAGACAGTATTTAAGACCCTTTGAACAGCTTCCAGGCGTGCCGGCGTTGCGCATCATCCACCACCAGCACATACATTCCCCGACTAAAAACACCATTGGCAACAATCGTATTATCGGGCTTTACTTTTCCAGAAACAACCAACTGACCGGTTATGGAAAAAATGCGGAAAACATTCCCCGAAAGGTCTGCTCCACTGATTTGAATCGGCGCACTGGCGTCCAAAAAAGTAGGATAGACGAAAGGGGCTTTTGTTTCCGACGCGCTTTCCTGGCCTGAGATTCCGCAGTAGGCCTCCGGGAGTTCGTGGTGGTGATCCAAAAAAGTTAACAACACGGAAACAAGTGTATCGGCAAAAGCTTTGCGGTGACTGGGCGTATCCCGAACATTCATAAAATTGCATTCAAGCTGAAAACCGTTGATGGTGTTTCCAGGAGTATAGCAGGTGTAGTTGGCCGTATTGTAGCCGCCGTTGAAATAAGGGTTGAGTGGCCCCGGATTGGGGGTTTGCTGGCTGGGAACTGACGGATAACCAGACTGTGCCAGCAAGGTGCCCAATGCAAAATCGCCCCGTAACAACTGGGCATGGGTGTAGCCGTTGACATTCTGGCTGACTAAATTTTGGATGGAGCTTTGGCCAATGTACTCAGGCGTATTCAGGACGTTGTCGGATAAAGCCAATTGGGTGCCGGTGAGCACGTAGCCCAGTTCGAGCCGCTGCATGATGTGACCGTGGCCGTGTAAATCGAAATAGATTGCTTTGTTGTCGTACGCTGCCTGTGCGGTTTGTTGCGCTGTTTCAATGAATTGGTGGAACTCGATCCAGGCAGTTTCTGCTTCAGCGTTCCCACAGGTGCCGTCGGCAAGATTCCTGTTGCAATCAATTTTTGTGCGCTTAAGGTTGCAATAAATGATGTGCGGGCGGCAGCCGGTCATTCTTAAAAAACTGGAATCAATCTGCTTTGCCAGTTCGATGGTGTTCGTGTCCGTGCCTGTCGTGGGATTATTGCAGGTTCGGTTAGGAATGCCTGCCGGTGCCAATAGCCCGCCGTGGGGCACAGAAATCACGATTGGCAGCGTTCCCGTGTGGTATTCAATGTAGTTGTTGGTTCCGTAAATGACCTGCCCTGCAAGGGCATTTGCAACAAGCAACAGCAAGATGATCAGTAAATTAGGAGTAAACTGGGTGTTATGCATTTTGTTTTTTCTTATCTTATTTTGCTACAAAGAAAACAAAGAAAGACGCTAAGTTCACTACTCATTTGAAATTTTTCAGAACAGGCCATCTTTTTCTATCAAAAATGCGAGCGAGCTGGCCACCAACTCCTTATCTTGCCTGATCAAAACCTGCAGCACCCATGCCAAAAACCATTTACGCCCTGCTCGTGGGCATCAACGACTACCAGGCACCCGTGCCAAAGCTCAGCGGCTGCGTACCCGACGTAAAAGCCGTGGAAGCTTACCTGCGCGGGCTTCCCGATACTCCGGTTGAGTTCATGATCCTGACAGACAAAGCGGCCACCAAAAACAAGATCGTTAGCGGATTTCGTGATCACTTGTCAAAAGCCAAAACCGACGACGTCGCTTTTTTCTACTTCTCGGGCCACGGCACACAGGAAGACGCCGACGAAGTCTTCTGGCGATCCGAACCTTCCCACTGCCTTCAGGCTTTGGTGTGTTACGATGGCATCGTTGAAAAGAACGGCCAGCAGGCATTCAACCTGCTGGCCGATAAAGAACTGCGCTATCTGCTGCACGAATTGTCGAAAAATAGCGCCCATATCCTCACCGTGTTTGATTGCTGCCACTCGGGTGATAATACCCGAAGCCAGCAACCCAAAGTGGCGGCGCGCCGTTATGCGCCCCAAAACCGGCTGACTTTCGCTGTACCGCAGCGAAACTGGAATCAGTTCATTTTTTCAGACAAGCTGTCGAGGGAGGCTTTCGCCAAACAATCTGTCGCTGACCTGATGCCCGAAGGCCGGCATATCCAGATTGCCGCCTGCGCGCCCGATGAAAGCGCTTTCGAGCAGGATGGCAGCGGCATGTTCACGCGCACCTTGCTTGACGTACTGGAGCGCTCGGAAAGCAAGGTCAGTTATTACAATTTAGAAAGCCGCGTGCGCAGCCTGCTCAAAAACAACTTCCGGCAAACACCCCGCATTTATGCTTCAGCAGGTCATCCCGATGAATTGTTCCATAATTTTTTGGACCGTAAAGGCGAAGTTGGCGGCTCCCTTTACGGCAACGTCCTGCACCGCCCGGGAATAGGGTGGTACTTAGAGTTGGGATACAGCGCGGCCATTGCGCCTTTTGCAAAGACCTTGCCCGTTTTGAGTCAGGACGGGCAGCAAAAATTCAATGCCCGCATTGGAAAAACAGCGGGTGGCCGGATCGAACTGGTTTTTGACGGCGATGCCCCAGATGAACAAGGCTTGTATAAAGCTCCTTTGGCCGGTTTGCTTTCCGCTCAGTTGGCCGTTTATTTTGAGGTAAAAACCCCTGAAAGTGTTGGCCTGCAATTCGCGGAACAAGCCTGGAAAGAAGCGGGATCTGGTTTAGTGCGCGCAACTGCCGAAAAAGACGCCGATTATACGCTGGTAATTTCCGACAAGGCTTACACCCTCACGAAACCGGAAGACCGGCAACGCCGACCGTTAACGCCGGTGTTAACGGGGTTTGATCCTAACCAGGCCGGATTAGCATTGGATTGGTTGCAGCATATTTCGCGCTGGGAATTTGTAAAAGACCTGCGCAATGAGTATCCGACCGGTACAGAACGGCTGCTCAAACCAAATTCCATTGAATTGGAGGTTTTTAAAGTGGTGGCAAAAGAGGAGCAATTGTTACCGCTTGAAGGCGATGAAGTCTCATTGGCCTACGAACAACAGACAGACGGAAGCTTGGGCGGGCGCATCAAAATCCGGCTGACCAACCGTTTTTCCCGCGACCTTCACGTCGCGTTGCTGTATTTGTCCATGAATTTCGGATCCGACGGCGCCTTGCTAAAACCGTCGGTGTACAAGCTGAAACCTGGCGAAAGTATCTGGACTTTTGAAGGAAAAGTCATTCCCCTCACTTATGAAGCACAGGTGAAGGAATTTAACCTCCGGGAAAGCCTGACCCGCCTCAAACTCATTGTCAATACGGAATTTTTCGATGTAACGCCCCTGTTGTTGAACGACCTGCCACCGCCTACGGTAAGAAGTGCGGGCAGGTTAAGAAGCGCCGGGCGGAAAGAGCCGGGCGACACGCAGGACTGGATTACGCGGTTGGTAACGTTGCGGATGCCGAATCCGAATTACAAGGATGAATAACCCGTTTGAATTTTAAAAAATTTTCGCTTAATTTTGTTGGAAACGTAGCCATTATGACAACAAAAGCAGCCGGGAAGGAGCAGCTCTTTTCGCTCGAAGCTTATTTGGCTTTGGAGGAAAAAGCATTGTATCGGCATGAGTTTCACAATGGAAAAATCTTGGAGATGGCAGGCGGGACGGACGCGCACAGCGAAATTTGCACCAATCTTGCAACCTTACTGAATCTGTATTTTTTTCAGCAGGAAGCAGAATGGCATGTTTACAACAGCGATTTGAAGGTGTTTATTCCTTTACTAAACAAGGCCGTTTACCCCGATCTTTCCGTGGTGTCAGGCGCGCCAGTTTTTCATGCCGGCAAAAGACACCTGTTGCTCAATCCTTGCTTGATTATAGAGGTACTGTCCGCGTCAACTGCCGATTATGACCGCAGCGGGAAGTTTTCGGAATACCGAAGCTTGCCTTCTTTGCGCGAGTATGTGATCGTTTCCCACGAAAAGCCGTTGGTTGAATCCTTTTTTCTTCAGGATCCGGAACAGGAGCTTTGGAAAATAATAATATCAACAGGCCTCGAAGCTTCAATTGATTTGCCATCTATTGGCTGTAAATTGTCGCTGAAAGACATTTACCGGCAGGTTAAGTTTGAAACTGACGAGATGAAAGGCTAATTGCGTTATTCGTTTATTGCTTTCGGATCAATGCCTTCTTCTTTGAGGTATGCGCCGATATTGACCTGAATGCCCTCAAGGAGTTCCACGGATTCATTCCAATTCATCCAGAGCCAGAATAAGTTTTTTCCTCCAAAAGGCCAAAGGCAGCCCCGGAAGCATTACTTTTGCCCCGATTTGGTTACGAATGTACCAGCGATCAGCGGGCAACTTTACACCTTGCCTCATTTGTTAACGTATCTGTCAAAACACATGTCACGGCTTTACAACATCTTCAACGGCGAGGAGTTGAAAGCGCGCCTGCAACAAAGCACGGAGGCGCGCACCACCCTTTCTTTTTACCAGTATTGGAACATCGAAGACCCACAGCGCTTTCGCGACGACTTGTATTTGCGCTGGAGCCAACTCGGCGTCATGGGGCGTATTTATGTCGCCAAAGAAGGCATCAACGGCCAGATTTCGGTGCCCACCGCGCAATTCGAAGCGTTCAAAAAAGACCTCTGCGCCATCCCTTTTCTGGAAGGCATCCGGCTCAATATTGCGGTAGACGACGACGGAAAATCGTTTTTTAAACTCAAAATCAAAGTGCGTGACAAGATCGTGGCCGATGGTTTGGACGACGCTTCATTCGACGTCACCAAGCGGGGCAAACACCTGCGCGCTGCCGAGTTCAACCGCCTGACCGATGCGCCCGAAACCATTGTGGTGGACATGCGCAACCACTACGAAAGCGAAGTCGGCTATTTTGAAAACGCCATCTGCCCCGATGTGGAAACCTTCCGGGAAGCGTTGCCAGTCGTGGAAGACCTGCTGTTGCCGCAAAAAGACGCCAACATCGTCATGTACTGCACCGGCGGCATTCGCTGCGAAAAAGCCAGCGCGTACTTCCTGCACAAGGGCTTTCACAATGTCTTCATGGTGGATGGCGGCATCATCGAGTATACCCGCCAATGCCAGGAGCAGGGGCTGCCGAACAAGTTTATCGGCAAAAATTTTGTTTTCGACGAACGCATGGGCGAACGCATCAGCCCTGATGTGATTGCCCATTGCCACCAATGCGGGGCGCCCTGCGATACACACGTCAACTGCGCCAACGACGCCTGCCATATCCTGTTCATTCAATGCCCGGGTTGCGCCGAAAAATACCAGCATTGTTGTTCGCAGCATTGCAGCGATTTCAATCTATTACCGGAATCAGAACGCCAGGAGTTGCGCAAAACGATGGTGTTTAACGGTACCCATTTCAGCAAAGGACGGTATAAGGCGTTCCGGCAGGGGGAAGGGTTGGTTTTACAATAGGGGCAGGAAATTTTCTGCCCCCACCCCAACGAAAATCCCCCCCAACGGAAAACCAGGCAAAATTTTGATCAACCGAGCAGTTCTAATTCAAGCATCGCGTAATGGCAAAAGGCAAACATTTTAAAACGCAGTCCCCTCCTCCGGCAGCCCAAAAGCCGCTTCCGGCACCGGCGGGAAAATTTTCCAATCCGCTGTTGCTGTCGGCAGTTCTGGCCGCAATCAGTTTTTTGCTTTACGCAAATACGCTTGGGCACGATTATACCCTCGACGACGCCATTGTCATCACCGACAACATGTTTACCCAAAAGGGTGTGTCGGGCATTCCCGGGCTTTTTCAATACGATACCTTTTACGGTTTTTTCAAAGAAGAAGGCAAGGCGGCATTAGTGTCCGGCGGGCGTTATCGCCCCCTTACCCCCGCTATGTTTGCGTTGGAAGTGCAGCTATTCGGGCTAAAGCCGTTCGCCGGGCATTTGTTTAATTTGTTTTGGTACGCGCTGGCCGTTGTGGTTTTGTTTGCGCTGTTGCGGCAACTTTTTCTGTACAAAACCGATGCGAACCGCGCCGGCTTCATTGCTTTTGCTGCTGCCTTGTTTTTTGCGGCACACCCGGTACACACGGAGGTTGTTGCCAACATCAAAGGCCGGGATGAAATCATTGCACTCCTGGGTAGCTTAGCAGCAGTCTGGTGCGCTTTGAAAGCCCACGAGCAAAAAGCTGAAGTATTTCGCTGGAGCCTGCTGGGCGGATTTTGTTTTTTCTTGGCGCTGTTGGCCAAAGAAAATGCCATTACTTTTTTGGCGATCCTGCCGCTGACGTTTTATTATTTTACAAATGCCAAAGGCTCAGCAATAGCCCTGCGCACCTTACCTGTGTTTGCGGCAGCCCTGCTCTTCTTAGCCATTCGCTTTTCTATTGTCCCCCCTCCCGGCAAACCGCCGATGGAATTGATGAACAATCCGTTCCTCAAATTTGCAGTTGATCGCTACGTGCCCCTCGAATTCGGGGAGCAATTGGCCACCATTGTTTATACCCTCGGCGAATATTTGCGGTTGCTGGTTTTTCCGTTCCCGCTGACGCATGATTATTATCCGCGCCATGTGGACGTGATGAACTGGGGAAATTCGCAGGTAACGCTGAGTTTGCTGCTGCACCTTGCCCTGGCTGCTTACGCAATTTTGGGAATGAAAAAAAAGGATCCGGTCAGTTATGGAATCTGGTTCTACCTCCTTACGCTGTCCATTGTATCGAATCTATTTTTCCCCGTTGGCACCAACATGGCAGAACGACTGATTTTTATGCCTTCGGTTGGATTTGTCCTTGCTGCCGCAGTGCTTTTAGACCGGGCAAAGATGAAATGGGGCGCAACGCCGGCCTGGAGTATATTTGCGGGAATTACTTTGATTTTCGGTATTCAAACCATCCTGCGCAATCCGGCCTGGAAGGACAACCTGACCTTGTTTACCACCGATATCGAGGTATCAAAAAACAGCGCCAAACTCTGTAATGCAGTCGGCGGCGAGCTGTTTGTGCAGTCTACTAAAAAGGAAAACGAATCAAGGCGCGTTGCTATGTTGAACGAAGCCGTTCCGCATTTGGAAAATGCCGTGCGCATTCACCCACACTACAAAAACGCCTACCTGCTACTGGGCAACTGCTACAACAACCTGAAAATGTACGAAAAATCCATTGCCAGCTACGGCATGGCTCTAAAATTAGACCCCGATTACAAAGAAGCGACCGATAATCTCGGCATCACTTACCGCGAAGCCGGGTTGTACTTTGGTGAAACAGAACACAACCCTCAGAAAGCGCTGGAGTACATCGAAAAAGCCTACGCCACCCGCCCCGACGAATACGAAACGCTGCGCCTGTTGGGGGTTGCTTATGGCAGCATGGGCAAAATTGACAAAGCCCTCGAGTTTTTCGGAAAAGCGCTGGCGCAAAAGCCCGAAGATGCTATGGCCAATTATAACCTTGGCATCTCTTACCAATACAGTGGAAATCCGGAACAAGCAGCCCTCTATTTGGCGAAAGCCGAAAAAATTGAACCGGGCATTACCCGGAAAATGTCCAACCCCGGTATGGGCAAATGATTATTTGCCCATACCCATATCGCCATACCGAAACACCTCCGGGTATCCCTTTTCTGCGAAATAACGTACCGTTTCGTCGAACCCTGCCTGGCTGGTGGCCAGCACAAAATCGCCGCCCCAGGCTCCCAGCGACTTGACAGCTCCCCAGTAATCTGAAAAATAAACCTCCGCCACCCGAGAGAGCTCCAATGTTTTGGACACCAACTGCTCGTGTTCATTAATACAGCGCTCAAAATCAGCCAGGTTGGTTGCCCGCACAAAATCTGCGGTCAGTCCGCTAATGGCATGCAGTGCCCCTGTATCGGCTGCCGGATTTCGGGCGCGGTAGCGGGCAATGCCTTCCCGGCTATCCTGTTTGGTGCCAAGCCCAACGAAGTACAATTGTTCCTGAAAAGGCGGTGCAAAAGGGAAAGTGAGCCAATTGGGTTGCGTGCCGTGGCGTTGGTATAAAACGGGCTCGTCGGCGAAAGCGCAAGCGATGTCGTATCCCGAACCTCCAAAAGTCAGGTCGAGCAGGTGAAACGCATCCACACCGGCCCATTGCGCCAGCGCAGCAATGAGAGTAGAACTGCTGCCTAAGCCCCAATGCCGGGGAAAGTCGAGCCGGGCTTCAATCGTCGTGGAAGCCGGGAACCAGGTATCGGTCAATTGATGAATGGCGTGGAAAATCTGCGTCAGGCGCGCCGCGGTTGCCGTGTCGGAAGTTTGCAGGCATTCCCCGTTAAGGGCAAAAAGGGCTTCGAACCAACGTTGGCCGAGGTGATCGAAACTTTGCCAGTGGATTTGCCCTTCCGAACCCTCCCCGGGTGCAAACTGGAACGTTTGCCCGGCTTTTGTTGGAAGCGCCAGCGCCAGCGCGCCGTCCAGCACAAAATACTCTGCAGTCAGCAACAATTTACCCCGGGCGCGGATGGTTGTGGTTTCGATGTGATTTATTTTTGACGAAAATAAACCTATTCGGGCATCAGCTCCAAACAAAGTGGGATAATTTTGCGTAAAGCAACAGGAAAACGCCAATAAACCCAAATCCGCATTTATCCGTTATAACGAACACCCCTGCTCATGAATGAGGTTTAACCGCTGAAGCTATTGCCATGGAAGATCGCTTTATTGAACAACTCTACCTTGCGCACCGCAGCGCGCCTGCCATTCCCTCTCCGGATATGGTCTGCGACTGGTTGGATGGGCTGCTTAAATTGCTGTTCCCCGAACTGGCCGAACACGACTACCGAAGTCTGCGCGAATTTCAGCAGCACTATAACGATAGCAAATTAGAGTTGTACGGGTTGCTGGAAGCGGTTGGCCCTTCATTGGGCATTCCTGTTGAAGCGGCTGAAAAGGCTTTCCTCGTTACGCTGCCGGGCGTTCATGACTTATTGCTGAAAGATGCAGCCGCCATTTTTGCCGGCGACCCTGCGGCTTCCAGTCAAACGGAAGTGATCCGAACCTATCCCGGGTTTTATGCCATCTGCGTCTACCGGCTGGCGCATGAGTTTTATAAGCTCGGCGTTCCGCTTATCCCCAGAATCCTCACCGAACACGCCCACAATCGTACCGGAATAGACATCCATCCGGCTGCGCAGATCGGTGAACGCTGCTGTATTGACCACGGTACTGGATTGGTGATTGGCGAAACCGTCGTGATCGGCAACCAGGTTAAGTTGTATCACGGCGTTACCTTAGGTGCCCTGAGTGTGAAAAAAGAAATGGCTAAAACCAAACGTCACCCGACCATTGAAGATCGGGTCGTGATCTATGCTGGTGCCACGATTCTCGGCGGCGAAACGGTCATTGGCCACGACAGTATCATCGGGGGCAATGCGTGGATAACACAGAGCGTACCAGCGTTTTCGCGGATTTATTATCAGCAGGAGGCGGTGGGACAGGAATAGAGTAAGGGGCAAAATGCGAGTTGGCAAGTTGGCAAAATGCAAGGGGCAAATTCGCAAAATTGCAAATTTGCCCCTTGCAAACTCTGTTTAAATACTACTCCGCATCTGCAAACGACTTGTTTTTCGAGCGTTTGCGTTCGTGTTCTTTCAGGTAAATCTTGCGCAGACGCAGCGTTTTGGGCGTCACTTCCACGTATTCATCTTCCTGGATGTATTCCAGCGCTTCTTCGAGCGAGAAGCGTTTGGGTGGAATCAGTTTCACTTTATCATCCGAGCCGGAAGCCCGCATGTTGGTGAGCTTTTTCGTTTTGGTGAGGTTCACCGTCATATCACCAGGGCGGCTGTTTTCGCCAACGACCTGCCCTTCGTAGATGTCTTCGTTCGGGCCAATGAAAAATTTACCGCGATCCTGCAGGTTATTGATGCTGTAAGGAATGGATTTGCCCGTTTCCATGCTGATGAGCGAACCGTTGATGCGGCTCGGAATTTCGCCTTTGTGCGGCTGGAATTCGAGGAAGCGGTGCGTCATGATGGCTTCACCTGCTGTTGCCGTCAGCAACTGGCTGCGCAAGCCGATGATGCCGCGCGACGGGATTTCAAAACGCAGTTGAATGCGGTCTCCTTTCGGCTGCAGCGACAACATCATGCCCTTGCGGCGGGTAACCATGTCAATGGCTGTACCCGAAGCTGAGTCTGGTAAATCAATGGTCAGTTCCTCCACCGGCTCGTGTTGCTTTGAGTCAATGATTTTGGTGATGACCTGTGGTTGACCAATCTGGAGTTCGTAACCTTCGCGGCGCATGGTTTCAATCAATACGGCGAGGTGCAAAACGCCCCGTCCGAATATCCGGAAAGTGTCTGCCGAATCCGTAAACTCTAAGCGCATAGCTAAGTTTTTCTCCAACTCTTTTTCCAAGCGCTCTTTTACGTGGCGGGAAGTCACAAACTTGCCTTCCTGTCCGAAAAACGGCGAGTCATTAATGGTAAAAACCATGCTCATGGTTGGCTCGTCAATGGCAATGATTGGCAGTGCTTCTGGGTTTTCTGCGTCAGCGAGGGTATCGCCGATTTCAAATCCTTCGATGCCGACAATGCCGCAGATTTCGCCTGCCGCTACTTCCTGCGTTTCTATTTTCCCAAACCCTTCAAACACGAAAAGTCCGCGCAGTTTGTATTTTTCGATGCGCCCGTCTTTTTTCATCAAGGCGACCTGCTGGTTGGCTTTCAGTCCGCCGCGGTGAACGCGTCCCACGGCAATTCGACCGACATAGGGTGAAAAATCGAGCGAGGTGATCAGCATTTGGAAAGGCCCTACTTCCGTTTTCGGGGGTGGGATGTGCTCCACAATAGCGTCAAGCAGCGCAATGATGTCCGTTGTCGGTTGTTTCCAGTCGGTGCTCATCCAGCCTTGCTTGGCCGAGCCGAACAACACCGGAAAATCCAACTGTTCTTCAGTCGCTTCCAAGTTGAACATCAGGTCGAAAACCAATTCGTGAACTTCGTCCGGCGTACAGTTTTCTTTGTCCACCTTGTTGATTACGACGATTGGTTTCAAACCCAGTTCGATGGCTTTTTGCAATACGAAACGCGTTTGGGGCATGGGGCCTTCAAAAGCATCCACCAGCAGCAGTACGCCGTCAGCCATATTGAGCACCCGCTCCACTTCACCGCCGAAATCGCTGTGACCCGGGGTATCAATGATGTTGATTTTGGTGCCTTTATAGGTAATGGAAACGTTTTTGGCCAGGATGGTGATGCCACGCTCCCGCTCCAGTTCGTTGTTGTCGAGGATCAACTCTCCGGGCGTTTCGTGCTCCTTGAATAGTAGCCCGGCAAGCAGCATTTTGTCTACCAGGGTGGTTTTCCCGTGGTCAACGTGGGCGATGATGGCGATATTTCGCAGGTTTTGCATATATTTTATCCTCCTTTTTCAAAAGAAGGCGCAAAGATAGCAGGATTTATGCCATTGTAGGTTATTAAAAGGTTAATTTTCGCTGTGGTCACCAGCTTCAGCTGGTAGACCCCTTTATTATAGCAAGGTCAGCCAGATGAAGCTGGCGACCACATTATTACAGCAAGGTCAGCCAGATGAAGCTGGCGACCACATTATTACAGCAAGGTCAGCCAGATGAAGCTGGCGACCACAGCCACCTGAATCCCAACCCAAAACCCGCCACACCCAGCGCATTCACCGAACCGTGCCAGGCTCTCATGGACGGAATATTCAGAAAATCCAACGGATAATACCCGCGCATGGCGTAACCAAAAGCCAGCGTCATGCTGAAAAAAAGACAGCATGCAAGGCCGATGCCGGCGATACGCGCCGCAACGGACACCCTTTTTTGAGAAGCCAAACGCAGGTAACCAAACCCGCAAAGCCAGCCGGAAAGCGCTACTGCCGCAGCAGCCATAGCTTCCGGCCAGTAGACGCCGCTCACCTGCATCACGGTAATGCCAACAGCAGTCATCGGAATGGCAAGTATGGCCAGCAAAGCAGCAAGGCGGTTGGCGGGGCCGGGCGAAAGTTCCTGCAACCATCCGACCAGCAAAGGGAAAATAAAACCGGCGTAGTGAAAATGAACGGCCGTGAGCAACACAATGGCGGGGTCGAAGCCTAATGGCCGCCATCCGAAGCGGTCAAAAACTGCCCATAAACAGCCGATCAGCAGAAATGCCTGCCCAGCGCCAATGGCCATATTTTCTGGTGCCCGACGCCATGCCCGGAGCAGTAACCAGCCGCGTTGAAAGCTCCAAAGCCCCACAATCAGCCACCCACACGAAAGCGTACCCGAGGCCAGGCCCGCAGGCAGGAACAGCGATACAGTCAGCAAGCCACCGGCTAATCCCACCCATATTGCATATAAATCAGGGTAGTGCAAAAACCTGAAAGCCATCGGCGTCCACACCAGCACAGCCAGTGCCAGCAGCACCCGCGCCCATTCGTCATGGCTGGTATCGGGTCTGACCCAAAAGACCAGCAACAGCCAAAGAATGGCTCCGATGCCCGCTATTTTAGCGTAATTCATCATTTTGAAGGGGTATTATTGATGCAGTTTTTCATCGCCTGAGCAGAATCCCTCCGGAACCGCGCCTGAAACATCCGCATCAATGGGTATGCAAGTTTCGCGTACCAGCGCTTAGGTTTGGAAAATGCCCGGAGGGTGTACCAAACTTGGCCGTTGTCGTCCTGCTCCACCTGAAACAGTTCTTCTCCACATTCAATATGGCCGGGCAAAGTGCCGTAAGCAAATCCGAAACGCCCCGGTTCATTCACGTTGTAGATGATGCGGCAAGAGTTGCGCCACCATAAACCAAACGCTTTCGCATACATAGCTATCGTTTCTCCGGCCTGGATGGGTGTATCCGGCGGCAGAATGATCGTCCAGGGTGATGGAAACATGCGCCAGTGGCGGATGGCTTCGCAGGCTTGTTCAAAAGCAGCGGCACCCTGCCCGATGTTGACACGCTGGAAGTCATTGTCGAATCCGGGCACTTTTTTGTCGGTTGCGGAAGCGCCCCGGTGCTCATAAGTAATGTCCAGCAGCTTTTCCTGGTCTAAAAAAGCGGCTAAGGTTTGAGGTTGTGGCAACTGAAAAGAGATCATGGTAATTAATTTTCATTTTTTATTGAAACAAATGAAAATAAACATTGTTTATAGTATTTGTATTTTTAACGTGAGTTTGGGAGGCTGTTTCCCGCAAAGGATACGCCAAGTCCGCAAAAGCGAGAGCCCCTGTGCCTTAGCGTTCTCAGACTTTCGTGCACCTTAACACGGTGATTCCTTTAGTCTACAAATATTTCCGGTGCGCTGCACCTTCAAAAATACGAATATTATGTCCTATCGAAGTTTGCATGAATGCGTAACAGACCTGGAGCGGCACGGCAAGTTAGTGCGCATCCGGGAGGAAGTTGATCCAAATCTGGAAATGGCGGAAATCCACCGCCGGGTATACGATGCGGGCGGCCCTGCCTTGTTGTTCGAGCGCGTGAAGGGCAGCCCCTTTCCTGCTGTTTCCAACTTGTATGGCACCTACGAGCGGACGGAATTTTTGTTTCGGCATACCTTAGAGCGCGTTAAACGCGTCATCGAATTAAAAGCCGATCCGACCAATTTTTTCAAGCGGCCCCTACGCTATTTGAGCGCCCCGTTCACGGCGCTGTCGGCGTTGCCCATGCGCAGCCGGTTTGGCATTGCTTCTGCCTGGGGGGAAACGACGATTGATCAATTGCCACAAATAAAGTCCTGGCCCGACGACGGCGGCGCTTTCGTGACCCTGCCGCAGGTATTTACCCTGCCTCCGGGTAGCCGCAAGGCTATGCAGAGCAATATCGGCATGTACCGCATCCAGCTTTCGGGCAACGATTATGTGCTGAATCGCGAAATCGGGTTGCACTACCAGTTGCACCGTGGCATCGGCGTACACCACACGCAATACCTGCAAAGCGACGAACCGTTTCGCTGTTCCATTTTTGTGGGCGGCCCGCCTTCGCATGCCTTTTCGGCCATTATGCCCTTACCGGAAGGGCTTTCGGAACTCACTTTTGCAGGCTTAATGGGAGGCCGCCGGTTTCGTTACGACTGGCGCGATGATTATTTCCTTTCCGGCGACGCCGATTTTGTCATCACGGGCACGATCCGCAAAGACCTGAAAAAGCCGGAAGGCCCATTTGGCGACCACCTCGGGTATTACAGCTTAGCGCACGATTTTCCGGTGATGGAAGTGCATAAGGTTTACCACCGCCGCAACGCCATCTGGCATTTTACGGTGGTGGGCAGGCCGCCGCAGGAAGATTCGAGTTTTGGATACCTCATCCACCAATTAGTCAAATTGTTAACGCCGCAGGAATTCCCAGGCGTTTCGGAAATACACGCGGTGGATGCCGCCGGCGTTCACCCCTTGTTGCTCGCCATTGGCAGCGAGCGCTACATGCCTTTCCGGGAGCGGCACGTGCCGGAAGAGATCCTGGCTCAGGCTAACCGCATCTTAGGTTCGGGGCAAACCTCTTTGGCTAAATTCCTGTTCATCGCTGCCCGGGAGGACTATGCCGCCCTTTCTACGAGAGATATTCCGGCTTTTTTGCAGCATATCCTGGAGCGTGTGGACTGGACTCGCGATCTGCATTTCCATACCCGAACGACTATTGATACCCTTGATTATTCGGGTTCCGACTGGAATTCGGGATCGAAAGTGGTGGTTGCTGCCTGTGGGCCGCGCCGTCGGGAACTTGGGCGCGAATTGCCGGCTAATTTTTCGCTTCCGGAAGGGTTTTCGGCTCCGGTTTTGGTGCAACCCGGGGTATTGGCCATTCGCGGGCCTCAATTTACGGGGGACGCCTCTGCAAAAGATTGCGAGTGCCTGACGGATCACCTGAGTCGGTTCGACCTGAGCGGTTTTCCGTTGCTAGTACTGACGGACGACAGCGCTTTCGCCGCCGCGAACGTGAACAACTTCGTTTGGACTACCTTCACGCGCGCCAATCCTTCACACGACATTTATGGGGTAGATCCTTTTGTGCAACACAAACACTGGGGTTGCCGGGGGCCGTTGCTGATTGACAGCCGCATCAAGCTGCACCATGCGCCGCCGCTGATTACAGACCGGGGCGTGGAGGAACGGGTAGATCGGTTGTTTGCGAAGGGAATTTAATTGATAATTGACAATTACATGATTGATAATTGATGATGGAAAAAACCATAAACATTGAATATGCGGGCGCTGTACATCAACAATCTTTATTTTTCAATCATCTATTATCAATTATTCACCCATAGCTAAGGGGCGCTGAATTAATAAGTGTCGCTTTCTCCGGGCAAGGCATTTTGATTCTAACCAAAGCCTGTCCCGAATTTGTTCGGGGGCAGGGGGTTCCCGACCTTAGCCATAGCTAAGGGAGGTGGTACCCCAACGCGGGGTCTTTTTCATCTATTTATTCAATATTATCCTCTGCATTTACCTTATTAGTCATAAGTCCAACCATCATTATTAAGGCTGTCAAAATTATAACTTGAATAATTAATGATTTGTTAGCCAAATCAGCCGATTGGCTCACAGGAATTGTCAGAAAAAGCAAAATTGTTATCAACCCTCTTGGAGCAATATAGAGTAGTGGTTTTATATTTAGCCTAAATAATTTTAACAAAATAAACCGAAGAACAAAAACTCCTATACAAATACCCAAAGCCCAAATTATTGTTTTGGTATTTAATAATTCTTTTATCTCAATTAAATAACCAAATAAAATAAAAAACAATGCTCTTACTAAAAAAGCAATTTCAGTTGTTAGTTCTTTAAACTTTTGAACTTCACTATCTAGAATATTTGGCTGTAGCTTTTGAATAAATTTATTAGCTTTTAGTTCGTCAAGATTGCCAAGGAAGATTCCAAAAAGCAGAATAAAAATCAATGCTGGTAAATGATAAATTTTTGAAATAGCATAAATCATCACGATTATTAAAATGATTGGAATAAATTTTACGTGGTGCTTTATTTTGCTTAACAAGAAAGCAAGACCTAACGTTGCTAAAATAGTTATGATTAGAATAATGAATAATTCTAAAATAAAATGCCCGAAAGATTGAGTGCCAATATTGTCATTAAGTGTAATAAAATTAAAAAATATTACGCCAAAAATATCTGACAAACTACTTTCATAGGTTACAAATTCTTTGTCCTTTGAATATAGATTTTGAACACTTGGAATAGCAATAGCACTACTTATTATGGCAAAAGGAATGGCATTTGCAAGACCTACTTTGAAAGAGATATTGCCAAAATATTGAAATGCAAGTGCAAGTCCAAAACTAAAAAGCAACATTGGTATAAGAGCAATAAGAGCTGTTTTGCCAATAAATGGAAATTTCGATTTGTTCAGTTCTAATTCCAATGAACCTTCTAATACAATAAGGATTAACCCAACTGTTCCAAGTACCGGAAGTATTGATGTCAAATCTGGCACTACTATTTGAAAAGTGTCCGTCCCTTGTTTAACAGCCCAACCAACAATAAGCAACAATATCACTGACGGAATTTTTGTCTTTGACGAACTTATGTCAAAAACATAAGCAAGAATTAGTAAAAAGCATATTGTAATAATTATTGAAATTGTCATTTTTGATTTTATTTTCAGGTTGTTGTTTGTCTTCGTAGGGTTGCAGGCAATCGGGTCACGCAGGGGAATTCACCCCCACGTTCTCACGGAACCGTGCGTGAGACGCTCACCTCACATAGCCTGCCCCGATTTGTCGGGGGCTCTTCTTGTTGGAGGTCGCAAAATAGGCATTGTTGCATAAGGTTGTACCCAACTTCCAAAGATAAGTTTTTACACTTTTCATAGCTCACCTACAGGAATCAAGTTCCCGTTTTTCCTTTTCGCTCACCCAGAGTGTGTTTCCACGCCTTGCAGCAAAAGGTGATTTGGCAACAACGTCTGGGCCTCGTCGCCGGAAGGCTACCCGAAGGAGGAGAAATCGAAGCACAAATGTTCAATTCAGCACCCAAGTTTAATAGTTAGCACATCAGCCCCACTTTCGCAAAACCCTTGTTGTCTGCTGCCTTACTTTTCCGTCCGAAGTGCTACCTTCAAAAGTCTGCACGAAACTGTCCACGAAGCGATTATTAGTTGCTGTGTCTGTCAGCGTTTGCATTATTTAGATTTTACTAAATCCGAGATTTTACTATATAATAGTTTTTCATCAAGGGGTTTTGAAATGTAGTCGTTCATGCCTACGGCTTTGCATTTTTCTACATCAACGGTGGTTACATCGGCGGTTAGTGCAATGATTGGGATTTGTAAATTCATTTTATTTCGGATATATTCCGTGGCTTCAAATCCATTCATTATTGGCATTTGCAAGTCCATTAGAATAATATCGTAGGAATTGGTTTGCAGTTTTTCAATAGCTATTTTTCCATTGTCTGCAATATCCCATGAGAATTTGAAATCATCCAATATTGTTCTCATCAATAATTGATTGAGCTTAACATCTTCAACCACCAATACTTTTATGTTTAAACTTTCCGTACCTTTACCTTTACCTTTACCTTCACCTTCACCTTCACCTTCACCTTTACCTTTACCTTCACCTTCACCTTCACCTATTTTTTGAAAATTTAATACAAATCTAAAAGTAGAACCCTCATTTATTTTACTTTTCACATCAATAGTTCCCCCCTGTTTTTCCACCAATTGTTTAACAATGGCAAGTCCTAAACCGGTGCCTCCATATAAACTTGAAGTGATGGTGTGTGCTTGTTCAAAATTTTCAAAAATAGCTGTAATTTTATTTTTCGGAATACCAATTCCTGTATCGGCAACTTTAATTTCAAGGGTTACTTTTTCTTCGACTTCGTTTAGTAAATTAACGCTTACCTTGATTTTACCTTTTGCAGTAAACTTTATTGCATTGCTCAAAAGGTTAATAAGAATTTGATGCAAACGAACCGAATCACCAAGTAATATTTCGGGGATTCTGGAATCATATTCCTTTACCAATTCTAAATTATTTTCCTGAATTTTTGTTTCAAACAAATGAAGAATTGTAGTTATTGACTCTGATATTTTAAAAGGCGAGTTTGCAAATATCATTTTCCCGGCATCTACTTTTGCTAAATCAAGTATGTCATTAATAAGAACGATTAAAGTATTTCCGCTTGATTTTATGGCTTCTAAATATTCTTTTTGTTTTTCATCCAAACCTGTTTTCAGCAGCACTTTTGTAAACCCAATGATCGCATTCATGGGAGTCCGAATTTCATGACTCATGTTTGATAAAAACTGCTGTTTTGCTATTACAGCATGCTCTGCTATTAATGTAGCAGCTTCAGCTTTGGTTTTTGCTTTTAACAATACTTCATCATTCATTTTTTGCTCCGTAATATCCATCATGATGCTTAAATGGGAATCTTTCTTTATGCGAATTGCACGGTATTGCACAAATTTATGGGCACCGTTTTTTGCAATAAAATCAAATTCGCCCACTTCTTCACCTTTGCTCCTATATTCCTCAAAACGCTCGGCTGCTACATGTTTTACGGTCGTTTTTAAATCGCCCACATTCATTTGCACTAATTCATCAACTGTATAACCCAAAAGTTTACCTGCAGCTTTGTTAGCAGATATATAATTGCCTTGGTCATTGGTAACCACTATTGCTGCAAGGCTATTCTCAAAAATAGATTTAAACAATTCTTCACTTTGGCGAATTTTTTCCTCCGCTTCTTTCTGCTGGGTAATATCAAGGTTAATGCCCGTAAGGGTTTTAGCTTCACCAAATTCATCATATTGATACTCACCAATTGATTTCATCCACACAATAGTGCCATCATTGGCACGTTTTATACGATATTCGGCATCATAAATGCTGCGATTATTTTTTGATTCTTCTAATTTTTGAAAAGTCAATGCTTTATCTTCAGGCAAAATTGATGTAGACCAATCTTCTAAAGTCAAGGTATCAAGGTGTTCGCTATAACCCCACATTTTTTTCATCAGTCCATTCCATTCTAATTTTTCTGTCTTAACGTTTAATAACCCAATGCCTACATTAGCAGAATCAGTGGCTAATTTTAATTGGCTTGCCAATTTTTTTTGTTCCTTCTCGCTTTCTTCAACTCGTTTATGGGCTTCCAACTGTAATGCGTTCGATACGTTGAGTTGTTCCTGCTTATCAAGCAATTCCTGATTTACAATGGTGAGTTCTTCGTTGGTTGATTGCAGTTCTTCTTTTGAGGTTTCTAATTCTTCGTTCAAGCTTTGCATCTCTTCGTTGCTGCTTTGCAATTCTTCGTTGGCGCTTTGTAGTTCTTCATTGGCGGCTTCCATGTCTTCGGTGATGGAACGCATGTCTTCGCGGTTTTGCGAAAGTTCTATTTCTAATTGTTCGTTTTGTCCCGTAAGCCTTCGAGATGTTTCAGCTTTATTTCCTGATGAAGATTTTATTTCTTCCTGCACAACAGGGATTATTTTTATCTCAAACCGAATTAAGTAATGTGGTTCAATGGTATCCGTGAGCGGTATAATTTCAATCGCAACCAAAGATTGTATTTCGTTTGCCTTTACAGGAATATTTTCTCTAGTGACTGTTGCCAGTGTCTTTGTTGCTTTGTGAATGGCATTGCGCAGCTCAAACGTTAAACCTTCACGCGCCATTTTCAATAAGTTGAAAGTTGGCTTGCCTTGTGGCGTCTGAAGAAAAGGAGTGATGTCTCCGTAAATGTGAACGATCTCCATTGCTTCATTCACAACCACACTTGCAGGGGATTTTGCAATCATGATTGCCTCTGCACTTTTTCTGAAATCAGTTTGTGTGCCTTCTTGTTTGATGGCTGTTTTATTTTTTGTTACAAAAAATTCTTCTTTGCGCTCGGTAGCAACCTGCATGAACCGACCCGGCACAGGTTTGCGGGAATAAATTTTTTCGAGCTTCTCCACTTGTATAAACAAATCGGATGAGGTGCCTGGGGTTTCGGATTTTCCGAGGAGAAGGAAACCGTTTTCTTTGAGCGCGTAATGAAAAGTGGTGAGTGCTTTCTTCTGTAAAAAAGTATCCATGTAGATAAGCACATTGCGGCAACTAATTAAATCCATTTTTGCAAATGGGGGGTCTTTTAAAAAATTGTGTGGGGCAAACACACACATATCACGAATAAGCTTGCTCACTTCGTAACCACCAATGTTTTTTATAAAATAATTCTTGAGCTGCGATGCAGAAAGTTTTTCTACGTCGGCTTTGGTGTAAATGGCTGCTCGTGCTTTCTTGATTGCTTTCTCTGAAATATCGGTAGCGAAAATTTGAATTTTTGGGTTGGATAATTTTTCGCCTAAAAATTCGTGCAGGCAAATGGCAATTGAAAATGCTTCTTCGCCTGTGGAGCAACCCGCAATCCACACGCGAATTGGTTCATCGGCATATCTATTTTTAAACAGCGCGGGAAAAACAGTTTCGGTTAAAGTTTGAAAAGTTTTCGGGTCGCGGAAAAAAGAAGTAACGGGAATGAGCACATCTTGAAAGAGTGCATCCTGTTCGGCTTTATCGGTGCGCAAAAATTTTAAGTAGTCGGCAAGGTTCTTCTTTTTGGCAATTGCAATTCTCCTCGCTATACGCCTGTGAAAAGTGGGTTGCTTATAGTACGTAAAATCAACTCCACTTCGCTGACGAAGCAACATTAGAATTTGTTTGAAAACAGCTTCATCGTCTTTTGGAAGTTGTTCTTCTTCTTTAAAAAAATGACTGGTTTTGTATGCGCTATTGATTTGCAAAAGCTGTGTTGGAATTTTTTCGGGAGCTAAAATAAAATCAACTACGCCTGCATTCACCGCACTTTGCGGCATGCTGTCGTAAGCAGCGGACGCTGAGTCCTGTACAATGCTGATGCCTCCGTGTTCTTTGATGGCTTTTAATCCGAGTGTGCCATCGCTGCCCGTGCCTGATAATACAACACCTACTGCAAACTCTTTATGCACATCAGCAAGTGATGTAAAAAAAATATCAATAGAAAGATTGAGAATTTTATTCTCACGGGGAGTGAGTTGCAGCACTCCATCGGTTGAAGTAAGAATTTTATTGGAAGGAATAACGTAGATATGGTCGGGCGCAAGATGAATGTCATCGGTAATTTCATGCACGGGAATTTTTGTTACCCGTTGTAAAATCTCCGGTAAAATACTTTCGTGCGATGGGTCAAGATGCTGAACCAGCACGTATGCCATTCCTGAGCTTTCGGGTATCGCTTTTAGCAATTGCTTGAATGCATCAAGCCCCCCTGCACTCGCGCCAATGCCTACAATAGGAAAGTTCTGCACGGTGGCAGGCGGTTTCGATTTCGTCTTATTTCTTTTTGGTGCAGCCATTTTATTTTTTGTAATTGTTTGTTTTTTCCTCACGCCCCCTGTCAATTGTTATGTTTTGTTTTTGGCTTTTCATTTATTTCAAGTAAGCTCCGTGGCCAGAAAGGTTGCAGACAATCGAGTCATGCAAAGGAATTTCACTCCCATATTCCCACAGAACCGTACGTGTGATGCTTCACCCCACACAGCCTGCTCCGATTTGTCGGGGCTCTTCTTGTTGATGGTTGCATTGTCTAGAATTCCGTTGTCGTCAATTGTCAGTCCTATCATTATTGTCGAACATTTTCTTAATTCCATAAATACCTGTCGCACCGAAGAACAAAATATTTGCTATACCAACAACTTTTACAAGTGTCGGGTCAAACCTTGTCTGTTGGTTTGCTATTGTAGTAAAAAGATAAAGTCCTAATGCTACAAATAGAATTGAGCCGCCAATGCCGAATTGTAGTTTTGTTTTGCTTAGGGTCGCTGAAATAATAACTGTCCACTTTTCCAGGAGGCCTTTTGCTCCTACCCCGCGTTGGGGAACCACCTCCCTTAGGGTCGCTGAAATAATAACTGTCCACTTTTCCAGGAGGCCTTTTGCTCCTACCCCGCGTTGGGGAACCACCTCCCTTAGGGTCGCTGAAATAATAACTGTCCACTTTTCCA
>JBBQGV010000060.1:0-34749 GCA_038323375.1 Chitinophagales bacterium
CCTCCCCCTCTCTCCCACTCTCCCTCTCCCCCTCTCCCTCCCCCCCTCCCTCCCCCTCTCTCAAAAGTGAATCATAAACTCAGTAAGATTGGCATCGTTGTCCAGATGCACTTTTTGGCGCAGGCGGTAGCGTTTGTTTTCCACGCCACGGACAGAAATGTTGAGCAGGGGCGCTATTTCTTTCGACGACAAATTCATTTTTAAATAGGCCGCCAGTTTTAAGTCGCCAGGGGTGAGGTCAGGAAATTGCGCTTTCAGGCGGTTGAAAAAAGCTTCATGCACCTGGTTAAAATTGGTTTCAAACAGCTTCCAATCCTGCTCGGAAGAGAGGTTATCTTCAATCAGGCGCTGTAGTTTGCGGTAATTGGTGGGTGGAAAAGTGCCGCCTGCGTTCGATTTGGCCTTTGCCAATTCTTCCTTGATCTCCATCAATGTTTCGTTTTTGCGCACGAGGTTCATGGTGGAGTTGGCCAATTCCTGGCTTTTTCCAATGACATCCGACTGTAGTTTTTCGTTGGCTGCCCGAATGCGTTGTTGCTCCAGCTCGCGTTCTTTTTCCAGCAGCAACTTCCGGCGTTGTTTCTCTAACCGCCGGCGGTGCCAGCCCAGGCCGATAGCAAGCAGTATCCAGACAAACACCAGTACCAGTGCAGCAGCCCAGGTAGTTTGGTACCAACTCGGGCGAATGATAAAAGCGAAAGCCACGACTTCCTCCGAAGCATTGGAACGGGCGCGGAACGTGTAATGTCCAGGCGGCAGGTTCGTGAATTCTTTGACAGAAACTTTGCCCCAGGGCGACCATTCCGAAGAAAAGCCTTCCAATTGGTATTGAAAGTCAGATACTTTGGTATATATTGGCAAAGTAAATTGAAAAACAAAGTCATTCTGGGTTGGCAATAAAACCCACTCATCGGTTTGTTTACTAAGGAAGATGGTCAAGGGATGGGAGCCTCCGATCTCTACCTCCAGGATCATCGGCGGAGGGAGCGTTTGTGAGAAATTATGGCGGGCCTGGTTGCCGTCAATCAGTGCATATCCGTCTTCCAGACAAAAAAGATAGCTGCCATCACCCAGCGACAAAATGCTTTCAAAATCGGGAATCAGCGACAAAGGAATGGTGTGAATGCCTTTGGCCCGTACCCACTTGACGGCATCCGTATACACCTCAAACCACTCGCCGGGAGCAAAAGTAAAAGCCTTGCTCGCACCCTGGAGCAGGTCGAAAGGTTTCCATTGGCTGTTTTTGTCGGAGTAAAACAGCTTTCCTGCCGAACGGGTAACCAACGCGCCGTTGAACCGGAAAATATCAGCTTTGAATTCGGAAGGCAAGCCGTCTTTTATACCGGATGGCCTAATTTCAGTCCAGGATCGCATATCCTCCGACAACTTGAGCCTATACAAGCCTTTGTAGGGATTGGCGACCCAAACATACCCCTCCGCATCAAACAACATACGCTTAACGGGTTCAATAAATCCTTCAATGCGATGGGAGAATTGCCATTGCCCTGCCTCATTTTTACGCAAGACGGTAACGCCGGTGTACGTGCCTTGCAGCAAGATGTCCGGGTGCGTTGGATGCACCTGCATGACCCAGCCGCCAGTGATAGAAGATATTTTTGATGCTTTTTTTCCGGCAATGTCAAAGGTGCCTTCATTGTGGCCGCACAGCAGTTGCCCGTCCAGCACCCGAAGTTCCCAAACCTGCCCCTGTGTGCCTTCCAGCAAGCGAAAATCTTCCCCATTGGAAGGCCAGGGCTTGTAAAACACACCCTGATTGGCACCGATGTACAAATTATGCTCAAAAACCGCTGCGGTGTAAACGGCACCCGGTTTGCCTTTTTTATCGGTATAATAGACAACAGGAGAACTCAATTCGATCAAATCAATCCCTTTATCCAAACCCAGCCAGAGGTTGCCTGCGTTGTCTTCGTAAAGCGCCAGAACGGTATTGTTTTGCAGGCCGCCACTTCGGTTGAGGTGATACAGGACTTCGCCGTTTGGATCCAGAATAAATACCCCGTCGAGGATGGTGCCAAACGCATAATTGCCGTTGGCGAGTCGGATGCCTTTGTTGAGTTGGTTGGTGCGGGCGATGCCGTCGAAAACTGCTTTCCAGATACTCAATGCGCCATTGGCATAGCGGAATACGCCATCGTGTTCCGTGGCGACAAGGTAACTGCCATCCGCAACGGGAAGGATGCTTTTTACGATCGCGGTTCCAAGGCTTTGCGTGCCTTCCTGAAAAATGAATTCGTTTCGGGGACTGAGTTCATAAATGCCTTTGCCGATGACCTGCACCAGCAGTTTTTCACCCAGGTCGTGTACAAACATGATGTTGCCCGGCGGCGTAATGTCTTCCAGCACCTTTGTTTCAGGGTAGTATTTATAAATGATGGCAAAGGATTGGAACAGCACAAAGTCGTTGTGCAGCAGAATGTTCCAGATTTCTTCGCGTTGGGCTTTTTGCAAATCGGCGGTGTCGCGCAGCAGGCGCCAGAGTTGTTGCTCCTGCCTGTTGGAATCTCCCTGCTCCGAATAGCCAAAGGTGCCGAAAGCGCCCCAATATACCCGGCCATCCGGGGCGCAGGCAATCGCTCGCGGTGTGCGGCGGTCAGAGATGGGTTGCACTTTCCATTTGGTGCCGTCAAATTGCATTAGGCCGCCAGAATTGGCAAAATACATGCGCCAGTCGTTGCCTTGGGCAATCATCCAGTTCTGGTTTTGAGCCTGGTATTGTGCTTTGGAGAAATTGATGACTCGGGGCGCTTCGCGGGCGAACAGAAAGCCAGCGCTACCCGGAAGGATCAGGAGTAGCAGTAGTTGTATGTTTAAGCTTTGTCGTTTAAAAAACAGGTTGCGCACCATAATACAATATACAAAACCCGAATATCGCACCTCAATCTCAGAAACTCATCTTATTGAAAATCAATTATCACCAAAATTTTTTTTCTTTTTCTGTTTTGCTTCCAATTCGCTGTTGCTTCGCTTCCGCAATCTGCTGCTTGTTGTTCTCGCCGGTAACTACTTTATCGCCCGTGCTTGTTTCAAAAGCATCCAGCGCTTTTCCGGCGGCCGTTCCTCCTTTGATTGCTCAGGATGGCGAATTCCTGTCCTTCCTGCACACCTCTATTTTTCCATTCTTCCGTGAGCTGACCCCGGACGGCGATGGCTTGCATGCGCCGTTCGATCCATTCTTCACTATAACCCAGCGCCTGGTAATACTCGCGGGAGCGTTGCGCGGCGAGTTCCGGGTTCTCAATTTCCTGGATGCGCTCGTAGCCCACTTTGGCAAGCCAGGCTTTGAAAGGCGCTGCTTTAGGGGAAGGGATGGATTGGATGATGCGAAATATCGTTTCAGTATTGGCACAATCCATTGCATACATTTTCCCATCGGAGGACTTGACTTTCAGTTGTCCGATTTTTTCGGACAACTGATCCGCACCCTCATTTTGCAACTTCTTTTTCAAATCACTCCAATACTTGCGAGGGCGCTCGGATCCTGTAAGCGCTTCAATAATATCAACTATGGCAAACCACCATTCTTCCTGGTGCCAAACCCGACGGATTTCCTTTTCCTGGAAAACGACCAGTTTATTTTTTTCTTCGCTCATGGCATAAAAAGAAAGTGTCGGTTCCCCAAGAAAAAACGTGTACAAATTACTTTAAAAAATTCACCCCCCCTTAAAACTCAAATACCCGCCATTCTTTTCAATTTCCTGAAACTTAACCCAAGCTTTTTCAGCCAGTTGGGTGGTTAACTGTTCGAGATAATAGCTGCCCGCTGCGGGATCCACCACATAACCGAGGTGGCTTTCCAACTGGAGCAAATGCTGCACGTTGCGTGCAATGCGCCGGTGGAATGGCGTGGCTTCGGCTTCCAGCGATGCGCCTGCGGGCAACACGTAGAGCCGGTCGGCACCGCCAATAATAGCCGACATGGCCTGGGTGGCTGCGCGGATCATATTGGTGTGTACGTTTTCGTCTTGAGATTCTTTGGCAAAATGAGCCACGACGGGTACAGCAGGCGCGTCGCTGACACCATATCCGGCCAGCACATTTGCCCACAACAGGCGCAGCGCCCGGATTTTGGCAATCTGCACAAAATAACTGCTGCCAATATCTACGGCAAATTGCAAGTGGCGGTTCACCAACTCCGGCGACAGCCCCTGTTCGCCGAGCAGGGCTAAATAATCGCTGCCTTTCGCAATGGAAAGCGCCAGTTCGTCGCTCGTTGCTTCTGCGCCGGCATAAAACCGGCCGGTATTGACCTGGAGGGGTCTGAACGAAGGCCAATCGGCTTCGCAGCGGCGAATCAACCCGGCCAGCATCGCGATGGGCGGTTCGTTCCAATCGAAAAGCGGGTCAAAATCTAAGGAAGCTTTCACCACGGCGGAATCTTTGCCCAAACCGGTTACCCATTCCAACAGCAATTCAAAAAGGGCAACAGGCTCTTTGTCGCTGTAGTATTCGCCAAAATGAAGGGATACGTATTCCGGCTCGATTCGCTGCAAAAGGCGTTGGAGTTCAGCGCCATCCAACGGCTTTTTCAACGCAAAAAGCGGGGCATTCACACCGCCCATCAGCGCTTCGATGGTTTCAGCATTGGATTTGGCAACGTCTGTAACGTCAATGGATTCGCCGACCTCCCAGTCATTAAAATGTTTGCCCCCGGTGATGGGTGCGTGCGCAGGTTCGCCGTCGTCGGGGTGGTAAAAGGGTTCCAGAACAAGGTCGGATTCCAATTGCCAAAACAAGTCGGCATAAGACTTCCCCTTGAGGTCTTTGCTGATCTGTTCGATCCATTGCGCTTTGGAAATCTCCGGAAACGCCTCAAAAAGGTATGTTGCTTCGCGATCCATAAAAGACAGTATATGGCGTTAAAATTACGCAACTGTGTGGATAGTTCAGCCATAAAGATTAACTTGAGTTTAATAAGCCCATCCCAACCTTTAGCCCCATAAAGCCCGTCTTGACCTAAAAAAAATTAACGCATGTATCAACGACTGTTTTTTCTTCCGACACTTTTACTCCTGCTGTCTGCTGCACCGATAATCGCGCAATGCGATTTCGATGTTGTCATTGGCGTTGATCCCATAGTGGACGGTAACGTCTATTGCCCGGGCGACACCGTAAAACTCAGCGCAGGGGATTTCGATTCCTACCAGTGGTATTATTCCTTCAGTAACACCAATACCGGTGGGACACTCATTGCCGGGGCAACCGGCGAATTGTACCTGGTAGACATCAGCTACTGGGGCTTTGCCTACTTTTATGTGGTGGCTACAAAAAATGGCTGCACCGAACCTTCTCCAACGGTTTTGATTGATTCCTGGGTCTTCTTGTCGCCGGTGGTGGCCTCTGACGGCGAAAGTGAATTTTGCAACGGCGATTCCACAGAAATATCCGTCCCTTTTGGCGGGTATGTCAACTTTCAGTGGTACCAGGACGGCGAACCGATTGCCGGAGCTACAGAAATCAATTATTGGGTCAGGGAATCGGGTACCTATGTTATCTTCGCTTCGCCAGCCGTATGTCCTGAAGTGGTACTCAATTCAGGCGTAGGCCCTACGTTTACTTTCCTCGGGCCTGCCGTGCCGGTGATTTCGCAACAGGGAAGTACGCTCAGCAGCACCTCCGGACCCAATTACCAGTGGCTGTTGAACGGGCAAAATATTCCCGGTGCCACTTCCGCCAACTACGCACCTGTGGAGAACGGAACGTATACCGTGCGGGTCACGGATGGCAGCGGCTGTGCTGCTTTTTCCGGCTCTTTCCCGTTCACCATCACCAGCATTGATGAAACTTCTCTGCTGTCTACACTAAAAATTTACCCCACGCCCGCCTGGGCTTCGGTCTGGATTGATCCGGGAAAGCTGAACGTGCAGGAAGTCCGCCTTTACGACGGGAACGGCAGACGCTGCCTGTCGGCCATAGCGCCTTCGACTGGTATTTTTTCGCTGGATTTGTATGAAATGCCTTCCGGCTTATACTGGTGCGCCCTGCAAACGGACAATGGGGTGATTTACCGGCAGTTGGTGAAGCAGTGATTTGGTGATTTGGTGATTTGGTGATTTGTTAAATAGCTGTTTGTTATTGGTAACGAGGGAACAGGATAGAGATTTCGTTTCTTCGATCATTCCAGCGTCACCAAATAAACAAATCACCAATCCCTCGATGAACGATACACCGTACCGGTGAACAGCGCGACAACCTTCCCCGACTGCTCTTCTAATACCCGGACGCGGTAAAACGCGACTTTGTTGCCGAGTTGTTCCTCTACGGCGATGGCGATGAGGGTGTCTCCTTCGCGGACTGCCTGGGTATGCGAAATGCCCGTTTCGATGGAGACCGCGTGCCGGCCCTGCGAATTGCAGGCAAAAGCCAATGCACTGTCAGCAAGCGCGTACGTGATGGCACCGTGGGCAATGCCGAACCCATTGAGCATTTCCCGGCGCACGGTCATGCGCAATTTGCACGCCCCGACGCCCAATTCTACCTGCTCAATGCCCAGCCATTGGCTAAAGGCATCGTTGGCAAACATTTCTTTGGCAATTTTTGCCGCTGTTTCCTGTGATGTCATTTTATTTCCCTCCGGTTCGCCAGATCCAGATTGATCAGCATCGCCATACAGATGAAAAAGAAAGAACCGACTTTATCTGTTTCAATCATATCATTGATGAGTAAAAAAGCGTCAATCACAACTAAGCAAAGGAGCGCCATGAGCACAAGGCGGCGACGCGCAGGGTCGCTGGTTTGGTGGTAAATATTTTCCCCTTTGATCAGGGTTAAAAACAAGAGCGCAACAAATAGCAGCAAACCCGGCCAGCCCTGCTCCACCAGGGTCATCAGGAAATAGCTGTGAATGCCCGACTGTTCCTTATTGTTGCTGACGTAGGTCTGGAAACTGGTAACCGCATAAGGTTTATAAAAATTGACAAAATTGCCCGGGCCAAAGCCGGCTACCGGATGCGTGGCACTCATGTGCGCCCCGGCTACCCAGCGGTACACGCGTTCCATGGTGGAAATATCCTCCATTTTGTAAGTGGCCTCCAGCAAGTTGTCAAAATTGTAATGCGTAATGGTGCGGTCATAATTCGGCGCGTAGTCCAAATAGCGATTGTTGTAAACCATCGAGCCGATGAGTACCGCAGCGACCAACACACCTGCGGCCAACACGTAGCGCACCATGCGCAGGCGAACCACTACATAGGCACCGGCAGCGAAAAGCAGCGAAACATAGGCAGCCCGCGTATAGGAAAAATAGATGGCGACCAGCATGAACGCAACGCTCAGCACGAGCACCCACCAAAGCCTTGAATACCGCCGATACCAGCCAATAGCCAAAAAAAGAAAAGGAGAAAACAAGGCCAGCATGGCAGCGTAATTGACGTGGTTTCGCTGAAAAGGATGCAAAACCTTGTGGATGTCCCGAAATGAAAAGCCATAAGCGGAATGCCGCACCATGGTGACCAATACCGTGAACATCAGGGGAATAAAGATGACCCAGAACAAGGCTTTAAAGTCGCGTTCCGTGCGGATCAGATAGCCAGTCAGGAAAAAAAATACGGCGACGTACCAGGTTTTGGCCAATGAAAATTTCAGCGAGACCACAAACACCTCGGACGTGATGGTCGTCGCATAAATCCAGCCGACATGCACCAGCAGCAGCAAGGTAAGCGGGTGTACGAAAAAACGCCGTTCTATCGCTACTCCGCCATTGCGTTGCAAGGCAAACCCGCCAAAAATGAGCATCAGGGTCACGATGATCGGTTCGGTCGGCAGATCGGTACCCAGACCGCCCGGCAGATATACTTCGGTTGACAAAGGCAGGCAAAAAAGGAGCAGATAGTATATTTTGCTAAAATCGAGCAGGCAGACCCATACAAAAAGGAGGAGCACCGGCAATCCCGCCAGCACATAGAATCCGCTAGCTGCCGCCGAATAAAGGCTGAGCAGAACGAGGGCCGCAAAACCTGAAAACAATTTGTATTCAGGCGCCTGTGTCATCCATATTTTGATCCGGTTAACGATCATGAAAAACCTCGCGCCAGTTAACATCGCGGTAAGCCTCAAACAGCAATACCCCAACGATGCTGAAAAAAAATGCGATGACCAAAGCGGCAATCACGATCAGGGAACGCACGGGGCGCGATTTGATGATCGGCTCGTGGGCTTTTTCAACTAAGATGATGCTGGGAATATCCGACTCAAAGGCCGATTCAAATTGTTTCAGCCGGACGCGGTTGCTCCCCAATGCTTGATTGGCATCCCAATATTGTTTTTCCCAAATGGCTATTTTGGGCATCCCGTCATTGATGCTTTTGACCTTTTCTTCCAGCGATTTAACTTCCGCTTCCATCCCCGTCACCTTGGCGCGCATGTACGTAATGGTATCGCGCCGGATGCCGGGCGATATTTCAAGCACTTCTAACTTCCCTTTATCACGAACCAAAAGCGCCTGAGTACCATACAATTGCGCCATAATGCTCTCGATTTGCACATCGGCATTGTAAACGCCATACGTACTGCGCAGGCGGTTCAACGAATCGCTGACTGCCAGCAATTGCTGTTGTTTTAGGAGGATGGAGGTGCGGTAGGCATTGATGGTTTTGGTATGGGCCTCTTTCATCAACTGCTGCACGGTGGCATCAATTTTATCGCGGGCCACATTGGCCATTTTTGCAGCCAGCGCTTTGTCGGTGTCTTCGATGGACAATTCGATGGCATCGCGTTTGGTCTTGGTCACTTCGTACAATTCATAAAAAGCTTCCCGAACGCGATAAGGCGCTTTGGTGCCGTTGGGGTTAATGTCGTAGTGTTCGTACAGATTAAATTTATCTATCAGAAAATCAGCGAGTTCACTTGACTCCGCGATGGTCAGCACGCGATCAATATCGTTTTCATTGCCATAAAACTCGGCTTTCAACTCCCCTTCTCCAAACATGAGTTCGGGCTTGGCCTGGTCAGGGCTGGCCGCAAGAAACGTAGTGGACGCTTTGTAATAAGTAGGTAAAAGCAGAGAAATAAAGGCTGTGCCGATGCCCGCAGCGAGGCAGGTGTAAAAAATTTGCTTCCGCCAATGGTAGAGCGTTTGAAGTACGCCCAGCAGGTTGTCTTTTTTTTCCATTATGTTGCTTATTCTGCGCTCAATGCCGTATTTCGTTTGATTCGGAAACACAAAACGCAAATCTGGTCGGCAAAGGTAGCAAAATCATCCAAAAAGCCCCGGCATGCATCAGGTGTAAACCGAATGCCAGACAGGTGTCTGATTTTATCGTTAACTTTGTGGCTTCAAATTCATTCACCATGGTAAAGCTACTCATCACCATCGCCGTTATTTATTTTGCTTACCGCTTTTTTATTGCGCCACCGGCCATTTCTAACAGGGGCCCCGGTCCAAAAAAGCCGGTAGACAAACCTGCTGGTAAAAAAGAGAACCGCGGCGAATACGTGGATTATGAAGAAGTGGACTAACCCAACCTCTGAAATGGAGCAACCAACGCCTGATTTTCGCATTGGCGACCTGGTTTTGTATAAAAACAACCAGCTTGTCGCTTTCAATAAACCCGCCGGCATTCCTGTGCAGGAAGATACAACAGGCGATAAATCGCTCTTTGCCCTGGGTGCAATCTATACCCAGTCGAAGCTTCAGGTCATCCACCGGCTTGATCGCCCGGCCAGCGGCGTGGTTTTATTTGCCAAAACCCACCATGCTTTAGTGGCGCTTAACGAACAGTTTCGCAACCGCCAGATTCGCAAAACCTACCTTGCCGTCGTGCAGGAAATGCCGCCGGAACCGGAAGGCGAGCTGAAGCATTTTGTTGGTAAAAAAAGCGCCAAAAACCGCTCCGAAGCAACGGAAACAGAAGACTCCGACCTGAAAGAAGCGGTGCTTACCTACCGCCTGTTGGGCAGCAGCGACCACTACCACTTGCTTGAAATCAACCTCATCACCGGCCGGCACCATCAGATCCGGGCACAGTTGGCCGCCATCGGCTGCCCCATCAAAGGCGATGTAAAATATGGGGCCCGACGCGGCAACCGCGACCGCTCCATTCACCTGCATGCGTGGAAATTAGCCTTTACCCACCCAGTTTCGGGCGAAGCCGTGGAATTAGTTGCACCGCCGCCCGTGAATGATCCGGTTTGGGGGGCGTTTGCGCCGCTTTTATCAACTTAAAAAAAATGGAACTCATAAAAAAATACTTCCCCAACCTCGACGACACGCAAATCAGCCGTTTTGAGCAATTGGGGCCGCTTTATCAGGACTGGAATCAGAAGATCAACCTCATTTCCCGCAAGGATATTGAGTTCATATACGATCACCACATCCTGCACTCGCTGGCGATTTCCGGCGTGCTGACCTTCCTGCCGGGTGCGGAAGTGCTGGATATTGGTACCGGCGGTGGCTTCCCGGGCATTCCTTTGGCCATTCTTTTCCCGGAAACCCAATTCACCCTCATTGACGGCACGGGCAAAAAAATTATGGTGGTACAGGAGATTGCCAACACCCTCCAACTTGACAATGTGACCGCCCGGCACATCCGCGCGGAAGAGTTGAAAGGGCAAAACTTCGACTTCACGGTGTCGCGCGCAGTGGCCGAACTACCCCTGCTTGCCGCCTGGAGCCTTCGCCTCATCAAAAACAAACAGCAACACGCCATCCCCAACGGGCTTATCGCGCTCAAAGGCGGCAATGTAAAGCAGGAAATCAAGACCTTGCCGCGCGGGTCTTATGCGGAACTGCACCCCCTGTCCGATTTTTTCAAGGAGCCTTACTACGAAGAAAAATACGCCGTGTATGTGCAGGCTTAACGGGTGAAAAAGCCGGGTTGAAAAAAAAACCTGCCGTCTGTTGTCAGGAAATTCCTATTTTTATCGCGTATTATCATCGAAGCACAGGATAGTGCATGCGATACACGAATTTAAGGCAGAAGGAATTGCAATCGGGGAGAATGATTTTGCTCAGTTAAAAGGCAAAAACTCATCATAGTTAATGACAGCGTCGGAATGCAGAAATACTCTGCAGAACGATCAATACAAGCGCTTTACGAAGCGCTTTTGGATTATAGAATTTTCAAAAACACCTGCCGGATGAAGATGGACGCTTAGCACCGTGCATCCCGTCCGCCGTCAATCCGCCCGAATAGGGCGGCTGCCGGACAGGTCAATGTTTAACCACCTTCCTGCCATAATACAGTCGTGTCGTGTGCACCGTGCTTATCACGGATACGACTATGTTATTTCAACATGTAATTGGCCAGTTTGCTACCAAAGCTGCCCTGCGACAAATGGCGGGGGGCGAACGCATGCCCCATGCTTTGCTGCTGCTTGGCCCTACGGGAAGCGGGAGTTTGCCGTTGGCGCTCGCGCTTGCGCAATACGTGCTTTGTGAACAACGCACGCCCGAAGATGCCTGCGGTCAATGCGCTGCCTGCCTGAAAACGGGCAAACTCATCCATCCCGACGTCCATTTTTCCTTTCCCACCATCGGTGCCAATGCAACCAGCGAAGGTTTTTACAGCCAATGGCGCAGTGCGTTGGAGCAAAACCCCTGGCTCGACGTGAATGACTGGCTCCAAAACATCGGCGCCGAAAACAAACAGGGCAATATTACCAAGGAAGAATGCGTCAACATCATCCGGAAATTCAGCCTGAAAACGTTCGAGGCTAAGTATAAAATTTTGATCCAGTGGTTGCCCGAATACTTAGGCAAAGAAGGCAACCGCCTGCTAAAACTGATCGAGGAACCGCCGGAAAATTCGCTGTTCATCTTAGTCGCCGAAGACACCGAACTGATCCTCAACACCATTTTGTCGAGGTGCCAGTTGGTGAAAGTACCGGCATTGGAAGATGCAGACGTTGTGGCAGGTTTGGTTGAAAAAACCGGCGCAAAAGCAGAAGAAGCTGCGGCAATGGCGTATTTAGCCAACGGAAATTTCAACGAAGCACTGCGCTTGTCTGCACACAAAGATAACGACCACAGCGCGTTGTTTTTAGATTGGATGCGGCGTTGTTACAAAGGAGATGGCCCCGAAATGTTAGACTGGGTGGAACGATTTGCCAAATTGGGCCGCGAAGGCCAAAAGTTTTTTGTTCAGTACGCCCTGCACTTTTTGCGCGAATTCATCGCCCTAAAAGTCAATGGAGATCGGGCCGTGCGCCTTCAGTCAAACGAGCTGGAAACTGCCCGGCGCTTGTCATCGGTGCTGAGTTTTGGCCAGGTGGAGCAAATTGTAGGTCTGTTGACAGAAAACGCCTATTTTATTGAGCGCAACGCCAATCCGAAAATACTGTTCCTGGATGCGTGCATTCAGGCGAATAGAGTGATGAAAACTTCTAACAAGTAAAATGAGCGAAAATGGGATGTTTAGGATGTTCAATAAGCACCGGCGACGGAAAAGTTTCCGGGTGTGGTAGCAAGGGCGGTTGTTCAACGGGAGGTTGCAACCGGCTCAATAATTCCGACTGGTTGTCGGATATGGATATCTATGACGTAGAGGCCTACGACATTGTAGAGGTTAGCTTTAAAAATGGCGCCCGAAAGCAATTTTTCCGGAACCTGTCGCCTGCCGCAACGGGCGACATGGTCATTGTAGATACCGGCAATGGCTACGATGTGGGTCGCATCAACCTGAGCGGCGATTTGGTGCGCATGCAAATGAAGAAAAAGCGCACTGGCGAAGACACCGTCACCCATGAGGTCATTCGAAAAGCCAACGAGCGCGACCTGGAACGACTCCAGGAAGCGCGCGAACAGGAAAAACCGGCGATGGTCAGAGCGAGGGCAATTGCACGAATGCTCAATCTGGATATGAAGGTGGGCGACGTGGAATTTCAGGGCGATTTGCGTAAAGCCACTTTTTTTTACACCGCAGAAGGCCGGGTGGATTTTCGGGAATTGATCCGCCATTTCGCCAAAGAGTTCAAGGTCAAAATTGAAATGCGGCAGATTGGCGCCCGGCAGGAGTCGGCGCGCTTGGGCGGCATCGGCTCCTGTGGCCGCGAATTGTGCTGCTCCACCTGGTTGAGCGATTTTAAATCGGTTTCCACGGCCGCTGCACGCTACCAAAACCTCGCCATCAACCAATCCAAACTGTCGGGGCAGTGCGGTCGCCTGAAATGCTGCCTGAATTACGAATTAGACACCTACATGGATGCCCTGGAGCAGTTCCCTTCCAACGCGGAACGGATCGAAACCAAAGCAGGCCGCGCAATTTTGATCAAAACCGACATTTTCAAAAAGCTGCTCTACTACGTTTACGAAGGCGAATCGGGCAAAGGCAAACTTTTTGCCATTGATCTGGCGCAGGTGAAGGAAATTATCCGCATGAATGCCGCCGGTGAAAAACCAACCGACCTGAAAGCTGTTCATGTAGCGGAATTAGAGTTAGATGACGAAGACCGCGACATGGGCTTCGAAGACGTGACCGGCGCGGTGGAATTGCCGGAAGAACAACGCCAGAAGAAAAAGAAAAAGAAAAATAACCGCCCCGGCGAACAAGGCGGAAATGCCCAATCCCCTCGCAGCGACCGACCGCTGGAAAACAGAGGCACGAGGCCTGCGCCCCGCCCGGATCGCCCCGAGCGGCAGGATCGGGGGCCCAAACCGGAAAGGCCGGATCAGCCCGACCGGCCAGCCAGACCGGAACGGCAAGACCGCCCGGATAACAGACCGCCCAGACCGGAACGCCCCGATCGGCCTGAACGACCAGATCAGCCGCCTGCTGAAAACAAAGGCGAACAGCGCCCAGATAATGACCAGCCGGGAAACAACAACAACCGGAACAAGGACTGGAAACGGCGCAAAAAGAAAAAAAATAAAGGCGGCGGTGGAAACAACCCGCCTACCGCAACGTAGGGGCGACCCTCGCGGTCGCCCAAACAGGGAAGTTATTTACGACACGTTCCTAAACTTAATCTGATGAAATACGACATAACAGTCATCGGCTCTGGACCGGGCGGGTATGTTGCAGCCATTCGCGCGGCGCAGTTGGGCTTCAAAACCGCCATCATTGAAAAATACGATGCGTTGGGCGGCACCTGTCTCAACGTAGGATGTATCCCCTCCAAAGCCCTGCTGGATTCTTCCGAACACTACCACAATGCTAAAGAAAAATTTGAACAACACGGCATCGAACTGAAAAACCTGCAAGTGAACATGCCGCAAATGGTGAAGCGCAAAAATGAAGTCGTGGATCAAACCGTGAAAGGACTGAATTTTTTGATGCGCAAAAACAAAATCACCGTCATCAACGGCCACGGCTCTTTTGTATCGCCAACCCGCATCAGCATTGCCAAAAAGGACGGTACGAAAGAAGAAATTGAGACGGATAAAGTCATCATTGCAACCGGCTCCAAACCCATTACGCCAGATAATTTCAATTACGATAAAAAGCGCGTCATCACGTCCACGGAGGCGCTCAATATTCCCAAAGTTCCCAAAAAGATGGTCATCATCGGCGGCGGGGTCATCGGCCTCGAACTGGGATCCGTTTTTGCAAGGCTGGGCACACAGATTGACGTGGTGGAATACCTCGACCGCATCATTCCCGGCATGGATATGGATTGCGCCAAAGAACTGATGCGCTCATTGCAAAAAATCGGCATCAAATTCCACCTCAGCCACATGGTCACCGGCGTCAAAGCGACAAAAACCGGTGCCGTGGTCAGCGTTCAAAAACGCGACTCGGAAGAGGCCTTCACCCTGGAAGCCGATTATTGCCTCATTGCCATCGGGCGTAAGCCTTATACACAGGGTCTGGCGCTGGAAAATGCAGGCGTTCTGGCAGACGAAAAAGGCCGCATCCTTGTGGATGAGCATTTGGAAACCAATATCAAAGGCATTTATGCCATCGGGGATGTGATCCGGGGTGCCATGCTGGCTCACAAAGCAGAAGAAGAAGGGGTTTTTGTGGCGGAAACCATGGCTGGGCAGCACCCGCATATTGACTACAACCTCATCCCCGGCGTGGTCTACACCTGGCCAGAAGTGGCCGCAGTGGGTAAAACCGAAGAGCAACTTCAACAGGAAGGCATTCCTTTCAAAAAAGGCAAATTTCCCTTTTCTGCCCTGGGCCGCGCCCGCGCCAGCATGGATACGGAAGGCATGGTGAAGGTTTTGGCGCACAAAGATACTGATGAAATTCTCGGCGTACACATGGTCGGCCCCCGCACCGCTGATATGATTGCGGAAGCGGTGGCGCTTATGGAGTTTAGGGCTTCTGCGGAAGACGCAGCCCGCATGAGTCATGCGCACCCGACATATACTGAAGCTTTTAAGGAGGCAGCGCTTGCCGCGACGGATAACCGCTCCCTCCACATGTAATTCGTGTCTGTCTTTATAGTCCGATAGCTGCGTTATGCGAAGACCCAAAATTGGTCATTTACACGAGTAAACTCCCATTTTTGGGCCTTCACATGCCTTGCTCTCGAACTCTAAAGAGCAGACACCTGACTAAATGGACAGACACTAATTCGTGTCTGTTTTTAGCGTCCGATAGCTGCGTTATGCGAACCCTATTCAATCGAAACAGCTTTTTCAATCTATACAAATACAGAACGGTATGAAAAAATTATTGGGCTTTTCAATCTGTGCTGCGGCGCTGGCTTTAGCCTGGACGACTGCGGTATCCGGCGACTGGAAAGCAAAAGTTGATCCCGGCGTGCTTGCAGAGGCTGAAAGCGGCGCAGTAGTCGAATGCCTGATTTTATTGGACAGGCAAGCCGACGTTTCCGGTGCCCGCCATCTCAAAACCAAGGCAGAAAAAGGTGCTTACGTTTGGCAAACCCTGCAGGCCGTGGCTCGACAGACCCAAGCCCCGGTTAAGCAGGTGCTGGAAGGCGCCGGAATTTCCTATCAATCGTTTTGTATGGTCAACGCCATCTATGCGCGGGTTGACGCTGCGGTGTTGCAGCGCTTAGCCGGGTTGGATGCCGTTCGCCAGATTCAACCCAATCCCTGGGTGAAAATGGAAGCGCCGTTTGCCGAACGGGGCAACGAAATCACCCTCCGCGAAGGCATCGAATGGGGCATTGAGCGCATCAATGCCGACGATGTCTGGGCAATGGGCTACACCGGCCAGGACATTGTGATTGGCGGGGCAGACACCGGTTACGACTGGGATCACCCGGCCATCATCAACAAATACAGAGGTTGGAATGGCGCTACCGCCGACCACAATTACAACTGGCACGACGCCATCCACAGCATCAGCCCGTTGCACAACGACAGTATGCCCACACCAGAATTGAATCCCTGCGGGTTAAACACCCTTGAACCTTGCGATGACGGATTCCACGGCACCCACACCATGGGCACCATGGTTGGCGACGACGGCTTGGGCAACCAGATTGGCGTAGCGCCCGGCGCGCGCTGGATCGCCTGCCGGAATATGGAACGCGGCTGGGGCAGCCCGGCTACCTATATCGAAGCTTTTGAATGGTTTTTAGCGCCCACAAATTTAGAAAACCAAAACCCCGACCCTTCCAAAGCACCGCACGTCATCAACAACTCCTGGGGGTGCCCGCCGGTGGAAGGCTGCAACGAAATGAACTTTGCCACCATGAACGCGGTAGTGGACAACCTGAAAGCCGCAGGCATTGTGGTCGTGGTGTCCGCAGGCAACAGCGGCAGCAATTGCGAGTCGGTGAACAACCCCGCAGCCATGTTCCAGAACTCCTTCAGCATCGGGGCTTCACGCCCAAGCGGCGACACCATTGCCGGATTCAGCAGCAGAGGCCCAGTGACGGTAGATGGCAGTGGCCGGATGAAACCCAATGTGGTGGCACCCGGCGTGAGCGTGCGCTCCTGCGTGCCCGACACTAATTATGCCAGCTTCAGCGGCACCAGCATGGCCGGGCCGCATGTAGCGGGATTGGTTGCGTTGTTGCTTTCTGCAAACCCGGCGCTCATCGGCGATGTAGAAACCGTGGAAACCCTCATCGAGCAAACCGCTGTGCCCATGCGCACCAACCAGATGTGCGGCGAAATTTCCGGATTGGACGTGCCCAATCACACCTACGGCTTTGGCCGCGTGGATGCGCTGGCAGCCGTGGAACAGGCGCTGATGTTGGTCAATACCGACGAACCCGGCTTAGAAGAAAAATGGGTCAGCGTATCTCCCAATCCTTTTGATCAGGAATTGCTGGTTCGGTTCAAGGAATTGAAAGGCAAGGTTGTTTTTGAATTGTACAATGCTTCCGGGCAGCGCATACTCCGCAACGAACTGGAATTGCAAGGCGATGCCGAAGAAAAACGGATCCGGACGGGTAACTTACCTTCCGGGGTGTATCTTTACAAAGTCATTAGCGGCAAGCGCACATTTGGAGGCAAAATTTTAAAATCCTGATTCGATTTGCATGACGATCCAGACGAAAAACCTTGGACAAAAGCTCGCTGTCGGCGTTTCTATGTTGGTCGCAGCCTGGTTGATCTACGTGTTCAACCAGATTGTGTTTTATACCATCGCCGCCTGGGTGGTTTCTTTGCTGGGCAAACCGCTGATGGGCTTCTTTCAGCAGCGCCTGAAGTTCGGGAAGTGGCAGTCCGGCCGCGGGTTGAACGCCATGCTGACGTTGATCAGCTTTTTTCTCGTTTTTTTCTTGCTGGCCATGCTTTTTGTGCCGTTGCTCGTGCGGCAAGCCAGCAACCTTGCCAGCGTTGACTACGGTAAAATAGCGGTCGCCCTCAACGAGCCGTTTCAAAACGTGCTGCAATGGTTAGCCGAAAAAGGGTTGCACCCCCCGCAGCAATCGTTAGAGAGCATCCTCACCGAAACCTTCCAGGGATATTTCAACCCCGGCATGATCGGCAGCTTTTTCAGTGGCTTCATTACGGCTGCCGGTAACATTGCCATCGCTTTGTTTGCGGTGGTGTTCATTGCATTTTTCTTTTTAAAGGAAGAAAACCTGCTGGTCGGGTTTATTGCCGCATTGCTCCCGGCGCGTTACGAAAACCAGGTTCACAATGCCGTTCACGAAACCAGCCGGATGCTGGGCCGCTATTTCAGCGCCATTGCCATTCAGATTTCGGCCATCACGCTTTATGTCGCTTTCTGGTTGTCTATGCTGGGCGTGCAAAATGCCATCCTCATTGCCTTGTTTGCGGCCCTGATGAATGTGATTCCCTATATCGGGCCGCTCATTGGCGGCCTCGTTGGCATTGCGCTAACGATTACCTCCAGCCTCGACCTTGAGTTTTACAACCAGATGTTGCCTTTGCTCGGCAAGGTTTTTCTGGTCTTTTGGTCGGTACAACTTTTGGACAATTACCTCATTCAGCCCTACCTGTTTTCGGCAAGCGTGATGGCGCACCCACTCGAAATTTTCATCGTCACACTCATGGGCGCCCAATTGGGCGGCATCGCGGGCATGGTACTGGCCATTCCGGGCTATACGGTGCTGCGCGTCATCGCCCGGGAATTTCTCAGCCGCTACCGGATTGTGCAAAAAATGACGGATCGGATGGAGGAGGGAGGAGAGGAAGATGATGAGGCGGGGGCTACGAATTAAAGGGTGAAAAATCAAGCGTAACTTCCATGATATTGCCCGTTAACATTTGCGAACCTCCAGTTTGTCTTCTAAACAACAAATACACCACATTGCTTGCGCTGATTCGTCTAATTTGCTTAAATTGAAGCAATTATTTGATTTTACTACCCACATGCACGTTCGCACGATTACACTAATTGACTTGATGGCTGAGCGTAGTCGAAGCCAGTCGAAGTTCCGCCTCGTGCGTCTATTATTCCATGATTCATCGGCATCTGCCCGTTAGTTTTTATTGCGCCTCTCAATAATTTCGATCTAAAACACCATTTCTATAACCGGCCTGTTCGCCCGGGGCTTCTGCGCCGTGCGATGGCACAAAACCTTTATTTTTTATGAAAACCTTTTTATTCCGCTTGCGCGATGGCTCCGCCTCACGTGTGACCTGCGCGATGGCTCTTCTTTGCGCATTTAACTCCAAAGACCTCCGAAGTCTTCTTCCCTACAAAGTATTACTGACCGCCTTTACGTTCACGCTTTACCTTGAAATGTATGCACAAGTTACCCCCCCCCGTTGAGTGGACCTTCGCCACGCCTGCAATAACGAGTGGCTATGGCGCTGAAGCCGATTGGGCTTATTCCGTGATTGAGACCAGTGACAAAGCGGTGTTGGCAGCCGGATTTGTAGAAGATGCTTCTTTTAACAGAAAACCGACGCTCTACAAATACGACCCTTTTAAAAAGACTGTCCTTTGGGAAAGTGTCATGTTCCCTGGCAGCCAGGCAGTAACACAAATCGGCAATGTGTTTTATGATGTCTTCGAATTTGACGACGGAAATGGCAATGCTTACTATAGTGTAGGAACAAAAACAACTTCCAATGCTGCCGGACTAAGATTAATCATTGCTAAAGTACATCCTGAAGATGGATCTGCTTTTTCAGGTTATCCTAAGGTTATTCAATTGAATATTGGAGAGACTATAGCTTGCAGGGGATATTCAATGGCCCCATCATTAGCAACAATACTTTTGATGGCTATATGATCTCTGGCTACATTGACGATGGTACCATACAGGCAGTGTTGATTAAGTTGGATGAAAATGGGGATATTGACACTGGATTTGGTATAGCTGGCTATGCTGCTTTTTCTTTCACGGGTTATGAAGAGGCCAGGTTTTGGAATTTTACACCCATACATGATAGTGGCGAATTATTGGGATATGCGGCAACTGGTTGGGTGAAAGATGGAGAGGATGAAGATATTTTCGTAGTTAGAACAGATTTGGATGGCGTTGAAGAATGGAATAACATTATTACGCGCACGGAACTCAACACGGCCTTATATGACGACGGAGACCTCGATCCCTGGCGCTGTGGAGTCCCGGATGGTTATGAAGCCAATCGAGGGTTCGATATCAAAATTGGCCCTGACGGTGATTTTATCATATCCGCACAGGTGGATTTTTACCAAATAAGGAAGGCGGAGGATGTAGACGTGCTTTGCGACGCCCCTTGGGCGGCTGTTTACGTAGAATATACAGAATTTAGTTCTGCTTTATTAAAAATTAATGAAAATAATGGCACTGTGGAATGGGCCAACTTTGTTCGGCGCTTTACTGGTCTCGATTTCTTTCCAGCTCTTGAAATAGCAGGTAGTACAGCCTTTATCTGTGGCAGTGTCAATGATGACGACGAAAGCCTGGCTGTAGAAGGCATCGTTATAGCATACGATCTTGATGATCCCGATATCATCTGGGAGAAAAAATTCTCCGTCAAAGATGATGTAGCCGCCACCAACTGCATTTTCGACCTGGCGTTGACCAATGATGGAGGCATCGTCGTGTGCGGCAACAACGAAATTGGCGGCGACGACTTCATCCTTGCCAAACTGAGAACCAATTGCCAGCTTGAAGAAACCTTCGACATTACCAACGGCATTACCATAGACGGGAATACGACCTGGAATACCAATAAAAAAGTGAAGGGCACCGTGCGCATCGTTTCCGGCGGACACCTCACCATCAACAGCGGCGCGGTCATTAGCTTTGCCAATATCTACGCCACCAACGACATTCAGGACATTGCCGACGAAACAGCCGATTACACCAAAATCATCGTAGAAGAGGGCGGCAAACTGACCCTTGATGGCTGTACGCTAAAAGGTCTGAATGCCTGCGGCGAAAACTGGATGTGGGAGGGCATCGAAGTCTGGGGCACCCCCCAACAGGTTCAGAATATCAGCTCCAGTATCTACCAGGGGCACGTGTACCTGCAAAACGGAGCGGTCATCGAAAACGCCATCATCGGCATCTTAGCCGACCGAAAACGCTACAACGCCAACGGGAACTGGTTTGCCTTCCTAAAAGACGCCGGCGGCATGGTGCGCTCAGATGGCGCGGTTTTTCTGAATTGCCGCAGGAGCGTCCATTTTTCACCTTACAGCGTCCAGGGCACAAGCGGCGGCGTAGTACATTTTATACCCAACAAAAGCTATTTCGACGGCACAGACTTCACCAATGATGATTACATGGCCGATCCGATCTACCACAGCGTGGAACACAACAGCCGAATGGGGGTGAACACCCACGCTTCGATGTGGGGCACCCGCGGCATCCGCTTCACCGACTGCACCTTTTCGTCGTTCACTGATCTGCCCATCCAGCTTCGAGGGATTGGCATCGCGAGCGACGATGCGGGTTATCAGGTATTGGAGGGCGATCCTGGAGGCAGTTTTTTCGACCTGTACCGGGGTATTACGGCGCGTTGGGCGTTTGACCAACTCAGTTCCATCACCGTAAAAGACCAGTTTTTCAGCAATGTCCATTACGGCATCCATGCTTTGAACGGCACAACGCATACCATCGAGGACAACAGTTTTACGAGCATTCCTGATAGCTCTGATCCGGATGTTCCATTCGGCAGCTACGGCATCCGCTTTGATGGCGCGACGGCTTACAAAATCATAGACAACAACTTCGAGACCGACAATACCAGCCACCATGCTTATGGCGTCATTGTGGACAATACCGGGGATTTGCCGAGTGAAATAAGTGGCGGAAACAGCTTTAAATTAAAAATCGGAGTGCAGACCCAAAACGACAACAGCGGCCTGCAAATCCGCTGCAATGCTTACCTCTACGCCCGCTATGCCTGGAGCATCAACCCGGAATCGTCGGATGGCGAGTTGGCCGATCAGGGGGAATGTGGTACCGTAGAATTTCAAGCAGGTAATCTTTTTGCCGACCCAGCCTGCCCAGGCGGCCTTACCAACAGTCATATTTATTCGACTATCGAATTTGAATACAGGTGTCGGCCAGAAACCAATGAATGCCCAACCTGTATATCAAATACTGTAACTGTTGAGGATTGTGAAATAAATGTTAATGAATTTTCTTGTCCAATGGAGCTCCCTTGCCATCCTTGCGACAAGGACGAACTAAAAGACTTAGTTGAAGAAGCCGGCAGTGAAGATGAACGCAAGCGCTATTTAATGGAGTTACTGCGATATTTAGTGGTTACCGACAGTATCGGTGAAGCGGCAGAAATTATTGTAGATGAAGCCGATACTGACAGTGTTGGTTTTAGTAAATTAGCCGTAAAAGCGCTGATTTCCGCCGGGGAATACGAAGACGCAGCAACCGAATTAGGGAAAATGTCGCCCACCGACACCACCTTTCACGACCTTTACGGCATATTGCTCACCATTGCGCTGGAAGACACCCTGACCCTCCTGGATATCAAGCCTGAAAACGAAACAATGCTGGAGGACATCGGTCATGGAGATTCGGAGGAAAAACTGATCGCACAGGCGGTGCTGGAAATCGCCAGGGGTCGGGTATTTGAACGCTATACGGAAGTAATTGGTGGCGGTTCTTTAACCAGACCTGAAGAGGATACCAAACCTGCTGCATCCTTAGTTGAACAATTGCAAATCGTTCCAAATCCGTCTACTGGCGACTTCTCCGTGCGCTATCCTTTTCTTTTTATTTGGTCAAATTTTCTCCGTCAGGGGATGAAATCTGGTCTCAAATTTACCGGACTGAAGATCGCGTTGCGGAATGTTTGACAGTCTATCCTCTTTCTGATGGAGGGTTCCTGCTCGGAGTTCAACAAATAATTTATACCCCTGCTTCCGTACCCGGCCATACTCTAATCATCAGGGTAGACAGCGTAGGCCAGGAGTTGTGGCGCAAAACCTACGGGGTAATTAATTGGCAGGAGGTCATCAAGAGCATCGCCCCCACCCCCGACGGCGGCTTTCTGCTGGCAGGCTACGCCATTTACCCTTTCGGCAGCAGCATTGAGTTTCAGGGCTTGCTGATCAAAATAGACAGCCTCGGCAACGAGCAATGGATGCAGCGCTATGGGCAAAATAATCAAGGAGAAGCGTTTTTGAACATACAACCTTCCATAGATGGTAATTATTTGGTAACTACTGATCTAAGTTATATTCCTGGCATTACCAATCCTATTGGTGCTTTCTGGATATTAAAATTTGATGTAGAAGGCAGCATTATTTGGGAGCGAAAATATCAGGATGGTGGCCCCTACACCTGGGCGGAAGATTTTGTCGAATTGCCCGACGGCTCAATAGTAGCAGCAGGCGCGACCAGAAATATTCCCACCCAGAGCCAATCCGGCTTTCTCATCAAAATCAGCGCCGAAGGCGACAGCCTCTGGTCGCACGTCTACGATCGGAACCCCGGCTATATTGACCTGTTTTACAGCATCAGCGGCACCATGGATGGCGGTTTTGTGATGAGCGGCTTTGCAATCCAGCCCGACGGCAGCAGCCAGGATGTGTGGATATTGAAGGTGACAGTCTTGGCTGCGCGGTATCCGGCTGCTTTACAGTAGATGTGGAGGAGCCGCCGGTAGCGTCTGCGGGCAAGCTGGAGGTCTGGCCTAATCCTTTCGATGCGCTGTTGCGGGTGCGGTTGCCTGTGCCGGTGGGTAACGCGGCAGCCCGGCTGCGGTTGTATGCGCTCAGCGGCCAACTGCTGTGGGAGCAGGCGCTGCCGCCGGGCGCTATCGAGACGCAGGCTGATTTGGGCATGCTGCCGCCGGGCGTTTATTTTATGCGGTACGAGCGCGAAGACGGGGTGCCGCTGGGGGTGAAGGTGGTGAAGATTTGAGGAGAGGAGTCGTAAGGAGATGCAGATGCTCGGCATCTGCACCTCATTGCCTACTTTTCTGCCCTCGTCTTGAACATTACTTTCCACCCATACCGAATCACCAATAACAAACCCACAAAAATCAGCAACGCCACCCCAATAGGCATGTAGGAAAAAATGATGATGTGCGTTCGCTCAAAAACCCACATCAGAATCAGTGTGGCGGCAATCACCGTAATCAGCGCCGAAATTTTGTCGAACCCCGGAATATGGTCAAAATCTACGTTCTGGCGGATGATCCACAGGGTGAGGATCATGGACAGGAAAGGCAGGATTTGGGTATAAATATCGGTGTCAAAAATGCTGCGGCGCTCAAATGCAAACAGGTAAATATTGAGCGTGATGGCAAAAATCCCAGGAATGCAGGTGAGATAAACCAGCACGGCGTACAGTTGCTTCCAGGGCGTCAGGTGCCCTTCGCCTTTGCCCAGCAAACCCGCCAGCAATGCCGCAAACGGGATGATGCAAAAGAAAAACAGTACATAAGCCGGATTGTCTCCGATGAGTGTGAATAGTTCTCCTAACGTCATGGCAGTAAAGTTTGCAAATTTGCGAGTTTGCAAATTTGCAAGTTTAAAAATCAAAGGTCCAGCAACATCCCCGTCGGATCCTCCAGCAATTCTTTCACTTTCACCAAAAATGTCACCGAGGTACTGCCGTCAATGACGCGGTGGTCGTAGGACAGGGCAAGATACATCATCGGGCGGATTTCGATGCGGCCATCTATCGCCACGGGGCGTTCTTTGATGGCGTGCATGCCCAGAATGGCCGATTGCGGCTCGTTCAGAATCGGCGTGCTCATCAGCGAACCGAAGATGCCGCCGTTGGTGATGGTGAAGGTACCGCCACTCATTTCTTCCAAAGTCAGGGTGCCGCTGCGTGCTTTGCCCGACAGCTCCTTGATTTTGTGTTCGATTTCGGCGAAGCTCAGCGACGCTACATTATGAACAGGGGGCACCACCAGGCCGTTGGGGGTGGAAATGGCGATGGAAATATCCACGTAGTTGTGATAAATGATCTCTTCGCCGTCAATGGATGCATTTACGTCCGGCATTTGCAGCAATGCTTTGGCGCAGGCTTTGGCAAACAGGGACATGAAACCTAATTTGATGCCGTATTTCGCTTCAAATTTTTCGTTGTATTTTTTGCGCAAAGCCATGACTTCGGTCATATCCACCTCGTTAAAAGTGGTGAGCATGGCCGTTTCATTTTTTGCGCTCACCAACCGTTTGGCGATGGTGCGGCGCATGCGGCTCATTTTTTTGCGCTCTTCGGTTCGGCTGAAATTCCCAACCGGCGTTGGTTTTGGCGTTTCTGCCACAGGCTTGGCCGGTGGGGGCGTTGTCGGGGTTTGTTTGGCCTCCACCGCTTTGGCAGCGTCTTCTTTGGTGATGCGGCCATCGCGTCCGGTGCCGGCTACTTCCGATGGTGCCACGGCATTTTCTTTCAGGATTTTGGCGGCAGCCGGGGAGGGGTGGCCTTCTGCATAGCTTCCACCCGAAGAAGCGGGCGCGGTTTCGGCGCTTTTAGCGGCAGGTTGTTCTGTTGCCACCGGTGCAGCAGCCGCGGCAGCTTTGGGCACCGGACTTTCTTTGGCCGCAGCCGTATCAATTTTAGCAACCAGCATGCCAATTTGGAGGTCGGAACCTTCTGCCGCTACATGGATCAATTTCCCGGCAGCTTCCGCCGGAAATTCCAGCGTGGCTTTGTCTGATTCAAATTCGCAGATCGGGTCGTCCAAGTTGACGTAAACGCCATCAGCTTTCAGCCATTTGGAAAGGGTGACTTCGGTAACGGATTCCCCGATTACAGGGACTTTCATTTCTATAATAGCCATATCGGTGTCGAAAATAGGTGTGTTTCAAAAACGTTGGCAAAGTTAGGGCGAAAGTGCCAAAGATGCATGACCTGTTGGAACAATTAATCGGGGGTGTTCGTTGAGCGTTGTTCGTTGATCGTTTCGACTTCCCGTAACGAACAACGATCAACAGACAACGAACAACTTTACCCACCGTCATATCCAAACTTAACCAACGTCGCCGGTTCATCCTTCCCTTCACTGCTCAGATAGAGGTCGCCGTTTTTATCGAAGCATAGTCCTTCGGGCTGTGGCAACAGGCCCTTGCCTAATTTTGCGATGTGAAGGAGTGCCCCTTGAGCGTCCAATACAAAAAGCAGCCGGCCTCCGGAAGAACAAAGATAAATGTGTCCCGTCAAAGGATGTACCGCAATGGCCGAGGGCGTAAAAGGGAAAGATTCTTTTTTTTCTTTGGAAAAGTATTCCGCGATTTTCGCGGTGGCCGGGTTGGCGGCGGCGGCGGTTAACCAGGCCTGTACATCAGATTGGCGGATGCGAAAAACCGGTGTTTCAGACAGGGTCTTCGACTCGGGATAAAAAGCGTACACATTCCGCTCCAACGCATCAGCAGCTTCAGTGCCAGCCGGCGCTTTGCAGGCCAGCAACAGCCGTTTGTTGAGGGCATCATGAGCTAAGCCTTCCACATCGGCGGTGATATTATTTAGAAAAGTATTGAATTTTTCCACCGTCTGGTTGCTTTCGCCCGCATTCCGGATCTGGTAAATAGTGCCTGACCCTTTGACTACATAAAGGGCTTCGGGTGTTATTTCAATGCCTTCATAATCCCCTTCTTTCCAAAATTCCGATTTTCGCGTCACGGTGCCAGTTTGTCTGTCAATCCAGTAAATAATCCCAGTTTCGTCCTGTACGGCCAGCAGGGAATTGCCGTCGGCAGAAAGGCTAAGCCCGGATATTTCCTTCAATTCATCTGACAAGAGCCATGTTGCTGCCGGGCTGCTCAGGTCATAAAGAAGTTTGAAGTCCGTCCATTGTGAGGATAATCCCCCTTGTACGGTGGTATCCTGCACCACTTTGGCCTGACAGCCCGTAGAAAGCAACAATAAACAGATTCCTGAAAAAAAATTTGAAACCATGTGAAACCTTTTGAGGGCTGCCCCGTAAGAATTGCTACCAAAGGGAATCAGCACTGTGAACCGATCTAAAACACAACTGGCGCAAACCTGCTCAGCGCCGCTTTAAGTACGCACCTTGATAACAACGTAAATAGCAAACTTTTTCGTGCCATGAGGAAGCTATAAGCATTCCTTATGCACGGATTTGTGATCAAATTGAGGCGATGTATAAATGAGTTGCGGCAAAACGAAACTTTTTCAAGGCTTTCCCGTAACAAGCCTTGTTGAGGTTATTGCGTGAGAAAGTTCAAAAAAAAGTCCCTGTTTTTTGCAAAAGCAAAAAAGAAAGGCAAGGATTCATTGATTATATTAAATTTTTAAAAATGAGTTGAAAAATATTTTGCTTTTTTGCGCGGCATGGGCTACTTTTATGCTCATCAACCAAGATTCCAACATGAAAACGAATTTGTAGCAGGGATAACAAACACCATCAGAACAAACAAGCCAACCAATAGGTAGGCGCTGGTGTTCGAATACCGACGCTGCATTAAGTATGACACTTCGAAGACGACACTAATAACAAATCCTCCCGCTGCGTGAAGCAATTTTTTCGCGCAGCATGCCGATTTCAGGCCCCCCCTTTTTGAGTTGAACAGTTTTCAACAGCCAGTATTATGTTACGGGCTGAAAAATTTGGTATTAATTTATCTCACACTATAAAATTTTATCACGAATGAAAGTACTTAACTCTGGTAAGGCTCTGGTTCTGGCTGCACTGGCTGTCTTTTCGCTGAATTTTGCGTACGCGCAACCAGCAAATGACGCTTGCGCTGGTGCCATTGCCCTCTCTTGCGGTCAAACAGTGACCGGCAACACCGCTACTGCAACGAATGATGTGGCACCTTTATGTACTGGCATCGCTCCACAAGGAAAAGGCGTATGGTACACGATCACCGGTACAGGTGGTACGATTACGCTGTCTACTTGTAGCACTGCTACCCTTTTCGACACGCAGATCTCCGTTTACACGGGCGCTTGTGCGGCGCTGACTTGCGTGGCTGGCAACAACAACGACGGCGCTTGCAGCCAAGGCGGCGCTTACCCGGCAGGTCGTAAGTCTACGGTGACCTTCAACTCTGTTTTCGGCACGGTTTACCGCGTCTTGGTAGCGGGTACCGTGTCTGCTTCCGGTGCGTTTTCGCTGTCTGTCACCTGCGGGGTGGCAGGTCCGCCTAACGATGCCTGTGCAAACTCCAATCTGGTCGCTTGCGGCTCTACGACCACCGGCTCCACGGTTGGCTCTACGATTGATGCAGTCGCCACTTGCGGCACTACTTTGAACACTGCAGGCGGCGTATGGTACCGTGTAGTGGGCAACGGTGGCATGATTACAGTAAGCCTTTGCGGCTCTGGCTATGACACTAAGGTTGGCGTATTTACGGGCACTTGCGGCGCGTTGGTTTGCGTAGGAGGAAACGACGACTTCTGTGGCCTCCAGTCGCAAACAACGTTCTCTTCCACTGCTGGCACCACCTACAACATTCTGGTAACGGGCTTCGGCTTAAACACGGGTAGCTTTACGATGGCTGTAACCTGCGCTGCTCCGCCTTGCAACTGTACCAACACGACTTCCTTCGGAACGGCTACTGCTCCTACTACGAACAGTCCTGGTACGATTTCTACCTGCAACTTCCCGTCAGAATTCGCTACCATCAACAACGCCGTAGCAGGAAATACCTACACGTTCACCAGCTCTGTGGCTACCGACTTCCTCACGGTTCGTCAGGGTACGTCAGGCGGCGCTGCTTTGGGCTGCGGTACGACTCCGCTTACGGTAACTGCAACGGCAAGTGGCCCGCTCTTCCTGCACATAACGCTCAACGGCGCTTGTGCTATACAGGCATCGGGCTGCCGCACCACGGCGGTTCAGTGTACTTCCTGCTCGGGCGCTAACGGCGGCGCAGCTTGTACAGCAGCAACTGCACTTGCTTGCGGTGGCACGGTATCCGGCACTACGGTTGGCGGCACAACGAATACAGGACTTGGTACCTGCGTTACTGCTTTAACCACAGCTCCTGGCAAGTGGCACACATTCACATCGGCTACTTCGCAGGTTGTTACGTTGACTACTTGTAATGCAACAGGCTTTGACACCAAATTGGGTGTGTTCAGCGGCACTTGCAGCAACCTGTTATGCATTACCGGTAACGACGATGCACCTTGTTCTTTCTCCGGCTTGCGTTCTACGGTGGCCTTTACAGCTACAGGAGGTGTAACGTACTTCATTTATGTAACTGGTTTTGGCACTGGTACGGGCGCTTATGAATTGTCTGCAACCTGCGTATCTACACTGGTTGGCCAGGATGAAGAGTTTGCTCAAGCTCACGAAACCCTTCAAACGGTTTCCAATGAATTGAACGTTGGCGAACTCTTCCCGAACCCGGTAGCGAACACCAATGTATCGGTTCGGATCAATGCACCTGAAGAAGCTATTGCCCGCCTGAACATTTTCGATAACATGGGTCGCGCAGTGCGCACTATTGATACCGAACTGTACTCGGGTGCTAACACCGTAGAATTGAACCTTGACCAACTGGCAACAGGTACTTACTTTGTATCTATCCAGGTTGGAAAAGAAATCGTACGTCGCAAATTGCTGATCATGAGGCCGTAGTCCTCAAGTTTAGAATAATACTGTATCATCAGAACTGAAAGAGCGGGGCGATGCCGAAAGGTGTCGCCCCGTTTCGTTTTGGGGAGAAGGCCTTGTTGGAGAGGTGCCCCTTGTTCTACCCCGGATTGTCACGCTCGCTACCGGCGAGCGTGGGCAGTGCATAGCGCATCATCGGTTGTCACTCCCGGCAGGGAGTCTGCAACAGAAGCAAGGCTGTACGCGCTTTTGCAGACTCCCTGCCGGGAGTGACAAAGCCAGGTAGGTCGTGAAAACAGGGATAATAGTCAGTAACGTAAATGCGCAGACAAAATATGCATAGCAGACGCTCGCCGGCAGCGAGGCAATAGTTCGTGGTGGGTGGAAATGCCGAAATACCGACCGGAGGCTATAGGGGGCAAAAAAATGCCGAAGCCCGGGATGGCGCTTCGGCACTGTATACAGTCTTGTTACCTAAAAAATTAAAATTCTTTAACAGGGATCTGCTTTTTGTTTTTTGAGTGTCTATCCATTTAGTCGAGTGGAGTGTCTGTTTTTTAGAGTTCGAGAGCAAGGCATGTGAAGGCCCCAAAAACGGGAGTTTACTCGCGTAATTGACCGTTTTGGGGGTCGAGCATAACGCAGCTATCGGACTCTAAAAACAGACACTAAATATTGGGCGACCAAACCGTGTAGCTCTTAGGCGGGCACTGAATTTTCACCCAACCACCACCCTGTGTAGTGGGGAACCAGCTGGAGTGACCCGTAAAATCTTTGATTTGGGTATTGTTCCAGTTGGTTGGTACCCAACGCTCTAACCAGGAGTTGGAGTTGTTCAGATAAACGATCAGTCCCGGGCCGTTATAGCCGTTTCTTCTGGCCACGTATTCATCGTTGTCAGCATAGAGAATGGAAGTCGTTCCTGACGCTTTGTTGTTGTGGATCCAGATGAGGTTGTTCAATTTGCTTTTATTCAACCATTCTTCGTAATCGCGGTAAAAAATGGTTGGGTAGCCTTCGTGGGTCAGGATGTAGGCATACGCCAGCATTTTGTTCCAGATTTCGTCGGTATCGTGGTTGGCGACGAAGGTTACGGCTTTGTAGGGATTCCGTTTCCACATCATATCGTCGTACAGCACACTCAGGTTATTGCCGTCAAAAGCATCGTTCATTTTGTAATAGCAGGCAAAATCGAAAACGCTGCTGTTGGCCTGAGTCGCCCACGAGTTCAGATAATCTACATTAGAATCCCAGAGTTCGCCGACTGAAAAACCGCCGACATTGCTGTTCCAGGCGCTGACCACAGAAGGAGAAAACCCTTTTACATAATCGAAGCGCCAGCCGTCAAAGCCGATGGTATTTTTGTAGTACTTGCCTACCCCATCCGATCTGTTATACAGCCAATCCTGAACAAAAGGCCGGGCATGGCACAAATCAGGGAAGCCGCCAAAGTAGCCCTCGTCGTTGTTTTGAATGGCATTGGGGTGAAAATCGTGTTGGGTACGCAAAAACTTGCCCGAAGAAACACCCGTGAAATTAGTCCAGGTCTGGGTTCCCGTATATTGGTTGTTTTCCAGTACGCCGCCGCTGTTATGGTTGAGCACAATATCGGCATACACCTTCATGTTTTCGGTATGCGCAGCATTGATGAGGTTAGTCAATTCTGTTTTCGATCCGAAACGGGTTTCGACAGTTCCGTTTTGGTTGTATTCACCCAGGTCGAAATAATCGGTCGGGTCATAACCCATAGAATTGGCACCCGCCTGCGCTTTGGATACCGGAGGCAGCCAGATAGCATCCATCCCTGCACTCGACCAGGCATCCACTTTCGTCTGCACAGTATTCCACCAGGTACCGCCTACAGGAGGATCCCAGTAAAACGCCTGCATCATCACGCCGCCGCCGGGGTTGCCGGTGTAGGTGCGGGAATCAAGTTCGGAAGGGTTGGTTTCGGTAGAAAAGGGCGCGCCACTGTGGTTGGTGACGTGTACAATGTTGATTTCTTTTTCGGCTGCTAAGGCAGGACTGTCATTTGTTCCTAAGAAATCCTGCGTACAGGAGGAGAGTAAAAAAGTTAAGGCAAATAAGTAGATTGTCAATTGCTTCATGACCGGTTTCTGTTTTGAAATGATGTGTTGTGTTGTAGTAGTAATCATGGTGCAAGATTAGGGCGAAATCCGGTTCCGGTCGCTTCAGATTATAATGTAGGACATAAAAGGCGCAAAGTTCAGGGCGCAAATTATGAAATGACACGTTTTTATACCTTGCCCTTGAGGTAGTCCCGAGGCGTGCAATCTTCCAATTTTTTGAAAGAGCGGTTAAACGCAGATTTGGAATTGAACCCAACAGCAAAAGCAATGGCGAGGAGGGTTTGATTGCGGTAGGTCTCCAATTGAACCAAGCGTTTGAATTCCTCCACGCGGTAAGCGTTGATGAAATCGTTAAAATTCATGCCATAGCCTTCATTGACCACCCGGGAGAGCGAGTGGGGGCTGGTTCCGGTCATTTCCGCCAGGTCGGTGAGGCTCAGGCCCGGATTGCGGTAGGGCTGGTTGTTTTTCATCACCTCTTCTAAGCTTTTTTTAATCCCCGCCAATTCTTCGGTGCTCATCGAAGCGGCTTTTTCCTGCTCTTCCTGCACCTGTTCGGTTGGAGCGGCATCTACCGGAGGCAATTTGAAAATTTCAGGTTGCCGCATCGTGTAATATCCGAGAATAAAAGCGGTGAAAGCAAACGCCATCCACAAGGTATCGGTGGCGGTATCCGTCAAAAAACTCAGGTCTTTTTCAAATAAGAACCCGGTTATTCCAAAACAAAAGCTTGCTGCCCAAATCAGGATGCAAATGGCTTTGAGCCACATCACCACCTGAAGGAACGCGAGATTGGGCTCAAAGGCATGTTTTTCACCGGTTTCCTGTTCGTATTGCCGGATGACCCGGCGGCATACAAACCAGTAAATTGTATTAAAGATCAGGCCCAACCCGGCCGCCCCGACAAAAAAAGGCTTTAAGTTTTGGTTGACCACTTCGGCGATAAGCGTCGCTTTTGGCATTACCATGAAAGGCGTATAGACGGCTATGTGGAGGACAAAAGGCACAAAATGCCACCAACTGATGCCGAAATTTTGACGGGAAGGCAGGCGCAACAGGCGATTGATGTACAGCAAAAAAATGGGCGCATAGAGGAAATAGATAAAATCAGGCAGCAACAACAAGCCGGGTATCCAGTTAAAAATTTCGCGGTCGTAGGTGGATACCCTTCCGGCTAACGCTACTGACAGCAAAAGCAGCAAAACGGAAAGCGTCCGATTGGCGGCGCGGTTGTTGTTTTGCAAAGAATTGATGGCTAAAATGAGCAGGAATCCCTGAATGGCCGCCAGCATCAAAAAAAAGGTATAGATATTGATCGGATTGCCGGCCAAGTCTTCCCAGGATTCGATTTGCACCGTTACATTTTTGGAGGTATCATTGCTCATGATGAATTGGCGATTAACGCGCGCCCTGCCATTGCGGCGCCCTTCGATGGTTTCCCATCCGCCCCGCGTAAATTTGTAAAAAGTAGTATCCGACATCAGGGGGATTGCTACTTCAAAAGATCCGTCAGCTTGTTTTTTCAGGCGGTAGCCGGGGTCGGTAGGATTCCAGTTGTTGAATCCTCCAACTGCATAAATGGAAGCATCGGACGGCGTGTTTCTGGGCAGGCGGTCCACCCGAACCCTGACCCAGCCATATTGGGGATTGAAAGGTAAATCATCCCAACTCTGGATTTTCAACCGGATGGTGTCTCCATTTTTCCAATGCTGGCATTGGCGGTTTTCGATGAACCCACCGATGGCATCTGTTTCTACACTTGCCCAGGTGCCACGCGTAATTTTGTAATCAAACGCCTCAGCCGACACATCTTGCAGGGTAAGAAAATATTGTCCTAAGCGATCCCAGCTAAACCGATAGCCCGGGTTTCCGGCATCCCAATTGTTCAACGAACCAGCCAGGAAGAGGGTGTCGACGAGGGGGGTATTGGCCGGCGTTTGTTCCAAAAGCAGGGTTACCTGGCCACGAAGGGTCAGGGTCAGGAACAGGCAACTAAAGGCAACAAGACTTTTCAACATATTATTCAGCTCCGGTAGCCTAAAAGTAAAGATTAATAACAAAAATAAGGGAAAAATATCCGATTTACACCCTGAACAGTACCGTAATATTGTCGGCATTGCGTGTTCGAACACCCCAGAATGCAGCAGGTTGTCTATAGTCAATCTGGCAATCGGTCTCAATACCAACGATGTCGCCGGATTGGTGGAGCAGCAGCAAGCAAAAATTGAGGAGCAGGTGGCCCAGGTAGAGGAAGCCATTTTTAGAAATATAAAAACCGGGCGGCAAGCAGTTTAACCACTAAGCAGCGTGTCGTAAATAAGTTGCGTGAATTAGGCGAGGGGATTTTTTCATCAGGCAAGGCGCGAGAAGGGAGCATAGCCTAAGCTACGCGACCGACGATCAACGCAGCCTGATGGAAAAAGCCACCGCGCAAACCGGTAAGTTATTTACGACCCGCTCCTTAAGAACAAGTTTAGCCTAAAACACCAAATAATACCAGATTTATGCAGAAGTGTTCTATTAGTTATATATCTTTAGGCTTCAACAGCGGATACTTTCCTGCCAGGTGACGTTAATACTACTTCCAGGCAACTCCTCCCAATAAGCCCGCTACTGAAAAATCTACTATACCATACAACGCAATCTTTTTTAGCCCTCAGGCGCTAAACCCATGCCCGCAAAGGAGCGGGGAGCAGCCCCTAATTTCTTCCTGCCAGATGGCTGTTTCGCTGTCTGGTTTGGCGTTTTCAGGAATTCTGTTTAAGATCCCGTTGTCGTTGAATTCTAATTTCTTCATTATAAACACCAGGTTCTATGAAATGCAATCTTCACCTGCTGATTGTGGCGCTGGCGCTAAGCTTCAGCGCCTCAGCCCAAAACGGATTATCCGCTTCCGTATTGGCCAGTTCGGGCAGTAGCAGCCATAGCGGTAAGGTACACCTCGACTGGACTTTGGGCGAAGTCGCCGTCGCTACCCTGTCCACTCCTTCCGGATTTCTCACAGAAGGGTTTCACCAACCCGAAATCCTGCGCGTGGAGGCCGTTTTGCCCAATCGCAGCGATGTACCTGTTTCAGAAGCCATCACCGTTGCACCCAATCCGGTAAGCACGTTGTTGACTATTCAAATTCCCGAAACCTGGAGCCGGAGCGCTTCCGCTGTTTCGCTGTTTGATGCGACCGGACAACTCGTTCAATCCGGGCAGATTACGCCGGGTGTGGCCACCTCGGAATGGAATATGACCGCGCATCCTGCGGGAACCTATTGGATGCGTATTGTGGCCAAAGACTCCAAACAAATGCAAACCTTCAAAGTCATCAAAATTCAGTAATCAGACAAAACTTAAACTATGAACTTCAGACCTCTATTCACGGCACTGTTGTTGTTGCTTTGTACGACAATATTTGCCCAAAAT
>JBBQGV010000061.1:0-34578 GCA_038323375.1 Chitinophagales bacterium
AAAACTGACTGTAGCCATAGCCGTCGGGATGATCCAGCCGATACTCCTGCCAGAGCAGCTCACGCGTAACGCCTGTCCGGCGCAGCTCTTTGAGCCAAGATTCGATCTGTTGTTCGAATACCGTAAAACGTGCGCTTGACTGGCCGCTATCAGGCGCGTAAAATACTCGGTTCAGGGCATCTTCATCTAGTTCCAGGACTACACCTAAATCGGTTGAATAAGCTTCAGCGCGCCGAATATACTCCCGAACCGTGTTCTTGGACACTTTCAACTGTCGGGCGGTGGCCTTGATCGAGCCACTGGCCATGTAATTGCGCAACAGGTTTTTAATCTGATCCATACGTTTTTGTTTTGCCATCAGTCCATTGTTTAGATGGAAAACTGGCGATTCTTTCCGTATGTATCCACATTTTTATCAGGGGGGTCAGACCTCCGGAATGTTACTAACATTTAGGGGGGTCAAAGCTCCGGAATAGGGGGGTCAGATGAAATCGGAACAGGGGGGTCAGATAGACCGGAATATACATTTGCTGCTAACCGAAGCCTGTCCCAAACTTGTTCAGGAGCGAAGGTTCCCGTCTTTAACCTGCGTTAAGGGAGGCGGTTCCCCAACGAAGGGTAGGAGGAAAAGGCCTCCTGGAAAAGTGACCCTTATTCGTTCAGCGACCCTTAAATGAAATTTAAAAACCTTTTAGCGATATTGTTGTTCCTTACTTTTCTTTAGTTAAGCAATGAATTTTAAAGAAAACTTGATTGTTCATACTCCCTTTAGTAATCATGAATAAAAGTATTGTAATAATAGGTTCAGGAATTGCCGGTTTGGCAACGGCGATTCGCTTACAACAGGCGGGCAACCAAGTTCATGTTTTTGAAGCGAACGATTATTTTGGTGGAAAACTCTCCGAATTCAAATTGGGCGATTTCAGATTTGATGCAGGTCCGTCCTTGTTTACAATGCCTCATTTCATAGAAGAGCTTTTCGATTTGTGTGGAGAACCAATTGATCAATATTTTAGATACAATAGAAAAGACATCATTTGTAAATATTATTACGACGATGGAACTCGTTTTGTAGCCTATTCTGATCAAGAAAAATACATCAAAGAAGCGTCTTTAATTTTCAATGAAAAGGCTGATTCAATTCGCGATTATCTGTCATTAAGCAAGCAAAAATATGACTTGACTCGAAATTTATTTTTGACAAAGTCGCTTCATAAATTCAAGACATATTTATGCCTGGACACATTAAAAGGAATTGCATCGTTATCAATGTTGGGAATTCACCGGAGTTTAAATCAAGAGAACAAAAAATTCTTTAAAAATCCATTATTGATTCAATTATTTAATCGATACGCAACATATAATGGCTCATCTCCATTCTTAACACCAGGTATAATGAGCCTTATTCCTCATCTTGAGAATCATTATGGAACATTTATACCTGAAGGCGGTATGATTTCAATCACAAATGCATTGGTTTCATTATCTAATAAAATTGGTGTTCAATTTCATTTAAATTCCAAAGTTGAAAAAATTCTAATTAACGATTCCAACCGTGCTGAGGGAGTAATAGTTAACGACAAAAAAATATTTGCCGACATAGTGGTTAGCAATATGGATATTGTTCCAACTTACAGGAAGCTATTGCAGGACTTTCCTGCACCCGAGATAGTGCTACGACAAGAAAGATCTAGTTCAGCATTGATATTCTATTGGGGAATAAAACGAAAATTCCAAGAACTCGACTTACACAATATATTTTTTGCAAAAGATTATGTTAGTGAATTCAAAAATATTTTTGACTACCATACTATTGCTAATGATATTACTGTATACATAAATATTACCTCTAAAGATGTGCTACAAGATGCTCCAGCTGGTAATGAAAATTGGTTTGTAATGGTGAATGCCCCAGGTAATACTAATCAAGATTGGGATGAAATCATACAAAGAACTCGCAACAATATTATCAATAAGTTATCAAAACAACTTGGAGTAGATATTGCCCCTTTGATCGTTACCGAATCCATCCTTGACCCACGAAGCATTGAAAGTCGAACTCAAAGTTATCAAGGTAGTTTGTATGGTGCGGCAAGTAACAATAAATTTTCTGCTTTCTTACGTCATCCTAATTTTTCTAATAAGATTCAGAATTTGTACTTCTGTGGTGGAAGTGTTCATCCAGGTGGAGGTATCCCACTTTGTTTATTATCAGCTAAAATCACGTCTGAATTGATTCTAAAATAATACTAATTTGAAGTATACATCACTCTATATTGCAATTTTTTTAATTTGGTTGTTCCATATTTCTGGAATGATAGGAATTTTAATGGGGCATGAGCAATTATTTATTGCGCTTACTCCTATCAATTTATTGGTATGCTTAGGCGCAATATTATGGATTGAAAAGTGGCAGACTAAAAAATTGTTGCTATTGTTGATACCATTCAGCATTGGTATGTTTGCTGAAATACTTGGGGTAAATTATGGTTATTTTTTTGGAGAATATGCTTATGGAAAAAACCTGGGACTTAAATTTTTAGGTGTTCCTTGGTTCATAGGAGTGAATTGGGCAATCTTAACTTATTGCAGTGCGACTATTTCAAGAAGAATTTCCAATAACTTGTTTTTATCATCATTAATAGGTGCTGCATTAATGGTAGGTTTGGATTTTGTGATTGAAATTTCAGCTCCCAGATTCGATTTTTGGGAGTTTAAAAATGGAATAATCCCATTACAAAATTATTTAGCATGGTTTGGTTTTGGTTTTGTGGCAAATTTTCTTTTTCAAAAATTTAGCCCTCCCGAAAACACTATTCTTGCTTATAATATTATGATAGCTTTTTCTTTTTTCTTTTTCATTTTCGTTTTCTTTTAGGCGCGTGTCGTGAATAAGTTACGTGAATTGGGTGAGGGGATTTTTTCATCAGGCAAGGCGCGAGAAGGGAGCACAGCCTGATGGAAAAAGCCACCGCGCAAACCGATAAGTTATTTACGACACGCTCCTTAATATCATTTTATGAGCCAAACAACTGTTGTATCATTTTTTAAGTACCGTAAAACATGGGATAAATGGAAGGCATTCACCAGAATGGGATTTCCTCCATTGATGTTCTCGAAGGTGGAAGGTCTTCAGTTTTGGCGGGCAATGGGTGTAGGTGGCAAAAATGGTTTTTCTATCCAGCCGGATTTATCAACTTATGCATTAGTAACCGTATTTGAAACAGAACAAGATGCTGTAAAGTTCTACGAAGGGATTATCATGAAAAAATATACTAAAAATTGCGTTGAACGCAGGTCTTATTTCATGTATTGTATCCACACTCATGGCAATTGGAATGGTGCAAACCCAATGGTGGTATGCGAAAACCCTGATTTGACTAAAAAAATAGCCATCATTACCAGAGCAACAATTAAACCTTTGTTGGCTGTAAAGTTCTGGAAGTTTGTACCAGAAGTTTCCAAGACACTTGAAAATTATAAAGGGTTGAGTTATTCAAAAGGTTTTGGAGAGTGGCCAATTATGATGCAAGCAACATTTTCAGTTTGGGATAGTTTAGAGCATATGGAAGCTTATGCTTACAAAAATCAAAGTCATGCTGCTATGGTAAAAAAAACCAGAGAACTAAATTGGTACAAAGAAGAAATGTTTTCGAGGTTTGTTGTTTGGGATGAAAAAATACAAATTGATTCAAGTCAATCGTAATATGGTTTGATGTGCTTCAAAGAATCCAAAGTCAATGTCCTATTTTTGTGCTTGCGTTATTGAAAGCCCACCAGGAAAAATGAATTACAATCAAATTCTTGCCGACAGGTATCTATTTTTCAATACCCAGCCTTTCATGCAGTAATTTTTCGTCATTGGTTTCAAATAGAGGGTTGTGAAATTCATACAATTTAGAGAGCATATTTAATAGTATTATTTTTTCCCGCCCGCTAAGATCACCTGTTACAAGGGAACCCATTTTTTGTATCTGGCTCCGAATAGCATTTATTTCATTCAAACCATCAGGCGTAATCTCAAGTAACTTACTCCGTTTATCACTGGGGTTACTGGACTCCTTAATTAGTTTCTGGCGAAGCAATCGCTTTAACACCTCATTGCCTGAAGATTTTTCGGTTATATTTTTTCGAATAACATCGGCTTTCTTTAATTTTTTGTCAGGTAATAATATTGCCAATACACCTAAATCATCTAACGAATAAATTAGGGAATTTTTAAAAATTTTCCTAGAATAAAACAATGCATATCTATACATGAAGACAATAAACATAGCGATGGCTGATTCAGTACTTTCAGGTAAATCGGTATCTGTCTTATTGGTGGCATTCACTTCAAAAGTTAGCCAGTTGGCAAACATTTTATCATCCCATTGCTCGCCATCCGAAAGCTGATTTTCAAATTTTTCTGCCCAGTTAATTAACCTTTTCAGGTCGGAAAATTTTTTTCCGTTTTTTTTGTGTTTTATAAAACAAAATTAGTAGTTCTTGGTTTAGCATGATCATAATTGCCCTTGTTTTGCATTGATGTAGTATTACATCAACCTAAAATTCAATATAAATGTTCAAAATCAACTCAGCGCAGCAATGCCATTTTTTTAAAACTTTCATGCTTTCTGTTGCCATGTGCTTAATGGTTGGCGCTGTTTATGCCCAAAAAACGGGCAGTATCAGTGGAACTATCCTTGAAAAAAACACCCAGCAACCCCTGCCCGGAGCAAATATTTTCCTGATGGGCACTGATTTAGGAACTTCTGCTGATTCAAATGGAATGTTCAGAATTTTGAATATCCCTGTTAAAACATACAATCTTGAAATTAGCTTCTTAGGGTTTAAAACATTTACGCTCTATAATGTTGTTGTAAACAGTGGTAACGAAAATGTTTTCACTATTGAGCTTGAAGAGGAGGTAGCAGCGTTGGGAGAAGTAGTTGTCACGGTCAACAAACGAAGTGCTATTGCAGCCTCCTTAGAAACGCCTCTTAGTGTTCAAAAATTGACTTTTGAAGAAATAAGAAGTAACCCCGGTGGTAATTTCGACATTAGCAGAGTAATTCAAACATTGCCCGGGGTAGGCGGCGGGCAACAAGGTGGTTCATTTCGTAATGACATCATCATTCGTGGTGGCGCTTCCAACGAAAATGTATTTTATTTGGATGGCATTGAAATTCCGGTGATTAATCACTTTCAAACACAAGGTGGTAGTGGTGGTCCTCAAGGAATTTTAAATACATTTTTTATTGAGGATGTAAAACTAAGTTCTTCGGCTTTTGATGCCCGATATGACAATGCACTAAGCAGTGTATTTCAGTTTAAGCAAAAAGTGGGTAATGCAAACAAATTCCAAGGTAATATCCGTGCAAGTATAAGCGAATCATTAATGTGTTCTTAGATGTTACCAACTGGTATGTATCAAAAAATCCGGCTATACCGGAATATACCTGGGAAAGAACAGCCGACAACAGGACGTTTAAAACAACTGACGGCCTGCCGATTAAAGCAGATGGAAGTAATGCCATACCAACCAGCGTAAAAAATGATGAGCCACAGGTAATTCCTACGCTTGGTGTAATTGTTGAATTTTAATAAACCCTGCTAATAGACATTTTCAAGAATCAGAGGAATACGAATTAACGTTTACTAAACTTTCAAAGTTTGTCACTTTTTCTGGTTTTTTTAGGTGTCACCTGCTTCGTGCCTTGGCAGATGACACCTAAAATGCCGAAGTTAGCGCTTCACTAAAAACGTGCCCACTGCAAAGCCATCGGCGGTTTTCAGGCGCGCCACATAAACGCCGGCGGGCAACGTGGAGATATCTACTGGCGAATCCAATGCATTGGCAGCTTGCAGTTGCAGGATTAAGCGACCAAATTGGTCAAAAACTTCCAGTTGGTCGCCAGGCAAAATATTGGTTTGGCTTTGGATAAAAATTTCATTCCCGGCAGGGTTCGGGGAAAAATCCAGCCGGTCATTGACCTGGTTGGTTGGATCCATCAATACCGCACGCACCGGTGAATAAGCAAACTGGCCATCGAAATCTACTTGTTTGAGGCGGTAGTAGTTCCAATCCGGCAAGGGCTTTTCGTCGGTGAAGGCATAATGAAGCGTTTCGTAGCTGGTTCCTGCGCCTTCTACCTCGCCGATGGTTTCGAAGCTGCGGCCATCTGCGCTGCGTTCAATTTGGAAAAGGGCGTTGTTCAGTTCGGTGGCGGTAGACCAGGTGAGGTATGAAAAATTTGATTTGAGGTTTACATCAAACTTAGTCAATTCGATAGGCAACAGAGCACTCAGTGTATTTGAATAAATAAAGTCATCCAAAAAAATATGAGCGGCATTTGAAGTAGAACTTTCTCCGTAAAACATCCAACTATCAATGGAAGTCCCGTTAGAAAGCTCTCCCTTTAACAAATCATCCCCAAACTTGGTACCGTTAATCCAAAGATCAAATCTATATGCAGCTAAGCTTTGGCTGCCACCATTGTACGTCTGAGTCATGGCACTATTGTTTCCATATATCTCAATACTATAGACAACACCTTGTTCCAAATTGGATGCAAAAAGCCCGGTAGTAGCCCAACTACTTCCACTTCTATAATTTAAAGTAATGCCTATCATGGAATATTGAAATCGAAGTCCGGCAAACACTTGAGCGCTAGCAAAATTATTGTTATCACTGTATGAAGCCCCTGCCCCTTGAAAAAAACTCCAATCCCCGGAAGTTACCATCGTCGAGCCGTTGACATTTCCAAATAAAACATTGAAACTGATTGAAAAAACTGAGCTTGGCGTATAACCTGAAATTGAAAACTTGTTCACTGATCCCGAAGTAGGAGCCGAAATTTTCAATTCTGTATCACTTCCCAAAGATGCTAAACCTGGATTTTGGAGAATAAAACTTCCTCCTCCTGTACCCACACGAACCCTGTCAATGCCAGCCGGGGCATCAGGAAGGAAATCAGTACTAGTGCTAGATGAATGACTTGCTGCGGCCGCAGATCCAAAAGCATAGTTCCAAGGTTGAGTGCTTGCTGCTGTGTAAGTGCAAGTTAACAGAAAAAAAAGTAGTTTCTTTGACATAAAGTATAGATTTAACTGCAAGAAATCAACCCCATCCGTGCGGTACGTGCAAATAGCCCATTGTGAAGCCATCCAAAGTAAGTAGTAAAGAATTTAGCCAGCACTTCGGGTCTTCAAAAGCCCGGCGCAGGTTTAAAAAATCGGTGGGAACATTCTTTGTGCGAAGATACCAGCCTCCAGCGTGGTGACCCGTATGCAGGAGGTTAAGTTTGTGTAAAATGTTCAGCCCCCTACCCTCCCGAAGGAGGAATTAGAGCTTGTTGGGGGCTGATGGTTCACTCAATCGTGGGTTACGTTTATTTCCGCAGGTATTTACGCGGACTAAGGAGCGTGTCGTAAATAAGTTACGTGAATCGGGGCGAGGGGATTTTTTCATCAGGCAAGGCGCGAGAAGGGAGCATAGCCTAAGCTACGCGACCGACGATCAACGCAGCCTGATGGAAGTTATTTACGACACGCTCCTTAACTTTTCAAAAACCACCCCTCCTACCCAAGCGGCGAAAACCCGTTTTCCATCCATTTCTAATGCTTCTTGTTTCCAGGATTTTGTGCTGCTATGATCAAAAATGAGGAGGAAACCTTCCTGAAGATTTTGGGCATCCGAGTAGGCAGACAATTGCGCCAGGCCGCGCTCGTGGGCAGCTCCACCACGCCAGACTTTAAGTTCCACAACAGTTCGGTATTGATAAAAGGTGATGACCACGTCCAAGCGGCGCTCTTCGGAAATGTGTGGCTCCTTAAAACTATAGCCGTGTCCGTTGAGGATCGGTTTGAGAAAAGCAAGGAACACCAAGCGACCATTGCGTTCGAGGAAATCCCGGTCGTGTTTGCAGTATTCTTCCTTGATAAAAGTTTGAAAGTTGGCGAGTACTTCGCGAAAGTCCAAACGCCGGTCGGGGCTGGTGTCCCACTAATTCCAGATCAACTGTTCCGGCATCCCTGCGATGATGGCAAAGGTGTCGCCTTGGTGGGTCATGGCTTGGCGCCATAGGCTGTCGGGGTGGGTTTTGAACAGGTAATTGGCATCCATGTCGGCGATGAGCCAGGAGCAGTAGGTCATTTCGTCGGTCAACTGGCCTTCCGACCACCCGGAATAGCCGACAAAAAAGCGGATGTTTTCGGGTTGAATGAGCTGGGCGTGGATCAGAAGTTTGAGTTTTTCAAAATCACCGCCCCAATAGACGCCGTCTGCAATGCGGCGGCTGCCTTCCAGCAGTTCGCCGGCGTTGTGGAGGTAATGGATGGTGTCGGCTTCCACGGGTCCGCCATACAAAACCGTGGATTCAAATTCCGGAAATCCTTCGATCAGTTCGTCCACACGCACATCCAACGGTTTGTTCATGATGAACCCAGTGCTGCTTTCGCTGGTGTGCTCACACAGCAAAATCGCTGAACGCCGGAAGTTCGGATCCATCATGAACGGCTCTGCGAGCAATACTTTTCCGCTTTTTATTTCTGATTTAACCATTCTGTTTGTTGCGTAAATGAAGACTTGGAAAAAATTAGTTCGCATCCTCAAAGCGCGTAAATATCCGTTCAAAAAATTAGAAAATCAACTTTTCCAAACAGTTTAAGTGTCTTTCCATTTAGTCGGTGTCGTTATTACACGAAAGCTACTCATTTTTTTCACACCAACACTCCCAAAACTTGGAGTTAACAATTATTTACATTTACTTTGCAATTCAAAGTACTTTCAATGAAACACTTCGTAGATCAACACTCCGTAGTGCGGCAGATTTGGGGAAAAGGCGATACCATCCTTTTCATATTTGCGGGTGCCGCCGCAGAGTTTGCGCTCAACAAGGCAGTAGACTGGCTCTACTTCACAGGTCGCCTTCCTGCCGATCCGTTGGGACGGCTTTTCTCCACGGTTGCCTACGCCCGGTCAATTGTCTTTTCTGAAAGCCAAGCTGCCCTACGCGCCATTGACGCCATGGCGGCGATCCATGCCGACGTGGAAGCGAAGCGCGGCGCAAGCATTCCAGACTGGGCTTACCGGGATGTGCTCTTCATGCTCATTGATTATTCCATCCGATCCTTTGAAGTGCTGGAACGCGCGCTGACCAAAGCCGAAAAAGAGGAAGTATTCGACGTCTTTTACAGGGTGGGCAACCGGATGGGCGTGAAGGGGTTGCCCGAAACCTTCGGCGCTTGGGGAAAGATGCGGCAAGCGCACCTGCTCCAGAATCTACAGCGCAGCCATTACACGGATGACCTGTTCAGCCAGTTTCGCAAACACCTCGGCGCGGCACGCTACAGGATCCTGCTGGAGTCGCAGACCTTAGTGGCACCACAGCGGGTGCGCGAACTGCTTGGCTTCCGGAGCATCTCCCTGTTGAAGCCTTTGATTGGGTTGTATAAACTGAGCAGAAACATGAAGGTGGATTGGCTGTTGAAAGCGCTAATCTTGCCGGCTAAGTACAAAAATGAAATCAGGGCGCTGAATAGAGGGCCTGTATAAGGATCATTCTGCTCGTGAGGTGCTTTTGCGGAAACAGGAGCACCTCACGGACAGGATAATCAAGCAGGGCGCGTTTTTTTCAACACCCTTCTGGGGCAACCACCGCATAAATCACCTTGCCAGAAACGGCGAAAGTGAACACCTTTTCGTCCTTGGAAGAGAGCACAGGTTCCCACGATTTGCCTTTGTCTGCGGAGCGAAAAACACCCGTGTCAAAGCTACAGAAGAGGAATTCACCGACCTGGACGATGTCGTAAAGGTCCAGGGCTTCTGAAAGGCACTCCTCCAGGTCGTATGTGTTCGCCAACGGCAAAAGAGCGCGTTCCATGCGCTCCCAGGTCTTGCCCCCGTCGGTGGAAATGCGCAACCTGCTGGTGATGCCATCCGGATTGACCTTTGTGGGGTCTGTTGTGCCGAGGATGGTAACAAAATCGTCTTTGAGGCGTCCTGTTTTTTTGGCTAAGATGTTTTCGTCCAGCACACTTTCCCAATGCTCGCCACCATCGGTCGAACGCAACACGCCTTCGGATCCTCCGCTAATCAATACGCCATCTGCCGCGACGATATTCAGGACTAAGCCCTTATCAAAAACCTGTTTCCAGGTTCGGCCATGGTTGGTGGATTTGAAAATGCCGTTGTCGCAGCCGACGAAAATGGCACCGTCAGGCGTTTCCAAAACCGTGCGGACGCTCTTGTCTTTCAAGGTTGTGTACACTGGCTTCCACATGCCTGTGCCGGGTATGACTTCCTGAAGAAACTCCTTCTCATAGCTGCATACATACGGTCCGGCTCGGCCAGGGAAAATTTCTGTGATTCTTTCGTCTAAAAGCTGCTCTTTTCGCCATCTCGGAGCAGCGGAGCGCGTACTGCTGCGATACAGGCCGTTTGCAGCACCCAATAAAAGTTCGTCGCCGTTTGCAAAAACGCTCCTAATCTCTAACTTTGCGGGCAGTCCCGCGCTGATATCCTGCCATGTTTGCCCGCCATCGGTGGATTGAAAAATGAGGTTAGTTGCTAATGGATCGGTTGTTTCCGAGTCCTGTTGTCCGCCCGGGATGGATGGGAAACCGATGCTGGCGGTCATCGGCAATGTATTTTCCTCAACCCGCTGGCAGGCCATGAAGGATTGAAGCAAGAGCAAAAAAGCGAGAATAGGAATACGCATGATGCTGTCCTGTTTGGTGAAACAATGCGACAAAGGTGCAGGTTTGGCGGAAGCAGCCTGCTTTTTCGTTGTAAAACGATGTAAAGGATTGTAAAAGGTGTTTATTTACCAAATAAGCTCTAAAAAACTCACTGCATCAAGCTCACCCCGCCCCGCTCCTGCCGAAACGATCCCGGCGGATCTGTCGCCAACTGATACGTCGCCACCCAGACGTAGAATCCTGGTGGCAAAAACTGGTTGCCGGAGCGCCCATCCCAGCCTTGTTCGGGGTCAGTTGTTTCAAAGACCAATCCGCCCCAGCGAGAAAAAACCTGCATTCGGAAGCTCGTGATCGGGCACCGGAAAGGTTCCAGCCGGAATACATCATTGACGCCATCCAGATTGGGCGAAAAGACAGTGGGCGTGTAAATGCGGCAACAGTGTACGGTAGGCCAGGTCACTTCGGCAGTTGCTTCCCCGCACGCATTGGTCGCTGTGACGCGGAAATCGCCGCCCTGCAAAATTGAAATACTGGCGGTCGTGTCGCCGGTTGACCACCGGAAATGGGCTGCATTGTCGGACGCTGCGGTCATGGTCAAAGGCAGCGCGGCACAAAACTCCGTTACCTGCGCGTATGCAATTCGGGCAGCAGGCGCTGTGCCGGAGCGAACCAAGATGGTTTCCACCCCGTGAAAGCAGCCATTGGTCACGCTCACGCGGTACTCGCCCGCTTCCGCCACCTCAATGCTACGCGTCGTGGCACCGGTTGACCATTCGTAAGCCATGCCGAGACCTTCAGACTCCAGCCGGAGGGGTATTCCGGGGCACAGCAATTGTTCTGAAGTATCCGTTTCCAGCATCAACTGCAGGTCGTTGAACCAAAAATCGGCCAGGTTATTCAGGGCATTAAACACTTCCCAGCCGCTGTTCACCGGAAATGAAAAAGCGCCGCGTTCTACGGTCGGTTCGGGGCTATCGGGACAATGTACGATGGAGACGTCCACAAACAGGTTAGAAAACAGGTATTCCGGGAAATAGAGGCTGCCATCGGGGCCGATCTGCATTTGACGGATGAGCGCATCCCCCAACTCAGCAATCGTATCTGAGCTGCTGGCGATGTCTGATGCCAGCACATCGTACCGCACCAGAAAGTGGGGAATCGCATTGCTTACCGTGTATAAATAACGGCTTTCCGGCGAAAAAGAGAAGCTGTAATTGGAAACGCCGGGCAAAAGCGCTGCCGGGGTGATGGCTGAAGTAGCGGCATCAAACCGATACAAAACCTGGCCGTCAAAGAGAAACCGGCTGTCGGGAGAAGTTTTGAGGATGATTGGAAAATGGTTCAACTGGCGCGCATGGCGGATGGGGTCGAGTACGCCCTGATCGGTGACCGGCACGGCCAGCAGGTCATTGCTGCTGAAGTCTATGGTCAGTATCCAGTAATCCCGGCCATTGCTGTGGCGGGCTGCCGTGAGGCATTCTACTGCGGGTGCGAACACGGGCGTCTCCTCGCTGATCACCTGCCCAAGGCCGCCATTGGCATTCATATCTATGACAAAGTAGGACAGATCGCGGCTGAGCGAAAACAAAGAGGCGGTATACTGACCGATGGTAAAAAGGTAGTATTGGTGCGGATTAGCCGGCGAAGGCAATGCCATTACGCCTTGTGCCGCGCTCAGTCCGCCGCCGGAAGTGATGCCAAAATCGTACATGATGCCCCGATTGCGGTTCCAGATGCGCCCCAGTTCCAAATCGTTGTACATAAAGCCAGCGGTGCCGCCGCCATTGGAGTAAAAAAGCACTTCGCCCTGTTCGTTGCAAAGGGTGGTTACGCCCTCGATGCTGTTCACCCGGGGGTTAGGGATTTTTACGGGCCGCCCGTGACTGAAGTCGAGGCCGTTGTTCCACCCAAAATACCAGATATTGCCCCGGCGTTGTGGCTGCGCGGTGGTTGCGGTTTGGCTAAAGCCAAAAACCAGCAGCAGGAACAGGCATTTCCAGGCAAACGCGGGAAGTGGCGGCGTCTCAGGTAAAGTTTTTTTCATACTAATCCGCTTTGGATACCTTCTTTACTGCCGGGATCAAATGTTCACGCTGATAAAAGTCATTATTCGTTGGGTGGGAATTCGCTTGTTCAAACGCTGACCATTTTGAAACCTAAATATAGCCTGTTTTTTTTCAAAATGCTACCCCTTAGAGCTTGTCCGGTATTTCATACTTCGCTCCAGTACGTTTTTTGAATCAATAACCTGCGGAATGTTACTTTTTTTACCACATTCCGCAGATTATAGGTTGGATAATCTGCGGAATGTAGGTGTATTTACCCGCATTCCGCAACATATCCATGAATTATGGTAGGCCGACAAACAGAAATCGAAATCCTCAAAAAGGGTTTTGAGTCTTCAAAACCTGAGCTGATCGTCGTTTTGGGCAGAAGGCGGGTAGGAAAAACTTACCTCGTCAGGACGGTTTTTGAGGAAAAAATTGACTTTGAAATCGTGGGACTGAAAGACGGTTCCAAAGAACAGCAATTGAGAAATTTTGGGTACAGCCTCAAATCTGCAAAAAAATCAGACTCTTTAACCGTAGCAATTGATTGGTTGGAGGCATTTTACCAGTTGACTGAATACCTTGAATCATTAGGTGAACCGGATCGAAAAAAAGTAGTATTCATTGATGAACTCCCATGGATTGCCACTGCCAAATCAGATTTCCTAACAGGTTTCGGCTATTTCTGGAACAGCTATGTTTCCAAAAAAAATATTCTGGTGATCATTTGCGGTTCCGCAACAGCATGGATGATCAACAAAATTATCAATAACAAAGGCAGTCTTCATAACCGCATGACCAGAAGGATACACTTGTTTCCATTTACACTGACTGAAACGGAGGCATATTTCCAATCCAGAAACATCACTTTTGACCGTTATCAGCTCCTGCTTTTGTACCTGGCAATGGGCGGCATCCCTCATTATTTGGATATGGTGGAGCGTGGCAAAAGTGCGGTGCAAAACATAGACGACATTTGCTTTCATCCGCAGGGGCTGTTGCGAACGGAGTTTGACAATTTATAACGTCATGTTGAAAAAAAAAGTCCAGTACCAGTAGTATGGATCAAAACACAACAGGCGACCAGAATTCTCCTCTGGCCGCCTGCGTAGTCGGATGATTAGACGTCTTTTGGCTTATTGCTCCAGCGCAGATGCCGGTTTAGTGCAGGGTTGTGTACACATTTTTTTAGTGGTTGCGCCTTCGGCAGTATTGGAAACCGTAGTTGCTTTTGCGGTCGTTGTCAACGCAGCGCTTTTGCCCGATTTGGAGCAGCAGGCAGCCGAAGGAGTAGAAGTTTTGCAAGCCTCAAGTTGTGCGGGCGTGCAGGCAGCGACGAGGGCAGCTACGTCCGTTGTTTTGTTGTTTACCGCAGCGCTTTTGCCGTCAGGCGTGCAAGCTTTTACGCAGCCCGGAGGGCAGTTGGGCGAAGGCTGGCAGCTTTGTGCTGAAAGTTGGATCATCGCAACGCTAAAGAAGAAGAACAAAGTCATTCCTACGTTTTTCATGTCAGTGAAAATTTAATGGTTAGTAAAAGTAAAATCAACGCCACAAAGGTAGGGCCTCCCAACCTGGCATGCTGTCACCCAGGTGTTAGGCACTTGTTAAGCACTTGTTATTAAAGCAGCAAGTCGGCTATTTTATGCTTTATTTTGTAGCATGATACCGTTGAACAGAATACCCATTTTACTCATCGCATCCACCTTGGCTGTCATCGGACTGGTCTATTTCCAGGCGGAATGGATGCGCTATTCCCGGCAGTTGTCGGAAGAAATCTTCAACCGCCAGGTTTCCATGGCGCTTTGTTCGGCAGTGGAAGCCAGCGGCGGGCAGCTTTGCAGCGGAACAGCGGTCTCGTGCGAGCAAGCCTGTCCCGATACCGGCATTCCGGCGCTATCCGGCACGCTGGCGCTCGATACGGCCTTTCAGGCAAACCTGCATCGCGCATTAAAAGAACAAGGTATAGACCTCGATTTTTATATCCCCGTACCGGATGCCGCCGTTTCGCAGCTCCTCCTCAACCAGGGAGCTTTGCAGCCGCCCCAGTGCGCCATGATGGTCACGGCGTCGGATTCAACGGACACCTCGGCTTTCACTTACTTAAACTTTCCGGAAAAAGAAACCTTCATGATGGGCAAAATGCGATTCATGATCATCGCTTTCGTGCTGATTTTGCTGTTTACCGCCGTGGTGCTTTGGTACGCCAACTGGTCGCTGATGAAGCAAAAACGCCTGCTCGAAACCAATGTGGACTTTTTCAACAACATGGCGCACGAATTCCGTACCCCGCTCACGAATGTCAGTTTGGCCACCAACCTGCTGGTAAAAAAGCACAAAGAACTGAAAGGCAACCAAATCGTAGACATCATTCGGCGCGAAAACAGTAAACTGCTGGCGCAGGTTGAGCGCGTGCTGCATTTGGCTCGCATGGAAAACGGCGATTACAGCCTGCAAAAAGAACAAGTGAACCTGAAAGCTTTGGTGCAATCGGTTTGTGAAGAAATGGATATGCAAATCGAAGAACGCGGCGCTACTGTTCAGGTAGACAGCATTCCAGACACCTTCGAAGTTTTTGGCGACCGCCTGCACCTCGGCAACGTCTTCCGGAACCTGGTCGACAACGCCCTGAAATATTCCTGCGGAAACCCTGAAATCCGGATTTCGGCTCAGGAACAAGCCGAGGGGGTATTGATCTGGGTGCAGGACAACGGCATCGGTATCCCCGACAACCAGTGCGGGCACATTTTTGAAAAATTTCAGCGCGCCAACCAGGGCAACCTGCACGAACAAAAAGGGTTCGGCCTCGGCTTAGCTTATGTTAAAAGTATGGTGGAACTGCACAAAGGGTTCATCCGCGTGAGTAGCGAACTCAACAAGGGCAGCCGCTTTGAAGTATTTCTGCCAGCATGATGGTTTCACACAAAGATCGTTCCGATTCAACCACGGTTTTCCCGGATATGAAAAACAACGCACGCATCCTGCTTGTCGAAGACGACCTCAGCCTTGGTTTCCTGCTCACCGAATTTTTAGAGAGCGAAGGCCTCGAAGTTAAATTGTGCCGCGATGGAGAATCCGGCCTGGCCACTTTCCGCCGGGGGAGTTTCGACCTGTGCATTTTGGACGTCATGATGCCCAAAATGGACGGCTTCACCCTGGCGCGCCTGCTGCGGAAGGAAGACCCGGAAATTCCATTTCTCTTCCTCACGGCGCGTTCCCTGAAGAACGACAAACTAAGAGGCTTTGAATTGGGCGCGGAAGACTATGTCACCAAACCTTTCGACGAAGAAGAATTGCTGTGCCGCATCCGGGTGATGCTGCGCCGCCACGCCGAAACGGCTGCCGCAAAACAAACGCCAGCGCAGGAACGCTTTACCATCGGCGATTATGCATTCGATTATTCCCGACAGGAACTGAGCTGGGGTACTGAAACCTGGCGCATGACGGAAAAAGAAAATGAAGTGCTCCGACTGCTTTGCCTATACCAAAACCAGATCCTGCGCCGCGATGAAGCGGTGGAAAAAATCTACGGCAAACGCGATTATTTCCTCGGGCGCAGCTTCGATGTGTTCATTTCCCGCTTGCGCAAATTGCTGCAAAATGACCCACGAATCAGCATTGATAATGTGTTTCGGGTCGGGTTTATTTTGAATGTGCGGGAGTGACGAATGGGTCAAAATAAAAAAAAGTCCTACCTTTAACAAACCTTTAAGCCACTTTGAAGGTCATATTGGGACAACATCTGCGTTATGCACCAAAAATATCTTGATTTATCCATGAAGTACTTATTGACTGCATGCCTATTGCTCTCGTTCGCCGCTACGGCGCTCCAGGCTCAGGAAACGGAAAGACAACTTTTGCAATTCAGCGGTATGGTGTTGGACGGTGGCGATGAACAGCTTTATCCGGTTCCTTACACCAATATTTTAGTAAAAGACAAAGGCCGGGGTACCTACTCCGACTTTAAAGGGTTTTTCTCCATCGTGGTAGAAAAAGGGGATGTGATTGTGTTCTCGGCCATTGGCTATAAAACCGTGGAGTTTAAAATTTCGGAAAAATTGACAGAAGACCGCTACTCCATTGTGCAGCTGATGACGCAGGATGTCATCAACCTGCCGGAAACCGTGGTATTTCCGTGGCCCAGCCGCGACTATTTTAAACTGGAATTCTTAGCCATGGACGTGACGCCTGAATTGCAGGAAAGAGCCATGCAAAACCTCGCCAACGAAACCCTGAGCCGCATGCGCAACGAAGTGATCACAGACGGCAAAGAAAACGCGAGCTATTACATGCGCCAGCAGTCGCGCCAATACTACTACATCGGCCAGCAACCACCCATGAACATCTTCAATCCGGTGGCGTGGAAGAAGTTTTTCGATGCCTGGAAAAACGGGGATTTCAAAAAGAAAAATTGACGCCTTTCGGCAAAAATCAACAAATAAGAGAGACCGCAAAGCGACGTGATGTGCTTTGCGGTCTCTCTTGTTTTACCGGGAAAATGCGCGTAATAAAATGCTGCTTGCCCGGATTATGATGATCGCAGGCGGAGTGTGCAATAAGCTTACTTCGCGCCCTTCTCGTCAGAAACCGTCAATTTGTGGCGGCCATTTGCGCGGCGATGCGCAAGTACTTTGCGGCCATTTTTGGTAGCCATGCGCGTGCGGAAGCCATGCTTATTAACCCGCTTTCTCTTCGATGGTTGGTACGTCCTTTTCATTGCTTTTATCTTTTAACCTTAACCAGGCCTTTCAAAATGGATCGCAAAGGTAAATTTTATATTTTAAAACCTCAAAACAAAATTCCGCGAATCTTCGGTCTTTTTTAAACAAGCCTGTAAATGGTGTCTACCCATTTGGTCGAGTGTCTGTTCTTTAGAGTTCGAGAGCAAAGCATACGAAGACCCAAAAATCGGAGTTTACTCGTGTAAATGACGCTTTTTGGGTCGAGTATAACGCAGCTATCGGACTCTAAAAACAGACACTAAATGGTCATGATTTCCTTGTCTTTCGCTTCCACAATAACGTCCACCTTTTTGATGTAGTTGTCCGTCAGGGTCTGTATTTCCGCTTCTTTGCGTTTGCCCAAGTCTTCCGGATAGCCGTCTTTAATCGCTTTTTTGATTTCTTCCATGGCGTCGCGGCGAGCGCTGCGGATGCCTACCTTGGTGTCTTCGCCCATGGTTTTCGTCTTTTTGACCATCTCTTTGCGGCGTTCTTCCGTCAACGGCGGAATGCTGAGCCGGATCATTTCGCCGTCATTTTGTGGGGAAACGCCGAGGTTGGCTTCAAAAATTGCTTTTTCAATGTGCTGGATCATGGATTTTTCCCAAGGCTGAATCACGACCGTGCGCGAATCGGATACGCTGACGTTGGCCACCTGGTTAAGCGGCGTCGGATTTCCATAATAAGAAACCATCAACCCATTTAAGATGGCAGGAGAAGCCTTTCCTGTGCGGACTTTGGTCAATTCGCGCTCTAAGTGTTCGAGCGCTTGATTCATCGCTTCATGTGCGTGGTCAAGGGCAAAATTGACCGCTTCTTCAAATTGCATAAGACTCTTGTTTTGATTTTTGACTAATTTCGGTTCGACGCACCCAAATAGCGCATCACCAGATAAAGCAGCATCACCAGCGACGACAAAGCCGCTGAAACATACGTCATGGCCGCCCACCAGAGCGCATCTTTGGCACCTTCGTATTCCTGCCCCTGGGTTACGTTGCTTTGGCTCAGCCAGGCTAAGGCGCGTTTGCTGGCGTCGAATTCAACCGGCAGTGTAATAAAACTAAAGATGGTCGTCACCCCAAAAGCGAAAATGGTGATCAGCATCAGCTGAGGCATGGTGGAAAGCGTCAGGAAAGCAATGATGAGCAGAAACTGCTGAGCCATCGCTGAAATATTGACAATGGGCACTAAGGTCGAGCGCAATTGCAACATGCTGTAAGCCTGTGCGTGCTGAACAGCGTGTCCGCATTCGTGCGCGGCCACTGCCGCCGAGGCGATGTTTCGTCCCTGATAGACATCGGGGCTAAGGCTGACGGTTTTGCTCAACGGGTTGTAGTGATCGCTCAGGAAACCATGGCCTTCCACTATTTTTACATCGCGAATGCCGTAGTGGCGCAACATGGCCTCGGCCACTTGCTGGCCACTCAGCCCGGTACGTATGGGCATTTGACTGTAGCGTGCAAATTTGCTTTTGAGCCGTTGGCTGAAAAACATACCTACCAGCGACAAAATGCCGCCTACAATCATATAACCTAAATAACCATCCGGTATCATCATCTCTTATCTGGTTTTGTTAAACAATCTGGCACCCGATCAGGAAATGCGGTCAAAGCCGGTGTAAGGGCGCAAAGCCGATGGTATAACAATGCCTTCCGGCGTTTGGTTGTTTTCCATGAGTGCCGCCACAATGCGCGCCAACGCAAGTGCAGAGCCATTCAGCGTATGCGCTAAGCGGTTGTTTTTTCCATCGCGGAAGCGCAGTTTCATCCGATTGCTCTGGAAGGTTTCAAAGTTGGAAACCGAACTGACTTCCAGCCAGCGTTTTTGCGCAGCCGACCACACCTCGAAGTCGAATGTGAGCGCCGAGGTGAAGCCCATGTCGCCGCCGCAAAGGCGCAGGATGCGGTACGGAAGTTCCAATTTGTGCAACAGACTTTCTACGTGTGCCAGCATGCCCATCAGGGCGTCATACGACCGGTCAGGGTGCTCGATGCGTACGATTTCTACCTTGTCAAACTGGTGTACGCGGTTCAGACCGCGCACATGAGCACCATAAGAGCCCGCTTCCCTGCGGAAACAGGGGGTATAGCCCGCCATACAAATCGGGAAATCCGATTCGTTCAGTATGACGTCACGATAGATATTGGTCACGGGCACTTCTGCCGTAGGAATCAGGTAGAGGTCATCTTCTGTGATATAATACATCTGGCCTTCCTTGTCGGGAAGCTGCCCCGTGGCAGTGGCGCTGGCTTCATTGACCATCAGCGGCGGCTGAATTTCTTCGTAGCCGGCTTCCCCAGCAGCATCTAAGAAAAAACCGATGAGTGCCCGTTGCAGGCGCGCACCTTTACCGCGGTAAACCGGAAAACCGGCGCCGGTGAGTTTAACGCCCAACTCCAGGTCGAACAGGTTGTATTTTTTTGCCAGTTCCCAGTGTGGCTGCGCGCTATCACCCAACTCGGGCAGCGGCTGGAGCCAATCCTTATATATATCGTTGTCTTCGGCAGAAACGCCGAAGGGAACAGATTCGTGCGGTATATTCGGTACCTTGTACAGGAGCGTGGTTAATTGCGCTGTGCTATCCGCCAATTGCACCTCCAACTGGTCGGAAGCCCCTTTGAGTTCGTTCACCCGGTTACGGGCGGACGTGGCTTCGTCGGCTTTGCCTGCTTTCATCAATTCCCCGATGGCTTTCGACATCTGGTTGCGCTCGGCAAGCGCATTGTCCAATTCGGTTTGCAGGCTGCGGCGCCGATCGTCCAAAGCGATCAGGTCGTGCACAATCTTCAGGTCTTCCTCCTTATAATTTCTCCGCTTTAACCCTTCGATCACACGGTCTTTACTTTCCCTGATAAAGCTGATTTGTAACATAATGGGCGTAGAAGTTAAAAAATACTTAAGATGCTTTCAAAATATAAACTTTAAGCGCCGGATGCGGTTAAATTTTTTGCAAAGATAATACTTGCATTTAAAAAATAAGTGTATTTTTGCTCACGTAAAGATAGTCAACACGCCACCGCGAGCTATAGCCATCTTGAAAACATCCTGTTCTCAATTCCTGATTCATATTCCTCTACATCTTTTTTTCACTAAGGCAAAAAGAAAGAGCAGTCGAAGGCCTATGCAGGCATTGGGCGCGAAAATGCGAAAGCGAAAGCAATTCAATTCAAATCAAATTACAGTACACTTCACACCCCGGCAGGCTTTTGTCCGGGAAATTTTCAACACACAGTTCTTTTGTATAGATGAATGATCATGACGGAGCGGAGCACATTTGGCAGAACGTACAGCATTGTACAACCTGCCCAGACTTATTCCTTCGTATAAAAAACACAGCAAACAAAGGCTAATCAGTGCCGACAGACTGCCCGGCAACCCCGGGAGCAGTCGGCTGCACAGCCGCTAAAATCATAACACACCACAATCATTATGTTGGATATTCTGCAATTAAACGACATGCTCGTGCCCGAACTCAGGGACCTTGCCGAGCAATTAGGCATCAGTGGCCAAAAGAAGTTGAACAAACAGGAGTTGATTCACCACATCCTTGACCACCAGGCTACTTCCCAAGCCGCTGCTGCTCCTGCTCCCGTTGGGGAAAATGGCGCCGGTGATGACGACAAAAAAACGCGAACGAAACGCCCGCGGGTAGAGTTGGAAACCAAAGAGGTAAAACCAAAAAAACTTTTCAAGCCCCTGTCCAAAGTCCGGGAAGATATTCGCAAAGCGGATCCCTTCATGAGCCAGGCTACAGAAGAAGATGAAGAGGAAACGTTTTTTCCGCAACCCGCAGTGGAAGAAGAAGTGGTGGAGGCGGCTCAGGTTGATCCCAATAAAGCTGACCCCATTTATGCACCACCCTCTGATCAGCAACCCGACGAAGTCCGGGAAGAACCCGAGCGCCCCCGCCAGAACCGCCGCGATGGCGACGATCGGGGCGACCGCAGGGAACCGAGGGAGGGCGATGATCGCGACCAACGTGATGTTCGCGAGCCTCGTGAAACCCGCGAAGACTATGCACGCAGGAGAAATGAAGATCCCCACCAGGAAGGCTACAGCGGAGGCCGCCAACGGCAGGAGCCGGAAGGCGAACCGGAACCTCGCTTCGACATCGAACTCGACGGCATCATCGAGGGCGAAGGCATTCTGGAAATGATGCCCGACGGCTATGGCTTCCTGCGCTCAGCTGATTACAATTACCTGACTTCGCCCGACGATATTTATGTATCGCCCTCCCAGATCAAGTTGTTTGGTCTGCGCACCGGCGATACGGTTCGGGGTGCCATCCGCCCGCCGAAAGAAGGTGAAAAATATTTCGCGCTGCTGCGCGTCTCTAAAATAAACGGCCTCAATTCGCAAGACATCCGCGACCGCGTGCCGTTCGATTACCTGACGCCGCTGTTTCCGACGGAAAAATTCAAACTCACAACGTCTTCTACGGGTCGCGATTTTGGCACCCGCATGATAGATTTGTTCACGCCGATTGGCAAAGGCCAACGCGGTCTGATCGTGGCGCAGCCGAAAACCGGTAAAACCTTTTTGCTCAAAGACGTCGCCAACGCCATCGCCCGCAATCACCCCGATTGCTACCTGATCGTGTTGCTGATTGACGAACGCCCGGAGGAAGTTACCGACATGAAGCGCAGTGTGAACGCAGAAGTGATTGCTTCCACGTTCGACGAACCCGCCGACAACCACGTTCGGGTGGCGACCATCTGTCTGGAAAAAGCCAAGCGAATGGTAGAAAGCGGTCACGATGTCATCATCCTGCTCGATTCCATCACGCGCCTTGCCCGCGCCCACAACACGGTTGCCCCAGCCAGCGGAAAAGTCCTCTCCGGTGGTGTGGAAGCCAACGCGTTGCACAAACCGAAAAAATTCTTTGGCGCTGCCCGAAACATCGAAGGCGGCGGTTCGCTCACCATCCTTGCAACGGCCCTGATTGACACGGGCTCGAAAATGGATCAGGTGATCTTTGAAGAGTTCAAAGGAACTGGCAACATGGAATTGCAGCTCGACCGCACATTGGCCAACAAGCGCCTCTACCCGGCCATTGACCTGACTAAGTCGAGCACACGCCGCGACGACCTGCTTCTGGATCGCGACACGCTCCAGCGCATGTTCATCCTGCGCAACCACTTAGCCGATATGAAACCGGACGAAGCCATGGAATTCCTGCGCAAGCACATGATCAATACGACCAGCAACGAAGAGTTTATTGCTTCGATGAACGGGTAAGGTGCTGTACCGCCGAACGCTGTTCGGCGCTGCGTGCTAATCCCTGTTCAGCAGTAAATAAAAAGAAAGCATAAAAAAGATGAGCCATTCCAATTCGGGATGGCTCATCTCTTTTTTAGGTCAACACGAACTCAGGGGATTTTTTATTTGCGGCCTAAAGTTACTGCCTAATCACTTTTTCTATTCCCGTGTAAAGCCCATCCCGGTAGCTATACAGCAAATAAATGCCTGCCGGAAACGCGGACATCTCCACGAATCCCGAGTACTCAAAAATGCCTTGTTTTAGGATTTTTCCGGTCATACTGCGGAGTTCGTACCTCGTTATCCCGGTATTGCTGCTGGCTATGGTAAGTTTGTCCGAAACCGGATTTGGAAACAAATGAATGGGCGCGAGCCGTGATGGCGCATTGGTAGCAACCATTTAGAATGCAATCAGGTACTCCTGATCCATTTTATTTCAATAAAACAAATTTGAGGCGCATTGTTTCCTGACCATCCTGGCGGAGTATGGCTGTAAAAACACCGAAACCGATTGTGGCCGAATCCAATACCAGTGTTTCATTATCCGGAACAAGGTCGAGTACCCGTGTGCCCGCTATGTTATAAACTTCCAGGCGACGGGGGGTATCAGTTGCTAAAAATGGGAATTTCACAGTAACTTCTCCTTGCCCTGGATTCGGGTAGATTTGAAAAATCCTGTACTCCCGCGCAGATGGAGGTAACCCCTCAGCGTTTATGGCTTAAAAATTAGGGTTTGAAAGGCAATCAGGAAGAATACAAGCGTTAGTAATTTTCGATGTACTTGTGACCATTTTAGAATTAAATAACGGCTGTAAGGGGGGGCAAAACAATCTATTGCCTTGGTTCATTAGAAAGGCTGTCTGTTGAAATTTAAAACGGGTCATAATTTTGATATTTATTAAGGTTATTAAATCGTGTGGAGTGGCGTATAAATGACTGTGAGTAAAAATTTTAGTAACGGTAAATTTATAAAAATAATTTTCATTTTTCAAACAAGGAGTAATTAAGATTTGACAAACACATTACAAAGAATCTGAATTTCTTCAGACCTTAATTTTTCAAAAAAATGATAATCATATTTGTTAAAGCGAGTATTTTAAACCCGCGAATAGGGGTGCGCCCCCCTACCCTGCATCCTGTTCTATGAATACAAACTTTATCAACCGACAAAATCAGTATCATGAAGCAATCACTACTCTTTGCCCTGGTTTTTCTGATGGGTATTACTGTTCAGGCTCAACAAGAGACCTTGTTCGACGATTTGGACATTGTAGGCGCTTTTGGCGGCCCCATTGTGGAGATTGGAAATCTCGTGGGTGAAACCACCGGGATGGTCGGCGGCGGCGGCGCGCTCATCCTCAACAATGCATTTCTCGGCGGCTACGGTATTGGCACCAGTTCGCCTGATTATGCCGTCGGTGGCGACAATTACAACCTTCGCTTTCGTCACGGCGGTTTTTGGCTGGGCTACACCTACAAATCGCATAAACTGATCCACCTCTACACCAGCGCACGAATCGGCTGGGGTAAAATTCGTCTGAGCGACGACGACGATACGGTGTATTCCGACCGCATTTTTGCACTGACGCCGGAAGTTGGTGTCGAGCTGAACCTGACGCGTTGGTTCCGGTTGGGGCTCACCGGCGGCTACCGCTGGGTGAATGGCGTGAACCGCATTCCCGGAGCCGAAAACGCAGATTTCAGCAGCCCCGTTGGGGTTCTTACGTTTAGTTTTGGCGGGTTTGGCGATTGGGATCGCAGCGATTGGTAGGGGGTCAGTTGAGGGGATCACGTGTCGGACACTTTCGAAAGTGTCCGACACGTGATCCCCTATTTCGTTCCCGGTGATGTATATTTCAAAGCAAATCGGGTGTCCTGTGTTGTTCCGGATGCGCAGGTCTTTGTACCCATAAACGACCGTAGCATCCGCGCCGAGCGGCGTAAACCTTTCCACTTCCGTGTATATATCTAAAGAATGGCTGTGCCGTTCCAGGATGTCAAGCCCGGCCATCAGGGCAAGGTGATAAAGGATACCGGCTACCTGGCATATCCCGCCACCGTAGGTGAACTGGATTTTTCCATTGACTAAATTGCGGCTCAAGCCATGATGAATGCCTGTGTTTTCTAATTAAACTCGTCCTAACTTATACTGATTTATTGTACTTTGCTATGCGCAAAACCTCGCAGGTCGAGGTATAACTTTGAGAAATTTAGGAGGTAACTTGAAGTTACCGCCTAAATTAACCAACCTCCTTAAGTTGGTAAAAATGTCCAGTAGTATGGGCGAGGATACACTTAGTTCGCAATCTGCCCCGATTTTGTCACGCACTCAAATCATTTTATATATACAACGAACTGAGAACACGGGCAAGCGATGCGCTAACCCGTCAGGCGCTAATTTCCAGCAATTATAATTTATTGGAAATAGCTATCAAATCTGCTACACTCAAAGAGCGTGTGAAAGCTTTTGACTATGCCGAGTTTGGTAAAGCCAGCCTTTTGTTGGCTACCTTCATTGAACAGCGAGCCATACGTGTGGCGGGGGTACCGCAAGAAGTACTCGAAAAAGAATCACAGCTAAAGATTCAATTAAGTTTTTTTGAAAAACAAATTGCAACCAAAGTTGACAACATTGATTTTTCCAATATAACGGAGACTAAGTATCTCCTTGATTCCTTGAAATCTAAATTGGCCGAATTCAAATTAAGTATAGAATATAGCCCTTACTGACGCTACCGAACAGCGCTTCAACGAAGTAGCAGGTGACTACCGCATCGTCCACCTCAGCACGCACGGCATCGCTGACGCGCGGGTGGGCGACTATTCCTACCTCGCTTTTGCGGAAGTGAAGGACAGCATCGAAAACGAATTACTTTATGTCCGCGACCTCTACAATCTGCAACTCAACGCCGATCTCGTCGTGCTTTCCGCCTGCGAGACTGCACAGGGGGAATTGCAACGCGGCGAGGGCATCATCAGTCTGGCCCGCGCTTTTGCTTATGCCGGAGCGAAAAGCATTGTGACTACCCTCTGGGTCGTGGACGATGCCGCTTCCAAAGATTTGATGAAGGAATTTTACCTGCAATTGCGCAAAGGGAAGGCGAAAAAAAACACCAAGGACGCGGCCTTGCAGGCAGCCAAGTTGAAATTGGTGGATGGTAAAGACGCCGTGCGGAAGCACCCGTTTTTTTGGGCGGGTTTCATCGCTGTGGGCGACATGAGCGCCATTAAATAGGATCTATCTTTAGATCCCGATGGCTGTGTTATGCTCAACCCCAAAATCAGTCATTTACGCGAGTGAACTCCCGTTTTTTGGGTCTTCGCCTGTCTTGCTCTCGAATTCTAAAGAACAGCTTCTTGACTAAATGGACAGACACTAAAAAGACCGTTGCTATTTTATTTCAACTGGTTGAATTGCTCCAACAGCTTGGCAGCTTCTGCTTGACGTGCATGTTGATTTTGCGCATCGGCAATCTCTTCCGCCATTTTAAGGAAATTGGTACGCTCCGCAGGCGCTTGGGCTAGGTAAGCCAGCATAAGGTACCACTTCGCATCCTGGTTGTTAGGGGCAAACCCGTTCGCTGCTACCAGTTCGAATTCAGTTGCTGCTTTTTGGTATTTTTTTAGCTTGAAATAGGCATGCCCGCGCAGGTAGCGTACCTGGCTTTCGTTGCCTGCTTCCGGTTTAGAAAGCAATTCAATAGTTTTTGTATACTGTCTTGCATTAAATGCAATCTCGGCTTCCTCGACAACTGATTTTTCGGTGTCACTGCCACGTTGGCCGCTGTCAAAAGATGGCGTTTCGTACTCGTTGAAAGCCAGCGCAAGGTAAGCGCTTTCCTTTTGAGAGGTTGGTTCTTTCGAATTGGGAGGTTTTTGGGGGGCTGTCGGTTTAGCGACCGGTTGTTCCTCCTTTGTTGGCTCATTGGAAACGACCGGGTTTTGCTCCTTCATCGGGTCAAAAGGAGCATTGGCAGGTGCCGTGGGACTTACAGGCGTATTGTCCTCTGACCACAGGAAAAAATAAACGCCTCCCAATACAAAAACAGCAGCCCCCAGCAATGGCAGCCACCGTTTCCAACTGCCTGTACTTGGTTGGGGTATTGGCAGTGGCGCGGGAGGTTCGGAAAAAGGATTGGGCGGCGGATTGTCCTTCCACTTTGCCATTTTGGATTTCAAATCCTTTTCCAAAATCAGCTCCATCGCATCGTGTTCCAATCGCTGCATCTCTACCTCGATGGCAAGGTCTTCGTCCTGCGCCAACGCCTGCTCGAAGGAGCGAGACTCCTCAGGGGGCATCCGCCCTGTGAGAAATGCTTCTATCTTGTCGGTATGTGGGCGGCTACTCATTTTTTGTCCTGATATTTAATGCTTTGAGCAAATGGGGATTCCGATCGAACACCTCCTTAAGCCGCTCCGGCAACGGTACGCTTGTTTCTTTGCCATTTCCGGGCTGCTGAATCCCAATAACTCCTTGATTTCTTTCATCGAATAGTCAAGTTTGTAGTATTGCAGCAATTCCTGGCATCGGGTGTCAAGTTCGGCAATAGCTTTTTCCAGAATTTCCCGTTTTTCGCTTTCGAAAACCTGGGCATCTACACTCTCTACTTCGCCATCGTAATGCTCCGGTTTCAGCTCGGAGACGGAGCCTTTTTTACGGCGATAGGTGACCCAGTGCCATTTGGATATTGCCAAAAAGTAGGTACGGAGGGTGCTTTTTCCATCAAATCGCCCCTGCCGGATATTCCGGTCGAAGATCACCGCAGTCTCCTGGAAAACGTCCTCGCCATCCTCGACGTTGCCGCCGTGGTTCTCAACATAGTGGAGTACCCAGCCCCGCAAGGAATCTTCACTGCAAAACTGGTACAGAGCCCAATCCCGTTGCCGTGGATCTCCGTTGCTTATGGCTTCTATTAGTTGCTGGTCAGAATACTTCATTGGGTTAGTGCAGGTATCGGGCAATTGGTGCCCATTTGGGGATCAAAATTAATAAAAAAACTCACCCCACCGCCTTCACCCGTTCCTTCAGCGCAAACAACTCATCCCGAAACTGCGCCGCCGTCATAAAATCCAAATCTTTGGCGGCTTGCTTCATTTTCTTTTCCGTGTCGGCCATCATTTTTTCCAATTGATCGCGAGTGAGGTAGGCGATGATCGGATCGGCGGCCAAGCTCGCGTGTTCCGGCTCGATGTAGGCCTGCGATTTTTTGCCCCGGATGTCGAGGATCGAGCTTTGGTTCAGAATTTCTTCCCGGGTTTTGCCCACCGTTCGCGGCGTGATGCCGTTTTCTTCATTGTAGGTCGTCTGGATGATGCGGCGGCGATTCGTTTCGTCAATGGTGCGTTGCATGGAATCAGTGACCTTATCCGCATAAAAAATAACTAAACCATTGACATTACGGGCTGCGCGGCCTGCTGTTTGGGTCAGCGAGCGGGCGTTGCGCAGGAAACCTTCCTTGTCCGCGTCGAGAATGGCGACCAAAGAAACTTCCGGCAAATCGAGCCCTTCCCGCAGCAGGTTCACCCCGATGAGTACGTCGAATTCGCCGAGACGCAGGTCGCGCAGGATTTCCACGCGCTCCATCGTTTCCACCTCCGAGTGGATGTAGCGCACTTTTACGTTCAGTTTTGCAAAATATTTGGCCAATTCTTCCGCCATGCGTTTGGTCAGGGTGGTCACCAGCACGCGTTCGTTGCGTATGACGCGCTGTTGCACTTCGTCTAACAGGTCGTCAATCTGGTTAAGGCTGGGGCGCACTTCGATGGGTGGATCGAGCAGGCCGGTGGGGCGAATCAGTTGTTCCACAAATACGCCGCCGGTTTGTTCTAATTCATAATCGCTGGGCGTTGCACTCACGAAAATGATCTGGCTGGTCATGCTTTCGAACTCCGTAAAACTCAGCGGGCGGTTGTCCATCGCCGAAGGCAGGCGGAATCCAAAATTCACTAAGTTCAGCTTGCGCGCCCGGTCGCCGCCGTGCATACCCCGAACCTGCGGAATGGTGACGTGGCTTTCGTCAATCACCATCAGGTAGTCGTCGGGGAAGTAGTCAAGCAGACAGAAAGGGCGCGTGCCAGGTCTGCGGCCATCAAAAAAGCGCGAGTAGTTTTCCACGCCGCTGCAATAACCCAATTCTTTGATCATTTCCAGGTCGAAGGCCGTACGCTCCCGGATGCGGCGCGCTTCCATGTGTTTGCCTTCGCGTTCGAAGTATTTTTCCTGACCATGAAGTTCGTCTTCTATTTCACGGATGATCTGGTGCATGCGTTCTTTGGGTGCCACGTAGAGGTTGGCGGGAAAAATGGCCGCCGTGTCCATAGATTCGATGCGTTTGCCCGTTTCGATTTCGATGCGTTCGATGTTTTCGATTTCATCGCCGAAAAACGTAATGCGGTAGCCGTAATCCACATACGGCAGGTTGATGTCCACCGTATCGCCGCGCACGCGGAAAGTGGCGCGTTTAAACTCTATTTCCGTGCGGGAGTAGAGGATGTTGACCAAACTGTGCAAGAAACCGTTTCGCGAAATTTTTAAGCCTTTTTGGATGCGGATGATCCCGGTTTTATAATCCTCCGGGTTCCCCATGCCGTAGATGCAGGACACCGACGCCACGATGATGATGTCGCGCCTGCCTGACAAGAGCGAAGACGTTGCCCGAAGCCGCAATTTGTCTACCTGCTCGTTGATTTGCAGGTCTTTTTCGATGTAGGTATCTGTAACAAATAAATAAGCCTCTGGCTGGTAGTAGTCGTAATACGACACGAAATACTCGATGGCATTGTCGGGAAAAAATTCGCAAAACTCGCCGTAGAGCTGGGCAGTCAGGGTTTTGTTGTGGGTCAAAACCAGCGTGGGGCGGTCCAATTGGGCAATCACATTGGCCATCGTGAACGTTTTACCCGAGCCGGTGACGCCCAGCAATACCTGGGTTTGCTCGCCCGCTTCGATGCCTTTGACCAATTTTTCAATCGCCTGCGGCTGGTCGCCGGTCGGTTTAAATGGAGAAACCAGTTTGAAACTCACAGTAGCCTTGTTTGTTGTGGTGGAAGAAAATGAGAACGCGAAAGGAAAGCGTAAAGTTCAGTTTTTCGGATGAGCGTGGTGAATATAAACCTCCACAAAATCTGTACAAATAAAAGCCCAACATGCTCTAAACGGAAAGGGCTTTGAAAAGAGCGCTTTAACCCCTGTTTTTGTAAAAAAGTACACGTCATGACCGCTACGTCTCAAAAATTAGTATTGACAATACCCGCTTCTGAAATGGCCGCCTTTCTGGAAGTTTTGAAATCGTATGATTTTGTCAAAGTTGATCAATTTGATGATATCATCGCGCGGTTTATGAAGAATGCTCCCAAAAATGCGCCTGTTTCAGAAGAAGAGGTTGCAGATATTCTCATGGAAATGCGCTATGAAAAATCACCGACTTCAACCAAATGAAAGTCGTTTTTGACAATTGACATTGAAAAAAGAACAGCCAATTTCAAAGATGCAAAAGACAATTACTTGCTTGATCTGTGCAATACAATAGAAGCGGATTATTTGGTAACTGGCGATAAACTCTTGCTCGCCTTAGGGTCGCTGAAATAATAACTGTCCACTTTTCCAGGAGGTCTTTTGTGAGGTGCTGGGGTTTATTGATTCTTGACTATACTCATTCTGTTAAAACAGTCCCCATCAATCCCATTATTCCCACCGTCATCGCATTCACCCCCGTCCTGATCGTCGTAGGCGGGTGCGTCAAAAATCTGGGCGAATGCAAAGAAGGCAGCACTTCCTTTGGCTTGCCGTCCGCGTCAAATTTAGCAGGATCCACCGAACCCAGCCAGAGAAAAGAAAGTGGAATCCGGCCCCCGTCGGCGTAGTGCGCAAAATCTTCAGCGAAGGTATACGCCGGTTCTTTCCGAACCCTGTTTTGGCCTAAATAGTCTACAAAAATCTCCTCCACTTTCGTGGTTAGTTCCGGATCGTTGTAAACCGATTCGGTGAAAAAAGAGAACGGCATTACCTTGGGAAACAGCGCTTCCGGAAGCCCCGTAGCAATGGCCTCTCCGCGGCAGATGCGTTCGATGGCCTCAAGGATTTGCAGGTACACGGCGTAAGAAAAACAGCGAACGGTCAGTTTCAACAACACCTCGCTGGGGATGACCGTGCCTTTTTGGGAATTAGTGACAAAAGAACCCACCGTGACGACAGCCGGTTCGAGTGGGTTCACTTCCCGGCTCACGATCGTTTGCAACCGCATCACAATCGAAGCGGCCAACACCACCGGGTCTTTGGTTTCGCTGGGGAACCCGCCGTGCCCGCCGACGCCCCTGACCAAAATATCCAAATGCGCCGCGCAAGCCATCGTCGGCCCTTTCCGGATGCCCACCGTGCCACCGGGAAGCGTAGGGCTGCAATGCCAGGCTAAGGCCAGATCGGGGCGTGGAAACCGCTCGTACAAGCCGTCATTCAACATTTTCCGGGCACCGTCGCCGCTTTCTTCGCCCAATTGACTTACAATGACCGCCGTGCCCGACCAATGATCTTTCAACGAAACGAGGTTGCGTACCACGCCCACCGAAATGGCTGGCACCATGCTGTGACCGCAAAGGTGACCAACATTGGGCACCGTGCTGCGGTATGGAATGTCGTTTTCCTCCTGGATCGGCAGGGCATCGTGGTCGTTCCGGTACAAGATCGTGGGGCCGGAGCCGTTTTCGATGAGCGCAACCACCCCCGTTCCGGCCAGCAGGGCAACCTGGTCGCAACCGGCTTTTCGGTATTCTTCCGCTTGTCGGGCAGCGGTATTGAACTCAAACAAAGTTAGTTCCGGGTTGGCGTGGTAGTGTTTGTGAAGCTCGAAAAGGTAGTCATAATTGGCTTCCGTAAAGGTTTCAATTTTTTGGATCAGCATATTATTCAGCGGCATGATGGTCAAAATTATGATCGTTCCAGCGCTTTACAGCGAATTAAAAGAGGCGTTAGCCTAACACATTGGTTTTTTTTTCACCTTTTTGCAATGCAGGCAGCGCAACACCCCCTTCTTTGTATCTTCGTCACAAAGACCTTTCCTAAAGTCATTTTCACACAAGATACAAGATTTCATTCCGTAACTTGGGTAACGCATTGCGAATGCCTTAATTTGCATTCGAAAAAATTCTCAAAAACAGTTTAACATGAATCCAGCAGTACTCCCTACTTATTTTTCAAAAACATTGATTTGGCGATTGAACCGAATATTCCCGAATAGCATGGGGAGCAAACCTCGCATCATATTATTGGCGGCGATTTTGTCTTTGTCTTTTTTGGGACACCCAAATTTCGCTTTAGCACAACCCACTCAATTTGAGATATTAGGCCCTTCGGAAATCTGTCTTGGATCATGCTATACCTACACAGCCAATGTGATCAGCAATCCAAATTTCCCTGTTTTATGGACTATTCTGTCCCCGGACGGCACCACCTCGACGAGTAATGTCAGCCCTTTAGTTTTCTGTCCGGAAATACCCGGACCGCATTTCTTTGAACTGTATGGTTATATGAACGCCGGGGGACAAGTACCGGTGCTACTCGACACCCTTCAGGTGACGGTCTTTCCATTTGCCAATTACCAGATATTGTCCAACGTAGCGGAAATTTGCCCTGCGGCAAACCACCAGGGTGAGCCTGATCTCAATGACTGCGAAAAAGTTTGCGCCGGCAGCACCGTCAGTTATTTTTTATCGGGCACCCCCGGCGGCACCAGCAGTTTTGTTGTCTGGACGGTTTCCGGCGCGGAAAGTTATGTGATTGATCCCTCTTTGCAGCGGATCACCGTCACCTGGGGAGCGGCAGGCAGCGGCAGCATCAATGCATTCACCCAGGACAACGTCTGTCCGGGCGAAGGTTCCCTTTGTGTGGAAATCCTCCCCGACCCGGTCGCTTCGTTTACAACGGTTCCGCCGGCTTCGGGCGATACGCTCCAGGTTTGCCGGGGACAGGAAGTTCAGTTTCAGAATACGAGCCAGAATGCCACCAGTTACCGCTGGAAATTGGGTGCCGCCACAGCAGAAACAACTAATGTAGCTTATACCTTCAGTACGCCCGGGGTATACGAAGTGACGCTTTTTGCTTACAATGCCTGCCTTTGCAGCGATACGACTTCTTTGTTCATTGAAGTGTTGGATGCAGAAAATCCAGGATTGGACTGCATCGGCACGGTTTGCGAAGGCGAAACGGTTACGTATACGTCGGATGCAAGTTGCAGCAGCTTTATCTGGAATGTCAGCGCCAACGGAGACGTGCTCGGCGGCGGCGGCGCAGGCGATAATTTCGTCACCATCAATTGGCCAACGGGGCCTGTGGGAACCGTAGAATTGCAGGTGAGCAACTGCGGCAACCCCAATGTTTGCCTGGAACCGACCCTTGCGACCATCCCTGTTCTTTCAGACAATGCCGAAATTGCAGGGCCTGATCGAGTTTGCAAAGGCGAAACCAGCATTTATTCTCTGCCGGAATACGAAGGCACGACTTTCGTGTGGACGGTTTCTAATTTTGGAACCATCGTCGCCGGCAGCGGAACCCACGAAATTACTGTGGAGTGGTTTGGCGGCTTCCTGCCCAATCAACCCCAACTGGTCACCGTCGAATACGACAATTGCTACCTCGGTTGTGGGGGTTCTGACTCGTTGATTGTGAATTTCCGGCCCGAATACCTTGCAAGCGGCGCAATCGAAGTTTGTGCCGGCGAAACGGCCACTTACACCTCAACCGATCTGCAAACGAATGCGACTTTTCCTGCCAACTGGATTGCCCGTGCATCGGATGGAACGGAGGTATGGAATTCCACCGGAACAACCGCAGTTATTAATTGGCCGGCAACTCCCGGTATTTACACCTTGTCTGTTACCGCAGCCGTTCCTGCCAATTATTGCACTGATCGCTATGACATTCGGGTTACGGTTTTGCCTCCCCCAGGTGCATTGAGCGCCATCGTTGGAGAAGCGGCGATCTGCCCCGGACTTGCCTACACATACGAAGCGGAAGGCGTCAGTCTAGCCCACAGCGTGCGCTGGGAGGTCAACAACGGCGGCACCATCACAACCTTTTACGGCAACCCGCTAAACGTGCTCTGGGGCAATACCGGCCCTTATGAAATTTCGGTCATTCAAATCAACAACAACGGGCCGGGCTGTGCCTCAGCGCCAATCAGTTTTACGGCGCAGGCCATCGCCCCTTTTACCCTGACGGGCGATCCGGATGTTTGCGAAGATCAAACAAGTGTGTTTAGCGCGCCGGCTTATGGACGGGTCGCGTACGATTGGGTGATCCTTCCCGCAGGCACCGGAACCATCACCGGCAATCCCGATTCAAATGTGGTGGAAATCCTGTGGCATCGGCCAGGCTCTGCGAGCATTCAACTGACGCTTTGCACCCAAACCGCGAGTTTCAACCTGGAGGTGCGGCCCACCCCCCGACCGGTAGTGCTTCACCCCGCAGAACTTTGCCCCAATCAAACGGCAACGGTTCAAACCACAACGACGTTCGACAGTTATGTTTGGGAGAACGAAAATGGAGCCATCATTTCCAGTGCCAATACGGCTGATGTCTTCCCCGGCTATTATTTGGTTACTGTCGAAAATCAATATGGTTGCATCGGCGATACGACTTTTTACGTAGATGGATTTCCGGAATCCCAGGTTTTTATTTCTACCCCAAGCGATCCTGGATTTTGCCCTAATGGCCCATTGGTTACCCTCTATGCCACAAGCAATACAGCGGGCTATTCCTACCAATGGTTTCACGATAACGCACCGGTGGGTACGGATGCGCCAACCTATGATACCAACGAGTTTGGCGCTTATGTGGTGCGGATTACAGATGCAAATGGCTGCCAGTACAATTCCAA
>JBBQGV010000062.1:0-34042 GCA_038323375.1 Chitinophagales bacterium
CATCCCACGGAATGGATCCACCATGTAATGATCCTGAGGATTGCACAGGCCGGTCGTATTGAAATATCGCTTCATGGTGTAAAGGTAAGAGATTTTCCAGCGATAATCGGATCACATCACCACCAGCGTCACCTCCCTTCCCTCCACGTCCAGCACCTCCCAACTTAGTCGTTCTTCCCACGGCAATTCTTCGGAAGATTTTTTCTCAAAAATGAGAAGGTAGCCTGCTTTTTGGCCGAGTTTGTCCATGTAGCGGCTGATTTGCCGGATGCCGTCGGATTCGGACAACTTGTCGTGGCGGATTCTCAGCGCTAAAACGAGACCTGTCCGGAACCTCACCAAAGTGAAGCCGCTGCTGAGGGAATTCAGCACATCAATCCGCTGAATCCGCGTCCCCGACGCGGACGACACGGAACGGAAAGCGCTGTGGAACACAGCTTCCAGGACATTAGTGAACCGGGTGGTAAATAGATACCAATAAATACAATAAGTTTATTGATTAATCACATTCTTGAATTTTGGCCGGTGCGGTTTCACATCGCCGAGTCGTTCCTTTTTGGCGCGTTCGTAGTCGGTATAGTTACCTTCAAAAAACACCACTTCCCCTTCGTCTTCAAAAGAGAGGATATGGGTAGCGAGCCGGTCAATGAACCAGCGATCGTGAGAGATTACAAGGATGCAGCCGGCGAAATTTTCCAGCGCGTCTTCTAAAGTCCGCAGCGTATTGAGGTCAATGTCGTTGGTTGGTTCGTCGAGGAGCAACACGTTGCCGCCTTCTTTGAGTGTGATGGCGAGGTGTACGCGGTTGCGCTCGCCACCGGACAGGATACCGAGCTTTTTCTGCTGGTCGGCTCCGGCAAAATTAAATTTGCTGATGTAGGCGCGTGCGTTGATGGAGGTGTTGCCAACCGTGATCAGGTCATTGCCTTCTGAAATGATTTCATACACGGTTTTATCGGGCAGCAAACCTTCGTGGCTTTGATCCACATAAGCCGATTTTACCGTGGGACCGATGACGATTTCACCGCTATCGGGCTGCTCTTTCCCCATGATGATTTTGAACAGGGTACTTTTACCCACGCCATTAGGGCCGATGATGCCCACTACGGCATTGCGCGGGATGGAAAAACTAAGGTTTTCAAACAAAAGGCGGTTGCCGAACCCCTTACTGAGGTTGTGCGCTTCGATGACCACATCGCCGAGTCGCGGGCCAGGCGGGATAATCAGGTCAAGGCGCGCTTCTTTTTCTTTGCTGTCTTCATCGGCCAGTCTTTCATAAGCATTGAGGCGGGCTTTGCCTTTGCTTTGGCGGGCTTTGGGAGCCATTCGGATCCATTCCAATTCGCGCTCCAGTGTTTTTCGCCGCTTCGATTCAGTTTTTTCTTCCTGTTCTAAGCGTTGGGCTTTTTGCTCTAACCAAGAGGAGTAATTGCCTTGCCAGGGGATGCCTTCGCCGCGGTCGAGTTCGAGTATCCAGCCGGCTACGTTGTCTAGGAAATAGCGGTCGTGGGTTACTGCAATGACGGTGCCGGGGAAACTTTGGAGGTACTGTTCCAGCCAGTCCACCGATTCAGCATCCAAATGGTTTGTCGGTTCGTCTAAGAGCAAGATATCCGGGTTGCTGAGGAGTAACCGGCATAGCGCTACGCGGCGGCGTTCGCCACCCGAAAGCACTTTGACGGGCACATCGCCTTCCGGGCATCGCAGGGCATCCATGGCGGTTTCGAGGCGGTGATCGAGTTCCCAGGCGTTGTGGTGGTCAAGCTGTTCCATGAGTTCGCTTTGGCGATCAATGATTTTCATCATTTCGTCATCGTCCATCGGTTCAGCTAACCTGAGGTTGATTTCATCATAAGCCCGCAGGGTGTCCACAATGTGCTGCACCCCTTCTTCCACGGTTTGGCGCACCGTTTTGGTTTCATCCAGCACAGGCTCCTGCTCTAAGTAGCCAATTTTGTAGGTGCCGTCGAATTCGATTTTCCCCTGATAATTGCTGTCTAAGCCCGCAATGATCTTGAGGAGTGTAGATTTTCCGGAGCCATTGAGACCCAGCACGCCAATTTTAGCGCCATAAAAAAAAGAGAGCCATATATTTTTGAGGACTTGTTTGCTGGGCGGGAAGGTTTTGCTCACCCCCGACATGGAAAAAATGATTTTTTCGCCGGCCATAATTGTTTGTAAATTTTGAAAGACAAATATCTACCTTTTTTTTGATTTATTACGGCTTGATGCTGCAACCATAAAAAACAAGAGCCACCCCAAGACCGGGGCGGCTCCTGTCGTTTTTTAATAAAACCATCCGTTACCGGATCAGCGACACGTCTCCAGTGTACAACTGCGTGCTACCATCTATGAATTCAACCTCAGCGAGGTAAACAAATACGGCCGCGTTGAAAATCTGCCCACCTCTTCCTGTGCCATTCCAGCCATAAATCGGATCATTGGGCTGGAAACTGTAGACTTCGAAGACAGATTCTCCCCAGCGGTTGAACAACTGGAACGATTTAACGCGTACCACTTCATCGCCCGCAAAAATCATCAGCACATCATTCGTGCCGTCGTTATCAGGCGAAAACGCATTCGGGATGAAAACATCGCGGTTGCGGCGCACAAAAACGGTCACCTGGTCTCTGGCAACACAGCCATTTTCGTCGGATACGACAATTGAATAGGCGGTTGTTTCCAATGGGCCGAGTACTAATTCCGGGCAATTTGCGCAAGGTAGTGTGCCGGGACTTTGCCATTTCATCGAAGTAATTTCATCGGAGGGGACATTGACCTGGGCTTGTATACGCACAGAATCTCCCCAATCAATAAACTGATCGGGGCCGGCGTCTACACGAAGGTCATTGGATACTTCGATGTAAGCATCTTCCTGGTATTCACAGCCTAAAGCGTCCTGAATCAGAATATTGTATTCGCCCGAGCCTAAGTTATTGAAAACGCCCCCCGGACGGAAAGCGGCACCGTTCAGGCTGTATACGAATGGCGGTGTTCCTCCCTGGACACTATGCGCGACGATGCTGCCATCCGTGTCGTTGAAGCAGGTCGGCTGGTCTGTGGTAACCGAAAAACCCTGTACAAAAGCTTCGTCCAACAAAGCGTTGGCGACGTCGCTATCGGCGCATCCATTCAGGTTGTCAATGACCCAGAGCACATAATTGCCGGGTACATTCAGATCTAAGGTTGGCGTAATGGCCACTGTGTCGGCAGTTCCGGCAACAACCCAACGGTACAACGGCTGGGAAGCGACCGAGGCAGAAGCGTCCAGGGTAACCAATGAAATTACACAGTTCAGGGTTTGATCCTGCCCGGCGTTGGCATTGGGTTGCTGGATGTTTTGCGTGACCTGAACAGATGCATTGGAGGTGCAGCCATTTTGATTATTGGTTACCACTAAGTTGTAGGTGCCTGGTGCATTGATGGCAGGCGTTGTCGTGCCAGATCCCTGCACAATATTGCCTAAGCTCGTAGACCAGGCATAGCTTAACTGCGTTCCCTGACTCGATCCGGTTGCGTCAAGCAAGTCAAGTTTGTTGCGACAATCAAGGTGCCTTGGCGAGCCGGCGTTGGCAACCGGGTAGTTGAAATCCGAATCTACCGTAGCGCTCACAGTCGAAACGCAGGACGTGAGCTGGTCAAAAACTTCCAGCGTATAAGCGCCGGCCTGACCAACCTGGTAAGAATTTTGGGCACCGGAGGAGGAAAGCAAATTCCCCGCTGCATCGTACCACCGGTAAACAATACCCGGGCCGCTTTCAGAACCGGAACCGTTCAGTTGAACGGAAGCTGTATTGCAATCGAGCACATCGGTCACCAACAGGCTGGCAGCCGGCTCGTAAGCGAGGTCAATCAAATTAATGGTGGCCGTAGCAGTTGGACAATTGTAAGCCTGGTCAGAAATGGTGAGCGTATAGGCACCTGCAATTCCGGCCATCGGATTTGGGCTATTCGCTTCACTGGCCTGAATATCCGGGCCACTCCACAGATACAGGAATCCGTTGCCCTGGCTTGAACCATTGCTGCTCAGCGCCACTTCGCGGGTGGCGCAGTCGAGCTCCGAAACCGGGTTGATGACGGCAACCGGAACATCTGCTTCCAGTACGCTTGCGGTTGCAGTAGCACTGCAACCATTGGCACCTGTTCCGATAACGGTGTATTGTCCGGGAGTCGTTACCGTAAGGTTTGCTGCGCCCGGGTTATTGTTCCAGGCATAAGCAGCCAGGCCGGAAGGCGCATTCAGCGTCGTGCTGCTGCCTTCACAGAAAAACAGGGTTCCGGTGATGGCAACCTGCGGAAGCGGGTATTCCACCACTGCAACCGTATTGGAATTCTGACAGCCGTTCGCATCGGTGACCGTGACGGAATAATTGCCGCTGCTGTTGACCGGTAAAGACGCAGCACTGCTCTGGGTGCTCCAGAGGTAGGTTGGGTAAGGATTGCTTACGCTGAGTGTTGAACTCAGACCGTCGCAGAAATCCAGATCGCCAAGAATATTAAATTGTGGCAAAGGATGTTCGGTAACGGCAAGGGCAGTGGAATTGACGCAGCCATTGTTGTCGGTGACCGTCAATCCGTAGTTACCGCTGGCCGCCACCGTAATGGCTGCGTTGGAGGCACCATTTGACCAAAGGTAATTGGCGAAAGCCGTATTGGAACTTAGCGTGGAGGTATTGCCATCACAAAAAGCAGCAGTTCCGAGAATCTGAGGTTGCGGCAGCGGATTTTGAATAACGCTCACAGCCGTTGAACTTTGGCAGCCAAACGCATTGGTTACCGTGACGTTATAAGTTCCCGGCGTGTTGACCGTCAAGGTTTGCGCCGCCGCGCCCCCGGTCCACTGATAAGCGGCAAAAGATGCTCCGGCGTCCAAAGTTGTGGAATTGCCGATACAATAATCCAGGTCGCCACTGATGGCCGCAACAGGCAAGGGGTTTTGGGTAATGGTAATTGAAGCGTTGGACAAACATCCGTTAACATCTGTTGCCGTTACGGTATAAGTGCCACCGGTGCTGAGGGTCAATTGGTTGCCTGGCGTTCCGTTCGACCATTGGTAGCTCGCATAACCCGGCTGGGCCGTAATGGTGGTCATACTACCTGCGCAAAACTCATCAATACCTGTGATGCCGGGAGGGGTAACGGTAAATTCTGACACGGTAACAGCCGCATTGGTTTGACACCCATTGCCATCTGTTGTGGTTACGCCATAAACCCCGGGCTGGCTAACCGAAAGCGCCTGTGACTGTATGCCGCCCGTCCAGGAATAGTTGACGAAATTTCCTGCGGCGTTCAGCGACGTGCCAATGCCGGTGCAAAAGTCAAGTACGCCGGAAATAACCGGGACTGAAGTAACGTATTCTGCAACTTGAACAGTAGTACTGCCGGTGCAACCAAATGCATCCGTGACGGTGACACTGAAATCATCCGTCGTCGCAGCGGAGATGGTTGCTACAGTCTGGCCGTTATTCCACAAGTAATTTTGGTAACCCGCGTTTGCGGTCAGCGTTGCGGAAGCGCCCGGACAGAAGACCGGAATTCCGGATATTGAAGGCGTCGGCAAAGGAATTTCCTGGATGGAGAAGGCAGTGGTATTCTGGCAACCATTCACATCGGTGACCGACAACTGGTAATTGCCACCGGAAGTCACCGGAATGGTTGCTATGTCTAAACCGCCTGTCCATTGATACAATTCAAAACCCGATGTTGCGGAAAGCGTGCTGGTACTGCCTTCGCAGAAAGTAGCTGCGCCGTTGATGCTGACCACCGGAAGGAGGTTTTCGACAACAATAACGGACGTTTGGCCCATACAACCATCGGCATTGGAAACGGTCACGCTATAGGTGCCGGAGCTGCTCACGGTCAATTGCGGTGTATCGCTGCCATCCGACCAGAGGTAAGTATTGTAGCCGGTTCCCGCGTCGAGCAGGGTGGTTTCCCCATCGCAGAAAGCCAGGTCGCCGGTTACCGATGGCGTCAGTTCAGTGAGTTCTTGCACCGTCACGGTATCACCGTTCGAGCATCCGTTGGCATCCGTGACAAGCAAGGCATAGTCGCCTGGCTGGCCTGTGGAAATGGAAGGCGTCGTAGAGCCGTTTGACCAAAGATAAGCAGCGAAAGTACCGCCACCTGCGCTCAGGGTCGTAGTGCCGTTGATGCAAAAACTAAAACTGCCTGCAATTTGAGTCTGGGGCAGGTTATATTCGGTCACTAAAGCCGTCGCTGAGTTTTGACAACCCGCAGCATCAGTAACCGTTACCGAAACATTACCATTGGCGTTAACGGTATTGAATTGTCCGGTCTGGCTATTGCTCCATTGATAACTTGCAAATCCGGCGCCTGCATTGAGCTGGGAGGATTCCCCTGCGCAAAAATCCAGATCGCCGGCGATGGAAACGACCGGCAACGGATTTTCGGTAACATCAAAGTTCGTTGATCCCGCACAGCCATTGCTGTCGGTTACGGTAACGTCATAATTGCCGGCTGCGGAAACGGTCGTATTTTGGGTATTGCTTCCGGTTGACCAACTGTAGTCGGTGAAACCGCCGCTGGCCACCAGTGTACCGCTTGTACCCTCGCAGATGGCCGCCGGGCCGCTGATGGTGGGCATAGGTGGAGGCAGCAGGGTGATTTGAGTCTGGGTATTGCCGATACAGCCATTGCTATTCGTAATAGTAACTTCAATCGAGCCGGTTGAGTCAGCCGTAATTGAGGCGCTGCTCTGGCCGGTAGACCATTGGTAATTGATATAAGGGCCGCCGCTTACCTGAAGCACGGTTGATCCGTTGGTAGGGCAGATGGCAGTCAGACCGGTGATGTTCGGCGTGGGGTTCGGGTTTTGCACCACCGTAGCAGTTGCTGTGCCTTCACAGCCTAAGTTGTTTGTGACAGTGACCGACTGCAAACCCGGGGTGGAAATGGTGTCGAACTGCCCGGTGCTTCCACTGCCCCAGAGGTAACTCGCATACCCGGAGCCTGCATTAAGCTGGGTCGTAAGGCCGGCGCAATAATCCAGATCGCCCGTGATCGCCGGGGTCGGGGTTGGCAATTGCACAACACTCACGGAAGTGGAGCCGATACAACCCCCGGCACTGGTTACCGTGACCGAATAGGTATTGGCGGTTCCCACATTGATGCTGGCGTTCGTACTGCCCGTTGACCAGGTATAAGTAGCGTAAGTGCCCACCACGCCCAGCGCAGTCTGATCACCCGGACAAAAATTTAAAATACCGCTGATCACTGGGGTGAGTGACGACGCCTGAGAAACGTTAAAAGTTGCCGTTCCCGGGCATCCCGCAGCGTTGGTAACCGTGACGTTATAAGTGCCTCCTGCCGAAACAGTAATTTGTTGTGCCGTGCTGCCTCCGGGCGACCAAAGGTAGCCACTGAATCCAGACCCGGCATTTAAGGTTGTGCTCTCGCCAACGCAAATGCTATTGTTGCCAACAATGGTTGGCGTAGGTGAGGCCGGTTGGTTCACTGTAACACTGGCACTGCCCTGACAACCGGCAGCATTTGTAACGGTGACCCTATAAGTGCCGGGGGCGTTTACGTTAATTGACTGGGTAGAGCCGCTGGGAGACCATGCATAAGATGAAAAACTGCCTGTGGTCAGGGTCGTTGACTGACCCGCACAAATGCTGGTGTTGCCGTTGATGGCTGGCGTCGGGATGCTGCTTTGGGTAACTGTGACCGAAGCAGTTCCCACGCATCCTGCCGCATTGGTCACCGTCACCGAATAGGTTCCGGGTGTGCCAACGCTCAGCGTGGCTGTTGTAGACCCGCCGTTTGACCATTGGTAACTCGAATAACCATTCCCGGCATTCAGGATGGTACCATCTCCGGGGCAAAAACTCAAAGCGCCGGTGATGACGGGCGAAGGAGGCTGCGACACGGTAACCGTGACGGAAGCAGTGCCGGTGCAACCGTTTTGCGTGACAGTTACTGTATAGGTTCCGGGATTTGAAACAACCCGTGAAGGGCCATTGCCACCGCCGCCCGACCAGGCATAGGAGGAGTAATTTCCATTTACAGTCAGGGTGGTTGAACTGCCTGCACAAATGGCAAGTGCCCCTGAAATCGTCGGCTGGGGAGTGGGTACTTCTGTTACTGTAACTGAGTTTGTGCCGGTACAACCGTTTTGAGTCACGGTTACAGTATATGTTCCGGGAGAGGAAACGGTTGTACTCGCTCCCGTAGATCCATTTGACCAAGAGTAGCTGTTAAAGCCCCCGGGTACGCTCAACGTAGTAAAGGCACCGGCGCAATAGGATAAATTCCCGTTAATCGGCGGCGTAGGCGGCGGCGTTTGGATGACCGTTACACTGGTCGTTCCCTGGCAGCCGTCTGAGTTGACTACCGTTACGCTGTATACGCCGGGCGCGAAGACTACGGTCTGCTGCGTGACATCGCCGTTTGACCAGACATAGCTCTGATATCCGGCTCCGGCATTCAGAATGGTTGCATTACCCGCACAAAAACTAAGTGGTCCCGTAATCATGGGTGCTGCAGGGGGCGTCGTATTGACTAAAACAGTAGCCGTTCCGGTACAGCCCCCGGGAGCGGTGACGGTGACGGTATAAGCCCCGGGGCTAAGATTGATGGGGTTGGCACCGGTGACGGTTGGAGGCGACCAACTGTAGCTGTGACCCGGGCCGTTTGGCGATACAAAGATGGAACCATTGGCAAGTCCACAGGTTCCGTTTGTCGGCGTTGCGGTTACACTTACCGGGGTGCTGGGGTTCAAGGTTACTGTTGTGATGCTGGTGCAGCCAGCCTGGCTCACCGTGATCGTATAAGTGCCGGGGGCAAGGTTGCTGACGCTTGAATTGTTGGTGATTGCCGGCGACCAGGCATACGTGAAACCCGCACCTGTTGGCGTAACGCTGATGGCGCCATTATTTTGGCCGCAGGTTGGCTGGGTTACTGTTGCATCGGCTGAGAAATTACAATACATACAAGTTCCGTCATCCACGTTGGCAGCAGGGTTGTAATTGGATGCTGCGGGATCGGTACAACCACAAAGGGGGTTGGTTGCAAATATTGGCGTCACATTGGTCGCAATGCCAATGTCGGCGCCTGCGTGGTCTGTGATGCAAACAGTAAAAGTATAGGTTCCAGATGAGGGGCAGCCGGCGAGGAGTTCAGCAAAGGAGCTTACCGTTCCTGCGCCGCAGGGGTCGGTAGAAACGCCATAATCGCCACCGGTACTTGATACGCCAAGATCTGGATTTGGCCCGCCCCCGTCTGCAAAGGTATACGTTCCTCCCATATCGTTTGGACTACCGCACGGACACCCGCCGCCGCACTGACCGCCACCCGGCCGGGTCATGACCATCAGGGTATTTCCGCAAGCAATAATTCTGATGCTTAAATCTCCTTGCCAGGTATGGGTAATGTTCATAGACAATCCCAGCGGATTGCCCGTTACACTTGGATCAATCGTAAATTCCGTGCAATATGAAACGGCAGGATTATTCACCGGCTGACTTTGATCAGGGAGGTTAATGCTTGGGTTTGTACACTGCGCCATAGCTTGTTGAGTTATGGAGGCAAGTAGGGGTATCAGGGATAAGATTAAAATTCGTGCGTTGATGTGTTTCATACCTTAGGAAATAATGTTTGTTCTGAGTTGCAAATAAAAAATTAGCAAAGGCAATTTCTCTTTCCAATTAAGATTGGTCAATTGTCTTAAGCGTCAGGGTGGCATCGCCATTGTATCGCAATACTTCACTTTAAAAGGTTGAAGTTCGTAAAAATAGGGTGGGGGCTTTCACAAGTCGTTAAGGCCAAAGATTTTGGTAAATTGAACAGATAACGCGCTTTATTGTCTTCTCCTGGTGTTTGATTTCCTCTCTTAAATTGGTTTAGTGCAAACCACCTATCAAAGATACCGTTTTCATCGGGTTCGTTGCCCATCGTGTTCAATTTTGTGCGAATTGACCGCACTAAATTTTTTGATATGCAAAAAAACTATTCGGGTAAGAATAGATTTTATTTTAATTTATGGAATTGTAGAATATTTAACCATTTAGGAGCGTGTCGTAAATAAGTTGCGTGAATTGGGCGAGGTGCTTCGACAGGCTCAGCATGTCAGATTTTTTCATCAGGCAAGGCGCGAGAAGGGAGCATAGCCTAAGCTACGCGACCGACGATCAACGCAGCCTGATGGAAAAAGCCTACGCGCGAACCGGTAAGTTATTTACGACACGCTCCTAAAGTATGTATGAAATGGCTTTCTTGCGGCACACACGGTCAGGCATTGAGGAATCTCCAAAAAAGTATACTTCCCGCAGCATACGCAGGCACATCGCGCCAGTCGGAAGTGAAGCGTGGGGAAAGCGCGGGGAATCCCAATTCAAAAAGCAGGACTAAAATCAGTGTGGCACCCGCTATTTCTGTAAGGGAAAGCCGGTGAGCCGGATTTTTAAAGACCACATACCGGCGCTCCAGCAGCCATGCCGTCATCAGCAAAGGCATACAAAGCAGGCAATCCAAGTGGTTGTCTAACCAGGGCAGGGAAATATGCCCAATTTTTTGTAAAATCTGATGTGCAATGAATAAGCCTGCACAAACCAGAAAGACCGGGTGATTTAATGGCCGGGGCATTTTAGAAAACTGCAATGAACGCGATGGCCAACCCGATCACCAGGAAAGGCGAAAGCAGGATCATTACCGCGACTCCGATAAACTTGATGACTAATTTCATCGCCAGCTTCAGGGTGTTGTCCCCTTCTTTTGCTGCTGACCAATGGTCGAAAACACCGTAAATATCAGCTGCTGCGCCCAGCACCCGGCTACCAGGCTTCGGTTCCAATTCATCCAATTTAATCTTCATTTTATTTGAGATTTGAAATGTTAGATTTAAGATATTAGACTTAAGATGTTAGACTTAAGATGTTAGATGGTTGAATGTCCGTATTTTGTGGGTTATTCTTGCACGCTTCCAGATTCCCCTGTCTAACACCTAACATCTAATGTCTAACATCTAATTTAGCACAAATGTACTAAAACAATTTGATTAGTACAATTGTACTATCTTTGTTTTCGACAAAAAAACCAAGTCAACCGATGAACAAGCCGACAACAAAAGACAAAATTCTGGAAGAAGCGCTTCGGCAGTTCAACTCCATTGGCAGCGAACGCGTGAGCATCCGGAACATTGCAGGCGCTTTGGACATCAGCCCCGGGAATCTGACTTACCATTATAAAAACACAGATGCACTGGTGCACCAGTTGTATCTGAATCTGGTAGAAGATTTAAATGCGCAAATTCACGTCCTGCGTCAGCAAGGCGAACCTGATTTTGCCTGGCTGGTTGAGCAAACGGAGGCGACCTTTCGGGTGATGTACAAATACAAATTTCTATTGCTCGATTTTCCGGCAATAGCCCGGCGCATTGAACCCCTCCGCACTCATTTCCGACACTTGATGGAATCGCGGAAAGTCGAGTTTCGCATGCTGATGTTGTATTGGGTGGAAAAAGGGCTACTCCGACCAGAATGGGCGCCTGGCCTGTACGACAGCCTGATTTTGCAGAGTATGGTGTTTGCCAACTGCTGGATTGGGGATTCCGAGCTTCATTTTGACGGCGACCAGGAGCAGATTATCCGTCACTACTGCAATTTGTTTGTCGGCATGGTAGCTCCTTTCCTTACAGAAGCAGGGTTGGGTACTTATGCGGAGTGGAAGGGGCAAGTGGGCTAATAAGCAAATGGGCAAGTGGGCGAAATTTCCTACTTGGGGGTTCCTGGTGTTTATTTATCTACCAGTTGATCAAATTGCAACCCGCTACTTTCCGGATATTTCCCAAGACTTTTTTCCCGAGCCAGCCACGTGACGATCCTGCCATCCAACCAGCGCGTGCGCCGCCAGATACTTCGCACCGTAATTCCCATTGCAGGAATTTCTTCTTCCCGAATGTCGTAACGGGCACTGCCCAAAGCTATAGTATTCCGCAATAACTGGGTGCGGGGGCGGATGCGCGTCGGTAGCTGACCTTCTATCAAGCGGGGCATGGCCGCACGCCGCAATATGATCTGTGGGTTATTAGAATCTGGTCGGAAAGGGATGAACGGTATCCAGTGGGGAGGAACGGTGTTACCAATGCGGTACTTGAAATCGGCAGTTTCAGACTGGGAAGCCGGCACAGGTTCGATAATACTTGTTCCAAAGGTTTGCAGCCAGTTTTCCAACCCCAGCGCTGTGCTCGCGCCTTCCATGCTTTTACCAAGCCCGTCCGGTACTATTTCTTCAATGGCCCAGCACATATTCGCCATTTCGTCGCGGATAAACCGGATTGCTTCTACAGGCTCGCTCTGCAACCTGGAGGCGTTTACGGGAGGCAGCCAGAGCCAGCCCTCAAGGCTGGCAGCGCCCACCTGAAGCAAGCGCCAATCAGGATTCGTGGCGGCAGCAAATTGCTTATTGATGATGGACTGAACCCCAAAAACGTCGGTAACGCGGATACTTTGTATTTTTGACAAACGGCCACCCGGTAATGACAACGGCGTCAGTAGCCAGTCATTGCTATACAATAAACTAAACTCTGCCATCAGTAGCAGCCCCGTATCAGTTTTGCTGGCGCGTATATTGCTCAGGTCAATGGTACTGTCTTCCATTTCCCACCACCGGGCGCGGGGCATACCCGGGAAGGAAACAGCGGTTGGCACTAAAGTTTTGCGATGGGTTTGGACGGCCGCTTTGTTCAGGGCTTCATCCGGGATGTCCGATCCTTCAGTCTCTTGCCAGGTATACCAGTTCATGAACTGACCGTTGTGTTCCGGCGCCTGTAGGGAAGCTACCTGATTGCCTGCTAAAATAGCGGTAGCCTTTGCCTGGTATTCCAGCCTTGATGCATCCCAACAAGCGGATGCATTGGCAGGGGCAATGCCTAAGTTTTGCTGCACCCATTCCACCCATTGTTTGCCTAAGGCATTGACAACGGGGTCTTCAGCAGGTAGAAACTCCGAAGCTTCGTGGGTTTTCAATTCCTTATATAATTTTGCGCCGTCAATGGTGCGGCCATTGCCAAGAGCCGCCAGTGTTTGCGCGTAGGGTTCATGACAAAAAGCCCTGAGTTCGGCGTCGTCGGGGTCGAACGCCGGCGCAGGGGTCTTGAATTGAAACAAAGGACTTTGGCGGAATGCCTCCCAAATTGCCTGCTTGTTTGCCTTGAACAGAAGTTTCCGCCATTCCCGACCCGCTTCTATACGTAAGGAAAGGTCAAATTCAGGGGTTATGCGTTCCATAACCGCATCCAGCGGGGTCTCGTGCGTGAGTTGCATGGGAGGCTGTTGGCCTGCCCCGGAAAGATATTGCAAGGGGGTCGTATGAGCTATGACATGTGAAAATGCCGCAGTTCCGGCGTCTTCGGCCCGAAATTCCCCCATTTGCCACTGGCGCGCCAGGAGCCATAATGGATCCCGAACCTCACAACGCAAGGCATCGGCTATATCTTCATTGTTGGGCGAAGGCGCGAGCCTGCTCCAGTATAAAAAAGCGTCCTTATCAGGCATTGTCGGTCATGAATTTAAACATTAAAAAATCCAATACAGATCCGCCTATCCCCCCGGCGGGTCGGGGCTGTTGAGTTCCGTTACCGGAATATTTTTGTTTTCGGGGGTAAAAGGCAGTGCAATGGCCGGTAACACACGGGCAAACGCATCATTTTGCCGAACCTGTGCAGGCGAAACCAATCGTTTTTTAGCTAAATCCAGGGCATCTTCGACAGCGCCCATGAGGTGCTCCCATTGCCAGTTGCCGCCTTCAACCGGGGCAGTGGCCAAAAGGATCACCTGCGGCGGTTCCGTATTGGGCTGGTTGTATTGAAATGCGAGTCCAGTATCCGTTTTACCGGAAGGAATCAGTTCCGGCCACTCGTCTACCAACAAGCCTGAAAAAGCTGAATCAGGCGTGAATTCCCCGGGCACCTCCAAGACAAACGAAAGATTAGCCCGTTCTTCAGGCCTGATTTTTTCTAATTCTTTTTCCGAAACAGGCCCTCCGATCCAGGGTTGGAGCCTGCCCGTAAGAAAAGGTAATTGTAGGGCTATGGGCACTTTTTCACGGTCTCCGACTTCCTCAAACAGTTCACGCAGGAGTACGATTTGCCGCAATGCAGCCAGCGGACGTCGAACTAATGCCGCTTCTTTCAGCCAGTGATCCAGGGCATCCGAACCTGCATTTTCCAAGAAGACCCGGCCATCGTAAGCGGTTTTTACAACCCGGGCATTCGCCAATTGCAACTCCGGAATTACAGCGATATTCCGACCCAGAAGAGCCTCAGCAGCCTTGTGCAATTGTTTGAAAGAAAGGGCAGTATCTGAAGAAATTCCCGCAAATTGCGTCTGTATTTCATCTAAGCGACTTTCAAGTTCCTGCGCAATTTTTTCTGCTTTTTCTGCCAGCATTGGAATATTTTCCGTAGAAATCGCAAAAGCGCCTTCTGCCCCGGCTTCTTCCACGCCAAGCAGGAATGCCTGGAACAAATGCCCGAAAAGCAACCAGCTTTTGCTCCTGATCTCCTCAAGATCAAGTCCTGCTGATCGGGCGTTTTTCAAATCAGTGGCGCTGTTCCTCAGTGATCCTATAAGCTGGAATACCTTATTTCCAGGCGCGGCATAACCTAATAACCGGGATTGAAGGGGTTGTGTCATGACAACACCATTGTCCCCGCTGCCCGGCTGCCCAAAATCAGCAGGGGTCATCGCCCGGCTGTTGGAAAGGAGGGTACGCAAGGAAGCCAGCAAAGCGCTGATTTCGTAAATGCTGACATCCGCTTCATTGAAACCAGTGCGATCGCTGAAGTCTACCTCAAAAAGTTCATTTTCGGCAGTTCCGTATAAGGCATTCGCTTTCAGTTGCACACACAATTGCAAGGCGCTTTGTCCGCCAGTACGGAAGGTAGTAGGGCAGGCATAAAGCAAATCAAGCGGCTCTATTTCGAGGTTAGCCAATTTTATCACGACTTTTTTTGCGTTAGGCAAACTGACCGAAAAGGCAATTTTTGTTGGCGGAGGGAGTTGGCGGGCAAGCCATCGGTTGAGTCCTGGTGCCAGGTCAACGCGCGGGCTGCCCATAGTGGTCCACACTGCGCCATTATTACCAGGTATTGATTGTTCAAATAAAATACCAACCCGATGCGTGAGGCCAAAGCCGTTTTGGGTGGTATTGATAAAATCAGGCGACGGAGCCTGTCCACCGGAATTGAGCGCACGAAAAGCTGCTGCGGCCCGGTCGGTATTGCCTTTTGTATTTTGATACACGCTTTCTGCCAACAACAAATCGCCGGTTGCATCCAGATAATTAGTCTCAAGCGCTTGTGCAAGCATGGAGAGCCGTTGTTTATCCACCGGAGGAATCGGGATAAGTTGGCCTTGTGCATTTTCAGTACGCACCTGATTCAGCCACCCGGTAGCATTGGCGGCGTATGCTTTGAGCAGGGCAAGGCCGTCAAGATTCCCTAATAAAGTAGTGTCGGGCGTACCTTCCATTGCTTTTAGGGGGAATACCTGCCGAAGGTCAAGTCGGTATCGGTCTAATTGGTTTTCATGCAGGTTCCGCTCGAAGTAGTGGCCCAATATTTCACCGAGACCCCCTCCGCTTTGCATACCTTCCAACAATTGCATCGCTTGTCGAACCCGGGGCGAATTCAGGTTAATCGAAAGCGCTTCTGTTTGGGTATCTGCCCGGTGTCCTAAATAGCCGGCCCGCAGGATGGCGGCAGTGGACGCGTGGGCTAAGGAAGGCAAATGCAGGTAGCCGTCACTATTGGGGTAGTTTGCATCCGGTTCGGGTTCCACCCGATTGGCAGGCCCGTTCAGGCGCAGCCGGGGATTCGGGTTGTCGCCGATGTAGAAAAACGCCTGCTTTGTGTTCTTTGCCAGATTGATCCCCCATTGCTGAGCGCCGGTGCTGTGAACAACTGGTATCGCTGCCCTTGGGAAATTTTCTCTGTTTGCAGGCATATAGACCGGTTGGACTTCCTCAATCACAATGGCTCGCTGTGGGTTGGGTTTCAACCCCAGCAGGTACCCGAAAGCGCCAAGATGGATGCCTTCTGGTTTGGCCCGGCGTTGTTTATCAAGCCGTTGATGAACGAGGCCGAGCATCCAGGCGTCTAAGCGGTGGCTGCACAGGTCTAAGTGTTCTGTAAACAGGCGCTCTAAACGCGCAGTAGGCATTGTGCTGAACAGTTTTAATGCGGTTTCGACCTCGCCAAGCGATTGGGTTTGGGCGTTGGCGCCTGCATTTTCCAGCCAGGTTGCCAGGGTGTGAACCTCGATACCCGGTAAATATTCACGCCGGTCAGTTTTGAGTTGAAAAGGCGCGGTAAGGTTAGCTTTGTAAGCGTCAACAATGGGTTTATATTGTTGATGTAAGCGGTTATTGGGATCAAGCGCATTCGGGTCCAACGAAATGATTGGGGGCTGCAAATGTTCCAAATCAAAATTTCTGGCTTTCAAGAGCCAGCGGCCGGGATTGGTCTCTTCCATCCGCAGCCCCGTTTCCAGAACGGCGCGCAGGGTAGCCTGGCGAGCCAGCAGGGCGAACAGGGCGTCTCCGGCTTTGCTGTCTTCCGATCCGTCTCCGGCTGGCGCTGTGGCCCGGTTGTTGTTCCAAATCTTGATCAGCGTAGCCTGGTGCAGCCATTCCAAATAATTCCAGGCTTTGCCGGGCAACTTTTCCAGCGGGCGGTCTTCAGCAAGCGGGAGGCCGTCAATTACCGGTCGTGGCATGTCCTGTAAAAAGGAAGTATAAGCGCTGGTAAACGCATCAAATGATGCCCCTTTTATCCCCGCTTGTTCGAGCACCGCTTTTAAATTACCGGATGGGCTAATGCCTGCATGGGCTGCGGCTAATTCACTCCGCGCTTGTTGCAAAGCGGCTTTATTAGCCAACAGGATATCCCTTTGGTTTTTAAGCGTGTCTCTTCGGGCCTTTAATCCCGCTTGAGCATTTTTTAAGGCGGTTGCCCTTTGTTTAAGTTCATTAATCATCCGGACAATGGCGGCTTTAGAGGCCCTGAATACCTGATGCAGTTCAATCTGTAAACCAACGATTTCGCTGTTGATGCCCGCTATTTCTGCTTCTGCCCCGCTTACTTTGTTATTCGCCTCCGCATAGTCATTTTCTGCTTTGACAATTTTGTTTAGGTCTGCGTCTGTTTCGGCAAGCAAGTCGGTAAGCAAGTCTTTTAGCCCTTTTCCGGACAGCCACTGCGACTGAAACCGGGACGCGGATGGGCTTAGCGCCAGCATATTTAAAAAGGTTTCGTCTAATCGCTGATTTAAAGTGTCCTGGTTTGCTACCGACTGGATGGCTTGGCTGAAGCCTTTCCACTGAATGTTTAATTTTGAAAGAAAATCGGTCCACAATTTGCTCAGAAAATTTTCTTCGGGATTATTTTCCGGATAAGCCCAATAAGAAAAGGCGGTAGTCGGGAGAATCCCGTAAGGTTGTCTGTTGATCCGCAAAACGGGCAAAGCGCCCCTTCCGCTGACATATTTTGAAAAAAACTTTCGCAGCAATTCGCGTTTGGGTTCGCTTAGCGCAGGCGTAAAAAACTGCAACAGGTAATACCCCCAGGTAGCATGCCACAACAAGTTGTTCATGTGCAGTGCTTCGTCCATGTCGGTGTGATGGCCGCCCGGCAAGCGGAAATTTTGAGGTAACCCTAAAAATCGGCGCAAGCGCATTTCATCCGTTTCCAAACCTAAAGCATGGGGTTGCTCCGGCAGCCATTCCGATCGGAAATAAGCCAGCGATGCAGCTTCCCTGCGGTTGAAGCCCGACTTTTGTTCCTCAAAATTATTGGTTGGAGTGCCTTGGGGCAAAACAGCCAGACCCTCTTCTTTGTACAAACAATTTTCGAGGTGCGCGTTCAACATTCGGGTGGATTCGGTTTCATCGGCTGAAAATTTGGCACCCAATACAAAAATTTTGTCCACTCCATCCTGATATTCCGGATGATTTGTCAAATCAACCCGGATGGCCAACCCCATACTTTCTGCTGTTTCAAGGTCGTGAATCCATCGCAGGTATTCAGGGGCAGTCAGTTGTGCATTTTCGCCGGTAAACAACGCCGCCTGCTCCTGATTGCCAAACGGTTTGTCGGTCGGGTCAAGGCCCAAACGAAGAGGTTCAGCAATGGGATTGCCCGAAAATTCCTTAAATTGGCCGCCCTTGTATAGACGAACCACAAAGCGGTCGGGTAAAAGATGGGCAACAGGCGGCAGGGTATAAGCGCCGTCTTTGAAGGGTGGGGGAGCAGAGAATTGAGGCGTGGTGGGTAATTCCCCGCCCTGCGGAAAATTGGCTGGCCTGGTCACCCGCACGATCCAGGAGGCGCGTGCAGGGGGAATCGTTGCCGTAAAATTCAGCCAGATCGCCTCCTCGGTTTCGACCCGGGTACAAATTTTTTCCCAAAATACTTTTCCCGCCTCCCACTCTGTGGGCGTAAGCGCCTGCTCGTGCCCTTCGGTGAAAATTTCATCGGGGTAAATCCGGATACAGAGTTCGTGTCGGTCTGCTTTGCGCGCTATGTATTGATTGCTGGCCGGTTTGAACTGTTGGTTTCTGATCGGATTGAAAACAAAGGGATTGGTGGAAAAATGCAAAGCGGGAACCTGATAGGTCGGCGTACCTTCTTCGTCGAATTCCATGCCGGTCCGATTGTATTGCGCACCACCGGGGATACTTTCTGCCTCAATCCAGTCTTCCGGTTTCAGGTTGCGCACGACATACCGAAAGGTGAAGTAACGGGCTTCTACCCGCACAGGCAGCAGCAGGAACGGCAAATTTGTAGGGATTTCGCGGATGAGTTCCTGGGGTGTTCCGATTTGCGCCAGCAAGTTGATGGCTGCCTGGAGGTTGAAACGGGCATCCTCCCGCTCTTCCCGCTTCTTTTCCACTTCCTCTGCATCAGGCAGTTCGCCTCCGGGTTCCTGAAGGGCAAAAGAATGGGCTTGCAACGCCTGATAATAGGCCTGATCCGCTTTGGCAAAAGCGGCTCGTCTTTGGCGGACGCGTTCTCTTAGTGTTTTTAAATCTTCCATGTTTTATGCTTCAGGCAAAAGCTGGCTTGCGTGGATGAATAACATAAACGGTTTCTGGTAGAGCATACCTGCTAACTGGTCGGCGCGCTTACCGGCCCGCGGGAGGTTGGCAAATTTAGCGGACGCTGTGTCAATACATTGATTCGCTGCGATTTCCTCTAAAGCTTCCCACGAAGGGTCTCCAGGCGTTTCCGTGGTCATGTCAAGTCCGAAATGCACTTCTCCGGCGCGTTCCTTAAACACGACAAACCAACCCGCGTCATTCGTATTGCCGCGTGCCTGCTGCGGGGTAAGGGCAAATCCCAAGAATTGGTAGTCTGGCGCTATGCTTGCCGAAAAAAGCGGGCGAAGCACCTTGTCTGACGAATTGTTCCAACTGGTTGGATCAGCGGGGTCAAGCAACAACTTATGCGATCCGGCCTGTTTGTTTTTCCAACCAGCCTGTACCATAAAAATTTCAACATTGGGGTATTTTCGCAGCAGGTCGCCACGAACAACGACCACCAAAGGATTCAAAGGTGGAGGGGGACGGTGGGTGCCCAAGTCCGTGTTTTTAGCCCAGCTTCTGATCGGAAGAATATCCCGCGCGCCAGCCGGGGCATTGCGCACATCCCAAAACTGGCGAAAATAGGTTGCATTGAGCGGTGCGGGAAACTCCCGCCAGAGAAATTCCCGGGCCATTTCGTGGTTCAGACCGGTAAGATAGCCCTCAATAAAGGACTGATTAGGTTCGAGAATAGCCACGCGGTTGGGCGGAATACGATCAAGACCCGGCAAAATAAAATCACTCGAACGATCGGCTAATTCCTTATACATGGCTTCCGGAAAAACAGGCGCATCCTGGGGAGGCGCAGCAGGGTTAGCAAGGAAAGGATAGGTTGTTTCAATCAGGGTTATAAACCGGTTTTCAATGGCGGTCATTGGTTGTACCTCAACCCGTATGGCCGCTATTAAAGACTGGATATTGGGCGTTGGCGGCGGTGGTGTAAAACGCGGTGCCAGGTAGGGTTGCCAGGCGCTGAATGCAGTTTTACAAGACGCGACGTCACCGAATCCTTTGCTTTGAAGGTAAGCCCCCAGGTTGCTGTTTTTTAGCAAGTGCGCAACAACGGTATCCACGGCTCTTTTTAAAGGATTACTCGGAATGGCTGCAAAAATGACGGCGGTAGTAAAAAATAAATTCCCCTGGGGTTTTTCTTCAAAACGGCGCATGAGCGGCCCGCCTGTACGCGTAAGTTTGTTAAAAGAGGGCGCATGGGTGGATGACCAGCGGGTTGCCCTAAGATTAGAGACCATGCTGTTGACCTGGTTGTTTTCGCCACGCAAGCTAATAGACGAGTGCATGGGGGCGAAAAAACCGACCGCCCGATAACTGGTTTCAGATGGGGTGTTGTTGGACAACATGGGGTCAAATCGCTTGACAAACAAAGTTTGACTCACCTGCAGCGAAAACTCCCACCGCCGGCTTATTTTTTGGATTTCTGCATAAACACTCCACTGATCCCAGGCTCGATCCATGTATTCCTCCTGGTTTTTTTGAACGACTGATGTTCCCTGAGAAGCCGCCACCCGGTAAACCGGATTCAGGTTGAGTTGTTGAAACCAGTCTTGTTCTTTTTCGAGTTGCATGGTTTCGCCGGGACGGTAAAAACTCCCATACAGCGGAGGCGCAACGATTGGGTCGTCGTCAAGCGTAGCATTCACCGCCGGGTTGTCATCATCCTGAAAGTAGGGGTGTTGGTTGTTTTTTGCGGTGACGTTGTCTAAGGGCTGGACGCCCAGATTGAGCAACGGGGCTAACTTTTCGCGGAGCTTTTTTTTATGGGCTTTCTGCCCCTGGATTGCAGGCAAAGGTATGGGTAGTTTTAAGGCACTTTCCATTCGGAGGATGCCGTTTACTACTTTTACCCCCCAACCCGGGTCGCTTACATCAAGCAATTGCGCGGCATCTGCCAATGCAGCCAGCTCTTCGGCAGTGATGGGGCTTAGTTTTCGGGACAAGTCTTCAAAGTCACCATCAGAAGAGGTGGCGAATTCCCATTCGAAGTAAACAGGAAACTGGATCGCATTGACGGATTGGCCGGGTTGGATATTGGGCCATGAGGCGTTGGCGTTTGGTGTTGCGGCGATGTCGGCTTCCGGCCTGCCCAGGCCTGCCAAACGGCCTTTTTCAAACGCAGGCAGCAGAAAAGCCCGGTAGCGGGTTTGAGCCTTCAGTCGGCGGGGACACAACAAACGCGTACAACCAAGATTGGGGTCTTCGTCTAATTGTTGCTGCACGTGATCCAGTAAGCCCTGAAGGTTGGCGCCCAAGGGTTTGAAATTCAGGTGTACATGTGCCCACGATGGCGTTGTATCCGCGTTGGGAAAGGCATCGCGGATCGCATCCGGCAGAATTTCAATGACGGGCAGTTGGCCTGAAATGGAGTTGATCCTGCGGTATTCGTTTTCCTCCAGCACGGTCAGCCAAATCCAGGGTTTTAGCTTGCCTGCTTCCGGCAAGGCGGGCGTATAGCGCCAGGGAAAATCTTCATCATAAAATTCTATGAAAGCTAAGAAATTGGCTTCAAAATCGCGAACGTTTGCCCGCGGAACAGTCCGAACAATAGCCCGCCAGTCTATCCCGGTTACGTCGCCCGGGCCATAAAGATTGGCCTTGCGATCAATAATTTCCGGGCTTTCATCCTCTCCGATCACTTTGAGGTGCAGCGGTACCGTGAGCCGTTCCTTTGCTGCGGGGGCATTTGCTAAACGGATTGCACCGCGTCGCAACCAGGGGAGGAAGGTGTAGTTGGACATTATTTTGAATAATTAGGTGGATTAGATTAATTTTTCAACGCCTGCGATTTTCGGGCATACTCACCCATTGACGGCCTCCGCTTTTAGCAATACCATCAATTCACTTTTCCTGCGCGGGTTTTCCCGGATCAAATCCCGCAGTAGCTGCCGCGCTTCGGCCTCGCTGTCCGTTTCGATTTGCTGGTAAGTTTTCAGGTCTTTTTGCCATGCGACTACGTATTTTTCTGCAAGGGCGTTAACCGGCGGCCGGGCAGCTTTTGCTATGCGGCCAAATGCAGAATTGGCTACAGCATTATTGCGCAGCCCGAAGCCAAAATTGCCGGCGGTTTCCTTAATCGTTTTTTTATCCGTTGTTGCCGTATCCGGGTCGCCAATGATTTTGTATTCATATTCCACGGGTTGTACGGTCATCAATGAATCGAAGGAAACCTCATCCATCCCCTCAAAGCCCAAACCTGATTCAAAAAGCTCATAGGAAGGGGCCTGTAGTTTTTGTTCGTCGCTGAGGCTGACAAACTGTGCGGAGGCAAAGTGGTTTTTTACAGGCGTAGCCGCCAATGCTTTATTGTCAGAGCCGGTCAATTCTATCCTGAACTTCGATGCGCCTTCGGGCCTGCGTTCTCCAAATTTGTCAATTTTCAGCCCTAAAGGAACCGTGTTTTGCCGCACGACAATCAATTCGTTGGGATGGAGGAACATTTGTTCCGAAGCAGCCGCAGTTTCTTTGTCCCGGCGCAGGGTAACCAGCCCGCGGGTGCGCCCGGTCTTTGTCTCCCAATTGGAGCGAAGTCGCAGGTCTTCCGTTAGCAAAGGCAGCACCCGCACCGATTCCAGCCGGGAGTTGTCGTCTTCGCCCCAGGCTTCTTCAATATGAACGGTTTTGCTAAAAATCCAGACTTTGAGGCGCAGGCTACCTGCAATATACCAGGGTGAAGGGCCGGAAAACATGCCGTCAATCTCAATGGCGGCAAATTCGTACCCATGCCACGAGGCGGATAAGAGGAAATATAAACTCACTTCAAAGCGGAAGGGGCTGAATTGGAAAAGGGCGTCAAAGGCCAATTCTCCGCGGATTTTGACCCCCCACTTTTCAAATTTAAAAATACCCGCTGCTCCAAATTGGAAGGTATTCGACGTGACCGCCACATAAGCCGTTACAATAATGCTGGGGTTGTCGGGGCGCAGCGTGATTTGCAGGCGTCGGATATTGGCGGGCAGGTCTAATGCCGGCGGTTGAAAATCAGGATGAAATCCGCCTATGGTGAGGGCAAAATCGGAAGATGGGCCGTATTTGATGCGCAGGGCCATATCCCCTTCTAATTTCATGCCCAGCAGTGTGGACTCAAAAAGGGTCGCATCAAAACGGATAAACCGCTTCTCAAAGTCAAAAATACCCGCAAAGTTGACCTGCAATTGCAGCACGGTGCGTTCTTCGCCGGCTATTTCTTTGCTCACGACTGCTTTTAATACGCCAATCAAGGCCAATCGCACCGGTTCCGGAAACTCTACGATCAACCCCAGTTCGATGGTGACTAATTTTTTTGGACCCCATTCGATTTGCCCCATCAGGCCGACCACGTATTGGCCTTCAGCAGGCGGGAAAATAGCATTCAGTTTGTTGAGCAGGCCGTAAGGGTTTTCCAATGGCGCCTTGGGGAAAAGGATGTCATCAAAATTATTGGTGCGCAACCCCTCGGTTAGTTTGGCTACTTCGATGCGCCGGTGGATGCCCAACAGGCCACCTACGCCGGTCAGTTTGAAGCCCAACCCCAGCGGAACCGCCGGAAATTCGGCGCTGATCATCAGCAAAAAGGAATACCCTTTTTGACCACCCGGCATTTTGGTGAGCAGGATGCCGAAAGCCTTGAGGTTAATTTTGTTTTTGATGTTCAGTTGCGCTACGCCCATGTACTCGCCACGGTCGGGGTCGCAGTACAGGTAGCCGCCACCGGTGACGACTTTGGCGTTGATTTCGATGCCGATGCCGTCGGGCGCTTTGAAGTCCAGTTCTGCATTGGCAAAGCCCAGGTTGCCTGTCTGGCCATTTCCAGGAGGAGACAACAAGGCTCGGATGCCCATTTTATCCACATTTGCTGCAATGGGTCCCAGTTGCAGCCGACCCGACAACGAAGCATAGAGCATCCAACGCTGGTTGCCTTCTAATTTGCGAAAGCCCAATTGAATATCGGGGATGGTGACGGATTTTCCAAATTTTTTGTTGATTGGGATGACGATTTCCCCACCAAGCCCGCCTTCCACATAAAAACCCCGGTCATTGGCATAACCAACGGCAAGGTCGAACGTATTTTGAATCCCGTCTTCCGGCAATATTTTTTTGAGAAAACTATCCCCGTCTCCGGGAATCAGGTAGAAGCCGCAGTCTGATGCTTTAAATTCAAAAGCCGCATCCTGCTTTTGAGCATCCAAATGCAGCGCCAGGGAAAAGGCCATATTCCCGATTTCGAGGCGGGTTCCTTCGTCGGGGCCGATGCGGTAGGCGGGGCCAAGTTCCGGGTCGGGGGTATCGCCGCCGCGTTTGCCAGAAATCCGAAAATCCAGTGTTCCCGGAGTATCTGGCAGACTGATGCCCCCCGGGCCGAACGTAAAAGCGTTGAGCGAACCATTCAGCAAAAGATCCCATTTCCAGTTGAGGCCGCTGGTGAAGGACTTATTTTGTAAATCCGCGCCGGTGGCATCGCGGTCAATTTCCCCGGTTGATTTAGTCCAGTATAAAGCAGGGGCGACTTCTATCGCTTGCCGACCACCCGACTTGACAATGCGGCGCAGGCTGATACCGGCTTCCAGGCTATCGCCTAAGGGGAACCACAACGACAGGGTTTTGGCGAAAGCCTCGCGTTGGGCGTCGCTTAGGTCTAAGCCATCTATGTCTTTGTATCCGTAGATGGCACCGATGGCAGGATGCAGGCTTTTGAGCCAGTCGCGCAGTCGGACAAAAAGTTCATCTTCTCCCGGATCGGCCAATACATCGCGTGCCAGTTCCGAAGGAAAATATTTGTTGCGCATGGCTTCCAGCGGACTGCGGAAGAAAGCGCCTAATCCGTCTTTATTGAAACGGATGCCCCGGTAGGGGTACCGGATTACACTGCCGGTAGTATCTACTTCGGGTTCAGTCAGGTCGGGGTTTCGAGCCGGATGCACCCAATCGAGCAGGATATAGGTTTGCATGGCTGCCGGCATCAATTGTTGATGCGAGCGCAGGACTAATTGCTCAACAAGATGCAGGAAAAAAGCTTCCCAATCCATATCCAGGTCGTCTTCCGATCCGGCCAATTCGAGGACTCCTTTAATTTGTTCGACAGAATCCCAGACCTGTTTTCCAAAAAAAAGCCCTTTTTTAACAGCTTCCCAGGAGGTCCAGTCGGCTGGGATGTTTTCCCGGACGCTTTCATACAAATTGCGGGTTTCCAGTGCAATTGCATACGCTTTGTCAAACTTGGAAGCTCCGGCAGGACCCGGCTTGTTCAATTTGCCGAGGTCATAACCCGTCATGTAGAAAAAATCAATGAACAAGCGGGGGGTAGCAAACAGCAGGGTGACCAGATCGAAGAAGACCAGCAAATCTTCACTGACATTGTGCCGCGAAACCAATTTTGGATCTGTTTTCATAATCAAATCACATTGGGTGAAGGTTTGGCAAATTGAGGATCATCGGGATCCAGCGGAACTTTGAAACGGGTAAGTTTTTGCGCCACTGTTTCGCTGGTATTCCGTGGTCGGTCGTTGATCCAGTGCAATTGATTGGCCGAACGGCGGATACGAACGGTTTGGTTCATCGCATGCGCTGCGGCCTCGGTATTTCCCCTGCCCCGGCGTACTTGTTCAAATTTGACATCGCCTTCCAAGCTGGAAGCAGTAGACGTGGCTTTGAGTACATAGATAATTTCGTCGCCGATGCGCACAAAAAAAGGCGCTTGCGGAAAGGGACGCCCTGGTTTAAGGAGGATGTTAAAACTTTTGTCTGTCGCACTGATGCCACCGGTCAGGGTTCCCTCGCCTGACCAGTCAAAGGTGACCGAAGCGAAGTTATTGCGCCGGATGATCTCGGTGGAAGGCTTTTGCCCACGGGCGTAGAGCAAGTGGTTCATATTGGTGATGACATTTACGTCTGTTACGTTGTTTGCTTTTTCGCCGCGCATGAAATCTACCCGGTAAAACCACTCCGGGCGGGGCACTTTCACTTCCGGATGGATTTTATGGTAGGGCAAAACCAGCGGCTCTTCAAGGATCATGTGGGGGTAGTAATTTGGAAACCACCGAGTCCGGAGCATGATTTCATCCGTTTTTTCTTTATTCAGGGCCACGGGGCGTTTGGCGTATCCGATCATGGTTTCGGGATCGGGCAGTTGTTGGTCGCCTGCGCCGACATCGGAAAATTCGTAGCCAAACTCGTCAAGCTTTAGCTTGCTCCAGGCGGCGGCTTCATTTTTAAAGCCGCTCGCAGTCAGGTGTGCTACGATCATTTCCTTGCGGTCAGTGGCTGAATTTTCATCTGCCCAATACGCCATTCGCCCGGCGTAGCTAAAGTGGACGTCGCCCGAAAGAATGAGTACCCGGCTTTGGCGCAGGTTTTCGGTTTCGCGTTTAAAGGCGCGGGTAGCCAGTCTTTTTACTAAGTATTCAAATACGGGCGATCCAATTTCCCAGGAGTCGGCCTGGTCAGGGTCATAAGCCAGCATCCTGAAGCGTTTTTCCTTCCATTTAGTAAAAATCTGGATATGAGGCAATGCTACGGTGGTCAGGAAATTCCGAAACATCGGGATAGTGACCACATTGCAGGGCGAAATGACGATGGTCAGCTCGGTTGGCACTGTTGCGGCAGGCAATTGGGCGTCAATGGCTTTTTTACTCAGGTGTTCGGAAGGCCGGTATAAAGCGCCAGGAAAACTGCGGAAGGTGCGGGCATCCAAAGCCAATACCTCGTACTTGGGGTGTTCATATCTGAAATTCCACACAAGGGGGTTGTCAAATATTTCAGGCAACCCTTCGCCTCTGCCGATTTGTTGAAACTCGGCGATTTTGGAATCGGTAAATGGTATTTTAAGTGCATTCGCAAGGGTTTCCTCGGCCGTTGTGTCCTGGCATTTGTGCTCAATCCAGGTTTGTAACGCATTTAAAAATTTTCCGCCGGGCTGATTGAATTCGAACCTTTCGGGCGTGTTGCCCCAAGCCTGAAAAACCGCAAAAGCAGACAGTGCATTTTGCATCACCCGGCGGCCCATGGGCAGGCTGTATGCCCGCTGCACCCATTCGCGGGTGAGGTGCCAGTCGTCGGTCACCTCGTGGTCGTCAAACATCATATAGGTAGAGATGTTGGCGAGCGCGCAGCGCACTTTGGGGAGTCCCTCTGCAAAGTGCATCCGGTTGAGGATGGCGACAGGTAGTTTGATTTTTTCGATGATGGTCATGACTTGCCTGACCTTGGTTTTGAATTCTTCTTGTGCTTCGTCTTTACTTTGTGCTTGTTTTTTCTTCAAACCTTTCTTTATATCCTCCAGTAGCCCGATTTCCGGGGAAGTTAAAATATCGGCGGGTAATTCTATTGCTTCAATAATGGTTCCAATTTTGCTTTCGGGTTCCAAAAGCCCATCCGGGTTGAGCAACAAACGAAAGGATTGGATATCGTCCCAATGGGTTCGCAATACTTCGTAAATATAAATCCAGTAACCGCTTTTGCCTTCGCTTTCCTCGCTATTGTAACCGTCTGCGCGGTTAGGGTCTTTGATTTGGTTGATCAGGTTTGTTTTGATGTTGGCGAGCTGGCCATTTTTGTTTTTGAGGGAGTCTTTGTAAAATGCAGGCCATAGTACGTCTGACCATGCATACAAATAGCTTCCAAAAAATTCGCCTAACGTGAACAGGTGATGGTTGGAGGATGCGGTGAAACCACAATCCTCGTGAATGTAAGAACGTGTTTCGTCGTTGTCTTCGCCGCCGCCGCGCGTACCCAGATGGATCGGATCCTTAGACGGCCAAATCTGTGCCTCCTCATCGGTTTCGTCTTTGCCTGTTGCATCTTTTTTGCGGATTATCTCCTCCCAGCGTTCGCCAGAATCTGCACCTGCCAGCAACATCTTACCCGTTTGGGTGATCAGGTGTTCGGTAATGGCGCTGCCTTCGTCCGAGTATATCTGGTCGCCGGTAAGAAAAAGTTGTTGGGGGCGGTTGGTGTTCCAGGTTTCCAGCAGAAGGGCATCCAGGGCTACCATCGCATCTTCTCCCGTCCCGGTCATCTCCCGGCAGGAACCATGCACAAAATGCAGTTTGGATACATCTCCGGGGGGAAGCATCAGGGCGGGCAACTCGTAGCCGGGGTAAGTAATAACGGCGCCTTTCAGAACTGATTCAGTTTTCAAATCGCCCTTAGTGCCGAATGTTAAGTTGTAGAGATAAGATTTGCCGTATTCCAGTTTTTTGTCACCCACCGGCTTGGCCGTGATGGCACCGATAAAGAGGTGTTTGCCTAATTGCTTCAAGACTCCCAGCGAAATGCCAGCCAGCAAAGGATCACCCGATTTGCTGCCGCTGTCGTCGGCGTATACCAACAATTCAGCAGTAGTAACGGATTCTTTAAGGGCGACCCAAACGGTGACGGATTCTGGTTCGCAACGGCGGAGAATTGGGCCGCAAAGGATGAGTGGAAGGGTGTCAATATCAGCTTGTTTCCACGTAACAGAACTTTCAAATGCACCATTTATAGTGGCATCCTCGCCAAAAAGCTTGTGGTCGTTTATGGCCTGAAAGTAATCGTTGTAAACCATAGGGATAGGGTAGGGGGTGGATTAAGATGAATAAGAGCTTGTTCGGGTTTTCCCGAAAAAGCTCTAACCTATTCGCAAATATGGTGAAATATATGTTTAAAAGCATGAAGTGCCGGAATATTATTATTTGACAGAATTTAACGTTGGGGTTTTGTCTATACCTCACTCCGGTAGGTTTCGGTTATGAAAAACAGGAAACAGCTCGAATTTGGATGAACGGGTTCCATTAACGGCGAGCGTCTGCTATGCATATTTTGTCTGCGCATTTGCGTTACTGACTGTTGTCCCTATTTTCATGACCTACCTGGCTTTGTCACTCTCGTCAGGGAGTCTGCAAAAGCGCCTACAGCCTTGCTTCTGTTGCAGACTCCCTGACGGGAGTGACAACCGGTGATGTGTTATGCACAGCCTAAGCTCGGCGGTATAGATATCTAATGACGGAGGCTGTGAAGGAGACGACGGCGGCGTATAAGTCGAATTTGGATGAACGGATCCCATAGAACCCTAATGTCGGTAGAAAAATTATTGAATGATAAGGTTTAGCGAGCCTTATGTACGCAATATAGCGTCAACATTGCGTACATAAGGCACGCTAAACGATATGAAATGCTTCGTGTCTATCGGCATTAGGTTCCTATGAGGCCAAGCTCAAAAAAAATCGGGAGGTCTCCTATTTCTACCACATTACGATGCACAAAACACGCCTTGTTCTCGAACGCTAAAGAACAGACACGGGACTAAATGGACAGACACTAAATAGAGTCCGTCCATTTAGTCGGGGTCTGCTCTTTAGCGTTCGAGTGCCCCTTTGCTTTCAATATTTTACAATCCGGGACACCCCTCTTTTTCCTTCAGCTTCCATGGTCAATACATAAATGCCGGAATTTAAAGCCTTCAAATCTAATTGATTGTCATTGATTTCCGCTGCGAAAACGATTCGCCCGAACAAATCATGGAGCGTGACGCTGACTACATTTCCTGTAGAATAACCTCCAAAATCAAACGAAATCACTCCCGTTGTCGGGTTTGGAAATACGGAAAAACCCGAAAGTGTGGGCGGAGTTTGAACCCCAACCAGCAAAGGCGAGCCGTTGTATTTGAACAAGGCCGGATAGGTAGAGGAAGTCAATTTCCCACCGCCGACCCAGCCGGTTTCAGGGGAGGTAAAGACAACTGAATTGAGTGGTTTATTCAGGGTTTCGACCGACCAGGTATTGCCAAAATCCTGCGTAATGGCCACCTTGCCTGTAATGTGATTGAAATTTGAAGCCAGCACATACGAACCGGGAGACCCTGGAACGGCGGCGATGTTCCATCCAAAGGAGCCGGGTAGTTGCGTTAAATTCGTCCACGTCGCGCCCCCGTCTGTACTTCTGGCGATGCGGTTAATGCCAAAACTATTCCGATTGTACAGCAAACCATTTTCGTGATCCTGAAAGGCAATGGAATAAATTTCAGTCCCAATGCCCAAGCCTGTTGAGATAAATTCCGGGGTTTCGCCATAGTTCCTGAAGCGGACGATGCGCCCTTCAGAGGTGCCGTTCCACAACGTATCCCCTACTGTGCAGGACATATTTGCGCCGGAATACAGCAGTTGAGATTCGGTCGTGTTGTACCCCGATATCGTGGTATTGGCCCAGGTTGCCCCGTTGTTGTCGGAGCGGCTCGTAGATTGCCGGTTTTGAGCCAGCCAGTGCTGCCCGTCATCAAACCAGCTCAGCGCCACGCCTGAGCTGACGTTGTTTAGCCTGAGCGTCCAGAGATCGCCTCCATCGGCAGTTCTATAGAGTTTTCGTCCCGCTCCGCTACCGTAGTCCTGTGTGGTGATCCAGGCGGTCAGTGAATCCACCGCAACGATCTGGAAACTAATGGTGCCGGCAGCTTCTTCAATTTCAGCCACCGTCCAGCTTTGGCCGCCGTTGGAAGTGCGCAGAATGTACGGGCGGTGTGTAGTCGGAATAGGAGGCCCGAAATAGTCCCTGGAAGCAATGGCCCACACTACGTCGTCGCCCACGGCAGAAATGCTGAAAATGACGTAATCGTCTGGTAAAAGACCTGCCGCCATGGGCGTCCAGTTTTGGGCGGAAAGGGCGGCTAAGAATGTGGAAAAAACAAGGGTGTAAAGTGTTTTTTTCATGTTGATTTACTATTTGATTATTATTGAAAAACCAGGGGCAAGATCAGGCAATGTTTGTCGAATGGCTTGCATTATCTGAACAAGTACTTGCACTATTGTAACAGGGAGACTATCCCTGAGATGACACCGGTGACACCTTTCCAAAAGGTGTTACCTCTTGAGAATAAGCAGGTCTGTTTCTGCTCCCGAATCTTTGTCAACTTTTACCAGTACATTATGACCTTTTTATTTTTTGGGCAGCCGGGCATACGCCCAACATTTCCAAAGCACAAATAAAAAAGTGAAAAGTATAGAACCTAAAATGGGTAAAGCATGATCCCCCGGATCGGCTTTAAATTCAAGGGAATCCATATAGGCATTCAGCATGACAACCGCGAACCCGTAAATGCAACTGTATGTTACAAATTCCTGCCATTTTTGGTATTTGGTTGCTTTGGTCAACAAGACAGGGTCGGGCATTTTTTCCAGGATAAGCGCTGCCCGAAGCTCCCCGTAATTGCGATAATATTGCGGGTCAAGGGAAAAATACCTTTCCCCGGGTAATCCTACATGTAAATATTCGATTGTGTCGCGACCTTTTATTCTGATATAAGTGAGCGCATACCCGGTGACTTGGGATATAAAAAAATCCTCCTGCCGGAAAACGCCGCGCAGGTTCACCCGTCCACCTTCCATACGGAGGTGGTAGTAGCCCTGCCAAAAGCCCAAAAGCAGGAGCAGGGGGAAGGCCGCTATACTGATAATCAGTTCCCGACCACCGCTGCCTAATTCACTCCAGAAATGAATGATCCCGGTCAATATCCCGCCTAACAGCAAGCAGAGGATTGCCGTGATGCAAATGAAAGAAATGGCAACTTTGGATTGAAGGGTGGTCATGGAATGATTATTTTCATCACACAAATTGGTTCTGCCTTTCGGGCGTTTTTTTGATTTTGAGACAGTTCGTTTTGCGATGCAAATGGGCACAAACTAACCGCCAACTCATTGTACTTTTACGGATAGTCTTTTTATTCCTTTTGCCTGAATATAAGACGCTCTTCCACTTGAGGAACTATTTGAGCCGTGCTGCTCCTGGTAATCCCAATCAAGATGCCGGAACATCGAGACAGTTCCTATCGTATTTAGCTTCAAATGAACATTACCGCTGCAAAGCAAGTCGAAAGGCCTCCATTGTTCAAAAGGCGTACTGCCGTCTACTATTAATTTTTCAACTTCCCAGACTTCTATGCCCTTTGATAGGGCGCTTTCATACATTAAAATATAATAATCTTCCAGGACTGTTGTGGACTGAGGTGGAATATAAAATGCCAGAAAAGCATTGCGTATCGGCGAATCAGTACCAAAAAACTGTGCTTGCTGTCCTGATAGACAAAAGGCCGCTCGAAAGGCTGTACCGCACCGACTTCCACCGAAAGGCTAAAGTGGGGAGTTGGTATTTTATTGAATACCAACTCCTGGGAATCAATTCGTACAATACCGCCCATACTCACCGTTTCATATTGCAAGGCCAATTCATCAGCGGCGGAGCTTCCCTGGATCAGCTGGTCTTCCAATATCGTCTTGCCGTTGGCCGGAAGCAAGGAATATTGATATCGGCCCGGCAAAAGATCAAGTGCTATGACCGGCTCGCTCGCCGTGTTTTCAAAAATAAAAGAAGCATGGCAAACGGGTCTGCTTTTTCCTTTTATCTTAAAATAAGGTTCAAAAGAATCACCTTTTGCCGGGCTTAAATTCACAAACAACCGGTCTCCCTCCTGATAATGGCGGAGGAACAGCCCTTTGCGCAGGTTTTCTAAAACCGCCTTGTCGTCCGTATCTGCGGATTGGACATAAGCCTTCGAAAGTTTTTTCCCCGCCCAGGTATTTTTCCGATACTCGCTCCACGCGATTTGGATTTTCCAGTACAACCTTGTTTTGGGCAATTTTTTGGTCGGGTCAATCTGTTCGCCTTCCACCGCCTCCTGGGTAAAAAACAACCAGAACAAACAAAGCTGCCGGTTGAAGATTACGGGAACCAGGTGATTGCTGTCAATGTCGGCTTCTATTTTCAGCCAGGGCGACCACTCGCCTTGCTCATAGGAGCGGTGGAAATATTTGTGCGGCTGGGTATAGGTCCGCCCAAATACGTGCAGGATGTCGATGGCTTGCCGGCCGTCTTCTCCGGGTTCCTCCTGGCGCACCAGGCCGACGGTTTCCAGGTGCGCCACCTCGTCCAGCTTTTCCAAATACCCCCGGAAAGCGTCTTCCACCGCCTCGGGTGTCAGTTCGTTTTGCAGCAACTGTGACATCGCTTCGCGGAAAAACGGCGTTTGGTCGTCGCGCAACTCCGGCTCGATCCAGTTTTCCGGGTAAAGGAATATTTTGCGGTTGGCTTCCCATACCCGATAAATTTTCCGCCAGGTTTTCCATTCTTCGGCCTGTTCAGGGTCCAACAAAATTGGGGCACCATCGGTACTGCTATGTTCCAGATTCATCAAGGCACGGTCAACGAACAACTGCACGCTGCAGATGGCCTGTTTCAGCCGCGAGGTCACAGCCACGGGTTTCATCTCCACGTCGATCAGCAGGTATTCGTAGAGTTCTTCGGCGTTTTTCCACTGGTCGGAACGATGTACTAGGCTACCAAGGCCGACCGTTGCTGTTCCCGGAGCGCATCCCGCAGCGGTTTGGCGATTTTCTGCCAATGTGCATCGTCATATTTTGACCGGGTGGCTTGTTTGACTGCTTTTGCCGTATCGGAAGTGACTTCCGCCAAGACGATACTTCTCATGGTTTCCGCACTTACCCCAATCGTGTAGAGGATATCCAGCGATTTTTTGATATGGAGCAGGAGGTCGCCGTTGCGAAAATCGGCGGGGAAATTTGCTTTCAGGATACCGCCGTTATTTGCGACCGTATCGGCGCCGACCAATGCGGCCAATGTGGCAGCATCCCAGGCGCTAACCCGAACCAGCGTATCCATCCATTGTTTTTTACTGGGGTTATCCTCACGGGCATTTTTCAGCACCGCAAACAAATTGCCTGTGCCAAAGCCCAATAAATCACGGGCACGGATAAGGTTCACCAATGCCTCGAAGCCTGCCCAATCGGCCACTGCCGGTGCCACTGGCAACGCATTGAAATCTGTAACTATTCAGGGTGTCATAGGTTGAAATTCGGATAAAAGTTGTATTTTTTGGGGTGACTTATCAAGAACTAAAAATAAAAGTTAGCGAAATAGAACCTTCCTTAAGTGAAGAAGGTAAGCTATTGCTATCTATTTTTCTACCTGC
>JBBQGV010000063.1:0-33926 GCA_038323375.1 Chitinophagales bacterium
GGAAGTAGAGCAAGGGGCAATTGGCAAAGGGCAAATTGGCAAGTAGAGCAAACTTTGCCCATTTGCCTTTTGCCAATTTGCCCTCTTGTCCCTTGCAAATTCACCTTTCACTTATATCCAAAAAATCAATACTTTTGGTGGGCCAAAACACTTCATCCACCAACTAAGAAAACATGAAAACCAAACCTCGCGCACTGCTCTTGATGTTCTTTTGCATCGGGCTTTCCCTTGCCATAGATGCCCAAACCGCAACCCCTAATCAGATTCCCGAACTCGAACAAAAATTAGCGGCTGCCACTGATCCTGTCGAAAAAGCCGCTTTGTGCAACGAACTCTGTTACGCTTACCAGCGAAAAGACGTTGCTAAAGCCATTGAGTACGGGGAGCAGGCCCGAACCGGGGCGAAAGCAGCCGGCATTACCCGCGAGGAAGCAAAAGCCCTCAACCTGCTGGGCGATGCCGCCATCCGGCAAAAAAACATAGAACAGGCGGGCAAATTTTATCGGGAAGCCCTCGAATTGGCGCAAGCTGCCGGCGATGCCGAAATGGAAGGCAGGGCATTGCACAACAAAGGTAAATTGGCGCAAACGGTAGGGCAAACAGCAGAAGCCCTGGTTTTTTATGAACAGGCTTTCCAGATACGGGAGCGCATCGCTGACCAGCAAGGGTTGTCTTCTACCACACAAAACCTCGGGGTCTTGTATTCGGAGCGTGGCGACTATGAAAAGTCGAGTTTTTACTACCTCAAAGCCCTCCAACTCAAGGAAGCGAGCGGCGATAAAGCCGGCACTGCTACCATACAGGCTAACCTTGCCAACAACTACCTGTATCTCAACCGGTTTTCAGATGCCGAATTGTTGTTGCGCGCAAGTATTGCAACCAATAAAGAATTAGATAACAAACGGGGATTAGCACAGGGGTACCTAAACTTGGGGCCTGTGCTTGCCCGGCTTGGGCAGACGGATGCCGCCATCGAAGCTTTTATTCACGCAAAAGGTCTGTATGAAGCATTAGACGATAGAGGTAATTTGGCGGGAGTCTTGAACAACCTGGGGCATTATTACACCGATCGCGCGCAGTACGTAAAAGCGCAGGAAGCCCTGCTGGAAGCTTTGAAAATAATGGAGGGGTTGCAGGGAAACGGATATTTGATGTACCTGATTTACCAGGGACTGGGGCGCGTCAAGGGTTATCAGGGGTTGTTTAAAGAAGAGCTGGGGCATTACGCCAAAGCCATGCCCTTTGCGGGAAACGACCTTGGGCGGAGCAATTTGATGCAAACCATGGCAGCGGCCTATATCGGCGACCTGCAATTTGAAAAGGGGCTCGCCACCGCAAAGGAAGGCATTGCGTTGGCCCACAAAAATGGTTTTCAGGATCGGGAAGCCGACTGCCTTTCTCATGCAGCTTCGGCTTTGCTCAACCTGAAAAGATTGGATGAGGCGCTGAAGGCGATTGATCAGGCCATTGCGCTCAGCAAAAAAATCAATTATCAGGCTGTCATGTCGTCGGCTTTGGTGGTGCGCAGTCGGATTCTCGTGCAAATCAATCAAGATAAAAAAGCCATATTGGCCAACGCACAGGAAGCCCTGAAAGCGGCCCGACGATTAAACAATTCATTGGATCAAGTGCATGCCTGGGAGGAATTGGCCGAGGCTTACCGAAATTTAGACCAGGCCGATCAGGCCTTAGATGCGCTGAAAAGTGCACAGTTGCTGCGCGACAGCATTTACAGTAAAGATAAAATCCGAACCCTGGTGGTGCAGGAAAAAGACTATGAATTCGATAAAGAGCGGGCGGTGCAGGAATTGGAAAAGCAGCGCGCCGAAGCCGCTTCAGCAGCCGCTTTAAGCCGCCAGCGCCAACAACGCAATGTCTGGATCATTGGCTTGTCGCTATTGCTTTTTGCTGGTCTCGGCTATTTCCTCTACTGGCGCAACCGCCACCAATCCCGCACCCTGCTCCGGGAAGCCGAAACCCGCCAGCGCATTGCCCGCGACCTTCACGACGATGTGGGCAGCACCCTCAGCAGCATCAGCATCCTTTCGGCAGCCAGCGGCCAGGCTTCGCTGGGCGAAAAAGCGCGTCAGGCGATGGAAAGCATGGACGACGTGGTGTGGTCGGTGAACCCTGCCAACGACTCGATGAGCAACGTCCTCCAGCGCATGAAAGAATTTTCGGTGGAATTGTTTGAATCACAGGGCATCACGCTGCACTTTGAAGCCGACGAAACCGTCAAAACCCTGAACCTGCCCATGGAGCAGCGCAAAGATTTCTACCTGCTGTTCAAAGAAGCCGCCAACAACGCAGCGAAATACAGCGGGGCATCGGAGATTTGGGTTTCCGTGCAAAGCGGCAACGAAGGCCTGCACCTCGAAGTGCGCGACAATGGGCGGGGCTTTGATCCGGCGACGGTGAAGCAGGGCAACGGGCTTTGGAACATGCAGCGGCGGGCGGAACGGATGGGCGGGGTGTTGGTGCTGGAAAGTAAGGTGGGGGTTGGGACGCAGGTGGAACTCATTCTGGCAGTTACCAGGTAGTACACAAGCACCCGGCAGTTGTATTTTTTGAACGGACTTTGATAATTGAATTTGTAAAAACCCTATCTTTGTAAAAACTGATGAATATGCTTCGTCCCGTCAATGCATACGATGAAATGGCTCACCTTATGGTATCTGGTATGGATCCTGAGCGCCTAATCTCTTATGAAATACCGGAGTACCTGGTAGAAAGATACCAGATTTTGGTAGATATGGAAAAAGCAGGGGAAGTCAGTGCAGCAGAAAAAAGCGAACTGGATAGCTTGCTAATGATTAACCATGTCATCAGCTTAGCGAAGTTAATGGCAATGAAAAAGCTTGCCGCTGCATGAGTTATATTCTGAAAGCTCTTCGCTTATTTGTATCGCATCGTGCAGCCTTCCTATTTTTCAATTCAACTTGCCAGAAAGGATTATTTACCGTCAAGAGCTTGTTGCGAGTGATTTATACTAAATAAAAACACTATTTTTAACTTGATTTCCCCTTTGCACGCCTTAGCCCAATAGCATGAAAACGCTTGCACTCCAGGAACTAACCGCTTACCCTGTACTGTCCCGCTTAGGTCGGCACGGTTGCCTTCTCCTGCTTTGCTTCGCCTGCCTGCCGCTTCATGCCCAATTTTCCGAATTCCTGAAGTTTGACAATTATTCCACAAAAGACGGCTTGGCCAGTAACTTAGTCAACGACATCATCCGGGATTCTATGGGGTTCGTCTGGACTTACGGCAACGGCATCAGCTGCTTCGACGGCCTGGCATTCAAAACCTACCCTTTCCCGTTTTTTGGCTACGACCGCAACAACTTAGCCGTAGATGCCAAAGGCCATCTCTGGGCAACCGAGGGTTTGTATTTGTATCGGTATCATCGGGGGCGAGATACTTTTGAACGGGTATCTATGCGCGATACGACCCGTGCAGGTTTGGCTTTTATCCACAGTAATTTTCCCGATAAGGAAACCTGGTTTCGGAAAGGGGAAGATTTGTATCGGATTGACCCGCAGCAGGGCATTCCGGTTTTAAAAAAAACGGAGTTGCCTCTTGCTGCTGAGCATTTCAACTACCGGGATCAATACGGCCGATTTTGGTTCAGTTACACAAGTCAGGTCTACTGCTATATACCTGAAAAAGACACCCTTGCTGTTTTTCCTTTTGAAGGCATGGCACCGCATCGTTTTTTGGGGGAGGGCGAAGATAAAATATGGATAAGCAGTAATGGAGAAGGCTTGTTTCTGCTTAATATGAAAAACCAAAACCGGGAAGCATTCAAACAGCCCCAGGTTCAAAATGCTTATTTTGACCTGACTTTGTTCCCGGCGCTTACCGGTGATTCCGTCATTTGGATCAACGGAAAGATATACGAGGGAATTCAGCGTTTTTCCAAGCGGCAAAAAAAATTTGTCGGCGGGTTTCTCCATGACAAACTTAACCCCCAAAGCCTTAGCGATAACATTACTTACAAGCTCTATTTAGACCACGAAGGTATCCTGTGGGCTGGAACCGCAGGCGGTATCAGTATGGCCCATCCACGGCGACAGGATATTGTCCGGTATATTTTACCGATAGATCATAAAGGGTTATCGCAAAATGCGATAGATGGGGGTATAGGCTACTCCGTAGATGACCCGATTATTTTTTTTGACCGCAATCGGCTCTTATACTTTTATGAAGGAACAGCCCGGAAAATAAAACAAAGCGGGCCGCTTGGGCTTGGGCTTAATCAAAATGCTTCCATTTGGGGGTGTTATGACGGTAACGGCAAGCTTTGGATCAGTACGGCGACCGGCTTGCACCAAATTGACCGGCAACGCAGCACCGTCCGCCAATCTTACATCATAGATGCCAAAGGTGGGGCCATCATCACTGAACTGGTATCAGACCGGCAAAACAACCTCTGGTTCACTCTGGATAGGAATCTGGCCAAATGGGACCCCAAAAGCAGGAAAATGGACGTGTTTCGACCTGTGCTCGGAGACACCAATGCTTTCCACCCTGATGACGCTCCAATTGAAAAAATATTCGACGACAAGGGGCATCTTTGGATCACGATGCTGCGGGATGTTGTGCATTTCAATCCTGTATCCGGAAGCGTGCTCCGGCGTTATACCTTCCCCAAACTTCCGAAGTTTAATGGAAGGCCCTATGAAATCAGGGATATGGAATTGGATGGCAAGGGAAATTTTTGGCTGAGTTTGCACAGCGGACTGGTTAAAGTAGATTCCTTTTCCGGGGAATTTCAGCTCATTTATTTGCCAGGGATTGATTCAACTGCTGCGAGCCACGTGAACAACTCGGTCATTGACCGTAAAGGGCATATCTGGTTGGCGACCTACGCCGGCGTTTATTGCTATTTACCAGAGCAGGGGCGTTTTGTCCATTTTGATGAAAAAAACGACTTGTCGAGCAATATTGTGGACCGCATCGGCTGGGTCGGTGAGCGCCTGTATGCCTACCATGCCGATGGCACGATGGACATCATTGACCCAGAACTGGCGCTGCAACCGCTGCCCGTTCCGCCAGTGTACATGACCGGCTTCAAAATCCTCGACCGGCAAATTCAATGCGATTGGGACAGCTTAGCCGTTCATCCGCTGCGCCTGAGCTACCTCGACAATATCCTGACTTTTCAATACGCTGCCGTTGATTTTGCAGCGCCTAAAAAAGTAACCTACCAATACCGCCTCGATGGTTTCGATGATGCCTGGCGGGATGGCGGAGCGCGCCGGGAGGCTACCTATACCAATCTTGGCGGCGGGTACTACACCTTCCGCGTTCGCGCCATCAATGGCGATGGGATTGCTTCCTCCAATCATGCGGTGATGCGAATTTACATCCGCCCGCCCTTCTGGGCCACCTGGTGGTTCCGCACCCTACTTTTCCTCGCCTTCATCGCCCTCACCTACGCCATCTTTCGCTACCGCGAACTCCAGCGCCTGCAACAGGAAAAACTGCGCCTGAGCATCGCCCGCGACTTGCACGACGAAGTGGGCAGCACCCTGAGCAGCATCTCCATCCTCAGCGAAGCGGCCATGCGCCACTTGCAGGAAGATATTGACCGGGCGCGTTTTGGAATCATTGGCAACCGTGCCCGTCAGGTGATGGAAGCCATGAGCGACATCGTATGGAGCGTGAATCCGCGCAACGACTCCATGGAGCATATCCTCCAGCGCATGAAGGAATTTGCAGTTGAACTCTTCGAATCACAAGGAATCACGCTGCATTTCCAGACCGACGAAGCCGTCAAAACCCTGAACCTGCCCATGGAGCAGCGCAAAGACTTTTACCTGCTGTTCAAAGAAGCGGCCAACAATGCGGCCAAATACAGCGGGGCTTCGGAGGTCCGGGTTTTGATAAAAAAAGACAACACCAACATCCGCCTTGAAATACACGACAATGGCAAAGGATTTGATCCCGCCTCCATCAAAAAGGGCAATGGGCTTTGGAACATGCAGCGGCGGGCGGAACGGATGGGTGGGGAGTTGGTGCTGGAGAGTAAGGTGGGAGAAGGCACGCGGATCCAGCTTATTGTTGGATAGTGTAAAGTGGGGAGACAGGAAACGCTTTGATCAATGACTTAGGTTAATATCCAGATGAACTGTAAAAAATGGTGGTAAAACAGCCTACTTCACACAATCCTTACACGAAAACGCCTCATAATGCCCCTCCCGAAACGGCCTGCGGTAAGTGACCAGCATAATTTCGTCGGGATTGACACCGGATTTGCAAAAATGCCTGCCAATGGCTCGGAATACGCGCGGAGCAGGATAAACCGGCACATGCAATTCCCCGAAAGCCCAGGCCGTGACATCAATCACTTTGCCTTCTGCGATGAGGCTGCCTTCCCCATAGTAGGCGGAAAGACGGGGGTCAGATTTTTTCAGCGCATCCATTCGTAAGCCAACATACAGGTGCGAAATCCGTTCGGTGTAGAGATTAAAAGAAAGGTAAGCATCCCACTGCTCTTTAAGATTCAGCACGGGCATGACCCAAACCAGCATGGCTAAAGCCAGGGTGGCCATGCGCAACCGGGGTTGAGCCGGACGCCAAAGGCTCAACCGGTTCTTTTGGTGGTAGCAACTTAGCCAAACCAGGGCAATCATGGCAATATTCCACGGGATCACGACATAATTGGTATTGCCGCCAACCGGGCTTAGCCAGGCTATGATGAGTAAGTGCGTAGCAGTTGCCCCCAAAACGGCTATGTTTCTGGTTTTTGGGAAAACCAATCCCAGTCCGACCAAAAATTCGATGGCAGCAGCGCCGTATCCCAATTCCAGCTGTTCAAGCAGCCAATGGCCATCGGGCACCCGAAACAATCCTTTTAGCAAATAGAGGTGTGTCGTTTCAATGAAAGAAGGCGTGAATTTGTGCAAGCCACTCCAGCAATAAACCCCAACCAACAATACTTGCAAATAATTGAGCACTGCGAAGCTTTGGGCTGTTTTGTCTTTTTCTTTGCTGAAATCCACGAGTGCAAACGGGATCAAAATGAGGAGGTATAGAAAAACCCAGGGTTGCAGGCGCATCTGATCGAAAAAAATCATCAGTGCAGTAAAGCCCAGCAAGGCAATCGTCAACCTGCGCTGTATCCAGATTCCATTGAGTAGCAGCAGGAGCAGAAAAAGCCCGGCCAAAATATAATCAAAGGGCACCGGAAGAGCCGGAAATTCTGGAATCAGCGGGATCAAAGGGAATAAACGCTGCCCGTGCCACAGCGGCAGGGAAAGCAAAACCCCAATGAAAAATAGCATACCAATACACCGGTAGAGAAGTGTAAGCCGCTGCCAACCACTCAGGGCAATCAATTTTTGCATGGTTTCCGTTTTGATCCGGGTAAATTTGGCAATTTCCTTTGATATAAAGGTTGGTTTGATCAATTATGGCAAGTTGATGAGGAAAATCATCCCGGGAAAATAGCTTTCACCGCCATTTTGAAATCAAAAAACTTTGCCTCTGCAAGATCACCGGAACGAAGTAAAGCCCTGAATTTGTAATCTTTTGCTGTGGGTTCCCAGTGGGTCTCGATGGTACGGTTTTCTATATTGACGATCCAAAATTCAGGGATCCCACTTGCTGCATAAACGGCCGATTTTACTTCACGGTCATAAACAGGTGTACTGCCAGCCACTTCAATAACAAGCAAAGTATCTTTTGCACCCGGAGTCTGGCCATCGTAAAAATCAGCACGGTATTTCAGGATAGAAATATCTGGTTCTGGTTCAGATAAATCACTGACAACGATCGGATTTTGCACGCTGATGATGGCATTGTCTCCCAGGATGGAATTCAACAATTTATTCAATCGGTTTACAATGGTAATGTGCTTGCCGCCTATCGGACTCATCTCAATAATTTCTCCATTAATCAATTCTATTCCCCGCTCCGGCAAAATGCCAACCTCGGCCATTTTGTGGTAGTCCTCTACCGTGATCAGTCTTTTTGAAACCTGGAAAGTCATGGCTGGTCATTTTTTACAAAGATAAGGGCGAAAACAATAACTTGCAGCCATAAAAATAAGGGCATGACCAAAACCATCAATTGGGGTATCATCGGACTTGGGAAAATTGCCCATAAATTTGCACAAGACCTCGCGCAGGTGAACCACGCGCGGTTGCTCGCAGTGGCGTCTACCTCGTCGAGTCGCGCTCAGGATTTTGCGACGGCCTACGGTGCGCCGCATGCCTACGGCAGTTACGATGGGATTTTAGATTGCCCTGATTTGGATGTGGTGTACATTGCGACGCCGCACAACCTGCACCACAGCAGTACACTGCTTTGCCTGAACAAGGGCATCGCCGTGCTTTGCGAAAAGCCCTTCGCCATCCATGCCAGGCAAGCTGCGGAGATGATTGAGACGGCCCGGGCGCAGGATACTTTTTTGATGGAAGCTCTCTGGACGCGCTTCCTGCCAGTTATGGAGAAAGCGCTGGAGTTGATTGCATCGGGAGCCATTGGGGAAGTCCTTTCCATAAAAGCCGATTTTGGCTTCAAGGCCGTTTTTGAGCCCAGAAGCCGTTTGTACAACCCTGTCCTTGGCGGCGGCGCTTTGCTCGATATCGGCATTTATCCGGTATTTTTAGCCCAATTGCTATTCGGTAAGCCAACTTCCATCCATGCGCGGGCACATATTGGCCCAACCGGCGTGGATGAAGAAATCGGGGTGATCTTGCAATACGCTGGCGGCCAATTGGCGCACCTGCACGCCAGTATTCGCTCCAAAACGAAAACGGAAGCCTTTATTTACGGCGAATTGGGCACCATTCATATCCACACCCGCTGGCACGAAGCTACGGCGCTTACTTTGCTGAAACACGAGCAACGCCCGTTGGATTTTACCTTCCCCATGCGCGGTCACGGCTACAATTTCGAGGCGCAGGAAGTCGTGCATTGCCTACAGGAAGGGTTAAAAGAAAGTCCGCTTTGGCCGCTCAAATCCACCCAGTCGCTCATGGAATTGCTGGATGCGATCCGTAGGGAAGCAGGGATTGTTTATGCGGAAGACGGGGAGTAAATCAGTTGGCAAGATGAAATATTCCATCATCATAGGATTAATCGCTGCCCTGTTCTTTCTCCCATTCCTCGGAGGCGCACACCTTTTCGACTGGGATGAAATCAATTTTGCGGAAGCAGCACGGGAAATGTTGCGCAGCGGCGAATACCTGCGCGTGTACATCAATTACCTGCCGTTTTGGGAAAAACCGCCCTTGTTTCTCTGGTTACAGGCATTGGCCATGGGCGCTTTTGGCACAGGCGAATTTGCTGCCCGGCTCCCCAACGCACTTTGCGGCATCGCCACGCTGGTGCTGTTGTACAACATGGGTCGGAAGCTGTACGACCACCGCTTCGGGCTGATCTGGGCAGGCGTCTATTTCGGCTCCGTACTGCCTTTTTTGTATTTCAAATCGGGCATCATTGATCCGGTTTTTAACCTGTTCATTTTTTCCGGACTTTACCTCTTCGTTCTTTTTTATTGGAAAAAAGAGGGCTATGATAGCATCGAATTAAAAGCAAACCGCTGGACTTACTTGTTTTTCGGCGGGCTGCTCGTCGGGTTGGGCATGCTCACAAAAGGCCCGGTGGCTTATCTGCTGGCGGCGCTCACCATGTTTGTCTACTGGATTTATCAGCGGTTTCGGTTCTATGTCAATGTGCCACAATTCCTCTTTTTTACGGCGGCAGCCACGCTGGCCATGCTGGCTTGGTATGGCGTCGAAATCTGGCAAAACGGCCCGGCTTTGGTCATTCAGTTCAACGAATACCAATACCGCCTGTTCAGCACCCCCGACGCCGGACACGCCGGTTTCCCCGGCTACCATTTTGTGGTGCTGCTGTTTGGGTGTTTTCCGGCGTCCATTTTTCTCATCCGCGCCCTGTTTCCCCTGCCTGCGCCCGCGCTGGCTCATCAGCAGGATTTTCGCAAGTGGATGTTGTTTTTGTTCTGGGTGGTGCTGATTCTGTTCACCATCGTGAAGTCTAAAATTGTACACTACTCTTCCCTCTGCTATTTTCCGCTCACCTTTTTGGCAGCAACAAGCGTTTATAACCTGATTGAAGGACGCATCGCGCTCAACAAATGGATGAAAACGGGCATCGCCTTCATCGGCGGCGTTTACGCGCTGTTGCTCATCAGCCTGCCCTGGGTCATGATGCACCCGGAACGGCTCAGCCCCTTATTCAATGACCCTTTTGCACAAGGGAATCTTGAAGCCGCCGTATCCTGGACGGGCTGGGAAATGCTGCCCGGTATCTGGCTGCTTGGCGTGTTGTGGCTTTCGCTGCGCTGGATAGGAGGGGAGGGGGATGGTAATCGGCGAATCAAAGGTTTTGCCGTTTTGTTTGGCGGAACGGCTGTGTTTGTGATGCTGACCCTGATTTTTTACATCAACCGTGTGGAAAGCTATTCGCAGCGCGCCGCCATCGAATTTTTCCAAAGCAAAGCCGGCAAACCCTGCTACCTGATCACACACGGCTATAAATCTTATGCGCACCTGTTTTACGGCGACGTGCCGCCCGAAGCCAAACCACAGATGGAAGACCCGCAACAATGGAAAGAATTTCTGTTGCACGGCGCTGTTGACCGCCCGGTGTACGTTGCTACGAAAGTCCACAAAGCAACGGAACTGGCAGCTTCAGCGCCCGAACTGAAAGAAATTGGCCGCAAAAACGGGTTTGTGTTTTTTGAACGCGTACCGCCGAACTCCGATTCGGCGAATTGATTGGCTATGCACCGAACTGGAGTTCGGGGGTACAAAGCTACACACGAGTTGTACCGCCGAACTCGGATTCGGCGAATGGATTGGCTATGCGCCGAACTGGAGTTCGGGGGTACAAAGCTACACACGAGTTGTACCGCCGAACTCGGATTCGGGGGATTGATTGGCTATGCGCCGAACTGGAGTTCGGCGGTACAAGGAACAAACCATGATCAAAGGAACCGCCTTACACGAAATTCTGAACCTGCCCCCTTATTGGGCGAAAATGACCGCCGTGCCCGACAATGGCATGCAGGTGACCCGCCACGCCTATGGCCGCCATCCCCGGCAGTACTTCCTGCAAGCAACCCCTCCGGAAAAGGGGCAGAATGCGCCCCGGCATGCGGTCGTGTTTTTTCACGGAGGTGCCTGGCGGTTTGGCACACCGGAACAATTCATTGGGTACGCGAAGTTTTTTACCGGATTGGGCTACACCACGTTTTTGCCATCTTACCGGCGCATTCCAGTTTACCATTTTGCACACCTGCATGAAGACTTAGTGGCCATGCTGGCTAAAATTTCGGAGCTGACCAACCATCATGAAAATGCGGCTGAGTTGATTTCAGGCGGCATGTCGGCAGGCGGGCATATAGCCGCTATTTTGGCACAGGATCCTTCCGTATGGCAAATGGCCGGATTGAGCCACAATCCCGTGGCGGCACTCCTCGCCTGCGGCGCACCACTTGATTTGGATCACTTGGCAAGCAGCCCGGTATTACTGCGGTTGGCCGGGCGTCGCGGTAGCCCGCAGTATCATCGCGCTAATCCGGCCTGGCATGTTCGGCAGGCGGAAACTGCGCTGCCGACTTTATGCATCCACGGCACGGCAGACGGCTTGGTGCCGGTGGCGTGTGCGCATTCTTTTGTGCGGTTTGCAAAAGAGAAACCAAACGCCAACCTGACGTTCCACCTCATCGAAGGCGGCACCCATTTAGACGCCGGGCGCTGGGTTTTTCAGGAGGATGCGGAAAGGGAGCAATTGGTGAGGTGGTTGCGGGAGAGGGGGGAATGAGGGTTGGTTTTTGTGCGTTATTCTACTTATCCCACTCGTAGGAGGGCGTTGTGGGTTAGAACCCGCAGAATAGGAGACGCGAGGTGGAGCCAGCGCGCCAGCGAGGGCATTCATGAAATCCAGACTATTATTTACATATTTATTCTTATAAACATCAACATAGTTGCAGAGCCTGATTTTTTTCTTCTTTAAGACTGTGCTTCTCAACCGTACTGAATTTTACATCAGCGATATATTTCAATCGCCTCATCTCCCAATGCTCCGGCACTTCCGCCATCCAGTCAATTCCCATTTTTTTATATTTAAATTCCGCTGCCATCATTTTTTTCTTGTAGTTGATTGATGAATTCGATTTCTTTCTTTACTTGAGCCAGTAGTTGCGCTTCGGTGGGCATGTACAGTTGGTATTTGCTGGCAATGATGGTTTTGTTATTTTGGGGCAGTGTTATTTTTACTACGGCATCGTTTTTATCGGCACAGAGCAGTATGCCGATGGTATCGTTTTCAAAATCTTGTTTTTCAAAACAGTCGTAGTAGTTTACATACATCTGTAATTGCCCAATATCCTGATGGGAGAGTTTGTTGGTTTTTATTTCAATCAGTACAAAACACTGCAATAATCGGTTATAAAAAACAAGGTCAATAAAAAACTCGTCGCCCTCAATATGTATCCGCTTTTGCCTGGCTACGAAAGAAAACCCGGTGCCTATTTCCAGCAAAAAATCTTGCAAATGGGTAATGGTGGCAGCCTCAATATCCTTTTCGTAGTAAGCGGCTTCTCGTTTTAGCCCTAAAAACTCCAGCACCATTGGGTCTTTAATAATTTCTTTGGCATCGGAGGGCAATTTCTCTTCTCTTGCTACCGCCAGCATGCCTTGTATATCGTTGCTTAACAAGAGCCGTTCAAAAAGCTGGCTGTTTACCTGCCGTTCCAGTTGTCTTGCCGGCCAGTTATTTTTAGTGGTTTCGGCTATATAAAATTCTCTTTTGTCTTGGTTGTCAATGCGAATGAAGGTGCGATAATGTGTCCAACTGAATTGTGAACGCAGTGCGTTCACAATTGGGAAAGTACGGTAAAACTGGCGAAACAAATTTAACTGCCTGTACGAAAAACCAGTACCGAATTGTGGTTCTAGTGCTTCTGCCAAAGATTTTCCGCTACCGAGTAGATAAAGTTGATAAGCGGTTGAAGTGATTGTGTATTCAAACTCATTGTCTTTTGTCTGTCTGTTGTTGCTGTATCGTTCGCTGCGCTTGGCGTCCGTAGCCACTTGACGAATTCCCATCAAGCCCATAAACACGAAGTTACACATTTTCTCAAAAAAGCAAGCCACTAAGCCAACACAGTGCTGGTGCCTGCGCGCACGGGGGCTGCCTACTGGTATATAGAACAGCGCGTTGCCTTGCGGAGCATTGCAGGTTGGAACCCGCAAAATAGGAGACGCGAGGCGAAGCCTGCGTGCCAGCCCGCCCAATTTATATTTTATAATAAGCGTCTTCCTGCTTCGGAAACTCCTCAACGTACTCAGCCGCTTTAGGCAGCTCCATTTCGAGGCCCCGCGAGGTGGTCTCAACCGGCGTAACCGCTTGTTCCTCCGGTACAGGAACGCTTGGTGCCGCTTCGAAGTGGGCAATCAATTCGTTCAGTCCGACGTCTGCCCTGTCACCAGTTTGTGTTGAAGTGGAAAGTCCTTTCAGCACATCATCAGCAAGGTGTTGCCCCAACTGGTAATAAGCTTCCCATTGAACCTCATCAAAAAACTGGTCGGATGTGGGTTCATGCGGGAAAGTCGGGTGGTAAATTTTGTACTTGTAAACCGCGTATTTGAGGCTCTCTGTGCCTTTTTCCGGGCTTTCCTGCTTTTTTTGAAACAGCGAGATCAACTGTTTTAAAATGCTTGGGGCTTTTTCTTCCTTAGGTGGGGCGATATTGGGTTTTCCTGCGGGCGCAGTCACCGACGATTTTACATAAACGAACGTGCCGAGGCGCAATTTTTCCATCCCCGATTTGTCTGGATTTTCCTGAGCATACCTTTCCCAGGTCTGCTTTTGAGCCAATTCCAGAATAGCCGGATCGGGATTGGGTTCATTTTTGATAAATACATCGAACGGGGCGTCGCCAGCGTTCGCATCGTGTCTGTAATTCACCAGCACCGCCACCTCCCGGGAAGCCTGGTGTTTCCCGGTGCCCATATCGAGGTCAAATTCTTCCCAGATTTTGTAAAGCCCTGCCACGGCAAAACGCTTGCGGGAGTAACCGAAAGAAGCTTTGGGACGAATGATGTCTTCCGGATCCTGCCCTTCGAAGAACCGGATGACAATGCCCAGTTCGTTACGCGCCCGGATGGTTAGGTTTTCCAGATCCGTAAATTCATATTTTGAATCTTCGCCCGCATCTATTGCGATGATGAGCCTGCATTTGCGGCGCAACAGCTCATAAACGGCTAAGTTTTCAATATGGCCGCCGTCAGAAATATTGAGCATTTTTTTATCCGTCCCGATTTGGGAAAGTAGCTCGTTGAAGAAATAGGGTGGCCACCAAACGATGGAAATACCTTTGCGGCCCTTCATCGGGTTCCAAGTCCAATAACCCAGCCGGGCATTGAACAGGGCGAGGAAAACGCTGAGGACTTTATTGGAATAAACGCCCATACCCGGATTGAGCGCCGCAGCAGAAATGGTGGTGGCTGCGGGTAACGTCATCGAACTATACCCGGTATGGGTTTTCGTTTCTACGTAACCGGTCAATTTGGCACCACAGTACAGCGGCGACAACAGGAAATAGTCATTGGTTTTTGTGCCCTGAAATTTGGGGTCATTCAAAGCTTGCAGGTTCAAACAGGTATTGATGAGCGGGTAAGGGTTGAGGCAATCCTGAATTTTTATTTTTTTACCGTCGCACGGAAAAAGGTCTTTCAGCAGGATATTTTGATGTTTCCGGCTTCCTGCAAATTTCAAAAAAGCCTCCGAAAGTTGCCCGCGATAAAACCGGTGAAAACTGCTTGCATTGGGATTTACAAGGAACCCAAGCGCAACAGCGGTAGCGCCAATGCCAAGGTACATCAGGATGGTTTGGCCCTGATCGGAATATTGTATGCCTACGGCAGCAATGGCGGTCGCAAGGATTGCTATGATCATAAGCAGGAGAATGCCCGTTTCAATCCGGTGAAACCACAGGGAAATATTCAGGCCATAAATTTCGGCCCTGTTCAGGATGTAATGAATTACCAGCACAGCACCCAAAGTAATGGCGCCTGCAATGAGCACGTTGTCAAAGTACCAGAGAAACAGTTGGGTATCCATTTCAACAAACACCGAAAAAAGACCGTAGACGCTGGCGGCAATGGCAACCATGAGCGCCGGGCTGAGCAAACTCATGATCAGACTGCTCAAATAGCCGATAATGAGCACTAAGCGGTTGAATGTTTTGATGAATCCCTTCCCGGGAATGAGGTACTCCCCCCTCGAACGCAAATGGCTGATGTGGTCGTCTGAAAACAGTTGTTTATAGTAGTCGTCTACCTTCAACCTTTCATCGCTTTCCAACTTGCTGCCTATTCCCTTCAGGGTGGCGTGGACATAAGCCCCGGTGTATCCTCCGCCCGAAACAGTTGACAGGTAATCGGCGCGTTTTAAGATACCCAACTGATTGAGCATGCGTAAAAACCCCATGTTGATGGTCGCAGAACGAATGCCGCCGCCTGACATCGCAATTCCGAAGCGGGTTTCTTCAAGATCTGCTGCAGCGGCGTCTCCAAAAAGGACTTTCCTTCGTTTTTTTATCGCTTCATGCTCCTGGTGGATAACTTCACCGCAATCCGGATTTTTTTGTTCTTTGCTCATGGCAATGGCATTTTAGTTGATTTTTCAAACCGGCAGGGTAGGGGCGAATTTACGATAATTCGCCATATTTGAATGTGGACACACTCTGAGGACTCCAATATGGCGCGGAGGCTCGCGGAAGAGGGCTTAACTCCGCGAGACTCCCTTTACTCCGTGTTACTCCATGTCTACCGGCATTAGATCCCGTCGCAACAAGTCTACTATATTTCATGCACAAAACCTAACGGCGTGAGGTATAAAAAAGCGCGGGCATACGAACCATTTAGCCCTGAAATGCAATGAGACATCCCGAATGTTCGGAATGTCTCATGTTTTTTACCGGCATTAGGTTCCTGTAGAACCACAGCATCTAAAATTAGGAATGTCTCATATTTGGGGTCAAACATAACGCAGCTTTCGGACTTTAAAGACAGACACTAATTAGTGTTCGTCCATTTAGTCCCGTGTCTGTTCTTTAGCGTTCGAGAACAAGGCATGCGAAGACCCAAAAATGGGAGTTTACTCGCGTAAATGACCAGTTTTGGGGCAAAATACAACGCAGTTATCGGACTGTAAAGACAGACACTAATTAATCTACATTGTCGTGCAAAAACGAATTGCCCTCGCGCAGCTCCGGATCATCATCATCGGAAATGGTCCATTTCGACATGGCGGGCTCCGCAGAATTGGGCACATCGTCGAGGTTGACGCCTCGGCGCATGTAGGCCGGTTCACTTTCTAAGTCGTTGATCGTCTGCGGGTTGCTCAGTTTTACAACATTGCTGCGCAGGCGCTCGCGGCGCATGTTTTCCCGCTCCTGCAGGCGGCGTTCCTCTTCGGCTCGTTGCTGATCCCGAACATCGTTCCGGGGTGCCGGTTCGTCGTAGTTGTAGCGGCTGCGCTGGTAGATGGAAGACCGGATGTTGTCAAACTCGAACGTCGTCGGTTGTTCCGTCGGGCTGCTTTCTTCAAAGCCTAAGTCCGAAAGTTTCGTTTTTTTTTGCAAAAATCCCTGACGATCCGGATCGTCGTCTAAAGACACCACGATGCGGTCGGTGCCGGTAGCCGCTTTGTTGACCGCTTTGACCGGGCGTTGCTCAAAGCCGGTGGCAATGATCGTGACGCTGATTTTTTCGCCCAGCTTTTCGTCGAAGCAATTTCCCCAGATGAGGTCGGTGCCATTGCCGGCTTCTTCCTGCACGAACTCCGTGATTTCGAAGATTTCGTCCATCGTCACCTCTTTCGTACCGGAAGTGATGTTGAGCAGGATATGCTGCGCGCCGCGGATGTTGTTTTCCTCCAACAGGGGCGAGTGCAGGGCTTCGTCCACCGCACGCTTGGCGCGGTTTTCGCCTTCTGCCGTTGCCGTGCCCATGATGGCCACACCGCTGTCGCGCATCACCGTATTCACGTCTTCAAAATCTACGTTCACATAACCGGGCACGGTAATGATTTCCGCAATGCCTTTGGCGGCTGTGGTGAGGATATTGTCTGCCTGGGAAAAAGCATCCGAAAGGGAGAGGTTGCCGTAGATAAGGCGCAGTTTGTCATTGGAAATGACGATCAGCGTATCCACGTATTTTTTCAATTCGCTCAGGCCTTCGCCGCCCTGTGTCTGCCTGCGGCGCCCTTCGAATCCGAAAGGCAGGGTAATGATGCCCACCGTCAGGATGCCCATCTCTTTGGCTGTTTTGGCAATGATCGGCGCTGCGCCGGTGCCTGTTCCGCCGCCCATGCCGGCTGTGATGAACAACATTTTGCAGTTGTTCTCCAAATAGCGGCGCAGTTCCTCGATGGATTCTTCACAGGCCAATTTGCCGATGTTCGGCTTTGAACCTGCGCCCCGTCCTTCGGTTAGCAAAGGCCCCAAAGAAATTTTCGTGGGCACCGGGCTGGCGTCCATGGCTTGCGCGTCAGTGTTGCAGATGGCAAAATCAACACCGATAATTCCTTGGCTGTACATGTGGTTGACTGCATTGCTGCCGCCTCCGCCTACGCCCAGAACCTTGATGATGGGGCTTTCGCTCCCTGGCAAATCGAATAACATAATGTTTCTTTTTTGGTGCGTTCGCCGGGTGATTTTCTTGTTCACAGGTCACTTTTTGTATCAGTAAGCGCCCGACGATCGTAAAGATAGAAATTGACTTTTAATTTTATTCCTGCTGTTCGCTTTTGAGATGTTAGATATTAGATAAAAGATGTTAGACTTGACTATGTTGTCTAAAATCTAATGTCTTAAATATAGCATCTAAAAATTCGCATCCGGCTCTGCTTCAAACCATTCTTTCGTTTTTCGGAAGATTTGGTCAAACCAGTTGCCATTGCTGCTGCTGTTATTTTCATTGAGTGTTTCAAGCTCTTTTTTCGGCGTTTCGGTTTCCGATTTCACCCGCCCTTGCTCCACATCTTCGATGCCTTTGAGCAACAACCCGATCCCCGTTGCGTACATCGGGCTTCCGAGTTGTTCGTAGTACCCGTGCGCGAGGTTTTCAATCGGCATGCCGATGCGCGCAGCGAATCCCGTGTGGAATTCCGCTAATTTGTCAATGTGCCGCAACAAAGCGCCGCCGCCGGTGAGGACGATGCCGCCGATGAGTTTGCGCTCGTAGCCTGATTTGCGGATTTCCCAAACCACGTAATCGAGGATTTCCTCCATACGCGCCTGAATGATGCGGGCTAAGTTCTTTTCGGAAATCTCTTTGGCGTCGCGCCCTTTCAACCCCGGAATGGTGATGATGCGGTTGTCGAAAACCTCATCGGCCAAAGCGGAGCCAAAGCGCACTTTCATTTTTTCAGCCTGCTGGATCATCACCGTGCATCCTTCCTTGATGTCTTTGGTGATCGCATTGCCGCCAAAAGGAATCACCGCCGTATGGCGAACGATGCCGTCCTGGAAAATGGTAATATCCGTGGTGCCCCCGCCAATATCCACCAGCGCCACGCCAGCTTCTCTTTCCTCGTCGCTTAGCACTGCCGCTGCCGAAGCAATAGGCTCCAGGGTCATGTTGGCGGCTTTCAGTCCGGCGCGTTCCACACAACGGAAGAGGTTGTTGGATGCCGCAATCTGGCCGGTGATGATGTGGAAATTTGCTTCCAGACGGATCCCGGACATACCGATAGGGTCGAGGATTCCCTGCTCGTTGTCAACGGTATATTCCTGCGGAATGACGTGCAGGATTTTATCCCCCGGAGGCAAAACCAGTTTGTACATGTCGCTGATCAGCTTATCAATGTCGCGGCGGCTGATCTCTAAATGGTCGTTGTCGCGCGTCAGAATCCCCCGGTGCTGGAGGCTCTTGATGTGCTGCCCGGCAATGCCGACATGAACGACCTTGAAGTCAATGCCAGAGTGACGCTTGGCCACATCGGTTGCTTCAGAAATGGCATTCACGGTTTTTTCAATATTTGAAACAACCCCGCGCAATACCCCTTCCGAGTCCACTTTGCCGAAACCGAGAACTTCCAATTTGCCGTGTTCGTCTTTGCGACCAACCAATGCGCAAACTTTCGTGGTGCCAATGTCCAGCGCGACAACGATGTCCGATTTATACGCGCCCGATTCTGTTTCCATCATCATAATCTTTTACATTTTGTTTCAGGGTGTAGTTTTCTCAGAAAGCCTCCCCTGGAATGACTGTACAGTAAAAATTAATGTTTATCGTTTCCTGCAAACCACCTGTCCTTTGTATTTCAGGTTGATTTCGGAATATTTTTGCCAACCTTCATAAGGCATTCCTTCTTTATAGAATACCTTGAGTCGCTTGAATTTATCCACTATGTTTTCATAAGGTCCGAGAATGATTTTCTGATCGCCCAATTTGGGAATCAAAATGTACTCCCCACGATTGCTGACGTAAACCTGCTCGATCAGGGCATTCATAAACGCATCGGCCAACAGATCCCCGCGCAGCAAAAACAGGTCTTTCAGGGTATGTTTTTTTTCGGGATCCATGAAATCATCACTAAACGGCGGAATATTGCCGGTGGCGACCAAAACCCTTGCGGAAAAGTGGTCGGACAGCGGCATTTTGAAACCGTCGCGGTCGAGGTAATAATTCTGACCGTTGTTGCTGATGATGCGCAAAACCGGTTCCCGCTGCACAATTTCTACCTGCACCCGCCCTTCGGCGTCTACAAAAACATCCGCATCGGCTACAAAGGGATCGGTTTCGATCATTTGCTCCAACCGCCCGACTTCCAATTCTGCGATCGGCGTTCCTTCCAGTACAAATCCGTAATTCTGCTCAATGGCTTCCAACACATCAGCTTCATTGATCAGTAGGTTGCCCTCCCCAAGCGGCGTTATGGCTACGGCTACGGACGAAACTGCCCGATTCCCTTTTTTATCGGCAAACGCAATAATGATCATTGCAAAAATAAATGCCACCGCTGCCCACGTCAGCCGTTTTAGCGATTTTGATAAATCATTTTGTGGCATTTTTTTAAGTTGCATGGTTCTAAATTCGTTGTTCGTTGTTCGTTGTTCGTTCTGTTCTCGCATCCTCGCATCCTCAAATCATTTCGGGTGTTTGGGCGACCGCGAGGGTCGCACCCTATCGGCTCTGCCCCGCGCGCAAATCCTCAAATCCTCAAATCTTCAAATTCTCAAACCACCCCCCAATCTTCCCCACCATCCCATCAATATCCCCTGCGCCCATCGTCAGCAAAACCTCCGGCTGCATTTCCGTCAGGGCATCCAGTAAATTGGCTTTGGTGACCAAGCGTTTATTCGGGTTACGTATTTGTTCAAAAATCGTTGCACTGCTCACGCCTTCGATGGGCAGTTCCCGCGCCGGGTAAATGTCGAGCAACAGGACTTCGTCAAGCTGGTCGAGCGCCTGCGCAAATTCGGGTGCAAAATCCCGGGTGCGCGTATAAAGGTGCGGCTGGAAAATTCCGGTCAGCTTTTTGTCCGGAAAATACATACGTGCCGCGCCGATGGTCGCTTCCAGTTCGGTAGGGTGGTGGGCGTAATCATCCACATACACCCGTTCGTTATTGCGCCAAACAATTTCAAATCGCCGCCGGGTTCCCTTGAAGGAAGCCAAACCCGCCCGGATTCCCTCCGGCGAGGCGCCTGCTTCTAAGGCCACCGCAATGGCAGCGGTCGCATTTTCTACATTGTGCCTGCCCGGAACGCCCAATTGCGCACCTTTCATCGTCAATTTCGGGCACGTAAAATCGAACGTTACGCGACCATTTTCCATCCGGATATTTTCCGACCGGTAATTGCCGCCGTCGAGGCCGTAACTGTCTATTCCCGCAAGGTCTTCAAAGTAACTTTGACAGCTTATATTTGCCCACAGGCGGCCTCCTGGCTTCAGTCTTTTCGCAAATGCACGATAGCCTGTTTCGATCAATTGCTCAGGCGTGCCATAGATGTCCAAATGATCAGCCTCCACCGAAGTGATGATGGCCAGATCGGGGTCTAATTGCAAAAAGGAGCGATCGTATTCATCGGCTTCTACCACCACCCACTTGCTGGCACCCTGGAGGAAATTGGTGCCAAAATTCAGGGAAATGCCCCCCAAAAAAGCGGCACATTCCACGCCGCCGCTGTAAAGCAGGTGCGTCACCATCGTGGACGTCGTCGTTTTGCCGTGGGTGCCCGCTACGGCAATGGTTTTCATGCTCCGGCTGATGATGCCCAGCACCTCTGCTCGTTTTTTTACCGGTATTCCCTGCGCCTGCAGGTGTACCAGTTCCCGGTGATCGGCGGGCACGGCGGGGGTATAAACCACAAGGTCTACGGAAGCCGGTATTTGCGACAAATCTTCGGTGTAATGCACCGGAATACCCTCTTCCACCAACGCTTTCGTGAGCGGGGTTTCCGTTTTATCATAACCTGAAACGGCCAATCCACGCCCCTTGAAATACCGGGCTAAGGCGCTCATACCAATGCCGCCGATGCCGATAAAATAAAGGGTGCGTAAGTCGTTTAAATTCATGACAATCGTTTTCTTATATTAATTTTAAAACTTCCTCCGCGATGCGGTCGGCAGCGTCGGGACGCGCCAGCAGGCGGATGTTTTGTCTCAATTTTTCAAGCTGTGGCTCGTTGATGAGCAGTTGTATGGCCTGCGCCACGATCAGTTCCTTCGCGTCTCGGTCGGGGAGCAGCAAAGCCGCTTCCTTTTCTACCAGCGCTTTGGCGTTTTTGGTCTGATGATCTTCTGCCACATTTGGCGAAGGAATCAGCAGAGCCGCTTTGCCCACCAGACACAATTCGGAAATGGTCAGGGCCCCCGCCCGGCAGATGACTAAGTCTGCCAGCGCATAAGCCATATCCATCCGGTCAATAAAAGGGCGCAAACGCACATTGGGCAAACGCGCCGTTGCGCAATCCTTATACGTTTCGTAGTACAGGCGGCCAACCTGCCAAAGTACCTGAATGTCCGATTGCCGACCCAGCAATTCCGCGTTGGCGGCCATGGCTTCGTTGATGGAACGGGCACCAAGGCTGCCGCCAAAAACGAAGATGGTTTTTTTGCCCGCTTCCAGCTCAAAATACTTCAGGCCTTCTGCTGCCGTCACCTGCAAATTGGCAAGATCGCGCCGCACGGGATTGCCGGTCAGCACAATTTTTTCCGCAGGAAAATAGCGCTCCATGTTGTCGTAGGCAACGCAGATTTTCTTCGCCTTAGCGGCCAATAAGCGGTTAGTGACCCCTGCGAAGGAATTTTGCTCCTGCAACAGCGCCGGAACGCCCCGGCTCGTCGCCGCCCTCAGCAATGGTCCGCTGGCATAACCGCCAACGCCAACCGCTGCATCGGGTTTGAACCGCGCGATGATGCGGTGAGCCTTCCACAAGCTCGTCAGCAATTTCAACGGGAAAAGCAGGTTTCTCAAAGTCAGTTTTCGGTGAAAACCGCTGATCCACAAGCCTTCTATCGGATAGCCCGCTTTCGGGACTTTCTCCATTTCTATTTTGCCTTGCGCGCCGACAAACAGAATTTCGGCATCGGGGCGTATTTTTTTAATGGCGTCAGCAATGGCAATCGCCGGAAAAACATGGCCCCCAGTGCCGCCGCCGCTGATGATAATCTTTGCCATATCAATCTGTTGCTACCGATTCAATATACTTGCTCACGCTTAGGATGATGCCAAAAGCGATGCAGGTAAACATTAAAGACGTACCGCCCATGCTGATCATGGGCAGGGTGACCCCGGTGATCGGCACCAGATTTACGGCCACTGCGATATTGACCAAAGCCTGCAAGACCAGCATGATGCCCAGCCCCATGGCCAGGATGGCACCAAAGGCTTTTGGGCTTTTGGTGACCAACCGCGTGATCCGGAAAAAGAACAAAACGTACAATAAAATAATGACGCCACCGCCAATCAAACCATATTCTTCACAGATGATGCTGTAAATGAAATCGGAATAAGGCGAAGGCAGGTAATTGCGCTGAATGCTGTTGCCCGGGCCCAGACCGAACCATTCTCCGTTTGCAATGGCAATTTTTGCCTGCATGCTCTGGTGGCCGCCGTCCGGATCGTACATGAACTCCTTTACCCGGTTCGTCCAGGTTTCAACCCGAACCACTTCGGGCATGGCCTGACCAATAAAAATGAGGATTGAAAACACGACCAACCCCAACATCAGCAATAGAAAAATGTACTTGATAGAGACCCTGCCAACGAACATCATGCCGAGGCAGGTCAAAAACAGTAGCAGCGCGGTGGAAAGATTCGCCGGAGCGATCAATCCACAAACCAGCAATACCGGCACGATGATCGGCAAAAAAGCACTGTTGAAATCCTTGATGTAGTCCTGTTTGGTTGAAATGGAGCGCGCGACAAAAATAATCAGTGCCAGTTTTGCAAAGTCTGACGTCTGGAAGCTGATGCCCACATAAGGGATCATCACCCAGCGCTTGGCTTCATTGATGTCGGTACCCAAAGTCAGCGTATAAAACAGCATCGGGATCGCCAGCAGGAAAAGCGCCGGTGCCCAGCGGTGATATTTCATGTAATGCAGCAAATGGCAGATATACGTCATCAGCAAACCGACGCTGAGTATGATCAGGTGTTTGAATAAAAAAGCCTCCGTATTGCCCCCCCGTTCGCGGTAAGCCAAGGTACCCGTAGAGCTGTAAACGGCCATAATAGAAAAGATGGACACCAGGGCAATGATTGCCCAGATGACCCGGTCGCCGCGAAGCTCTGCATTAATCCTTGCTACGAATGATGACATATATCCTTATTTATCAAATCCAATACTGCCGCACGAAACTGATCCCCCCGATCCTCATAATTTTTGAACAAATCAAAACTGGCGCACGCCGGCGATAACAAGACGGCATCACCGGGTTTGGCCAATTGTTGCGCGGTTTTCACGGCATCCACAGCGCTGCGGGTTTCGCGGATTTCAGCAATGATCGGAGCGAACGTGCTCACAATTTTGCTGTTGTCAACGCCCATGCACACAATGGCCTTTACTTTTTCTTTCACCCAGGGCATCAACGGCTCGTAATCGTTGCCCTTGTCCTGGCCGCCAACAATCCATACGACCGGACGATCCATTGCCTGAAGGGCATAAAAGACCGAATCCACATTGGTAGCCTTGCTGTCGTTGAGGTACTCCACCCCATCCAGGTCGGCTACCTTTTCTAAACGGTGCGGCGCGGGTTTGAACGTTTTCAGTCCCGCATGAATGGCATCGTCGCCGATGCCGAGCGCTTTGGCTGTTTGAACGGCAAACAGGGCATTCATGGCGTTGTGTGAGCCGCGCAGTTGCGTTTGCGACAAGTCGAACACGCTGCCTTCCACTTCAATCTTTGCTCCATGCACCTGATCGGTCGTCAAAGCAACCGCTTTCGATTCAAAATGGTGCTTGACGCCAAAAAGACGCACATTTGGATCGCTGGCATTGTACAGGAAAAGGTCTCCTTCGCGCTGATTCATCGCAATGCGGAATTTGGCGTCGGCGTAATTTTCCAATTTGTATGCGTAGCGGTCTAAATGATCGGGCGTAATGTTCAGCAACATCGCAATATCGAGCCGGAACGCGCGGATGCCATCCAACTGAAAGCTGCTCAGCTCCAGCACGTAGTAGTCAACCGCCAGCTCCAGCGCCACATGCGCCGCAAACCCAAACCCCACATTCCCTGCCAGTCCGGCGTTCAGACCTGCTGTTTTCAACAGGTGATGTGTCAGCAGGGTAGTGGTCGTTTTGCCATTGCTGCCCGTGATCCCAATGATCTTTGCAGCCGTGTACCTGCCCGCGAATTCAATTTCTGAAATGACCGGAATGCTCCGTTCCTCCAATGCTTTCACCAAAGGGACGGTGTCGGGAATGCCCGGGCTTTTGATCACTTCAGTTGCCTGAAAAATGCGCTCGTGCGTGTGTTGACCTTCCTCGTATGGAATGCCGTGTTTTACCAGCAGGTTTTTATAACTGTCTTTGATTTCGCCCCTGTCGGAAACGAATACTTCAAATCCTTTTGCCGCAGCCAATATCGCTGCGCCCACCCCGCTTTCTGCTGCACCCAATACGACGATTAAACTCATGGCCTCTATCGGATTTTCAGGGTGATCATCGTGAAAACGGCCAGCAAGATGCCTACGATCCAAAAGCGCATCACAATCTTCGTCTCGGGAATCCCCTTTTTCTGATAGTGATGGTGCAATGGCGACATCAGGAAAATCCTGCGCCCCTCGCCGTATTTGCGTTTGGTGTATTTGAAATACGCCACCTGAAGCACGACGGAAAGGTTTTCTATTAAAAAGATGCCGCACATCAGCGGAATCAGCAATTCTTTTCTCAACACGATGGCCATGGTGGCAATGATGCCGCCGAGGGTCAGGCTGCCGGTGTCGCCCATAAAAATTTGGGCGGGATAGGAATTGTACCACAAAAAACCCAGACAAGCGCCGAGGAAACAGGCCGCAAAAATTACGAGTTCCCCTGTACCCGGCAAATGCAGGATATTGAGGTAGGTGGCTGCAATTGCGTTGCCGGATACGTAAGCAAAAATGCCAAGCGTCAGGCCAATGATGCCGGAAACGCCGGTCGCCAGCCCGTCTAACCCATCGGTCAGGTTGGCGGCATTGGAGACGGCCGTGACCACAAAAATGACCAAAGGCACAAACAACAGCCACACCCAGGAACTCATGCCGCCATCCTTTGAGGCGGGCACCAACTTGGCATAATCCAATTGATTGCCTTTCACAAAAGGTACATTGGTCAGCATCATTTTGAAATCGCCTTTTTCTTCGATTTCTTTCCCGTTTTTCACTTCAAGCGTATCGCCTACCATTTCTGCGACAATCCCGGAAGCGTCGTATTCTTCAAGATCCATCCGCACCACCACCTGATCACTGAAAATCATGATCAGCGCAACGATAACTCCCAATCCGATCTGTCCCAGTACTTTAAATTTGCCGCTAAGGCCATTTTTATCTTTTTTAAATACCTTGATGTAGTCGTCCAAAAAGCCGATGATGCCCATCCAGACCGTGGCAACCACCATCAGGAAAATATAGATGTTGTTGAGGTTGGCCATTAGCAAACAAGGGATCAGAATCGCCATGATGATGATAATGCCGCCCATCGTTGGCGTGCCCTCTTTTTGTTTTTGGCCCTGCAAACCCAGATCGCGAACGGTTTCCCCAACCTGAAGGCGCTTTAAATAGGCAATGATCCGGCCACCGAATACCATCGAAATCAGCAAAGATAAAATTGTAGCTATACCTGCACGAAATGTGATGTAGCTAAACAACCCCGAACCCGGAAGTTTGCCATCATATAGTTCATTCAGCCACTCTACTAATTTTATCAGCATTGTTCGTTTATTGTTGTTCGTTGAGCATTGTTCGTTCTGTTTTCACGTTGACTTCCTTGTTGTTCCTTGTTCGTTAGGTTCGGGATATTATGATGTGTGGGGTTCCCCTCTACCTTCTACCCTCTACCTTCAGACGCTTAACTCCTTCATCAGCAATTCCTTATCATCAAAAGGATATTTTACCCCTTGAATCTCCTGGTATTTTTCGTGGCCTTTGCCCGCCACCAGAATAATGTCGCCGCTTTGCGCAAGCCTGCACGCCGTTTTAATGGCCTGTTTGCGGTCGCTGATGCTCAGGGTTTTGCCTGCAAATTCTTCTGGCACACCGGCTTCCATTTCTGCAAGGATGGCCTCTGGTTCTTCCGAACGCGGATTGTCGGAGGTCAAAATCACCTGATCGCTTTTGAGGCAGGCGATTTTTGCCATTTCCGGCCTTTTGGTGGGATCGCGGTCGCCGCCGCAACCAACCACCGTAATCACTTTTCCATTTTTTTTGCGCAGTTGCGCAATGGTACTCAGCACTTTTTCCAGCGCATCCGGGGTGTGGGCGTAATCCACGATGCCGATCACCTGTTTGCCTTCCACATATTCGAAGCGACCTTCTGCCGCGCCGAGGTTGCTGAGAGCGGCTAAGGTTTCCACCTTTTTTTCGCCCAGCAAAACGGCAGCGCCGTAAATGGCCAGCAGGTTGTAAGCGTTGAATTCCCCGATCAACCGGCTGTGGAATTCTTCGCGATCCAACTCCAGGTGTAGCCCCGATAGTGCATTTTCCAAAATCCGCGCCCGAAAATCAGCCATTGATTTCAACCCAAAGCGGTACACCGCAGCCTTGCAATTTTGCACCATCACATCAGCCCGGCGGTCGTCGGCATTGACCAGCGCGAAAGCGTCTTTGCCCAAGCCATCGAAAAACCCTTTTTTTGCCTCGATATACGCCTGAAACGTTTTGTGATAATCGAGGTGGTCGTGGGTGATGTTTGTAAAAATCCCGCCTGCAAAATGCAATCCGGCAATGCGTTGCTGATCCACGGCATGGGAGCTGACTTCCATGAACGCGTACGTGCATCCGGCTGCTACCATGTCCGCCAGCAAAGCGTTGATGGCTAAAGCATCCGGCGTCGTATGCGTGGAGGATGCCTCTGCCTGTCCGATTTTATTTCGGATGGTAGACAACAACCCGCAGCGGTAGCCCATTTCAGAAAACAGGTTGTGCAGCAGGGTCACCACGGTTGTTTTGCCGTTGGTTCCCGTCACGCCCAGCAAACGCAGCTTGCGCGAAGGTTCGCCGTAAAAGCGCGAAGCCATCAAGCCCAGCATTTTGGCGCTGTCATCGCTCTGTATCCAGGTGATGTTTGCTGCCAGTGTCGCCGGTAATGTTTCGGCGATGATGGCCACCGCCCCGTTTTCTATTGCCTTGTCAAGGTAAGCGTGCCCGTCCGTTTGTGTGCCGCGCACTGCCACAAAGAGGCTGCCCTCCTGTACTTTGCGCGAGTCGAAATCGAGCCGGCGGATGCTTGTATGGGTTTCGCCTGCAACTACTTTTAGCGGCAGGTTTTCTATCAGTGTATTCAGGTTCATCGGTGCCATCATCGCAGGTTAATTCTTATGTTGCGGCCTTTTGCAGATGCGCCGGGCGGCAAAGACTGCGAAACGACTTTTCCAAAGCCGTTCACCTGCACTTTGAGTTTCCTGTTCTCCAGCGCGTAAAGCGCATCCCGCAACCCCATCCCGATGACATTCGGCACTTTGTCGGTTCCGATGTTCCTATTTTCCATCATCAGGCTGTCAGAATGTGGGTTAATGATCGCCATTTCGGTCTCTGACTGATCGAAATAAGGCATTTCCAAATAGTCGAGGATGGCTTTCATATCGTCCCGCCTGCCAATATCGCGGCTCGGCAGGGTGTTTTCCACAAGCATCGGCTTCGGACCGCGATTGATGGGTTTTTGCAGGTTCACCACCACATCAAAACAGCGGTCGGCAATTTCCCGGAATACCGGTCCTGCAACATCTGCACCGTAGTAGCCGGCCTGCCGTGGTTTGTTGATGACCACAATGCAGGAATATTGCGGGGCTTCTGCAGGGAAATACCCTACGAAAGAAGCCTGGTAACCGCCAATGTGGTTGCCGCTGGTTGAGCGGCGGTAGTTGACCTGCGCTGTTCCGGTTTTTCCGGCAAAGCGGTAGCGGTCGGTTTTGAGTTTGTACGCCGTTCCGTTTTCCACCACCGATTCCAGCAATTCTTTGGCTTGTTCGATGGTTCTTTTCGAAGCGATCCGTTCCTTCACCACCGTCGTGGGAAAAGTTTCAATGGTTTTGCCAAAACGCTGGATTTCAGACACCAGCATGGGTTTCACCAATTGGCCGTCGTTGGCGACGGTATTGAAAAAAGTCAGCAGTTGAAGCGGCGTGAGGCGGCACTCATAGCCGATGGCCATCCAGGGCAGGGTCGTACCGCTCCACTGGTCTTCAGCGCTGTAAGCTTCTTTGATCAGTGGATTAGCTTCTCCATCTAATTCAATGCCCGTTGGGAGGTGCAGGTTAAACGACTTTAACCGCTCGATGAACTGAGCGGCACCTTTATTGTCGTTGGCCTTTGTTTTTTCGCCGTAGTATTGCTGGATCAGCTTGGCAATGCCCACATTGGAGGAAATTTCGAACGCGCGTTTCACCGTCGTGGTATCCATGTTGGCGCTGTAAGGGTTCGAATCCTCCATGGTTTCTTTAAAAAAATCGGCTTTGCCTTTCTGGATGTCTAAAGAGTCGTCCAAATTGACGTGCCCGTCTTCGATTAGCGCCATCATGGACGCCAATTTGAAAGTGGAACCCGGCTCGGTGGCCGAAGCAATGGCGTAATTATAGGTCTCGAACCAGCCTTCATCCGTTCTGCCAAGGTTAGCAATGGCCCGAATAGCGCCGGTTTTGGTTTCCATCAACACGGCAACACCCCATTCGGCGTCGTGGTGCTGAACGGCGCGGAGCAGGGCATTTTCGGTGATGGCCTGTAGGTTCACGTCAATCGTCGTGATGACATCGTCGCCGCTTTTGGGTTCGATGGACGTGAGGTCTTCCACCGGTACCCAAAGGTCGCGTTTGGGGTCAACGCGGATCATGAACTGCTGACCAGGTTGTCCGCCGAGTACGTCGTCGAAGTAGGATTCAATCCCAACCGGCATAAAATCTTCGCGCACATAACCGATGGTTCGGCGCGCCAGCAACCCGAACGGGCGCTTGCGTTCGCTGCGTTTCCGGGCGATGAACCCCCCCTTGAACTGCCCGAGGTTGAACAACGGAAATTGTTCCATCCGTTTCTTTTCGGTATAGGAAACCTGGCTTTTGATCAGGACGTGTTTGTTGGTGGAATCTTGTCGCAACTGGATAAGGTAGTCTCGGAAGCCCCCCACAGTGAACGTCTTGTCTACATACGTTGCCAGGCAGTAGGCTAAGGAGTCAACGTGTTTTTCGTAATTTTCTTTGGAAGGCGCTGTTGGGTCGAAGTAGATGTCGAAATAAGGAACAGATGTGGCCAGCAGGGTGCCGTCGGTCGCGAGGATATTGCCCCGGTCGGCTTCTACTTCGCGGGGTTTGATGTAGTTGCTTTCGCCTTTATCGCGCCATTTTTGGCCTTGTACAACGGCGATTTCAAAAGTCCGGTAGAACAATATGATGGCCGCCGGCACCACGATGCCGAAGAGCAGGAAGTACACCCGGTATAGTACTTCGTTTTTGACGTCCATTGGAATTAATAATTTATTCTGCTGAAATCACAATTTTTTTCGATTGTCCACGGTGCAGGTTTTGACCTTCTTCCCGGATTTGGTCGCTGATCTGAGCCTGCTTGCTGTTGTACATGTTCTCGGATTGCGTGGTTCTCAATTGCCAACGCAAATCGCGCACTTCCTGCTGTAACAATTGTATGTCGCGCACATTGCCCTCCGCGTAATGCGCATTAGCAATGTAGACAATGGCCAAAAAACCCAAAAAAGCAATAAAAGCAACGTTGTTCAGGATGAACCCTGAAGTCAGACTACTTAAATCGTTTATTTTAAATCCTTTTTTTGCCATGTTCTGCTGTATCTATCCCTCTGATTTGAGGGGTATTGATTCATTATTTCGTTTCCCTGGTTTTGGGCGACCGCGAGGGGCGCACCCTACGGGCCTATTTTCAAATCCTCAAATTTTCAAATTAACCTCCGCTACCCGCAACTTCGCACTCCTCGCACGCGGATTCTCCCGCACCTCTTTTTCCGAAGGCAAAATGGCCTTTTTGGAAATCAGGGTAAAAGGGCGGTGGATATTGCCGTAAAAATCCTGTTCCAATTTGCCGTCCACATTCCCGGTTTTGAAAAAATTTTTAACCATCCTGTCCTCCAGCGAGTGGTAGGAAATGACGGCTAATCTTCCGCCGGGGTGCAGCACTTCCTGGCTCTGTTTCAGGAAATCGGCCAAAGCACCCATTTCATCGTTCACCTCGATGCGCAGTGCCTGGAATACCTGTGACAGATAGCGTTGCCGTTGTCCACGCACCAACGGATCCAGCATGGCGACAAAATCCTCGATACTGCGAATGGGGCGTGTTTTTCGCTCCTGCACGATGGCCGCAGCCAGCGTGCGGGCATTCCTGACTTCGCCGTATTCGCCAAAGATCCGCAGCAGTCCTGCTTCGTCTGTTTGGTTAATGACATCGGCAGCCGTGCGTTTTTCGGCGGCGTTCATGCGCATGTCCAACTCCGCTTTGAAGCGGTAGGAAAAACCCCGCGAAGCTTCGTCCAACTGGTGCGATGATACGCCCAGATCTGCAAGGATGCCGTGAACTTTCGCCACACCGTGCAGGCGTAAAAAGCGTTTCAAATCCCGGAAATTGGCTTTCACAAAAGTGAAGCGCGGGTCATTGAGCGCATTGGCCGCCGCATCTTCGTCCTGGTCAAAACCAATCAGGCGACCTTTATCGCCCAACTCCTTTAATATTAAGGCTGCGTGTCCGCCGCCGCCAAACGTGGCATCTACGTAGACGCCATCCGGTTGGATGTTCAGTCCTTCAATACTTTCCGAAGCCAGCGCGGGCAAGTGGTAGGCCATAAAGTCTATGCTTTGTTGCCGTTAATTTTGCCCAACACTTCTTCTGCCAGGTCGGAAAAATCTGTCGGCTCTTCTGCCATCAGGTCGTCGTATCCTTCCTGCGCCCAGATTTCGATGCGGTCGTTGTAAGCCGAAAGGATCACGTCTTTAGTGATACCGGCATATTCCAGCAGGCGCTTCGAAATCAAAATCCGGTCGGCGGCATCCATCGTCACTTCCTGCGCACCCCGGTAGAAATAGCGGATGAACTCGCGGTTCTTTTTGTTATACGTGTTCAAATGATTGATGTCTTCCGTGATTTTATCCCAAACGGGTTTTGGGTACAACATCAGGCATTTTTCAAAACCCCGGTTCACAATAAAGGTCAACTTCTGCGCTTCCTCCCCCAGTTGGTTGAGGAGGCTACTCGGCATGCGCATCCGACCTTTCGGGTCTAATGTGCATTCGTATTCCCCCAGAAGTTGTTTTATTTCCACTTTTCATACAGTTAAGTTTTCAAAAGTATATCATTTCTACACATTTTACCACTTTCTACCACCATTTTTTATTAAAGTTTTCCACAATTGCTTAATAGCGCACGGATTATGTTGTTTTGTAATCAAATAAATTTTATAATACAATCAAAAAAAGGATAAAGACGCTTGAGCCTGTAACGGGGCGCAAACGAAATAGCCAAAACAGAATGTTTGATGTTTAAAATCAATACAACAAAACAATATTTTCGAGGGGCATGCTGAAATTCTAAAATGCTGTAACTAATGAGTGTCTGTCTTTTTAGTCGAGTGTCTGCTCTTTAGAGTTCGAGAACAAGGCGTGTTTCGCCCCAAAACGGGAGTTTACTCGCGTAAATGACCGATTTTGGGGCGAAACATAACGCAGTTATCGGACTATAAAGACAGACACTAAATAATTTGCTAAATTCTGATCTATCTTTGGCCCACACACACAAACAACTTATGGAAAGCATTCTTTTCGAACGCATCGGCGAACACCTCGCAAAGCTCAGCCTCAACCGCCCGGAGGTTTACAACAGCTTCAACCGCGACATGGCGTTGTCGCTCCAGCAGCATTTGGATGTCTGCGCGGCGGACGAAACCATTCGGGTGATCCTGCTCACAGGCAACGGCAAAGCGTTTTGCGCGGGGCAAGACCTGCAGGAAGTGGTGGCCGAAGACGGCCCTTCGATGTTCACCATCCTTTCGGAACACTACAACCCCATTATCGAACGCATTCGGGGGATTGAAAAACCGGTGGTTTGCGCGGTCAACGGCGTAGCGGCGGGCGCGGGCGCGAATTTGGCTTTGGCTTGCGACATCACGGTTGCTGGCGAGTCCGCCTCTTTCATCCAGGCGTTCAGCAAAATCGGGTTGATCCCGGACAGCGGCGGCACGTTTACCCTGCCCCGACTGATCGGCATGCAACGTGCGGCAGCCCTCATGATGCTGGGCGAACGCGTGCCAGCCACCGCCGCCGAAGCCATGGGCTTGATCTACAAAACCTGTCCCGACGATCAGTTGGAAGCGACCGCCACGGGCATCGCCATCCAATTGTCGCTGCTGCCGCCCATCGGTCTGGGCCTGACCAAACGCGCCCTCAACCGCTCGTTGACAAATAACCTGACCGCTCAATTGGCATTAGAAGAAGAACTTCAGGTAGAAGCAGGGATGACGGAGGATTTTAACGAAGGCGTGGCGGCGTTTTTGGAGAAACGGAAGCCGGTTTTTAGGGGGAAGTGAGAGGGAGAGGGAGAGAGGGAGAGAGGGAGAGAGGGAGGTGTACATAAAAAAAGCCTTCCCGAAACAGGAAAGGCTTTTTTACTTTGGTGCCCAGAACAAGATTCGAACTTGCACACCCTTACGAGCACTACCCCCTCAAAGTAGCGTGTCTACCAATTTCACCACCTGGGCGTATTCGCGACTGAACACCCTGCCGATGCAGGGCGTTTCAAAAGCGGTTGCAAATATATAGTGGTTGCTTTGAAAAGATCAAGTTTTTGGGCGGTAATTTTTGAAAAGTTGAATTCAGCCAGGTTTGGTAAGCGATTTGGTTCTGACGCTTTTCCGGCCTGCCGCTCGCGCGATGGCTCCGCCTCGCGTGTCCTATTCGTCAGGCTCCGCCTGACAACAACCAAAAAACTTAACCTGTTAAAACTCCCAAAAAATTTTGGCGTACATTTTGTTTGGCTTACCCTTGCACTTAAGAACACACACAACAGTTAGAAGAAAATAAACAGCTTCATATTTTTTTGAGCATTTGTAGATCAATGGTTCGTTAAAGATTTAAGCGTCAAACCAGCCAATAGCATATAGTTCACGGATTTTGGGGTTATTTTTTTCCACGGACGGGTCTTTCCCATAAATGGAAATTAATTTATCGAGCACAAGTTCATTGATATATTGTGTTTTAATGTCTGTCATGGAAAAGGCACCCCTTTCCTCC
>JBBQGV010000064.1:0-31747 GCA_038323375.1 Chitinophagales bacterium
AAGGTTTGCAGAAAATAGCGTGGAAACAAACGTTCGACCTCTCCGAGGTCGGGAATTAAGGTCAACCCGATGCATTTCTACAAACCTTTGACCTCTCCGAGGTCGGAAATCATAAGTATTTAGGGGCGGCTGGATAGTTACGATGTGATCATTCAATAGGTTGTTTACCCTGCAAAGTTAGCAATAACCAACTGATTGTTCAAATAAAGGAAAAACGGGCTGCCAATTTCGATACATTGCGTACCCACGGCACGTAAAATGATCCGGAATGAGGGCTACCGGCATTGGATCTCGATGGAACCGAGCGACCCTAAACCCTAAATCCATGTTTTGGCACTTTTATAGCAACCAAAATTCCTCAAAAACAAAGCGCCCGGCTCCGAAAACCTCGGAACCGGGCGCTGAAATATGGAAAGCTAATAGTGTCCCTCCACTTAGTCTTGTGTCAGTTCTTTAGAGTTCGAGCGCAAGGCATGTTCTTCCCCAAAAACAGGAGTTTACTCGCGGAAATGACCGATTTTGGGGAAGAACAAAACGCAGCTATCGAACTATAAAGACAGACACTAACTTACTGCTTCACAAACTTCGCCGTCTGCACCACCCCGCCATTCGTCGCCTGCAACAAGTACAAGCCCGGAGCCAGGTCGTTCACGCCGATGGAATAGCGGTTCGCGCCTTCCACAGCCGGTTCGTTCAGGTGCAGCACCAGTTGACCGGTGGCGCTGAAAATGCGGATCGTCGTCACCGGACGCGCTACGGCACCCATGTTCAGGTCGGCAACGAGTTGATCTATAGCTGGGTTGGGCGAAAGCCGGATGCTCGATACAACTGCCGAAGTTTGTGCTTCGAAGCGCGCTTCAACATGGTTATCCGGGCTGCCAAACGTCAGCGGTTCGCTGTTCACCTCCACGAAGTTGTTGCTCAAATCGAAGCAATCGTCGGAAAGGTCTGCCGTAGCTGCATTGTCGCCAACATTCGCTATCAGTGAGCCGGTATAAGCCAAGCCCCAGATGCGGTATACGCCGGCGGCAAGCGATTCAAAATCGTAGGAATTGCCGGTCGGAATGACCACAATGATGTTATTTTCATCCGTAATCACGTAAGTATACAGCGTTGGAGAAGCGCCGGTAGTCAGTACGCCGATGACATCCAATTCGCCATCGCCGTTCACGACCGTCACACTCGTATCCCCTTCGGTTGTTGCGACGGTTCCACCTTCCGGTGCCGACACGATGATCGTAATGAAATTGGAAGAAGTGATGTAGCAGTTATCCGAGAGCGGTTCTGTGTTCACATTCGTTCCAAAACCATACAATTGATTGCCGTTGTAGGAGATGCCGTAAATCCGGTACGTGCCTGGAGCGGCAGGATCGAAATCAATGACGTCGCCAATAATTTCAGGAATCAGAATTTTGCCTGTGTCATCGGTGATCACGAACACATAATTCGTATCGAGGCTGGTGGTTTGTAAAATCACAAAATCCCCGTTATCGTCGTCCGGACAAGTGTAGAACACCGTACTGGTTCCGGCGCTGTTGAGGCCGGAAACTTCGCCGCCGTCCACCGTTTCTGCGCGCACGACGCGCACAAAGTTATCGGAAAGCTCGAAGCAACTGGTTGCTAAGTTCGTGCCAGGCGTTATTTCCTGACCCACAAAAGCAGTCAGTACCCCCGTGTAGGAAAGTCCCCAAACGCGGTAAGTGCCTGGGACGAGCGTATTAAAATCAATATCTTCCGAATTGGAGATGCGGATAATTTCATTGTCTTCCGAAGTCACGATGAACGCATAAGCAGAAATCGAAGTGCTGGTGGTTTCAAAATTCAGCACGCCGTTTTCTGCACCGATACACAACAAAATATCCGTTTCGCCGCCCGAAGAAACCGATCCGCCTTCCGGCAAATCGCGAATGATATCAATGTAATTATCCGAAAGGTCGTAACAGCCATTCGACATAACGGCAGTCGTGATGTTCTGCCCGAAAGGCACCGGATTGGGCGTGCCGGTGAAGGCCAGACCCCAGACGCGCAAACGGGCAAATCCGGCGGTCGCTTCGTAATTTTGCTGGTTGCCGGGCAGGTAGGCCAGGATGATGTTGTTTTCATTCGTGACCACAAAACGGTAGCCGGCTACCGCTCCCAACGTTCCCGTAAAGAACGAAACCGTATCCGCCACCCCGTCGCCTGCGCATATATACAGGGTTTCGGCACCGTTAATATCGGAAAAGATCACGCTGCCATCCACGATCGTCAGGTTGACGGCAATGAAGTTCTCAGAAAGGTCGTAACAATCATTCGATGCCGGCGTGAGCAAAACCGCGTCGCCCGGAAGCAGCACCAGATCGCCGGTATAGGCTACGCCATAAATTCTAACCGGGCCGTCGAGTCTCACATTTTCAAAGTTAAAGCTATCGTCCGTGATCACGCCAATGAGGAAAGCGTTCTCATCCGTGATGAGGTAAGCATAGCTTCCTGCGGTATTGCCGGTCACGTTGAAATTGATCACATCCGCATCGCCGTCACCCGTGCAAATGTCAAATGCAGAGGCGCCGCCCTGGCCGGTAATCGTCCCGCCATTGGGCGTTTCGTTCACGATGGTCACGAAATTGCTGCTCAGGTCGAAACATCCGTCAGACAGCGCTTCTATTGCAGCGTCATCGCCAATTTCGGCAGTCAGGATGCCGGTATAAGCCAGACCCCATGCGCGGTAGCTGCCTGCCGGCAGGCCGTCTAAGTTGATGGAATTGCCGTCTAATATCGCAACAATGACGTTTTGGTTATTGGTAATGATAAAGACAAATCCGGGGCCTGTTGCGTCGCTATTTTCAAAAAACAACAAACTGGAACCCGCGCCATCGGGGCAGAGGTAAACCGTTGTTGAGCCACCGGCTAAAGCAACTTCGCCGCCTGTTGGCGATTGGTGCGTCACTTTTACGAAGTTATCGCTGAGGTCAAAACACTCGTCCGACAGATCCACTGCGTTCACTTCATCCCCGACAACAACCGTAAGTGCGCCGGTGTAAGCGACGCCGTAAACGCGGTAAATGCCCGCGATCAAGGTGCCGAAATCAAATGTTGTTCCATCTTCCACTGCAACAACCACGTTATTTTCGTCGGTTACCACTAAAGCATATCCCACGCCGGAAGCGCCAGCATTGTCAAAAGTCAGCACATCCGGTTCGTTGTCGTCGGGGCAGCTGTAAACCTCCACCGCACCGTTGGTACTCAATGCGCCGCCTTCGGGCGTGCCCACCGTAACGGTAATGAAATTGCTGCTCAGGTCGAAACACTCGTCGGTCAGTTCCGTGGTGGCTGCGTTGTCGCCCACTACAGCCGTCACGTTGCCGGTGTAGGCCAATCCCCAAACCCGGTAGGTATTTTCAGCAAATACATCGAAATCAATCTCGCTGTCAGCCGAAACGGAAACAATGGTGTTGATCGAGTTGGTCACCACGTATACGTATTCGCCGGTAGAAACCCCGTTATCGGAAAACGAAAGCACATTGGCAAGTCCGTCCGGGCATACAAAATAGGAATCCTGACCGCCTGCTTCCGCCACCGTGCCGCCATTCGTTTCTTCTTTTCTGATTTCCACAAAGTTGGCGGACAATTCAAAGCATTTGGACGACAATTGCGTTGCCGTAATATCGTCTCCGATTTCAATGTTGAGCGTACCGGTGTACGAAATCCCCCAAACCCGGCAAATACGATCGGGCGAAGCCACATTAAAATCTACGGCATTGCCCGCCAAAACGACCAATGCTTTGTTGTTTTCATCCGTCACGATGAACGTATAATCTGCGTTCAGCGCATCGGTTGCAAAATCGAAGGTAAGAATGTCTGATTGGCTGTCGTTGGCGCAAACGAACGCAGAAGTTGCGCCGCCAACGATGGATACCGAACCGCCATCCACAAAGGTGATGTCAATTTTAACAAAGTTTTCGCTCAACTCATAACACTCAAATGAGACTTCCACGGTAGCCGCATTGTCGCCAACCTGGGCATTCAAATCGCCCGTATAAGCCACCCCCCAAACGCGGTAAGTCCCGGCTGGTTCGTTTTCAAAATCAACCACGCCGTCCGTTGAAATGGAAAGAATAGTGTTGTCTTCATTCGTAACAAAGAAAATGTAGTGTTCGCCTTCGCCGTCTTCTGTTATAAAGGTAAGCGCATCCGCAATGCCATCGCCGGCGCATACTTCTACCGCGTCATCGCCGTTTTCCAGCATGACCGAGCCGCCGAGGGCTTGCTTTTTTTCGACTTTAACAAAGTTGGAAGACAGTTGGAAGCATTCGTCTGACAGATCAACCACAGCAGCATTCTGGCCGGGTGTAATGGTCAGGTTGCCAGAGTAAGCCAATCCCCATACACGACAAACACCGGGGCCAGTACCTTCAAAATCAATGATTCCGTCCACGGATGTGCCAACGATATTATTCAATTCATTGGTAATGATGAAAATATACTGCTCCTCCGGATCGGTAACGGAACTGATGATCTGGATTTCGTCGGAGATCCCGTCGTTATCGCACGTGAAGGTTGCCGTAGCTAAATTGGTCAGGCTCACCGTGCCGCCCTCCAGGTTGCGCTTCGTAATGCTGAGAAAGTTTTCAGACAACTCAAAGCAGCCGTCCGTCAGGGTCGCTGTGGCAGCGTTATCACCGGCTCCGGCCGTGATGGCACCGGAGTAGGAAAGCCCCCAAACCCGGTAAGTGCCTGGAGCCAACGCATCGAAATCAATGCTGTTGCCAGCCAGTACCTGAATGACGATGTTGTTGGCATCCGTCAATACGAAACCGTAACTCAGCGGCGATGTGGTCTGATTGTTCAAGACTAAGGTAGGAACGTTAGCACCGGTACACAACTCGAGGGAAGTGCTGCCGTCATTAAAAGCCACCGTGCCGCCATCCGGCGTTGCCTTGTTGACCGTCACAAAGTTGTCCGACAAATCAAAACAATCCGAAGACAGGTTGCTCGTTGCGGCGTTGCTGCCCACGGTGGCGGTGATATTGCCCACGTAAGCGAAGCCCCAAACGCGGCAAATGCCGTCGGGCAGGGTGGAAAAGTCAACGTTGCCGTCGAGGGAAACCTGTAAGATGGTGTTATTCGCATCCGTAACTAAGTAGGCATACAGCGGGCTGGTGCTTGTAGAGCCAAAGCTAATCACATCAGGGGTAGCATCGTTCGAGCAAACGACGAATGAAGTAGCTGAATTGGGACCAAACACCGTCGCGCCATCAGGCGATACATTGTTAATGCTCACAAAATTCGTCGTCAGCTCATAACAAATAGAGCCCAGCGGATCGGTAAAAATGTTCAGACCCGGGGCAGCGAGTAACTGGCCAATGTAAGACAGCGCATAAACGCGCAGGCTTCCCGGAGGCAAGGTCTCAAAATTGATCGTTGCGTTGTGCGTGACGAACAAAATGTTGCCAGCCGCATCGGTCACTAAGTAAGCCGCAGGGGTAGAAACGATTTTGGTTTTAAAGCGAATGACGTTGGACACGCCATCGCCCTGGCAGACGAACAATTCAGTAGCACCACTCGTCGTAGCGATGGTGGCGTTTTGGATACACTCGGCTGTTTGCTGTGCCGTTGCATTTTGTGCAAGTACGAAAAGCAGGGCGAATGCCGAAAGTAATGGTTTGAATCTCATAGAGCGACTTTGTTTATTGGTGATGACAATACAATTCATGTGCATGGACTTTAGTGTTTAGTGATATACATTAACTGTTCACTCATATAAATCAAACAAGAACAGGATGTTGCAGCATCCGTTCATCAAAATACTATGACAGCAATGGGGAGTGTGTAACTCGAAATGAGTGTAGTCTTTCTCTTAACGCAGGTACGTCATACAGGTATGGCGAAGTTAGGGCTATTTTGGCAAAAAACCAATTTTTCATCGCAAATTTGATTTTAGAAAGTTGCTGTAAAAATCCCGTATGTATCATTCCCCCGACGCACTACGCTGACCACTTTGGTTATACTTGGATTTTTATAATTTGTTTCCTCCCGGCGTAGATTTTTTAATAAAATTTCAAACCGCAACTATTTTCACAACTTGTCCGGACGGATGTTTTCATAACTTGTCGCAACTTGGCGGGATGGTCTAAACGGGAGCGGCCTACTTTCCGGGGCACAAGAAGCTTTATTCGTTTTCGCAAAAGCTTCTATACGCCTGTTTGTGAAATAGTTGTAAAAACGAAATTGCTTTTTCTGATAAAAACGGGAACCATGTTGGGTCAGTCTAACGCTGCAATACGAAAAGTAATCGGGGCCTCTTCGGTAGGCACGATGATCGAATGGTATGATTTTTACATTTTTGGGAGCCTTGCCCCCATTATTTCCCTGAAATTTTTCCCGCAGGACAACCCCACCGCAGCATTTTTATCCACCCTCGCAACCTTTGCAGCGGGCTTTGTGGTGCGGCCATTTGGGGCTTTGTTTTTCGGGCGGCTGGGCGATATCGTCGGCAGAAAATACACCTTCATGATGACGCTCCTGCTCATGGGCGGGGCCACATTTCTGATTGGGTGCGTGCCGGGGTACGAAACGATCGGGTTCATGGCGCCGATTTTGGTGTTGATACTGAGGCTGTTGCAGGGTTTGGCCCTTGGCGGGGAATATGGCGGGGCGGCGACTTACGTAGCAGAACATGCTCCTGCCGAAAGCCGCGGCTACTGGACTTCCTGGATCCAAACGACGGCAACCTTAGGCTTGTTCACCTCGCTGTTGGTCATCATGCTCACCAAATCTGCGATGGGTGAAAAGGATTTTTTGGACTGGGGCTGGCGCATTCCTTTTTGGGTTTCCATTCTCATGATCGGCATTTCGTACCTGATCCGTCGGAACATGAAGGAGTCGCCGTTGTTTGCGAAAGCTAAAGCTGCCGGCGAAACGGTCTCTAACCCGCTGACTGCAAGTTTCGGAAACAAATTAAATTTCAAATACGTCCTGCTCGCCTTGTTGGGCGCTACGATGGGGCAAGGGGTGATCTGGTACACCGGACATTATTACGCCATGAGTTTTCTGAAAACGGATTGTGGCGTGGATGCCCTTCAGGTGGAAAAAATGATGACCTGGGCTTTTGTTTTCGGTACGCCATTTTTTGTACTATTCGGATGGCTGTCCGACAAAATAGGCCGCAAGCCGGTCATGCTCGCAGGAATGCTGATTGCCATCCTGAGCTATTTCCCGATCTACCGAACCATGTATAGTTTTGCAAGCAATGGGCAGCGCATCGAAATCACAGAAAAAACAACCGTTGCGGTTTCGCGGGAAGCGGATAAAAAGAACCCGGCAGACAGCGTCATCACGACCATCACCCACAAGGAATTCAAGGATGGAGCCGTGTTGAACGAAACCCGAACGGTGCTAAAACTGGCGGATACCACCCGTGAAGCCCCTCTCGCAAAAATCAAAACTGCGACCCTGCTTCCCGCTTCGACATTCCGGATGCTCGTTCTGCTTATTTTCATCCAGATTATTTTTGTTACGATGGTTTACGGGCCAATCGCAGCGTTTTTGGTTGAAATGTTTCCCACAAAAATCCGCTACACCTCCATGTCTTTGCCTTACCATATTGGCAACGGGATTTTTGGTGGCCTGATGCCCGCAGTGGCCACTTATTTGGCCACGACGGCCAAAGGAAACGGGAACCCGGACTGGTTTTTGCAGGGCATCTGGTACCCCATCATCATTGCCGGGGTTTGTTTTGTGATCGGGTTGCTGTATATTGACGGAAAAGATACCAATGTTGAGAATTAAAGCTTTACAAACATGAACAAGATCAGAAGAATAGCAGGGATCCTTTGGCTGGCATTGAGCGCCATAGCCGGGTATATTAGCATCACGTCCATCGGGTTGCCCAAATTCAACAGCGGCCTGGCGGGCAATCAATCCGACTTGGTTTTTGGGATCATTATGCTCTTTATTCTCACGCCACTGATTGTTGGGAGTATGCTGATTTTTGGATACTACACGTTAAGCGGCGAGTACGACCGGGAATGAGACCGTGATTGGTATGTTGCCTCAGGACAAAAATACCGATCAACGATCCCTCACCACCAATAACCAATATACCAATAATCAATAACCAATCTCTCCCTCCATGACTCAACGGATAAAAACGATCGAAGACTACCGGGAAGTTTACGCGAAAAGCGTACAGGATCCTGAAAATTTCTGGGCTGAACAGGCCGCTGCTTTCTCCTGGAGGAAGCCTTGGGACAAAGTGTTGGAATGGAATTTTCGCGAGCCCAACATCAAATGGTTTTTGAACGGAAAGCTCAACATTACTGAAAATTGCCTCGACCGCCATTTGGCTACCCGGGGCGACCAGGTAGCGCTCCTTTTCGAGCCCAATAAACCTGACGGCGATGTGCGCACGTTCACCTACCGGCAATTGCATGCGGAAGTATGCAGGGCAGCCAATGCCCTGCGCGCCAATGGCATCGGCAAAGGCGATCGGATTTGTTTTTACATGCCTATGGTGCCGGAATTGGCCATCGGCGTGTTGGCCTGTGCCCGTATCGGCGCGGTTCATTCCGTTGTCTTTGCCGGATTTTCAGCCCATTCCTTGGCCGACCGCATCAAAGACGCCAGCGCAAAAATGGTCATCTGTTCTGATTACAACGACCGCGGCCCCAAACACATCGGGGTCAAACACATTGTGGATGAGGCTTTAGCGATGGGTTGCACCTCCGTTGAAACAGTATTGGTCTACAACAACACCTACAACGACATTGATTGGGTGGAAGGCCGCGACAAGTGGTGGCACTTAGAAGTAGACCACCAATCCGATACCTGCGAGGCGGAAGAAATGGATTCGGAAGACCTGCTCTTCATCCTGTACACTTCCGGTTCAACGGGTAAACCTAAAGGCGTTGTGCATACCTGCGGCGGGTATATGGTCTATGCCTGCTATACGTTTGAAACGGTTTTCCAATACGAAGAAGGCGATGTTTTCTGGTGTACCGCCGATATTGGCTGGGTGACCGGGCACTCCTATATTGTTTACGGCCCTTTGTTGGCCGGAGCCACCAGCATTATGTTTGAAGGCATCCCGACCTACCCCGATCCGTCGCGTTTCTGGCAGGTTTGCGAAAAGCACAAAGTGACGCATTTCTACACGGCTCCCACGGCACTTCGGGCGCTGATGGCCTGTGGCGACCAACACCTGCAAGGCCACGACCTTTCCTCCATCAAAGTATTGGGCACGGTTGGCGAACCCATCAACGCAGAAGCATGGCACTGGTATGATGAAAAAATTGGCCGTGGTAAAGCGCCTATCGTAGACACTTGGTGGCAAACCGAAACTGGAGGCATGCTCATTTCTCCGATTGCGGGCGTCACCCCCACCAAGCCCTGCTTTGCCACCCTGCCCCTGCCAGGGGTGCAACCCTGCCTCGTTGATGCCGCTGGGAACGAAATTGAAGGCAATGACGTGGAAGGACTCCTCTGTCTCAAATTTCCGTGGCCGGGCATCCTGCGCACGACCTACGGCGATCACGAGCGGTGCCGAATCACCTATTTCTCTGCGTTTAAGGATCTGTATTTTACCGGGGACGGTGCCCGGCGGGATGCCGATGGCTACTACCGCATCATCGGTCGGGTAGACGATGTTATGAATGTCTCCGGCCACCGCCTCGGAACAGCAGAAGTGGAAAACGCCATCAACCAGCACCCGGCAGTCGTGGAATCGGCAGTGGTCGGTTACCCGCACGACATCAAAGGGCAGGGCATTTATGCGTATGTGATCCCGATGGAGCCCGTGGCGAATGAAATGGATTTTCGCAGGGAAATCATGGACGTTGTTTCGGATGAAATTGGCCCTATTGCCCGGCCCGACAAAATCCAGATTGTTTCCGGGTTGCCCAAGACCCGTTCGGGCAAAATCATGCGTCGAATCCTGCGAAAAGTAGCGGAGGGCGATACGTCCAATCTAGGCGATATTTCTACCCTGCTTAACCCGGAGGTAGTGGAGGAAATAAAGGCGGGCGCAAAGTTGGTTTAGCGACCCTAAATGGACGGACACCAGTTACATGCCGTCAATCCTTGTTCGAGGGCGAATAAACCTTATGAATTTCATTGCGTGAAGAAATATTCAGCTTTTTGAAAATATTCCGCTGGTGGTATTTTACGCCCTGAACGGAAAGCGACATGATGCCGGCAATTTCCGGGTAGGTCATCCCTTCAATCAGGTAGTGGACAATTTGGCGCTCCGTGGGCTTAAGCTCCATGTCTTCCGATTCAGTTCGCTGCTTCTGTTTAGGGGAAAAGTATTGAACGATGCGACGCGCAACGGATGAAGACAACGCGCTGCCTCCCTCTTCAACCACAGCAATCAATTGTTCTTCAATGTTTTTTAACGACTGGCTTTTCAACATATAGCCGGTAGCGCCCGCACACAGCGCTTTAAAGATGGCGTCGGCATCGTTAAAAACGGTGTACATCACGATGTCGGCCTCTTCCGGCAACCGAGGCTTCAGTACCCCAATCGCATCGAGGCCGGAAAGCCCGGGCAGGTTGATGTCTAAAAGCAAAATGCGCGCATCGTTTTCAGCCCGGTAAAGTTTGAGAAACTTCTCGACAGAATCCACGGCAAATACACATTTCAAATGTGCAGAACCGGCACAATAGTCCTGAAAATTTCGCCGGAATTGGGGGTTGTCTTCAATCATCGCAACATTAATCATAACATCGGTTTTAGAACTTGTTTCAAAATTATGTTTTTCCAAAAATATTGGGTATTTGCAAAACAAGTTGGAAAGAGCAATCCGTTTTTTTGATTTTTAAAACCCCGTTCAACAGTCTGGCGCGTTTGGCCATACTGTCTAACCCCTTCCCGCTGGAATGCACTCCTTGTCGCAGGTTAACAAAAGTGTTTTCAATGACAAGTGTCAGTTCATTGCGTTGATTTTCAAGCCGTATGAAAACAAAAGTACCATCGGTATGCCGAATGATGTTATTAACCGCTTCCTTGAAAATCATCGTCACCTGGTGGCGTACCGGGGCGGCGATATTACCTTCCGATTTTGCAATAAGGATTTCCGCTTTGAGGCGAATGTGCAAAGGAAAAAAAACGGCCTCTGCATGATCCTGCAATCGGTTTGCCAGTGCTTCCAGGGTTTGGGGGTTATCGTCTATGGCCCATACGATATCGCTTAGTTTGCCGATGCTTTCGTCACTCAGGGTTTCAATCTGCTCCAGTTTAGTGTCCTCACCTTCCTGTTCCCGCAGCGATTTAACGAGTACTGAAATTTGAGAAAGCGAAGCGGCGACATCATCGTGCAAGTCGTCTGCAATTTGCTTTTTCACCCGGATGAGTTGGTTCACCTGCTGGATTTTGTTGGCGAAATAAATCAATGCAAGAACAACCAGGATGCCAACTCCTATTGAAGAAAACCACCATGTTTTGTAGAAAACCTGCTTGACATAAAGACGAATACATTTCTCCGGGCTGGTATACCCCTCCCGATTGAGGGTGCGTACACACAAGAGATAATTTCCCGCAGGCAGATTGCTGTATTGTATGACCGGGTTATTACCCCCTGAAATCCATTCCGTATCAAATCCTTTCAAGTTGTGCCAAAAACTATTTTGCTGAGGCGCAGCATAGTCGGTAGAACCCAGGTGAAATTCAACAAAGCGAGCGTTGGCTTCTAATTTGATGGTTGGCGCTTCTTTATCCGGATAAAGCGTTTCGATATCGCCGTCAATTCGTCCTGGTCGAAGGATTTTGGAAAAAAAAACGGCTGGAACAATCGCCTGTTTTTCGATTTTTAAGGGGTCGAACCACGTCAGGCCGTTGAGTCCGCCAAAAAACATCAGCCCTGTTTCAGGATCGTACAGGGCGGAAGACATGTTGAATTCTTCAATTTGCAGGCCATCTCTGGCAGAGAAATTCAGCAGCTCCCAGGTTTTTGAATCTAATTGGCTCAACCCCTGATTGGAACTTATCCAGATACGTTTGTCCCGATCCACCAGCAGGGCATTGATCACATGATTTGGCAGTCCGTCCTCTGTACTGAACGAGCGGATGAATTCCTCCTTTTTCACATCAAACAAAAATAAACCATGCGCACGTGTACCCAGCCAAAGCGTATCTCCCACTTCCAGCATGCAGGTTATAAATATACCTGTCTTTTGCGCCGGAAGCAGGTTGCTTGAAATCTTGTTGTCCTTCACCCGGAATAAACGACCATCGCCGCCCGCCCATATTTCGTTATTTTTGCCTGCGGCGACGGCTCTGATAAGGCCATCATTTTTGCCAAAATCAACCACAACCGGATGCGCGTAGTTCGCAGGATCAATTTGTATAATACCAGAAACATCACCTCCTATCCAAAACTGCCCGTCCGGTAATTTAATGCCTGAGAACTGATGGAATAGCTGGTTGGTTCCAAAAATCTTTACGGGTCTATTGCTTTGTTTGTCATAAATATACAAGTGGTCATATTCACCGGCGAGCAGCAATTTTTGCTCATCTATTGGCAGGATTACGCGGGTCGTGCCAACAAAATGGGGTTTTCCAAGGAGTTCGCCCGTTTTCAGGTTTATCCGTTGCAACCCAGCCGGAACAGAGACCAATAAGGTGTCTGCATTTTTGAACATGGCTCGGGTGGGTTGCCCCCTAAACCCTTCTATGTACTGAAATCCTGCCCCGCGTTTCACCACCAGAAAAAGGCCGAATTCAGTACCGACCCAAAGGTTGCCATAACGGTCGGGCTCAACGGCATTGGGAAGTCGGATCAATCCGCCAATTTCAGAAGAAAAAAGGGAGGCGTTCTCCCGTATAAAATCATGCAACAGCTTTTTAAAAAAATAGGGGTTCTTGATGTCTTTGGCGGTTTCCGGTAAAGCTTGTAAAAAAGGCGGGTGTTCCCCTACTAAATATGCGTTAGCATCCGGGTAAATAATGAATGCTCCGCCTTCGTAATTCAAATACCAAAGCCATAAACCCGTGCCCAGCCGTTGAGGTAATTCCCGCACTCGGTCTCCTTCTAAAATGCGGATTTTGCCAGAGGAGCTGTCATAACCCCAGATATTTGAGCTACCTGGTTTTTTGAAAAGGTAATTGCCTTCAAGTGGCGTCTCTGTTCTGACAAGCTTTGTTTTTCCTTTTTCCTGAATTAATTGAAGTCGGCTTACTTTGCTATTTGAGCTGGAATAGATTTGCTTTTTGTCATCGGTTATCACCCCCTCGCAATATTCAGTTGTGGCAAGCAGGCGCATATCGGGAGATAAGACGAAAGTGTTTCTCATGGTAGCTACCCACAAATTATTTTCCGCATCCTCCAAAATATAGTTGATTTGAACTCCCTGAAAGTCAGCATAAACGTTTGTTTCCCCTAAACCAAACGGCGTTATTTTATAGCCGTCGTAGCGATACAATCCGGTTCTTGTTCCAATCCAGACAACGCCCTTGTGGTCTTGGCAAAGGGTCGTTACGTTCCGATCCTTCAGGCCTTCCCGAAAGCCAAGGTATCGAATTTCGTAATCTGTTGATTGTGCAGCGAGTGTTTTTACCGCCATCACCAACCCGATTAGCACCATTCGTATGATTAAATTCCTATTCATCCAAATTCAAAGTTCCTTGAAAATACGCAGGAAATTTCATATACGCAGGCATTTTTTTGAAAACTACACGATCGTATAGTTTTTTCAAAAAGATTGATTCAATGTAAAAGATATAAAAAAGACCGATATAAATTTGAGGCAGATTTTAGCCTCTGGAACGGTTAAAACTAAACTCCGGGCTAAGCTGGCACTTGAAAGATGCTATAATGGTGTCTTGCGTATTACAAACACTATGAACAACTACGAAACAAATTTACATCATTGGGGGTGTACAATCAGTTGAATTTGCGGAAACGGAAAATCAGGATATTGTTTCTGTTCAATTAAGCAATGGGAAAAAAGAATCCGTTTTTGTTTGTCTGCCGGCAAACGCCTGTTTCTTGCGAATTCAACCCTTCTGTACACCCTTTTTTTATTCCATGCGTGAAAAGTGAAATGGAATTTTCCTCATTCCGTTCGGCGTCGGCCCTTCGATGTACGTGTCGAGTAATGAATCCTTTTGGATTTGATAACCAATGCGTTGCGGGAAATCGTGCGCTTTGTTTTCAAAAATAAAAAGTCCGTTTTCCATACTGGTCAATGTAAAAACCACCGGCAAACCTCCGTTTTGATTAACCGTGGTTGGCTGATAGGTAATGTTGCCATTTTGCAGACGCAGGACGATGGTTTCCTGTGGAATGGTATCCTGTCCGTGTACCAAAAAATTGGTTCCGCTCAGGTAATCAGCAGCATTCAGGCACCAAACTTCATGCAATACGCCTCTTTTGTTCGTTAATGTCCAGGCACCTTTGAGGACATGCAGTTGTTCAAAATCTTTTTGGGTGAAGGGTTGGGCAACGGCGGAAGCCACTCCCAAAACTAAAAAAATCAGGTAAAGAAAATGTTTTTTTGTCATGTCAGTCGGGTGTTTGAGGATTTGAAGATTTGGTGATTTGAGCGCGGGGCAGAGCCGGTAGGGTGCGACCCCTCGCGGTCGCCCAAACACCCGAAATGATTTGAGGATTTGAGGATTTGAGCGCGGGGCAGAGCCGGTAGGATGCGACCCTTGCGGTCGCTTCTAATAACTCCACCATTTTCGCGCATTCAAAACAACAAAGCCTCCAACGAGCACCATGCCTGCCACTGCTGCCCAGGCAACAAAAACGGAATCGCTGCTGACTTCTGCCGTTCGTTTAAGGTAGATGCCATATAAAGCCCAAATGACCGCTACCCCATGAAATAAATGATTAAAACGCCAGACCATCGCCACCGCAACTGCCGCACCGGCTCCCACCATGATGATGGCCCAGTCCGACTCTGACAACGCCGTGCCGCCCTGCCACCCTGATCCAACGAGCAACGCCGTCACGTTGGCAATCAAGGCCACCGTGATCCAGCCCTGGTACAATCCAAAAGCGAGGTGCGCAGTCCATTTTTCCCACGGACTACTTGCCGATACGCCATTGCTGATCGCCTGATTGAGCCGCACTATGCAATACAAAAGTGTGATCATGATGCCCACTGAAAGCAGCAGTTGCTCCCAATGCCACGCAAAAAGCCAGCCGATATTGAGCGCGCAGGTTGCCAAAAACCACCCACCCGCTTTGGCTGCTCCCGGTGCCTGTTTTCCGGTCAGCAATGCGACGCCCTGCATCCCCACCCAGATCAATAACCACAAGTAGATGACGCCCCAAATGGAGAAGGTCAGCCCGGCGGGTACAAACAAGTTGGGATACAGATCGGAAAGCGCTCCGGGCGTCCGGCCATTGAGCGGTAAAGCATTCGCTAAGTAATTGACATACAAGACTGCTGCCAGGGCAACGATGTTCAACAGGTACAGCAATTTATTGCTTTTATTGGATTGATTCATAACGGTGCATAGTTTATCGCATTTGCAAACGGGAATATACGAAACTTTGAGGAACCTGCCGGTTATCTAATTGCGAATAAAAAAGAGCCGTCCCAGTATGCAGAACGACTCTTTTTTATGAAAACAATGGCCTGATGGCCTGTTTTTACTTCTTCTTCTTTTTCGTCTGATCGCGTTCTGCCGCCACGCGTTGTTGTTCTTTCATCGCATTTTCGAGGCGTTCGGCAAAAGCTGATTTCTTTTTGGGCTTTGCTTTATTTCGCTCCAACAGCGCCTTGATCTTGTCTTGGTCAATCAGATAATTGTTGGTGACAATCGTTTGGCCAATGTTGATCACGTTGCTGAACAGGAGGTAGCAGGTCAAACCCGAAGCAAAGCTGTTGAAAAAGCCGAGGAACAGAATCGGCATGATGTATTGCATCCACTTCATGGCCGGGTTGGCCGAGAAATCCATGTGCTTGGTATTGTAATAGGTATAAATCAGCGTAGTGCCCGCCCAGAGGATCGTAAACAAGCTGATGTGGGAACCAAAACCCATGGGGATTTCAAAGGGCAGCCGGGCAATTACATCGTAAGAAGACAGGTCGGTTGCCCAAAGGAAACTGGCTTGGCGAAACTCGATGGACGCTGGAAAAAAGCGGTACAAGGCAAACCAGATCGGCATTTGCAGCAACATCGGAAAACAACCACCCAACGGGTTTACCCCGAATTCGCGATACATTTTCATCGTTTCCATCTGCACCTGCTGCGGATCGTCTTTGTTCTTGGCTTTCAGGGTTTCTATCTGCGGTTTCAGCGCGCCCATTTTCGCCTGCGAGTAGAGCATGCGGTAGGACAGCGGATACACCAGAAGCTTCACAAAGAGCGTAAGAATCAAAATTACCAGGCCGGCGCTGCCCATAAATGAAGACAGAAAAGTAAAAATCGGGCGGATGACCCAGCGGTTGATCGAACCAAAAATGCTCCATCCGAAAGGAATTACATCCTCGAAATAGTCGCCCATCTCTTTCATCCGTTTGAACTCGTTCGGTCCGGCATAGAGGGACATGGACACTGTTTCACTTGCCGCGTGTCCGTAGGGAATACGCACTTCAGAACGCAGGCGCTTCAGGTCTTCATTTTCTAAGTCGAACACCTGGGTTTCCATCGTCGCACCGTTAAACCGCTGATCTGCAAACAAACCCGTGGTAAAGAACTGGTTGGAATGCGCCACCCATTTCAGGGGTTTGCCATCGGCGGTTTCGGTATCGTCGGCGGTGCAGGAACAGTAATCGGCGCTTTCTTCTGTGGGTTTGAAATAAACCGTTGCGTAGTTCCGCTCGTAATTGCGGTTGATTTCAATCGGGTCGAGGAAGTTGACCCAGTTGAGTTTGATCTCCTGCGCGTCGTTGGCAATCAGATTGTTCAGGCCCTCCAGGCGAATATCATAATCAATTTTGTACGAATCCGGCGCGAGGGTATACGTCTGCTCGAAGTAGCGTCCTTCCCCTGCCGAAGCACGGAATTTAATAGCGTTTCCTTCCTGCGTTGCTTCAAAATACAGTTGCCCGGTGGAAACGCCGCCGCCCGGAAGGGAAGCGATCGGCAAAAAGTATTCGAATTTATTTTTGGTGTCTTCCAGGAGTTTGACCGGAATTTTGGTTTGGACAAACGCAGAATCTTCCAGCACTTTGGAATACTGCTTCAGCTCGATTTCCTGAATCCGTCCGCCTTTGTTGCTGAAACTGACTTTCATCACCTCGTTTTCCAAAACGATGGTTTTTTCTTCTCCTACGGCTGCAGCCGCAAAAGAACCGAAGTCAGCACTTGCCTGGGCTGTTTTGGCGGAGTCGCTCACGGCAACTACAGGCGTTTGTTGCGCAGTGGAATCCGTTGCGGGAAGCTTCGCTAAGCTGTCAGGCATTTGTTGGCGGGCTTCCAACTGCGCAATTGAATCGCGGCTGCGTTGTTGCGCCTCCAATTCCTCCGCAGAAGGCACCAACACCTGTTGCCACACCAGGATCAAAGCAAAAATCAGGGAAAGTCCTATAATGGTATTTCTATCCATGTCTGAATGAACTATTTGTTCGATTTTTACACCCGCAAAAAGCTGGCATTTTCAAAACTGCGCAAATCTACACTTTTGTCAGGGCTTAACCTTGCTTCCTTTGTTTTTTGAGATAAAATGCTTGTAAAGCAGGGATGAAAGCATGGAAATCAACTATTGGCGTTCAATCCTATTCCTGAAAATCTAACCGGGGTCGTTCACTCGTAAATGAAAAGTAAAAACATGCATCACTTTCGCGCGCTGATTGCCTTCTTCCTGATTTCCAATGCCCTGCATGGTCAGGCAGACTCACTGTCCCGCCCCGGCTTACTCGCCTTGCCCATTGTTTTTTATTCCCCCGACACGCGATGGGGGTTTGGTGCCAGCGGTATTTTGACGTTTCACACCGACCGAAATTCGCCAGGCAGGCGCTCCAGTATTACCTTTGGCGGAGCTTACACGCAACTGAAACAAGTCCTTTTTTACGCCCCTTTTCAATTGTATTTCAACCAGGATCGCTGGTGGTTCTACGGCGAACTGGGGTATTATCGTTACGTCTATAATTTCTTCGGAATCGGCAATGCAGCGCCCGCGGGTTACCTCGAAAAATACGATGCCACCTATCCGCGATTCCGGCTCAGCGCCATGCGGAAAGTGGGCAGCCACAGCTATTTGGGCTTGCGTTATGCCTTCGATGATTTCAACATCACCCTGCGCGATTCAACGGCTCAATTGGCCACAACCGACATCACCGGTGCGGATGGAGGCCGCGTGTCCGGCCTGGGCTTAGTTTACAATTTAGACAGCCGCGACCAGCTTTTTTCACCTCAAAAAGGCTGGCTAATTGAAGTTTTGGCATACACCGAAGGTAAGGCGACAGGCAGCAACTTTTCCTACTCCAGGTTTTCGGCAGATGTGGCGCGGTATTTTCCCATCCTGAAAAAACACGTTTTAGCGCTGAATGCCGTTGGCGTAGTCACTACGGGCGATGCGCCTTTTCATCAATTGCCCACCTTAGGCGGTACTAAGCGACTGCGTGGTTATTTCGACGGGCGTTTTCGCGACAAGCGGCTTTTGCTCCTGCAAGGTGAATACCGCTTGCCCTTGTTCTGGCGATTCGGCGGCACTGTTTTTGGCGGCACCGGCTGGGTTGGGCAGGAAAACGAGGCGGTTCGCGCAGCGTTTGTGCATTGGAACGCGGGCGCGGGTCTTCGCGTCGCGTTGGATCGGCGGCAAAAAATCAACCTGCGCCTCGATTATGGTTTTGGGAAAGGCGAATCGGGGTTTTATTTGACGGTGGGGGAAGCGTTTTGAGCAGTTGGCAGTTTTTTGATCACTAATCTCCATCCGAAGTAATCCCCAATCCTGCCAACTGCCAACTATTCAACCCCAACTGACTTATCTGCTACTATAATTCGGCGCTTCCTTCGTAATAATCACATTATGAGGATGGCTTTCGCGGATGCCGGAGGCGGTGATTTTGACAAAATTGGCCCGTTCAAAAAGTGCGTCCACCGTTGGCGCGCCGCAATAGCCCATGCCTGCCCGCAAGCCACCGATGTATTGCACCATCACTTCTTCCACGGTGCCTTTGTAAGGCACGCGGCCTTCGATGCCTTCCGGAACGAGCTTCCGAATGTCGTCTTCCACATCCTGAAAATAGCGGTCTTTTGAACCTTCCTTCATGGCGCCCAGCGAGCCCATGCCACGATAGATTTTAAATTTGCGCCCTTCAAAAATGATGGTTTCTCCCGGCGCTTCTTCCACCCCGGCAAATAGGCTGCCCCCCATGATGGTGCTGGCACCGGCGGCCAACGCTTTTACGATATCGCCCGTGTAGCGGATTCCGCCGTCTCCGATGACGGGGACGCCGGAGCCTTTGATGGCCGCAGCGGCATTGTAAATGGCAGATAATTGCGGGACGCCAACGCCGGCAACAACACGGGTGGTGCAGATACTACCCGGGCCAACACCCACTTTTACGCCGTCTGCGCCCGCATCCACCAGCGCTTTGGCACCTTCGCCGGTGGCGACGTTGCCGCCTACGATCTGCAATTCGGGATAGGCTTTTTTGATGCGCTTCACCGCGTCGAGTACGCCTTTTGAGTGGCCGTGCGCTGTATCCACCGCCACCACGTCTACGCTCACTTTTACGAGGGCTTCAATGCGTTCCATTACGTCGTTCGTCACGCCAACAGCCGCGCCAACTACCAGGCGGCCCAGCAAATCTTTGCAGGAATGCGGATAGTCGTGCACCTTCATGATGTCTTTGTAGGTGATCAGTCCCACCAGCATGTAGTTGTCGTCAACAACGGGAAGCTTTTCAATTTTGCGGCTTTGCAAAATATCGCGCGCCTGCTCCAGTGTGGTACCCATCGGGGCAGTCACCAAATTGTCGGTGGTCATCAACTCCCGGATGGGGCGATTCACATTTCGCTCAAAGCGCAAGTCGCGGTTGGTGAGGATGCCGATGAGCCGCTTTTGCTGGTTGACAATGGGAATGCCGCCAATTTTGAATTGCTGCATCAAAGCCAGGGCGTCGCTGACCAACGCGTCTTCCATGAGCGTAACCGGATCCACGATCATGCCGCTTTCGGAGCGTTTCACTAAGCGCACCTGCTCGGCCTGCTCCTCAATCGTCATGTTTTTGTGGATGATCCCGATGCCGCCCTGCCGGGCGATGGCAATGGCTAATTTGCTTTCGGTGACGGTGTCCATCGCCGCCGAAACAATGGGTACGTTTAGTCGAAGGTTGCGCGTAAATTGTGAAGAAATGTCAACTTCACGTGGAAGGACTTCGGAGTAGCCGGGCGTCAAAAGCACGTCATCGAAGGTGAGCGCTTCACCCAGAAACTTATTGCGGTCTGAATTTTTTGTTTCCATGCGCAAAGCTATGGAATTTGTTTAAATTTTAAACATCGGTATGTTTTTTTACCACAACTTGCCCGTGCATTACGCAGAGTCTCGCGGAGTAAACACGGAGTTTTTACGCCTAACTCCGTGAAAATCCGTGTTTACTCTGTGGAACTCCGTGTCAATTAGAAGGGCTTCAGCCCTGATTCGCATAAACTATTCCACTCGACGGGATAAATTGAGTAAAGAGTAATGCAACCGCTTATCTTTACACACCAAAACTAATTACATGCTCACAGCAATTTCACCGATTGATGGTCGCTACAGCCGCCAAACGGCTCCTTTATCCGCCTATTTTTCGGAATACGCGCTGATTCGCTACCGCATCTTAGTGGAGGTGCGCTATTTCAACGCGTTGTGCCGCCTGCCGTTGCCCCAGTTAAAGGAGGTTCCGCCCGAAAAACTGACCGCCCTGCTGCGCGTGGCAGAAGGGTTCGACGTGGCAGAAGCGGAAGCCGTCAAACACATCGAACGCGAAACCAACCATGATGTAAAGGCCGTAGAATACTACCTGAAATCGAAAATGGACGGGCTTGGATTAGAGCGCTACAAAGAATTTATTCATTTCGGACTGACCTCGCAAGACATCAACAACACCGCCACCCCGCTGCTGCTGAAACACGCCATGGAACAGGTTTATTACCCCACGCTAACGCAGTTGTTGCACAGCTTGGAAGCCCTTGCCGAAGCCTGGCGCGGCATTCCCATGCTGGCGCATACCCACGGCCAACCGGCTTCTCCGACCACCGTGGGCAAGGAGTTCCGGGTTTTCACGGAACGGCTGAACGCACAAACAGTCCTGCTGCACGGCGTGGCCTACAAAGCTAAATTCGGGGGCGCTACCGGCAATTTTAATGCACACCACGTGGCTTATCCTGATGTGGACTGGCGGGCGTTTGCCGATTATTTTGTAGAAAAAGACCTGGGGCTCACCCGCTCCCATCCGACTACGCAAATCGAACATTACGACCACCTGGCCGCGCTGTTCCACGGCATGATGCGCATCAATACGATCCTTATTGACCTCTGCCGCGATGTGTGGACGTATATTTCGATGGAATATTTCAAGCAAAAAACCGTGGCTGGCGAAATAGGTTCCTCAGCCATGCCGCACAAGGTGAACCCCATTGATTTTGAAAACGCGGAGGGCAACCTTGGCTTAGCCAATGCTATTTTCGGGCACTTGGCCGACAAACTCCCGGTCTCCCGCCTACAGCGCGACCTCACCGACAGCACGGTGTTGCGCAACATCGGCGTGCCATTTGCGCACACCATGATTGCGTTTGAGGCCATTGCCAAAGGATTGGGTAAGCTGATTCTGAACGAATCCAAACTCGGGGAAGACCTCGACGCCAACTGGGCCGTAGTGGCCGAAGCCATCCAAACCATCCTGCGCCGGGAAGGCTACCCGCAGCCGTATGAGGCATTGAAGGAATTGACGCGGGGGAAGACGGCGATTACACAAGCCGATATTAAGGGGTTTATTGGGCATTTGAAGGTCAGTTCTACGGTAAAAGATGAGTTGAGTAAGATTACGCCGCATAATTTTGTGGGGTTGATTGACTAACCCTATCGCGTCGAACTAAACGTCAACGACCCCACCAACTCATCATACCTTCCCCCAAAGGGCCGGTAATACAACAGAATGGTGTATTCATTTTCCGCTTCGTACCAATCGCCTTCAATTTCACTCAAGTTCAACGGTGCCTTAACCGCCGGCAATTTTCGCGACGCAACCGCATAGGCGTAGTTGTAATACCCCTGTTTCAGTGACGTTTTCACCACATAACCATTGATAGCCGGATTGTAAACCATTTTGTATTCCGGCATCAGTTGCCAGTCGTTGAACGCTCCAACTAAGTACACATCTTCTTCGTAGTAAGGCTCCGGGCTGTACAAGCTGAACAGCATCTGGCCGTATTCGCTGGCTAAATTCGAGTCATCCTGGTCTAAGGTTTCAACTACGTAATTTCCGTTGATGTCGCGGCTGTTGAGGTAGACTTTGCCGGAAAGCTTGACCTCTTTGCCCAGAACGACTTCAAACCGATCCGGGAATTGGTCAATGGATACGATTTGTTCGTTCCGGTACCGCAAGCTCCGGAAGTCTAAGAACCGAAATTCTTTGCCTGCCGGAAAAACCACCTTATCCTGATAGTCGAACATCATGGTATTGAGGCGTACAAAAAGCGGCGCTATCCCGCTGACCGTATTGTCCCATCGGCCATTTTGCAACACGACGGCCCGAATTTCCTGCTGCGGACTTTTGATGGGAAAGCGCTCGAAATCACCGGTAAAATCAATCTCCTGGTGGGTTTGTAACTTGCTGACGGTGGCAGGCCGGGACACCTGCGCGGTGAGCCTGACTTTCGGATCCACCACCATAAAACGGCGGGTGACGGCCAGCGTTTTTTCGTCTTCATCCTCGTACACTTTGAGCAGGTAGTTACCCGATTTGGTCCAGTTCATGTTTTCGTGGGGCAGAAAAAGCTCGTAGTGCGTATAATTCTGAAGGGTTTTAAAGGAAAAACTGAAGCGGTCAATGCGGTCTTCGGAATACCCATTATTGTACTCCATTTCCGAAAGGTCTGAGGGCCGCCAGTTCATGTCGCAATGGACGATGCTGTACGTATAATCTTTCACGTCTGCGTCTAAGTCGTCAAAAGACAAAACCAATTGAGAAGCGCGCCCCAGTTCTACAATGGGCTGGGTCAGAAAGAGTTCCGGCGCATGAAAGCGCACCGTTCGGATATTGGGTTTGTACACATAGTTCTCGTAGCGAAGTCCTTCGTCCTGCGCTCCGGCTAAAACAGGAAGACCCGCGATCAGGATGGTCAGAAAACCAATGAACTGGAGTTTGTTTTGAAAAGCGTTTAGCATCTTTGCTTACAGGTTAGCATATTGTTGTTCATAATAATGTCGGTACGCACCACTGGTAACGCTTTCTAACCACGCGTCATTGTCCAAATACCAGGCAGCCGTTGCGCGTAAGCCCTGGAGCGCATCCATCGAAGGCGTCCAGCCCAATTCGTCTTTTATTTTGGAGGCATCAATGGCGTAGCGGCGGTCGTGCCCCGGGCGATCCTTCACAAACGTGATCAACCTGCGGGAAGTCCCGGGTTTCCGGTCCATCAACTCATCCATAATATCGCAAAGCGCGTGAACGAGGTCAATGTTTTTCCATTCGTTGTTGCCACCGATGTTGTAGGTTTCTCCGATTTTTCCTTTGTGGAAAATTGTGTCAATGGCACCCGCATGATCCCCCACCCAAAGCCAGTCGCGGGTGTAGAGGCCATCACCATATACCGGGAGCGGTTTTTCGATGCGAATGTTGTTGATCATCAACGGAATAAGCTTCTCCGGGAATTGAAAAGACCCATAGTTGTTGGAACAATTAGACAACACCACCGGCAGGCCATAGGTGTGGAAATAGGCGCGCACCAAATGGTCGGAAGCCGCTTTAGAGGCAGAATACGGCGAACGGGGGTCGTAGGCGGTTTTTTCTGTGAAATAACCGGTGTCCCCGAGCGACCCGTAGACCTCATCGGTAGAAATCTGGTAAAAACGCTTGCCCGTGAAGTCCTTCCAATGGCGCCGCGCCGCGTTGAGCAACTGAACCGTGCCAACGATATTTGTTTCAATAAAACTCATCGGGTTTTCAATGGAGCGATCCACGTGCGACTCGGCGGCTAAGTGAATGACGCCGTCAAACCGGTCAGTTTCGAAGAGTTGATCCAGCGTGTCCGAGTCGTTGATGTCGCCTTTGACAAAGGTATAATTGGGCGCCGACTCCACCGCACGAAGGTTTTCGAGGTTGCCGGCGTAGGTCAGCTTATCCAAGTTGACAATGCGCGATTCCGGGTAACGCGCTACCATAAGTTGCACCAGATGCGAGCCGATGAACCCGGCGCCTCCGGTAATCAGGATGTTTTTGTAGCTCATATTTAGTATCTGTCAATTTAGTTTAGTGTCTGTTCTTTAGCGTTCGAGAGCAAAACATAACGCAGCTATCGGGCTATAAAGACAGACACTACTTAAACAACGATAACTTTTTGAAAATATTCGTAAGTCAGGCGCAAACCTTCTTCCCGACCGATTTTCGGTTCCCAGCCCAATAGTTTTTTGGCTTTGGTAATGTCCGGTTGCCGGATTTTCGGGTCTTCGTTGGGCAATGGCCGGTAATCTATCCAGGCTTTCGGATTGCCAACCAACCGCACCACTTCTTCCGCGACTCCTTTGATGGTGATTTCGTCCGGATTGCCAATGTTCACCGGCAGGTGGTGATCGCTCATCAGCAGGCGGTAGATCCCTTCCACAAGGTCGTCTACGTAGCAAAAAGAGCGCGTTTGCGAGCCATCGCCAAAGATGGTCAGCCCTTCGCCCCGCATGGCCTGCGAAAAGAAAGTCGGCAGGGCGCGCCCGTCGTTCATCCGCATGCGTGGGCCATAGGTATTAAAAATGCGGACGATGCACGTGTCGAGTTTGTGAAAATTGTGGTAGGCCATGGTGATGGCTTCCATAAACCGCTTGGCTTCATCGTAAACGCCACGTGGACCAACCGGGTTCACATTGCCCCAGTATGATTCCGGTTGCGGGTGAACCAACGGATCGCCGTACACTTCCGACGTGGAAGCCACGAGGATGCGCGATTTTTTCGCTAAGGCCAAGCCCAGCAGGTTGTGCGTTCCCAAAGCGCCTACTTTCAGGGTTTGGATGGGCATTTGCAGGTAATCAATGGGGCTGGCTGGCGAAGCAAAATGCAGGATATAGTCAAATTCACCCGGTACATGGATGAATTTTGTGACGTCGTGGTGGTAGTATTCAAATGCTTTGAGCGGAAAAAGATGCTCGATATTGGCAATGTTCCCGGTGAGCAGGTTGTCCATACCAATGACGTGGAACCCTTCCCGGATAAACCGGTCGCAAAGGTGGGACCCCAGAAAACCCGCAGCACCGGTAATGAGAATTCTGCTCACAGAAGCTTGATTCTGACCTGTCTGGCGGCAGGCAGGTTTGATGACAAAAAAAAATGCAGTGGGACAAAGATAATCGGAAATTGAAAATATGCCGATCTTGCGCCCTCGTACTTACTTTTCATAAATGATAAAGCATGAAAACGATTGTTAAACACTTTTTTGTGGCCATTTTGCCGGCATTGCTGACGACCGGATCAGTCCTTGCGCAAATGCCAACCCAACGATCGGCACCCAGAGCCTCGCAAACGCCGATCAACACCGACAAAGCCCTGCTGTTGCACATTTCGTATGCCTTTCAAACCCCGGGTGGCGACCTGAAAGACCGCTTTGGAAACAATTTTGACGTGGGCGGCGGTTTAGAGTGGATGACGGCCAAAGGCAACTTGATTTTCGGATTGGACGGCGGCTACCTGTTCGGCTCGAGGGTCAAAACCGACGTGTTGGCCGGACTGCGCACCCCCGAAGGGTTCATCATCGGAAACGACCGCGCTTATGCCGATATCCAGCTCAGAGAACGGGGATTTCACAGCTCCCTGGTGGTGGGAAAACTTTTTTCGCTTTCCGAGGCCAATAAACGTTCGGGCATTCGGGCAACCATAGGCGGCGGCTTCATCCAGCATAGCATCCGGATTCAAGACGACCCCGCGCGCAGCGTACCCCAATTGTCGAAGGAATACAAAAAGGGTTACGACCGGCTCACAAACGGTTTTTTGCTCACGCAGTTCATCGGGTATCAATATCTGGGCGCTGACCGGCGCGCCAATTTTTTTGCCGGAATCGAGTGCTCGCAGGGCTTCACCCAAAACCGCCGCGATTTTAACTTTGATACCCGGAGCACCGACGATGCCAAACGACTTGACCTGCTTTTCGGCATCCGGGTGGGCTGGACGTTGCCGTTTTATCTGAATTCAAATCCTGATTCGATTTTTTATTATTGATTTGTGCTACCGGCATTGGGTTCCTACAGAACCGGCTGACAAAATTCATGTTTTGGGTCTTCGCATGCCTTGCTCTCGAACGCTAAAGAGCAGACCCCCCGGCTAAATGGACAGACCCTAATTATGGTAAAAAAACGCACGTAAAAAAAATCCAAATTTGATCTTACTTTACGACTTCGCCATTTTTGGATACACCGCGCTCATCCGCATTGCTACACTGTTTAATCTTAAAGCAAAACAATGGGTGGCCGGCAGGCGCAACCTGTTTGAGCGCCTGGACGAAGGCACCGCTGCCTGGAAAACAGGCGGACACCGGTTTACGGTCTGGATTCATTGCGCTTCCCTTGGCGAGTTTGAGCAGGGCCGCCCGCTGATCGAATCGTTGAAGCGCCAAAACCCTCAGGTGCGCATTGTGTTGACGTTTTTTTCGCCGTCGGGTTATGAAATCCGCAAAAACTACCCGCAGGCCGATTTCATTGGCTACCTGCCTGCCGATACCCGGCGCAATGCTGCCCACTTTCTGGATTTGGTGCAGCCCGATCTGGCTGTTTTTGTGAAATACGAATTCTGGATTCACCACTTGCAGGCTTTACAAAAAAGGCAGGTTCAAACCCTGCTCATTTCGGCGCTGTTTCGGAAAGAGCAGGTATTTTTCAAATGGTATGGCGGTTTGTTCCGCAAAGCCCTTGGCGCTTTTAGTCATATTTTTACACAAAATGAACCTGCTGCGGCCTTGTTGCGCCAATTGGGTTTAAAGGCCGTCACCGTAGCTGGCGATACCCGCGTAGACCGCGTCATGCAATTGGCGGAAAGCGCCCCTTCCTACCCCATCGTGGAAGCCTTCCGCGGGGCATTTAAACTCCTGATCGCCGGCAGCACCTGGCCCGAAGACGAAGCCCTGTTGCTCCCATTCTTACTTGAAAGTTTGCCTTCCGGCTGGAAAGCGGTCATCGCGCCGCACCAGGCCGATGCCGCGCACGTGCAACCGATTTTGCGCATGTTGGGCGATGCAGCCATTCCTTATTCCCAGGCCACCGCCGAAAATGTAGCAATGGCGCGTTTCCTCATTATTGACAATGTGGGGATGTTGTCCTCGTTGTACCCATACGGCGCAGTGGCTTATATAGGCGGCGGTTTCGGCGCGGGCATCCACAACACCCTGGAACCCATCGCATTCGGGTTGCCGGTAATCTTTGGCCCGAAGTACGAAAAGTTTGAGGAAGCGCGGTACTTGGTTGGAAATGGAGGTGGTTTTTCTATACAAAATCAGGCAATGCTGCTTGCTGCTTTTAGTCAATTAGAAGCACCCGAATTTTATAAAAAGTCGGCTGAAACGGCGAAAAATTACCTCCTGAATAACCAGGGAGCTACCGGGCAGATTGTGGAATATATCACAGATTATGGCACTCCGTAGAACTCGTGTTATTCTTTCAGTGCTTCGAGCGTTTCCCTGATTTTCTGATGAAAAGGCTGCAAGAACTCAGGAACAGCGCCTTCGTTTGTGTCAATTCTCCAAGACTTAACAACCCCGCCTTTTTTAACTTCAATGTGAAAGGTTCCCTGATCGGCGCAATCCGGGCAGCCGAAAGTGGTATCGGCAGCCGCATACAGTTCGTCGGGCAAAGTTTTCAGCAGCGCCTCTGCCTGGGTGACAGCCTCTGCGCCGAGTGCCAGATCCTTGTAGGTGTAGTCCGTCGGCTGACAAGACGTGCCCTCGCCTTTTACTAAGGCAGCAGGCGTGTATTTGTAGAAGGTGCCGCAGTTAGTAATGCAATGACAATAGCCCGATCCAAAAACAAAATAGTCAACTGCATCAGAAGGCGTCGGCGTTGTTTTGCAGGAAAAGAAGCTGGCTCCAGCGAGGAGCAGGAAAAGGATTTTGACTTTCATTAGGACAAATTTTACTACAAAGGTAGCAAAAAAATAATTTGTGGAAAATGACATGGTTGGGTGGATGTTATTCGTTCATTTGTCGAAAAAACCTTGCCGGATGTAGCCAAAAAGGCTTAATATTGAACTTGTATTCAAAACCATCCTGAACACATGAAGGAGACCATCCGGCGATATGCCACAAAAATGTTAAAAGAACAATTCATGGAGAATAACACCGGCGGAGACGAGCGTGGCAAACACGCGGAGACCGTCATCCGCAACCACGTGGCTTGGTCTATGGGCGTCAGTTTCGTTATTGTCGTTCCAATAGCGGATATTTTCGCGGTAAGCGCCATCCAGCTCGATATGGTGCGGCAATTGTCGCGGGTTTACGGCCTCAACTTTTCGGAAACGCAGGGCAAAGCCATTGTGACGGCTCTCACCAGTTCCACGCTGGCTCGCGCAGGCGCCCGCAGCCTGATCAAATTATTGCCCGGCATCGGCACGATCATTGGCGGTATTACCGTTTCCATCTTTAACGGCGCTTCCACGTATGCGTTGGGCGAAGTGTTCAAACAGCACTTTTCAATGGGCGGCACTTTCCTCGATTTCGATACCGATCGCTTGAAAAAATTCTACAACGAGAAGTTTGAAAAAGGGAAAAAAGTAGCCGAACAAATCCGCAAGGAGCAAGCAGAAAACCCAGCAGCAGCGCCACCGCCACCGCCACCCGCAGAAGGAGCAGCAGCAGCAGCAGGGAATACGCTCGATCGCCTAAAGGAATTGGCCGATTTGCGCAACCAGGGCGTCATTAGCGAAGAGGAGTTTGAGCAAATGAAGAAAGCGCTGATTGACCAGTTTAAATAGTTCAAATAAAATTTACCATAGAATTGCACGGGCTTCCCGGAAAGTGTTTTACTTTTCGGGAAGCCTAATTTTTTATACGATGCTGCGATTCATACCCTGCTTACTTTTTCTGATTGGAATATTTTCCTGCCAACGGCCGCCCAACGGCGCCTTGCAAACCTCAACCGCGCCGGTTCACTTGCCGCTCGATAGCGGTCAATTGATAGAGACTATTGCGTTTGGCTCCTGCAACCGGCAGGATAATTCGCAGGAAATATGGCCATACATCCTGCGCCAAAAACCGCAACTGTGGATGTGGCTGGGCGATAATGTATATGGAGATACAGAAGACATGCAGGTGCTGGCCGACAAATACACGCGCCAGAACAGCCATCCGGAGTACCGCCAGTTGATAAACCAATGCCCCATCATCGGCATTTGGGACGACCACGATTACGGCGTCAACGACGGCGATAAAACCTACCCGAAAAAAAAGGAAAGCAAAGCGCTGATGCTCGATTTTCTGGGCGTGCCCGCCAATGCCTCCGTACGCGTTCGGGAAGGAGCTTACCAGTCGTTCACCATCGGGCCGAAAGGCAAAAAAATGAAGATCATTCTGCTGGATGGCCGTTATTTCCGCGACGAGCTGAAATCCAATCCAATGCGCAATCCGCGCTACTTTGAAAACCTTGAAGGCGATGTGCTGGGCGAGGCTCAATGGCAGTGGTTGGAATCAGAACTCACCGACAGCGATGCGCAACTCCACTTGATTGCCTGTGGCATCCAGTTTATTCCGGAAGAACAGATTTTTGAAAAATGGGCAAATTTTCCGGCAGCACGCAAGCGCTTTTTCAACCTGCTGGTGAAAACCAAACCCGCCGGCACCCTGCTCCTTAGCGGCGACCGCCATATTGCCGAGTTGTCCAGAATGGAAATGTACGGCCTCGATCAACCCCTATACGAGCTCACCTCCAGCGGCCTCACGCATACCTGGTCGAATGGCGATGGGGAACCCAACCGCTTTCGAGAAGGGAACCTGATCGCTAAGAAAAACTTTGGCGTCCTGCGGATAGACTGGAACGGTTCCAAACCAGCTGTCACGCTGGAAGTACAGGGGGTAGGGGATGAGGCGTATTTGAAAAAGCGGATACAGTTTTAGTAGGTTATCAAGTAGAAAGTAGAAAGTAGAAAGTAGAAAGTAGAAAGGTTAAATTCCACTAACCTTAATTTTGCCTACTTGCCACTTCCCCTCCCCCCACCGCCATCCACGCCATCAACCCGGCGCCGGTTTCGAGGCAACTTTCGTCCACATCAAAAGTATTGGTATGCACCGGAAAGACGGCTTCCCCGCCAGGTTTGCGGACACCGAGGCGGTAAAAACAGGCTGGCATTACTTGTGAATAAAAGGCAAAATCTTCAGACGTCAGGCGCTGCGGCATATCCACCACCTTGTCAGCGCCGAGGTAAGCTTCGGCGTGTTGCCGGGCGCGCAGGGTGAGTGCGTCGTTGTTGACGAGCACCGGGTAGCCGACTTCAATCCGGCAATCGCAATGGCCGCCCATGCCTTCCACAAGGTGGTGCGTCATTTTCCGGATGCGCTCGTGCGCTTCAAACCGCCAGCTTTCGTCTAAAGTCCGAAAGGTTCCCTTGATTTTTACGATGTCGGGGATGATGTTCGTAGCGCCGCCTTCAGAAGCAATATGCCCGAACGTCAGTACCGCCGGCAAAAACGGGTTGGTGTTCCGGCTGATGACCTGCTGCAGGCCCGTGAGTAGATGCGCAGCAATCAAAATCGGGTCTATACACTGGTGTGGCATGGCACCATGGCCGCCTTTGCCCTGGATGGTCAGGTAAATTTCATCGGCAGAAGCCATATAGCGGCCTGCATGAAAGCCGACTTTGCCTGCTTCCAATGGCGGCTCTACGTGCTGCCCAAAAATCGAAACGGGCACCGGGTTTTCCAATGCCCCTTCTTTGATCATTAGGGAAGCGCCGCCCGGCAGCAGTTCTTCGCCTGGCTGAAAGAGCAATTTGACCGTTCCAGACCATTCTTCGCGCAAGGCTTGCAGGATGTAGGCAGCGCCCAACAGGCAAGTAGTGTGTACATCGTGGCCGCAGGCGTGCATAACGCCTTCGTTTACAGAGCAATAAGAGAATTGATTGGCTTCTTTGATCGGCAGGGCATCCATATCGGCACGCAAAGCCACCACCCGGTCTGACGGTTGCCGACCCTCAATCAGGGCAACAATTCCGGTTCCGCCTGCCCAGCCTCCCTGGAACGGGATGCCGTATTCCTCTAATTTCCCGGCAATAAAGCGCGCCGTTTCGGTTTCCTGAAAAGACAATTCAGGATGCTGGTGCAAATGCCGGCGAATGGCGATCCCTTCTTTTAGCCAGGATTGGGCGAGGGCTTTGATGCGTTGCTGCATGATGATGGTTTAATTGGCACAAAGATAATTTAACGCAAGATCAATTATATTCATGAACAGCGCAGTCCTGTTGACAAATTATTTGTTAAACCCACAACAAGGGCCTTAGCGAAAAATTGTTTCCCGCAGAGATTGGTTCCCGCAAAGATTGGTTCCCGCAAAGATTGGTTCCCGCAAAGATTGTTTCCCGCAGAGATTGTTTCCCGCAAAGATTGGTTCCCGCAAAGATTGGTTCCCGCAAAGATTGGTTCCCGCAAAGATTGTTTCCCGCAGAGATTGTTTCCCGCAAAGATTGGTTCCCGCAAAGATTGGTTCCCGCA
>JBBQGV010000065.1:0-31596 GCA_038323375.1 Chitinophagales bacterium
CAGAGGTTTGTAGAAATGTAGCATTTCAATGTTTTCCCGACCTCGGAGAGGTCGAAGGTTTGCCGAAAATAGCGTTGAAACCAACCTTTGACCTCTCCGAGGTCGGGAATTAAGGTCAACCCGATGCATTTCTACAAACCTTTGACCTCTCCAAGGTCGGAAATCATAAGTATTTAGGGGCGGCTGGACAGTTATTATTTCAGCGACCCTAAGTAATCATTGAGGCTGCCAACTGAACAACTGCCAACTCAAATAAAATGGATCATAAAAAAACCGTACTCTCCTGCATTCAACCCACGGGCGACATGCATTTTGGCAACTATTTCGGTGCCGTGAAAAACTGGGTGGACTTACAAGCCAACTACGAGTGTTTCTACGGGGTTGTGAATTACCACGCCATGACGATGCCTTACAACCCGCAGAAAATGAGGGAAGTAACGTGGGAGTTCATCATTAACCTGTTGGCGGTTGGTGTCAAGCCGGAATACCTGTTCATCCAATCCCTGGTGCCGGAACATACCGAGTTGAGTTGGATTTTTAACTGTTTCACCTCCTACGGACAGTTGACCCGCATGACGCAGTTCAAAGACAAAAGCGCACAGAGCGAAACCTTAGCAGAAGGCTTTATTTCTGCCGGACTGTTCGACTATCCGGTGCTACAGGCAGCAGACATTCTGATCTACCGCGCCGATTATGTGCCGGTTGGCAAAGACCAGGATCAACACTTGGAGCTGACGCGCAACATCGCCCAGCGCTTCAACAACCAGGTAGGCAAAGAATTTTTCGTATTGCCGGAACCCCTTTACACGGAAACCCCGATCATTCGATCCCCGGCCGACCCTGCTAAAAAAATGAGCAAAAGCGCCGGTGAAAAGCACTACATCAATGTCTTTGGAGAAGAAGCGGTGATCCGCAAACAAGTCAAAACCGCCGTCACCGACACGGGCGATACCCCTGCCGGGGAAATGAGCGCCGGCGTAAAGAACCTGTTTGAACTGCTGCGGGCAAGCGGCGGTTTGGAAGCCCACGCTTCGCTGACAGAAGATTATCGCGCCGGAAACCTGAAATATTCCTTGTTGAAAGAAGCCGTCGCCGATGCCTTAGTGGCGGTCAGTACCCCTTTCCGCGAACGCAAAGCGGAATTGAGCGGTAAGAAAAAAGAGGTGGAGGAGATGGTGAAAGCGAGTTCTGCGGAGATCAGGAAAAGGGCACAGGAAACGGTGAGGGAGGTGAAGGAACTGGCAGGATTGATTAATGTATAATTAAGGAATCATGAAAATCATCTGCATCGGCCGCAACTACGCCGAACACGCCAAAGAATTAAACAACCCGATCCCTGAGAACCCGGTTGTTTTTATGAAGCCGCCGTCGGCCATGCTGGTGAATGGCAAGCCATTTTACTATCCGGACTTCACAAAAGACCTCCACTACGAATGCGAAGTGGTGCTGAAAATCTGCAAAAATGGCCGCCACATTCAACCCGAATTCGCTGCCGAATACTATGACCAGATCGGTTTGGGCATAGACTTCACCGCGCGCGACGTGCAAGATCAACTCAAGAAAAAAGGCCATCCCTGGGAAATTGCCAAAGGCTTCGACGGTTCGGCGGTCATGGGCGGTTTTTTGCCTTTGTCGGATCTGCCCGATCGTGCGGCCATCGAATTTCAACTGAAAAAAAACGGTGACGTGGTGCAGCACGGCTTTACCAGCGATCTGCTTTTTCCATTCGAGGCGATCATCGTTTACGTTTCCAAATATTTTAAGCTACAGGTCGGCGATTTTATTTTTACAGGGACGCCGGCAGGAGTTGGCCCGGTACAAATTGGCGACAAATTAGCAGGTTTCATCGTTGCAAAAGACGGCACACGGCAGTTGCTGGCTTGTGAAATCAAATGAGTACACGTCCAAGTGAGGGCGTCACTTGAACGTGTACTGTCGTCAACTTAAGGTTTTTTAGGTGTAATCTGCTGAGGCACGAAGCAGGTGACCTCTCAAAAAACCGGTTCCCGAATCGCAAAAATTGAGACGACACCTGCCGCTTTAGGGCGGCGAGATGTCTCCTCTATTTTTGCCATCAAATTTATGCTTTCCCAGCGGGTTTCAAAAGAAGGGTTGGGTGAAATTTGCTTCTTTTAAAATGGCGAATTGGCCAACTTGTATTTTGTTTTCGGGCCGTTTACCAACTTGCATTTTGCCTCCGTAGGCCTCATGAGTACGGCCATTCGCGAGCTTGTCTGCGTGTGAATTGGCGACAAGGGAGATAAAGTAAAAAACAATTCCTATTTTTGCCCCTGTTTTAGGCAGTAAGCCATCCAATTTCCCTTAATTGTTTGTTTTTCAATCGAATAACATGCCATATCTATTTACTTCCGAGTCCGTCTCTGAAGGACACCCGGATAAAATTGCCGATCAGATATCGGACGCCCTTGTAGACCACTTCTTAGCTTTCGACCCAACCTCTAAAGTTGCCTGCGAAACCTTGGTTACCACAGGACAGGTTATTTTGGCGGGCGAAGTTAAATCCAGCGTGTATTTAGACGTGCAGCAGATTGCACGCGACGTCATTCGCCGGATTGGGTACACCAAGTCGGAATACATGTTTGAGGCCAATTCTTGTGGTATTTTGTCGGCCATCCACGAACAATCGCCTGACATTAACCGCGGTGTAGAACGCACGAATCCTGAAGATCAGGGTGCCGGCGACCAGGGGATGATGTTTGGCTACGCCAGCAATGAAACGGATGACTACATGCCGTTAGCCCTTGACCTGGCGCATAAAATCCTTCAGCAATTGGCGGAAGTGCGCCGCGAAGGTAAAATCATGACCTATTTGCGCCCCGACGCCAAGTCGCAGGTGACGATTGAATACAGCGACAACCACGTGCCACAGCGCATTGATGCGATTGTTGTTTCTACCCAACACGACGAGTTTGGCGAAGACGAAAGCATGCTGGCTCAAATTCGCAAAGACATGATCGAATTGGTCATTCCGCGCGTGAAAGCCCAACTGAAACCTTCGGTGCAAGCCCTGTTCAACGACCAGATCACGTACCACATCAACCCAACGGGCAAGTTTGTCATCGGGGGGCCTCACGGCGATACCGGACTGACGGGCCGAAAGATCATTGTAGATACTTACGGCGGTAAAGGCGCACACGGCGGTGGCGCGTTTTCGGGCAAAGACCCTTCCAAAGTGGACCGTTCGGCTGCTTATGCAACGCGCCACATCGCGAAAAACTTAGTGGCAGCGGGGGTTTGCAACGAAGTACTGGTGCAGGTATCTTACGCCATTGGCGTCGCCAAACCCACCAATGTGTACATCCAAACGTATGGTACGGCCAAAGTTGGCCTCACAGATAGCCAAATCGGCGACAAGGTGCAGGAGATTTTTGACATGCGCCCTTATGCCATTGAGCAACGCCTGAAACTTCGCAATCCAATTTATTCTGAATCTGCGGCTTATGGCCACATGGGTCGCAAGCCGGTCGTAAAAATGGTCAGCTTTACGGATGGCTCCGGCCAGAAAAAAACGATGGAGGTGGAAACTTTCACCTGGGAAAAATTGGACTATGTAGATAAAGTGAAGGCCGTTTTCGGGCTTTAGGTTGGTTATTGGTTACTGGTTATCTGTTACTGGTTACTGTTACTGGTTACTGGTGGACGCCGGTTGGGAAGATGGTTCCTGACCGGCGTTTTATTCGTTTTGAATTTAGAACCAAAAAACGCCCCCCGAAAATTCCTGGCGCGCAACCACCAGTTGTCGGATTACCAGAAAAAATCGAATGCCAATTTTGTCAAACTCAGTCGGAAATTGTACCAACTGCGTCAATACAAAGCCTTAGTGTCCGCACGAAATTTCCACCAGCGTAGCGCCGACCTGCTCGGGCAGGTGCAACGCATGCAACCCCTGTCGAATAAAGACTGGCTGGAAGAGGCGGTGCGGAAGGAGCGTTTGATGATTTGAAAATTTGGTGATTTGAAAATTGCTGTTTATTCGCCCGCCCATCCCAAATTTTCAAATCAAAAACCCTTATCTTTGCAGCACAAAAATACGCCTTTCATGAAACGATTTCCCGCCTTATGCGCCATAGCGCTCCTTGCCTTTGTTTTCAGTGGATATTCGGTTTCCGGACAAGTGGAATTGCCCAGAAAAAGCCCGAGAGCCAGCGTTTCCTACACGGTTGGGTTGACTGACATCACCATTCGCTATTCCAGTCCGGCAGTGAGCGGCCGCGCCATCTGGGGTGCCTTAGTGCCCTATAACCAGATCTGGCGCGCGGGTGCCAACGAGGCAACCACCATCGAGTTCAGCACCGACGTCAAGATAGAGGGCCGGTTTTTGCCGAAAGGCAAGTATACTTTTTTCCTCATTCCGCTGGAACGCGAAACCTGGACGGCTGTTTTTAACCGCTTTGTCGAGCAATGGGGCGCTTACAGCTATGATGAAAGCCAGGATGCCCTGCGAACGCCAGTGCGGGTAAATACGTCCGATTACAGCGAAGAACGCCTGAGTTATCACCTTTCGGACGCCGGACTGGGCAGGGGCTATATTCGATTATGGTGGGAAAAGCGCCAGGTTTTTGTACACATCGAAACAGACGTGATCCGCCAGGTGCTCAACAATATGGAACTCAATATTTCCAATGCAGCAGAAGAACGGAAGTGGGAACTCTATACCCAGGCCGCTGATTTTTTAATCAACAGCGGCGACGAAAACTATTTAGATCAGGCGTTGCAATACGCCAACCTCTCCACCAGCCTCCTCAACCACTCCTGGAACTGGTGGGTGAAGGCGCAGGTGCTGGCCAAAAAAGGGGAATACCGCCAGGCGGTCAGCAGCGCCAATAAATCCATAGACGCCGGAAAAAACAATACCGGCGACAGCTTTTTTGCCAATGCTAAGGGCCATATAGAGCAAGCTATTTCGGAGTGGAAATCGAAGATTTAGAGCTTGCTTGGGAATTCCGGAACAAGCTCTTAAACCAACTTTCCCAGAGCAACCAGGCCAGCACACCCCCGTATTCCAGCGCTACGAAGGCGTAAGGTTCCCGGTACCCATCAGGGCCATAGCCGGCATAAGTCAGGAAAATCAAGGCTGTCCACACGATGGGGTAATGCCAGCGCGTGAACAGGCTCCATACCAAAGGCAGGGCGAGGTACCAGGGGTGAACGGTGGTTGCAAACAACAAATACATGCTGATGGCAAACAAGGCCGCAGGGGGCAGCGTTTGCCAGGAAGCCCGGCGCTCGAACAGGGCTTTGAGCAGCACCAGCAGGGCCGTCAGCGCAGCCAATGCCGGGCCAATGTAGCGGATCAGGTTTTGGCCGGAGTAGTCTTCCCCAATTTCACGCGCTATGTAATAAATACTGGCATTGAATTCAAATTGCCTGAAGTACAGGTTCAGGCTGGCACCGAAGTTGGATACAAAAACGGTGTTGAGCAACGGCGCGAATGACACGGCCACCAGTAACCCGGTCAGGGAAAAAAACACCAGCGCCCGTTTCCAGCCCATACGCCGAATCAGCAATGGGAAAAACAGCAGGGGCAGGAGTTTAGTGGCGATGGCGCCGGTCATGGCTGCTATGGCCTGAGGGTAGCGACCCCGGACTAACCCGTAAAAAGTCAGCATCAGGAAAAAAACCATCAGTCCTTCAAAATGTAGGTTTCCGGCTATTTCGATGACTAATAGCGGATTGAGTGCGTAAATCAGCACACGGGACAGCGGCAGCTCAAAATGGCGCAACAGGCGGAGTAACAAGATCAACGTGCCGGTCTCTGCTGCGAGCAGGATGATTTTCATCACAATAGCGCTTCCGGCAATGCTGTTGGGCGATAAATAGCAGGCCAGCCAGAAAATAGCTTGTGCAACGGGCGGATAAACCGTGTAGTAGCCGGGTGAATTCAGGCTTGCGTACAACTCGGGCGTGAGTCCCGGAACTTGAACAGCCGCGTGCATGTACTCGGAAGGCAGGCGGTCGAAAGGATTTAATCCATTGACAATCAGTCTTCCATCCCAAACAAAGCGATAAATGTCATCTGAAAGATTCGGAAAGGCAAGCAACAATACGAACCTCATGGCGATCCCAGTCATCAGAAAAAAAAGAACATGGCCATCGCTAAGCTGTGGGCGAAGCAGCAGGTAAACATACCCGCCAAAAAGCAGCGCGTATAATCCCAGAAGGGCGGCTGTATCGGTTCGTTCCACCCCGTAACCGAGGATACTGGTCGTTGCAATCAGCAGGACGGCGAGTAGGCATTGGGTCCAGTTCGGGCGTTCAAAAACTGACGACCATCGGGTTGCAGTTTTGTTCATGATGCAACGAAATTAAATCCTTTATCCATCGGAAATCTAACTTGATATAAATAATTCGTCCTTATGGAGTCGTTTTATCTACTATTGGGGTCTGTTAGTAAATCAGAACATCGGCGCTTACAGATTGTTGAGCAACCTGGATTCGCCAAATTGAGTCACTTATTCCGGGATAGAGTTTTTTTTAAAATAAATTTGGATCAGCATGTTACAGCGAATCACCCTCTTTGTTATCACAACAACCTTTTTGGCAATCTCCGGCAACGCTTTGGCTCAGGAATCCTGGAGTCTGGAGAAAAGCATTCTTCACGCCCGTCAAAACAGCCTGACGGTGAAGCAGGCGCAGTTTACCTCCAGTTTGACGGAGCTGACCTACAAGCAGAGCAAGTATAACCGTTTGCCCAGCATCAATGCAGGCGGCAATGCGAGTTATCAGTTTGGTCGCACCATTGACCCCACGACCAACACCTTCAACAACGAAAGTATTGGTTCCAACAGCTTCTCGTTAGACGCCGGCGTAACGCTCTTCAACGGCAATTTTATTAACAACAGCATCAAACAGAGCAAAATAGACTTCCAGGCCGCGCAATTGGATACCGAAGATGCCATCAATACCATCTCTTTGCAGGTTGCCAACGCTTATTTGAATATCCTGCTGTCGGAAGAACAGTTGGAAAATGCAGAAAAGCGCCTCGAATTGTCCCAATTTCAATTGGATCAAACCGATAAACTCATCCGAGCCGGCGCCCGCGCAGCCAACGAACGCTTCGATTTTGTGGCTCAAACTGCCCGCGACGAGCAGGCCGTCATTGAATCGCGCAATTTGGTGGAGATCAACTACCTGTCGCTGAAACAACTGCTTCAGCTTGACCCCATTTCCGACATCCGCATTGCGCGGCCGGAAGTCGTCATTTCTGCCGACGCCAACCCGGAAGGGTTCACCCTCAATGAAGTATACACATCTGCGTTGAGCACACAACCCAATATTCGCGCCAACGCGCTGCGTTCGCAGAGTGTGCTGCTCAACGAATCCCTTGCCCGCGCAGGTGGCTTGCCGACTTTGAGTTTGTTTGGTAGTTTGAATACGTATTACTCCAGCGTATCGCGGGATTTCTTGAATCCGAATTTAGATAACGCTGCATTGGTGCCGGGTACACCCCAACCGATCCGCATCAATGGCATTGACGCCCTGTTGACGGAATTTTCTTTCGACGGCATCACTTTTCCAAATAAAAGCTACGGCGGTCAACTCAACGAGAACTTCGGCCAGTCTGTGGGCATCAGCCTTAGGGTTCCGATTTACAACAACCACCGGAACAACATTGCTGTGGAGCGCGCCCGGCTGGGTGTGTTGAACCAGGAAGTTTTCAACCGCCAGGCAGAACAAACGCTGAAAACCAATATCCAGCAGGCGATCGCCAATGCGCGCGCCGCCAAGCTGTCGCACCAAGCTTCCGAGCGCAGCCTTGAAGCGGCTCAGGCAGCTTACGACAATGCCCAAAAACGCTTCGATCTGGGCGGCATCAATTCACTGGAATTTACGAATGCCCGCAATTTGCTCGACCAGGCACAAGTGACGCTCATTCAGGCTAAATATCAATATTTGTTCAATTTGAAAGTGGTAGACTTTTACTTGGGTAAGCCGCTGAATCTGAATTGATTTTGTTCTTAATGTGGTAAAAAAAATACCAAAAATATTCTGAAAAATGGCAAAGCGAAAAGGCAAAAACACCTTCATTTACATTCTTGTAGCTATCGTTATCGCGCTGATCGCCTTAGTGGCGGTTCGGCAAAGAATGAAACCTGTGGGTGAAAAGGTTTTTGTAGAAAAAGCCGAACGCAGGGTGATTAAAGAAATCGTTGCGGCAAGCGGCAAGGTATTTCCGCAAACGGAAGTTAAAATCAGCTCCGACGTTTCCGGTGAAGTGGTGGAGTTGTATGTAGAAGAAGGCGACTCGGTTGTGAGCGGGCAGCTCTTAGCCAAAATTGACCCCGATGCTTATGAATCGCAGGTAGAGCGTGGTCTCGCCGGGGTGAACAGCTCCAAAGCGCAAATGGCGAATGCTTATTCCCAAATCGAGGCGTCCAAAGCGCAGCGCGAGCAGATCGAGGCGCAGTTGATCAACGCAAAAGAGATCCACAAGCGCAACGAAAAGCTGAAAAAAGAAGGCGTGATTTCGGAAGCCGACTTCGAAGCATCTCTCGCTAATGTGCGCCAGTTGGAAGCCAACCTGCGCGCTGCCGCGGCCAACATCCGCTCGGGCGAAGAAAGCGCCAAAGCCGCTAAATTCTCTGTGGAAAGTTCGGTGGCCGGTTTGAAAGAACTACAAACCAGCCTGCGCCGAACCACCATTTATGCCCCCATGAATGGCATCGTTTCAGCGCTGAACGTGGAAAAAGGCGAGCGCGTCGTGGGCACTATTCAAATGACGGGTACGGAGTTGATGCGCATCGCCAACCTGAATGCAATGGAAATTCGCGTGGATGTAAGCGAAAACGACATCCCCCGGGTAACGATTGGCGACGAGGCGGAAATCGAAGTGGATGCCTATATTGGCCGAAAGTTCAAAGGCCGCGTCACCCAAATCGCCAGCTCGGCGACCGGCTCCGGCCTCACCGCTTCCGCGTCGCTCACCAGCGATCAGGTAATCAACTTTGAAGTCCGCATCAGCATGGATCCGGCTTCTTACCAGGATCTGCTGACTAAAGGCCGCAAACACCCGTTCCACCCCGGCATGTCGGCGTCGGTGGAAATCAACAGCGAAGTCATCAAAGACGCGCTGAGCATTCCGATTCAGTCAGTGACCACCCGCGATGAAAAAACGGGTAAAGCCAAAAAGGTCAGCGTGGAAACGGAAGAGGATAACGAAAGCATGGCGACGCCAAAAGCTAAGGAAGAAGATACTACGAAAGACCTCAAAGAGGTGGTCTTCATCATGTCTGGCGATACGGTGCGCATGTCGGAGGTGAAAACCGGCATCCAGGACGACACCTATATCCAGGTGCTTTCCGGGGTGAACGAAGGCGACGAGATCGTGAAAGGCCCGTACACGGTGATTTCCCGGGTGCTGAAGCAAGGCGACAAGGTCATTAAGACAAAAGAAGACGATTTTTTCAAAAAAGACGAAAAAGAGTAGGGCAGAAAAGCTTCTGCCCCGACGTCAGGGCAGAAAAGCGCTATGTACCTGATTCGCAACGTGCCAAGCAAGTGCTGGAGTAACGGCACGCTAAACCATACAGAAATGCTCCATGTCTACCGACATTTGATCCCCGGTTCCTGAGCCATGTCGAAGGCCAAGACCGACCTGATGAAAATTTCGGGATGTTTCCTGTTCTAAAGAACCAATCCCTCTGCTCTTTTGGGTTGCATGGGCAGGAAGCCCTCAACTCTTCTCCCGCTGCGCCTTCAATTTCTTTTGATAAACCTCCTCCCGTGCCTGCGTATTTTTCCGATCGGTGATGTCCAATCTTTTTGTGGCATCCGGGTGGTTTGGGTTCACCTTCCGGCCAGGGAACGCGAGTTTGCTCTTCAGCGTTTTTGCCGTTTCCTGATCCGTTTCTTCCACTAATCGGCTGAGGTCTTCTTCTTTGAGGTAGCGGCCGCTTTTTAGCTTTTTGCGGGCTACTTCTTTGGCCACCTCCGAACCTACAATTTCCTCGTATTGGTTGCTGGCACGCGGCCTGGCCGTTTTTTCCTCCTCCACGGCCGCGCTGCGCGATTTATGGCGAATGGACGTGGTGACTTCGCTGGCGACGTATTCGGCCTGGCGCTCGATTTCCTCCTCCCGGGCCAAGCGCTCTTTCACCTGGTGGTCGTAGGCGCTCAGGTCGTAGCTCGACAGTGTTTTTTTGAGGGCAGTCGCTTTGTAGAGGTCGGCCTCATCTAATCCCTGTGCCCAGCGGTCGCTGTTTGCAGAATACTTGAAATAGGAACGCAGGTCGCCCGAAGCGGACTGTTCTTTTAGCTTTGCTAATGGCTTGATGACGCGGTTCATAAAGTCGTTCCAGTTGTTGATGGATTTACCCGACTGTATTTCCATTAAGCCAACTGCCAGTGCGATGCCTGCCGGAATACCTTTGCTGATCGCCTGCTGTACTGCCGTTTCCGAAAAGCGCTCGATCCAGGCTTCAACATCAACATCACCGCCGCTGCTCGTCCGTTCCGAACTGCGGGAAGGCTTGTCGCGCGGCGTTTTTGGCACGAAGTCGGAGTCGTATTCCGTCCCTTTTTCGCCTTTGGGCGGAAGGACAACAACCCCGCCATTTTCGGAGGCACCCGAATCATCCATAGAAGCGCTCATCAGGCCGGAACCGGCACCTTTTTCTGCACCTGGCAAGTCAATTTTTATACCTGCTTTGCTCATTAAGCCGATGGCTAAAATGCCGGCAAATAGCAGTCCCAATGCGCTGAACAACCGGTTATTGCCGCGTTCCCGTGGCGGCTGATAGTACTGATCTCTCATGAGTGTAATGTTTTTATAATGTAAATGAATGTTGGTCTGTTGTTGTTTGTTGTTTGTTTGAGCGACCGCGAGGGTCGCACCCTACGGCAAATCCTCAAATCACTTAATCGCCCGGATCAAATCAAAATCCAGTCGCCACAGCTCGTACGTTTCAATGATGTACGAGATGTTTTTATGGTACCGCTTGCTGGTTGCGTACCCCGACATGCGCAGGCCGGCAGCGCAGGCAGCGTAGTAAGGCAGGGAGGTTTCGCCGCTAAAAAAATCTCCCGGCGAAAACCCAGAGCTGTTTTCATACAATTGCGCAGCTTCCCGGATATCGCAGGGCCCGCCAACGGGGAAAGCCTGCCAGATCCAGCCGTAGCAACCTTTGTTGCCCATTTTGCAATTGCGTGTCAGCAATTGGGTATGGCGGCTGTAGCTGTCGCCAGAGGATTGGTAAACCTCGAAACGGTCGTAAAAGTTATCATCGTGGGAGCGGAATACCCCCACGGCGGGTTGGGCGTAGGTGAAGTCGCCGTCGTGCAGATCGCCCGAACGTCCGGCGCGAATTTTTTGCTGGGCAGAGGGGCGGTGGCGGGCTTTGATGCCAAAATGGTTGTTGCTGTTTCGGGTGAGTTTCGACTGGCCGGCTGCCGATTCCAGCAAGCCTTGCGCCAGTTTAATGCTGGCCGGCACTTTGGAGTGGTACATGTCGCGGAGGGCTAAATTTTTATAAGTATCTATGTACTGGACATAGCGGACGGCCTGCCGCATTTTGCCTTTGTTGAAACCGGCTTCGCGCAGTTTTTCCAACACCTGTGTCTTGTCCCAGGAAAGCTGGACGGTGAGGGCTTTGCTGTTGTTAAAAAGGGTATTGCCCGATTGGATTTCCGTGGCGTCGCCTTCCGGAACTTCAAAATTGTAAAAATCCTGAATGGCCGTTTTAGAATACCGCCCCAACACGCCCAAGCCTTCGCGGTAAGCATCGGTCAGTTCTTCCAATACCGGCAGCCCGGATACTTCTTCCCATCGGTTTTGGTACACATACAAGCCCGTGAAAAGCGCCGCCAATGCAATAAAACCGGTAAAAAAACTGCTCACTGTTCGGGACAGGTATCCCATGGTGGCCATGATGCTCATTGCCCTGGTATTTCAAATTGTTTGGTATGTAGTTCATCGCCCGAGGGAAGGGCTTTTGCCCCACAATGTATTGAATTTATGGGAACTAATCGTTTCTAAGTTCAAGCATTGAAGGTATGGTTGGTTTGGTTGGACAGAAGGTAGTTTCTTTTAAAAAAGAATTCCTAATACCGCTCCATCAACTCCTGCTGGTGTTGCAAAAAATCATCATCCGGTGCAAAATTGAGGGCGCGGCTGAACATATTACGAGCCGCCGCATAATTTTGTTTGCGAAAATAAAAGTAGGCTGCCGATTGGTAGGCGGTGGTCACCCAACTGTCGCGGCGGGGCGTTTTGCCGAAACTCCCAAGCAGGCGCTCGAATTCGTTCAGCTCCGTCAGACCCTCACTTTCATTTTGTACATCGAACAGCGCCCGGATGCGATCCGCCCTGTAGCACAATTCCATGTCGCACACGTAAGGATAAGTTTTCAAAAAAGGGTAGCGCTGCTTGTAAGTTTGGAGCAAGGGCAGGCCTTTTTCGTAATTGCGTTCGCGGGTCAGAACCTGTTGGATGGCGCTGGCAAAAAAGCGCTGTGCGGTTGTGTCGGCAGGGTCGAGGCGGTAGATGCTATCCATGCAGGCCGCCACGCGTTCGCTTTGGTTGCCTTGTTTGGCGTGATATTGCGCTTTGCGCAGGAAGTATATTTTTTTGATTTGCCGCGCAGGTTCCTGTTCGGCCTTCAGGCGTTGGAGAAACAGGTCGTAATAGCGCGTCAGGTTTTCCATTGCAGAAGATCCCGCCACTGCCCGCGTGGCTAATTCAGAAAAATAATCCAGGATTTTTTGCTGCACTTCGCGCGTGGGGTAATCGTGGCAGAGCACAAAAAGCGGGTTGAGCGTTTCCATACGGTCGAGGTTGGCCACCGCCGACAATTGGTATAAACAGGCATAGCGGGCGTAGTCGTGGCGCGGCGCGGGGTAGAGCCGGCGCGCTTCTTCTAATTCGACCAGCGCTTTTTGGTAGTTGTTGCGGCGATAAAGGGACAACCCCTGCTGGTAGTGCAGCACGCCCACCAATTGCAGCAGCCGGATGCGCTCCTGTGCCGGCAGGTAGTAGCGGTGGAACAAGGTTTTGGTCGAGCCGGTTTTCAATTCCAGCGCATCTAATAATTTCATTTCCACCAAAAACCGAAGGTATTCCTGCATGTAGCGTTCATCCGCTTTTTCGCCGCTTTCCGCCTGGTCGAATGTGCGCAGGGCGACCTGCTCCGAGCCGTCGCGGACAGATGGATAAATGCGGCGCGGCTCAATCAGGATGTCGAAGGACATGCCGAAGTTATCCAGAAAAAGGGCGTACAACGCGGAGGCCGTGGCGGCGTTATAGGCACCGTTTTTAAACAATGATTCAAAACTTGCGTTCGATTCGTATTGTTTGAAGTAAAGCTGACGCAGGGTTTCCTCTATTTGCAGGATGGCTTTCCGGGCCGGTTTCCGCCGGATGTTATCGGCTTCCAGCAAACGAAAGGTTTCTTCGATGTTGAGGCGTATTTTTTGTTGGGTATTGCGGTCATTCACCATTGCGGTTGACAGAAGGATGTGGAGTTGTTCTTCCCAACTCATGGTTTTTTCAACTGCTACTTCGGTGTCGCCGCTCCAGCTACCCTTGGGCGTAAATTCGTTGGACGTGGGCATGCCGGACTGCGCCGTGAGCAGAGACGCGCTAAGGGCGAAACAGATCGCAGCGATGGAGTTTAGTTTGTTCATGATTTTAAAAATGGTCATGGGCTTGGCGCAAATAGGACAGTTCATTAATTTTGGCAAAAGTAAGACATTGGACGGTAACGCCCGCAGGTATCTTGCTTTTACGATAAGCTCCTTAGGAGCGTGTCGTAAATAAGTTACGTGAATTGGGCGAGGGGATTTTTTCATCAGGCAAGGCGCGAGAAGGGAGCATAGCCAAAGCTACGCGACCGACGATCAACGCAGCCTGATGGAAAAAGCCACCGCGCAAACCGGTAAGTTATTTACGACACGCTCCTTAAACGATGTTTCATGACAAAGCAAGCTGTTGAACTGGAAAACAATTTTTCTGCCGAATTGATCAACGGCGGCTCCATCCTGCTCTTCGACGGCGTTTGCAACCTTTGTAACGCCTCAGTGCAATTTATTTTAAAAAGAGACTCAAAGGGCTTGTTTCGATTTGCCTCCCTGCAATCGCCCACGGGGCAGGCGCTCCTTCGATTTGCCGGACTTCCAACCGGCGAGATATCAACTGTGGTGCTTTTTGAAAACGGAAAACCGTACCTGCGCTCCGATGCCGGCTTGCGCATTGCGCGGCAATTGCCGGGCTTGTGGCCGGTGCTTTATGGGCTGATTGTGATTCCGCGTCCTTTGCGGAATTGGGTCTACAACTGGATTGCACGCAACCGCTACCGATGGTTTGGGAAACAGGAATCCTGCCTGATGCCAGCTCCGGAATGGAAGGCTCGCTTCATTGATGTTTGAAAAATAACTTTTTAATAACAGCGCCTCTTGTGACGAGTGCGTTCTATCGCGAGTCAATAGATGCGGAACCTGACCCCTATTTTGTACTAACAGCAAAACAAACAAACGATGTTTAAAAAAATCGCTATTTTTTCGATGATCCTTTTTGCCGCAGGCTGCTCGCCTGCACAATTACAACAAGCCCTGGGCACGGTACTCGATTCGCCCCTGACGTCTGCGGAAGCCGGGGCGGGACTGAAAGAAGCCCTGAATATCGGGATCAGCAAAGGCTCTGACCAACTGTCACAGATAGATGGCTATTTTAAAAGCCCGTATAAAATTCTGCTGCCGGCAGAAGCGCGCAAAATCACAGACAAGTTGAAAAACGTCCCGGGTTTTTCGAGCGTGGAAAATACAATTCTGGAAAAAATCAACCGCGGCGCGGAAGATGCCGCGAAAAAGGCCAAACCGATTTTTGTGAGCGCCATCCGGGGCATAACTTTCGGCGACGCGATGGACATTCTGTTCGGCAGTAAAGATGCCGCTACCCGCTATCTGGAGCGCACCACGTCGGATCAGTTGTACCAGGAATTCAACCCGATTATCGTAGAGTCGCTCGATAAATTCAGCGCCCGAAAATACTGGAGCGATGCGGTGACGACCTACAACAAAATCCCGTTCATCGAAAAAGCTAACCCAAATTTGGACGAATACGTCACGAAAGAAGCCCTGAAGGGCCTGTTTTCGATGGTGCAAAAAGAAGAGTTGAACATCCGCGAAAATGTAGTTGCCCGCACGAGCGATTTGTTGAAGAAGGTGTTTGCGAAGCAGGATAAGTAGGGCGGTGGACGGCTCTTTGTGCCCCGAGCTAACGGAGGAGACGTCCCGCGTTTGTTTGCCGCATGGTCTGATGACGCGGAGTTTCACGGAGTAAAAAGAGTCTCGCGGAGTTAAGCCCTCTGTGAGACTCTTTTTACTCCGTGAAACTCTGTGACATAAAAGAAAAGAGTCCGCAAAGACTACCTATGAGGAAAATTAATGTGGCTTATTTCGGTCTTTCTCTCCTTTTCTCTTTCCAGTAATCGAAAAATTGTTAATTCTTTTTTTGCAATACGTAGCCGAATTTTGCGATAAGTATAATAATATATATATCCTACCCTTTGCCTGCTTGGCGGCCACAGTAATGAAGCCTCCATATCGGGTATCTTGTATATTATAATGAACGAGACAGATACCCGCTGTATTAGTGGCAAGGCCATTTTATAATCTTTCTATTATGCCAAAGTTTAAAATATTACTTACTATGACGCTAAAAGAAAAATGATGCTGATACATCGGGTGCATGAGCTTATTCGCAGAAAGGTTACTGGAACGCCTAAAGATTTGGCAGCACGGCTTGAAATAAACGAACGCCAATGGTATAGATTGTTGAATGATATGAAAGACATGGGGCTTCCAGTTATATATTGCAAAGATCGGAAAAGTTATTATTATGACGAAGACGAAGTTAGATTTCCATACTAACCAGGATAATTGCTTGGTACCAAGTTAATTGAATGTTAAAAGTTAGTTTTTTTTTTGACTGACTGTTTTTGTCAGTATTGAGCAATAATTTTGTTCCTGATAATCATCATAGGGATATGCCGAACACTCAGCCTTGTGAGGCAAATAAAAAGAAAGTAGGCGTTCTTTAATTCTTTTTAATTATGAAAAAGTTATTATTTTTGTTTTTGGGAATTTTTACCTTTGGAAGTACAATGGCCACTAGTGTAACCGTTTACGGCAAAAACGAAGGAACTACCCTATAAATGGTTACTGAAACAAGGCCTGATGGCACAAAAATTGTGACAACAGCTACCATTCTTTGTAATTCCTTTTATTCTGAAACTTGCTACACGCTTCAGCCAATTACCTCGAATGAGCATCAGTTAACTTATGGCGTAGGGCCAAACTCTGATGTCCCACCTGGTACTGTAACGAGAGTTTTGGTTTCTTACAATTCTGGCAACCATGTTGTTGTACTTGAAAATGAGTTGTAATTTTATGTCTTAAAAAAATGAATACAAGCAACTTGGCTTACTGTAGTTGCTTGTATTTATTCAATTAAATTAATGACGTATATTTCTTCAACCAATAAAATAAACCTTCTTGACTACGATTCTTCACTTGTATTAAATCAAAAAATTAAGCTGCCATTATCTGACATTGCTTCGCATTTCGTGAATGGCGATACTTTATTTCAGTATAAAAATGTTTATTTCTATCAGGTGAGGGAGGAGGAAAATCTTGCGAATCGCGGGTATGTTTTTTTTGGAAAAACAACTTATAGATAAAGAAGGAACAAAATCTCTCGGCAGCTACGCTGTTAATCTATTTACCAGAGGAAAAGAAACATGGGTGCCTTTTTTATTTTACCCTCATCAGCAAATTAGCAAAGGAAGGTATTTTACCTATTACAACCTGTTATCAGGGGACATAGACGGGAAAAAGCTTGATCACAGCTATTTTGGAGGGATTTATTCGATCGGAGAATCTGGCATAGAAATCTTTAAGGATTTTAATTTTGGCACAACAGGGCTTCCTGATAGTGTGCAGGAAACCATAAGGAAATATTCTTATGGCAATAGCCCTAAATATTTTTCCTTTAAAGAAGGAGACTATATTTTGTATAAAAATTTCGCCCAGGTGCTTGATTTAAAATCCGGTAACCTGATTGCGTTGCATGATTTTATCGGACAGACTTTTCACGTTAAAGTAGACAAGAACGAATTCTTCTTTATCTGGGATATTTATTGTGATGACCAGTCTATGAACATAGTATATTACCACGAAACCAAACCTGGCTTATTATTAGCCCGTTTTCTAAAGGATCAACCGGCAGAAATGAAGAGCCTAAATTTCACGGGCGATCCGGGCGCTGTTTCCATAAATGATAAAAAATTGACTACTTTGAGAAAGCTGGACGATGAAGGCATCCTGGAAATTAAATTATATCCCGTTCAATAAGAGCTTGTTCGGGATTTCCAACAAGCGCTCCATCTCCTGGTTTGCTCCGTATTCATCGCCTTCGGCAATATTGGAAAGTCTCCCGTCAACCGTCCCATCGCTTTTCAAAAAAAAACTTACTTTTACGCTTTATTTGAACGCAGCAACATTTTTGCAGTCATACAGGCAAACAAACATCAGTCATGGCATTAGATCAGGTTGAAGTGGATGAGTTGGAAGCGGGTGAAAAAAAAGGCAAAGAGATGAGTTTTCTGGAGCACCTGGAGGAGTTGCGCTGGAACATCATCCGCTCTTTCATCGTGGTTGTTTCGCTTGGCATCGGGTTTTTTCTTTACAGGAACTGGTTATTCGAGTCGGTTTTGTTCGCACCTTCGCGCAAAGAATTCATTTCTTACCGGCTGATATGCTGGTTTTCTGAAAGCATCGGACTCGGCAAAAACCTGTGTATTGTACCCCCGGTTTTTAAGACCCAGGCAACCGGCTTCGGCGAACCTTTCATTACCGCAATCATGGTTGCTTTCTCCACCGGGTTCATCGTGGCTTTTCCTTATGTTTTTTGGGAATTCTGGCGCTTCGTGAGGCCAGGTCTGTATCCCAAAGAACAGCGTGCTGCCCGTGGGGTGGTGTTGGCTTGTTCCTTTTTATTCCTGTCTGGCATCCTGTTCGGCTACTATATCATCGCGCCCTTCGCCATTAACTTCCTGATTGGTTTTACGATTCCGGGAGTAGAAAATATACCAACGATTAGTTCTTTCATTACCTACCTTGTTATTTTTACCATCCCCACCGGCATCGTGTTTGAGCTGCCGATCGTGGTGTTTTTCTTGTCCAAAGTAGGATTAGTAACCCCCAAATTAATGCGGCAATACCGACGCCATGCGGCATTGGGGATTCTCGTTTTAGCAGCTGTCATTACGCCAACAACAGACGTCATTACCCAACTTTTGGTCGCCTTTCCACTTTTCATCCTTTACGAAATCAGCATTGTGGTTTCGCGTCGGGTAGAGAAACAAAAAGAAGCCGAAGAACGCGAGGAAGAAATGGGCTTACAACGCACCGAATAGCACAAAGCCGCTCCATTTTCGGGGATCAGCACTTTTGTTGTCTTTAATCATTTTGAGTTTTGCATTGCGCAAAGCCGTGGCATAGCTTTTGTTGTCTAAGGTCTGTTCGTAAAAAAGCCGCATCAACTGCGCGGTGTAGGTATCGTAAACCTTCCAAAGGGAACTGAGCACATTGGGCGCGCCGGCTGACAAAAAACTGTGGGTAAGTGAGAGGGCACCTTCATTGCCGGAAGCCGGACCGCTGCCGCTTTCGCAACTGCTGAGCGTGACTAAGTCAACGCCTTTCAAATTCAAACCGGCAATTTCACCGGCGTACAAGATTCCATCGTCCGTACTGGGTTTGCTGATGTTGGGTTGCGCAAAAGCAATCCCCGAAAGAGCCGGGTTGGCATAATTGACAAAACTGTGCGTAGCCAAATGGAGGATGCTGTGGCGGTTGGCATTGGCTTTGAACGTGGGCTCGTCGGCCTCCATGCGCAGGTACGCCAAGGCCGTTTTTTTCTTTTTGGCAAACAGTTTTGAAATGCCTACCGCCTCGCGTTCCGACTCTGGCAACGCCTGAAAACTCAGTCCTTCTAAGGTTGCCGAACGCATGCTGTAGCTGCCCTGGTAGGTGGTGTCGAAAGCAAACAGGTTGCTGTCCCAAATATAGCTCTGACTGGTATTGTTGTCAAAAACCGGCGCCATGCACAGAAACCCGGAGACCGGCGCAGGCGCACTTTTCCCGGGAGCCATAGCGGCTGAATAGCTGTATTGGATCGTATAAGACTGGATCAGGTAGTTCAATTTATGGTGGCCGGGCGAGCTGTCATCGGGTGTAAAGCCAGAAATGATGGCTTCGAAGGGCATGGAAAACAAGGCTTTATGCGGCACGATGAGCAGGCGGGTTTTACCCCTCAGCATCGAATCTACCGGCTGAATGAGGCGGTCATACAACAACTGGGCGTAATGCGGAAACTGCGTATTGTCCGATTTTTTGATGCTTTGCAAAAAGCCTTTGATGGCGCCGTCCAAATCCGTAGCGATGCCGCTATGGTCAAATTTGCTGTAAACGCCCGGCCCGGTGCCGATTGGATTCCCCTGGAGGTTCATCATTTTTTTGACAAACTTTTCTACTTTGGTATCTTCGGGTTTGAAGTCGCGCCCTTTGGTGATTTTCCGGCACAGGATGCCCGATTTGGTCACTGCAAAAATGTAGTAGTCCGTTTTTCCGATGAAGTAGGAGAGGAGGACGTCGTTATCGCCGAGCTTAGTTCTCAGTTGAAACTCCGGGGTATGCTCCTGCCTTTGGTAAACTTTATCGAACGCAGGATAATCTTTAGCGGCCTGATTCAAAAAACGTCGGTAGGCAGTGCGGCATTCGGCTGCTTTTTTGCGCAGCGTCGGATCTTCGGGATTCAAAACCATTAAAGCTTCCGCATCGCGCCATGCTGCCTGCAAGGCTGCTTCACGTTGCGCTGCTTCGGCAGGCAGCAGGCCGTCAGCAAGGGCATGGGCAACATTTATGCGCAGCAACAGCGCTTTACCCAATTCGGCCATATCAAATGCCTGACTGATGGCCGACCCGGCGGCTTTCCCGGCATCCTGGCGCATTTGGTAAGCCGCTTCTACCGCCACTTCAAATACGTCGGTGGTTTTGGCCAGAAGGCGTAGTTTCGATACATCGTCGCCCAGCGCAGTGATTTCTTCCTCGATTAAAAAAGAAGCGCTCATACCATATTTCAGGGCGTATTTGAAGTCATTTTCCTGAAGAAAAAGCGCCGCCTGCAGGTGCAACGCCAACGCCAGCAGCGGGCGGTCTAAAGGAAGAATGTCTTTGGGGAATTCAATTTTTGGCTCGTATCGGGGCAACTCCGGGCAAAGGCTGCGTATGGAGCTGTTGGCATAATGCCGGGCGCTATCTGCTTCGTTCAGGTTGAAATACAACTGCCCCAGGTTCAAGTAGGTGCGGGCCGTTTCGCGGTGGCGTTCGCCGTAAGCGCTCCGATAAATGTCTAATGCCTGGTGGTAGTAAATGGCCGCCACAGAAGGCGTATCCTGCCGCATGGTTTCGCCGAGCGCATTGAGGAGATTGCCCTCCAGGTCTTTCCGGCCCGGAACCCGCCTGGAAATGTCTAATGCCTGGTGAAAACTGGCTTTGGCCGCTTCTAATTTATCCTGTCCCAGGTACACCCTTCCGATGTTGAAGTGATTGGTCGCCACATCTGCCTCGCTGCCTTCGGTAGCAGAAAGGAGCGTTTCCAGCGATTGGTGGTAGTAGTTCAGCGCCTTTTCGGGTTGGCCCAATCCTTCAAACGCGGAGGCAATGTAGCCGTAAATCAACGCGTACAGTTTGGGTTCTTCGATGGGCATCGAAGTGGCGATGAACAGATGATCCAGCGCTTTTTCGTAGTTGCCCTGCAACAGGGCAATGGCACCGATGCGCATGTAGTTTTCTGCAATATCGCCGCTCATAAGTTGGTCGCGCAGGGCCATCGAGCGGGCGTTGGCATCCTCAGCCTGTTTGAAACTGCCGAGTTGCAGGTAGTTGTAACTCATCAAAAACAGTGCCCTCGACTGGTCGTGCAGCCGTTGCGGGTTGTCGCGCAGGTAGTTTTTCAACAGTTCATTGGAGGCTAAATATCGGCTGGCCGCACTGAGCGAATCTGCTGTGCGAATGGTGGATTGCGCAGATAACAGCTGGGCGCAGCAAATCAAAAACAATACCGGGAGGTGTCTCATACGTTGGAAAACGATTTGTAATGCTGCCAAAAAACGGACGAAAGCGCCAATATATTGGCACAGGAACAGCAAAATTACGTTTCAAATTTTATTGCCTGAAATTATTTTAGGGGATGGATACAAGGTTTAGGAACGTGTCGTAAATGGACGGGCACTAATTGGTTCCCGGAGGAACAGGCGCAGGCACTAGGTTGCGCACCGGCGGTGTGCTTTTCAGGTATTGGAAGATCGCCTGAATGTCTTCCTCCTTCATGGCGGTATAGTTGAACCAGGGCATGGGCGGCAACAGCGGGCGCCCATTGTTGAGTCCCTTGTATTTTCCCTGGGTGAGGGCAATTTTGAACTGTTCATAAGACCAACTGCCAATGCCGGACTCGTCGGAAGTCAGGTTGGCCGCGAAGCTGACCCCCCAAGGACCTGCGCAGGAGGTGCCGTCGCCGCCAAACAGCATCCAGCCGTTCTCTATGGCTTCCGGTACAATTTTTCCCACTGGCCGATCGGCAGGATAACCCGACAAGTGCAACTCCGGGATAATTTCCGGTCCTTGCGGCCCCAGTCGTTTGGGTGAGTGGCAGTCGTGGCAGCCCAATATGCCCACTAAATATTTGCCTTGCTTCACAAGGTCTGCCTCGCCTGGTTGGGGGTCGGCAGGCTCAACGGTGTTGCTATTCGTGCATTGCAGGAGCGCGAAGGCGCTGAGGAAGAGGAACAAGCCAATAAATGTTGTTGATTTCATCCTGAATTGTATTTGTTAGATTAAGTTTTGTTTTACAAACACAAAAGTGAGACAAATCAGAGGCAGGTAGGGATTGCTCTGGTTGCAAAAAGGTTTGCTGTGGTTGCAGTAAGATTAGGCTTAGGTGTCGGACACCTCCAAAGGTGTCCGACACCTAAGCCTAATCTACCCGACTTGGCGAAATGCCAAATTTTTCTTTAAACATGGTAGAAAAATACTTTTCGTTACTGAAACCGACCCGGGAGGCAATTTCGTTCACTAAGCCTTCCTGGTTTTTGAGCATTTCCATGGCTTTGTCTAACCGGTAATCGCGAATGAAATCCGTCGCATTCTGATTGATCAGCGCTTTCAACTTGCGGTGCAGTTGCGACCGGCTGATGAACATTTTTTGAGCAAACTCCTCAATGCCCATTTGTTCATTATCTAAGTGATCCTCCAGCACGGCAATGAAACGGCGCAGAAATTCTTTATCCGGGGGAGATAAAAAGTCGTTTTTGTCAGAAAGATCGGATAGAGCAACCCCTAAAGGCACCTTGCTGTAATGCGCGCTTAATTTTCGGCGCAATTCAATCAGGTTTTCCATCCTGGTCAGTAATTCTTCGGTGTGAAAAGGTTTGGTGAGGTAGTCGTCGGCAACTGTTCGGAGACCTGTGAGCTTAGATGCTATCCCGGCTTTTGCCGTTAATAAAATGACCGGGATGTGTGCCGTCAGTTCGTTGCTTTTTAACGCTTCGCAAACGGCGAAACCATCCATAACGGGCATCATAAGATCCGAAATCACTAAATCAGGGATTAACGCAATGGCTTTTTGCACACCTTCTTCGCCATTGGGTGCTTCGTTAACTTGCCAGTACGCGCTGATGGATTGCTTGATAAACCTTCTCAAATCAGGATTGTCTTCAATCACCAGGGCCACGGGGAGTGAACGACCAGCCTCCCTCCGACCCCCTCGGAACGAAGAGGAGGAGTTGAGTGCCGTGTTACTCAATAGGGTCGTATGCGCTTCATCCGCCGAAGCCGTATCCAACGCTTCTCCTTTCGGGGGAGGTTGAGAAGGGGTTGACAAATCGTGAACAGGCAACCAAAATTTGAAAATGGTTCCCTTGCCCACTTCACTTTCTACCGAAATGCCGCCGCCCATGAGTTCTGCAAATTCTTTGCTCAGGGCAAGTCCGATGCCAGTGCCGGCCTCCCCCCGGAGCGCCGTGTTGTTCAATAGGTGCTTATGCGCTTCATCCGCCGAAGCCGTATCCAACTCCTCCCCCTTCGGAGGCAGAGAGGGAAGCGACTGCCCAGAGGTAACACCTTTTTGGAAAGGTGTCACCTCCTCCCCAACCTGATAGAACCGGTCAAAGATCTTGTCAAGCGCGTCGGGCGGGATGCCAATACCCGTATCGGAAACAGAGATGAGGATTCGGGAATTTGAGGACTTGAGGATTTGACTTGCGCTCACACTTGTTTCAACTTTCACCGTCCCGCCTTTTGGCGTAAACTTCAAGGCATTGGAAAGCAAATTATTGAGCACCAATTCGATTTTGTTGGAATCGAAATAGAAAAGCGCCATGTTTTCGGTTAGCGACAAAGTGAGGTGGAGGCCCTGTTTTTCGGCTAACGGCAAAAAAGAGCGGAATATTTTTTGAATGGTTTCAGCCAGATCTCCGTGCCGAAGGTCAAGCCCCATGCTTTTGCTTTCCAATTTTGCCAAATCGAGCAATTGGTTGACCATGTTCAAAAGCCGCAGGCTATTGGTTTCGACATGGCGGGCATTTTCCCGGATTTCAGGGTCTGCCGTTTTGGCTAAGATGCGGCGGGCGGGTTCGAGAATCAGGGAGAGCGGGGTTCGAAATTCGTGGGTCACGTTGCTGAAAAAATTAGTTTTCAATTGCTCCAGCGCCTTCACCCGCTCGGCTTCGCGGTGTTCGTACGCCAGTTGTGCTTTCAATTTTACCCGATTGACCTGAAAACGCCAAGTTTGCCACACGGCAAAGATCACCATCAGGGCATACCCTAAATAAGCCGGCGTGGAAAGCCACCAGGGCGGGTGAATGACAAGCGTCATTTCTACCGGGGATTCATTCCAGACCCCGACGCTGTTGCTGCCATGCACGCGGAAGATATAGGTTCCCGGAGCCAGGTGCGTATAGTGCGCAAAGCGTTCCGTGTGTGCGGGAACCCATGTTTTTTCAATCGGGAGTAGTTGATACCGGTATTGATTTTTTTGGGGATCGGTAAAATCCATTGCAGCAAACTCGAACGACAGGTTGTTGTGGGCATAATTTAATTCCAATCGGGACAGGTATTCTATGGGCGCTGTCAGCTTATTCCCGGCTTGCGAAAGGCGAGCCGGAAGGTAGTTGACCTTCAAACCGATGAGGTACACTTGTGTTGGTTTGGAGCTAAATTGCAGCGTCTTGGGGAAAAAGCGATTGATGCCATTGACGCCGCCAAACAACAATTCACCGTCGGGGGATTTGTAAAAGGCCTGGGTATTGAATTCATTGCTTTGCAAGCCATCCCCGGCTGTAAAAGGCGTAATTTGTAGCTGTTTCCGATCACTAATCCTGACTTTTGCCAGCCCCCGGTTGGTGCTGCACCAAAAATTGCCGGAATCATCAGGGACAATCCCATACACCACATTGTTGGGCAATCCCTGGTCGGTGGTGAGGTACGAAAAGGTTTCATTGCGAAGGTCTAAGCAGTTGATTCCTCCGCCTTTGGTGCCAATCCACAGCAATTGTTCGGGATGTTCAGGATCGGGCAAAAGGCAGGAAATTGAGTTGTTGCTGGGTGCATTTGTGGTTTGTCCGTCGGATTTGAACAGGCGAAAATCCATTTTGCCTGCTTTGAAGGTTGCTTTTACCAACCCGAATTGGGTGCCAATCCAGATTTGGCCGTTCCCGTCTTCAGCTATTGCGAAGCTCGTTAACGCCTCTACCTGATCCCCGAAAAATTTGCCAAAATCAAAAACGGTCTGATTGCCCGAGGATGGGTCAAGGCGCAGCAATTTCCCATAAGCTCCCGTTGCCCAGATGGCGCCGTCGCGCGTTTTCATCAGCCGTGCATACGGGTACCGGCCTATTTTGATGGGATACTTTTTTATCAGGATGCCGTCTGCGCGGTAGTGGCGCAGTTCGCTGATGTTGACATCGCCTTCTCTTAGGCCGCAAAGCAGCCAATGGTCGCCTTCCGGATTGAAAAGCAAGTCGTTTTGTTGAGGCGGAGCGTCCGGGAAAGCGGATTGCTCTGACAATTTGCCAGTTGTGGGATTGAGGTGGACAATTTTGTTGTAGAGTTTGCACAGGATTTCTCCTTTTGTGGTTTTCCATAAGCCCCAAATGCTGATGCCTTCGAGCATCGCATTGAACAACGACTTGCGGAGTATAATTTTTCGCAGGCCATACCCCAGCGTCCCGATCCAAATGTTGTCCAAATTATCTTGAAAAAGTACATTCCCCGACCGATCCATCGAATAATCTGGGTTTTGAAAGTCGAAGGCACCTTTTTTTGAAAAACGCCATAACTTTTTTTCAAATAAGACCCACAACTCGCCGTCTTTGCTGACCGATAAAGCTGGATAGGTATCTGATATGCTCCCCGGGGGTAACAAAGCAAAATAGTCAAACGCCCCGTTTTGGTAGCGAAATATGCCTATATTGGTGGCTCCCCAGATTTCACCGGATTCCAATTGCAGCAAACTCCAGCATTCTTTCGGTATCCCTTGTGGTTTGGAAATTTTGCCCACAGCAAGGGAACGCGGATTGATCTGGTAGAGGTTTTGGGAAGTCCCTATCACGATGCTGCCGTCTTTGGCCATCAACAAGGTTCTGAATTCTTCAATCGTCCCCGGCGCAGTTTGTTGGGAAACCGGCAGCGAAACGGGCACAGGCTTTGCAATTGAACTTAGCTCGGGCGTGTTGGGTAAGGCACTTTTCCAGGTTTCCGGAATTTGTAAGCGAAAAACGCCGCTGCCCCGGTTGACCACCCAGATATTGCCCTCCCGGTCTTCCGTAATTTGGCGGACATCATAAGGAACCTGATTGCCTTTGTTGTAAGTGATGGGCAGGTTGAAATGGTAAAAACGATCGGTTTTGCGGTCAAAAAGTTGGAGGCCTTCGGTTTCACAACCGATCCACAACCAGCCGCGACTGTCCTCAAACAGGGAATTGACGGTGTTGTCTGCCAGCGAGTAGGGGTTTGCAGTGTCATTGCTCCACACTTTGAAATTATAGCCGTCATAGCGGTTTAGGCCAGCTTTGGTGGCAATCCAGAGGAACCCGTCCTGTGTTTGAAGGATGTCGTATATCATGCCCTGAGAAAGCCCGTCGTCAATGGTTAGGCTTTCCGGTGCCAGTTGCTGGCTCAGGAGCGCATTCAGGTGTAGTACACAACACAAAGCAAGGCTCAACCCGTATTTCATAACCCCAACTCCACTTTCCGCAAAAATAGGAAAAAAGCGGGGTTTTTTGTATTAAGGCGATTACGTGTCGGACACCCCCGAAGGTGTCCGACACGTAATCGCCTTAATCTTCACTATCGGCTGTGGGCAATATTGGTGGAGTACCGATTTGCTCCAGCATAGCCAGCAATGATTTTGTGGTCGCGGCCTCTAATTTGGCAATATTTTCCGGCGCTTCAACGGGGATTTTTTTGAGCAGCTCCGATAGTTTTTCCAAAGCCAGTAATTGTTCCTGTAAGACATTGCTGTTTGAATTGCCAGCATCCACCCGCTCCCAATCCCCCTTTTGGAGGCTTTTTTTGTACTCGAACCATTTTTGCAAATAAGCAAGCCCCATGGCGCCAAGCGCCAGTAAGGACAGGGTTACTGCAAAAATAACGCGGATGGCCTCATTGCTGGTCAGCAGGGTCAACCCGAACCAGCAAAGCAGGGTGGCCGACACTAAGCCAATGACTATTGGCGGGATTTCCTTTAAGGTATCCAAAAGCATCCTCAAACCTTGTGTGGCGACTTCCCAAATCAGGGAAACCAGTCCGAGCAGGGAACTCCACAAAATTTCGAAGAAACGGGACAATAGCTTTACTCCAGGCTTGATGGAAGTCAAAAAACTTGTAGAGCTATTTTGGGGTTTAGTCGGATGTGCTTCGTTGTGTTGGTTTTCCATGTGCTGCTTTTTTATTTGTGGAAGGGAACCAGGATGGGACAGGTGTCCGACACCTCCGAGGTGTCCGACACCTGTCCCATCTTGGTTCCCTGTCAGATACAAAGTTAATGCAATAATGCAAAGAAACCATTCGTCAAGCAGGGGGCGCATCGCTGTGAATATTCACGCGCTCAAAAAAAAAACGGCAGCCGGAATCCCGACTGCCGATATTACGTGTAAACCTGTTTTTTTAAAAGCCGGGTGGCAGCTCAAAATTTGCCATCCACCCGGCACCTTGCTGTGTTCCATTATTTTTGGGATAAGGGAATACAGGGTTCAAAACCGATGCTACAAAGTTACGCCAATATGGGCAGGGGAGGGTTTGCTCTGGTTTCAAAATGGTTTGCTGTGGTTGCATGTTTGTGAAATTTGGGTGCGGCTTCACATAAAATGGAGGTTTTGGATAAGAAGCTTCCCCTGTACATCTTAAAAAAAAAGTTGCTGCATCGGCAATTCCGATGCAGCCTCGGACTAAAACCTATAAGGTTTCAAAAACCTTATAGGTTTGCCCGGCTCGGGCAAAGCAGCGCCTTTCTGCACCGTAATCTGAGCTGCGCAAGTCGCCGAATTCCCACAGTCATCCTGAACTGTTATCGTCACCGTTATAGTATGATTGAGCTGAGCGCAACTCACCTTCGCCGGCGAAATATTCGTCACCGTCGCCGCGCCGGGGCAGGTGTCGGTGGAAGCCGTTGCATTGAATATATCGGTTCAAGTTTTATGCAAATCGAAAGTTTAATCTTTTTTTTGCATAAAAATCGCCTCTTTATGTTTGTACGCCGCCATATTGAAAGCCGGATACTCGAATTGTGCCAAAAATTTCCAATCATTTCTGTTATAAGACCAAGGCAGTCCGGAAAGACCACCTTGCTGCGCGAATTGTTTCCAAAATACACCTATGGCTGCCCGATAGTTTAGAATCCGCCATTTTTCGGGGTTTTTATCCATGTATCTATACCCACGACTTGTCCCCCCGCGATTTTTATCCCAACTATCTGGAAACTTATGTGCAGCGCGATGTTCATCAGCTCAATGCGGTTCATAATTTGATCCAGTTCCGAAATTTTGTCCGACTTTGCGCAGGACGCATTGGCCAGCCAGTCAATTATCAGACCCTTGCCTCCGATACCGGCATCTCCCCGGTGACGGCTAAGACATGGTTGGTGCTTTTGGAAGCCAGTCATATCTGTTTTTTACTGCCGCCTTACTTCAAAAATTTTTCCAAACGCATATCGAAAACCCCTAAACTCTTCTTCTATGATGTTGGCTTTGCAGCAAACTTATTGGGCATTACCGCTGCCAGCGACCTGCATAGCCATTTTGCGCGAGGCAATTTATTTGAGAACCTCATCGTCGCTGAAATGGTCAAACAACAATTTCAAAGCGGATGGCAAGCCGAACTGTACTATTGGCAAAAGAGCAACGGCCGCGAAATTGACCTGCTCACCGAAAAAAACGGGCAATACACCATTGCCGAAATCAAATCAGCTTCGACCCTCAACAACTCTTTTTTCGATAACCTTTCGTATTTTCAAAAACAACTTGACGATCCTGGCTATGCGCGTCCTTTCCTGATTTATGGTGGAACCGAATGCCAGGAACGCAGTGCTGCCTCCGTGCGCGGATGGTATGATGTGCAGGGGATTTTTTAGGTTTTGATCCAGGCTTACATAGAGAGAGGATGCCACTTGGAGTGACACCCTCTCTTTGTTTAAGGTAGATAATAGCTCAAAGCCCTGATGGCTCCTTAGTGCGCAATCACCACCCGCTTGCTCACCGGCATCATACCTTCCACTTCAATAGAAAGCAGATAAACGCCGTCGTCGCCGTCTATTTTTATACGGTGTAACGGAGAACCGTCTAAGCGGTATTGCCTCATCAATTTACCATAAGCATCGAAGACCCTGACCATTCCGAGTGGATTGTCATACTGGCGCAAGTCAATATTCACTTCGCCCGTAGTGGGGTTCGGGTACACTTCTGGTATGAGATCAGAAGCGGCCACAGGCGTTTGAGGCACCTGAATTAGCGGATCTACATCTCCGATGATTTGAACATTATCAAACGTAGCCGTCGTTGTTACCGAATTATTGATGCTCTCCGCAAAAATGCCTGCATAGATACAGCCATCCATACTGATCGTTGTCGCGAAAGCAAAAACCCAGTTAGTGCCATTTATTGAGGTATAACCAACAAAGTCGCTTCCATCCCGTACCAAACGCAACCAGATGTGCTGCGGACGGTTAAAGTTTAGGATGCTCGCAGCTCCATTCGTCATATTTCTGATCTCGCGGCGGATGATGCTCGTCAACTGAGTTTTCAAAGCCACTTTTTTCGACCCCGGATCCAATGTTTCCCGTAAGGTAATACCAGCCCAACCCGCATTGCTGACGGTCAGTACCCGCGCAATGATCTCGCCGTTACCGCACAGTTCCTGATAAACGAGGTGCATTTTGTCCGTAGAAGACGTAGAGAAGCCAGTTGAATTAACGGTAAATACGCCGTTCGATGCACAGGAAGCGTAAGTCGCACTTCCATTCGCGGTGCCAACATCGTCGTTGCTCCACTCCGCAGGCAGAATTGATCCCTGATCCACCGTGATCTGTGCAATACAGGTGCTTTGGTTGCCACATTCGTCTTCGGCGACCACAGTTACCATAACGGTTTCTCCAAGATCATCACAAGTGAAACTGGCCGGGGTGATGCTAACCACGGAAACTGAACCGCAGTTGTCGGTCGTAGCGCTCAGATTCAGAACGTCTGCCGGCTGCAAGGTATATTCTCCCAGCGTGTTGAGATACACCGTATTGACTAAGCAAGCCATGGATGGTCCTGCGCCGTCAATGCGGGTGTTGTAGATGACGGAGGCGCTGTTGCCACAACCATCGGTCACCGTTACGGTAGTCACTGCCGAACAGGTCCCGGACGTGACTGCTGAATAACTCAGCGTTCCGGTGCAGTTGTCAGTAGCCAGCGTTGCTGCAATGGCTGCGGCTTCTCCTGCTGCCACATTGGCATAACATCCCTCAATTGTTCCTGCAGTCACGGTAGGTGCGGTGTTGTCTATGCGGGTAGTGTAGACCGTATAGCTGCTGTTGCCGCACTGATCGCTTACCGCTACCGTAATGACGGCAGAGCAAGTTCCAACTGTTTCTGCTGAATAAGTCAGCGTCCCCGGGCAGTTGTCCGTTGCAGAAGTTGCCGCAATGGCTGCTGCTTCGGCTGCATTTTCAGTCGCATAACAGGCTGCAATGGCACCTGTCGTCACGATTGGCGGATCTTTGTCTATGCGGGTATTGTACAGGACACTATTGCTATTGCCGCACTGATCGGTTACGGTGACAGTCACAGTTGCGAAACAATCACCAGAGGTAACTGCTGAATAAGTCAGCGTTCCGGTGCAGTTATCCGATGCTGAAGTTGCTGCAATAGCTGCCGCTTCCGCTGAGGAAACAAGTTCATGGCAGGAAGCAATCGAACCAGCAGTAACCGTTGGTCCCGCATTATCAATTCGGGTATTGTAAGTAACGGAACTGCTATTGCCGCATGGATCTGTAACGGTAACTGTGATGGTTGCTGAACATGTTCCGGATGTTGAAGCGGCATAAGTGAGCGTTCCGGTGCAATTATCCGTTGCGGAAGTTGCCGAAATGGCTGCGGCTTCTGCTGCTACTACTGTTGGATAGCAGCTTGAAATCGTGCCGACAGTAACCGTTGGCCCTGTATTGTCAATCCGGGTCGTATAAGTGACCGAACTGCTGTTGCTGCAATCGTCTGTTACAAAGACCGTAATAAACGCCGTGCAAGTGCCTGTAGTCGCCACCGCATAATCCAAGGTCACCATACAATTATCCGTTGCCGTTGTTGCTGCGATGGCCGCTGCTTCCGCTGCGGCAATGCTTGAATAACAAGCAGCAATCGAACCGGCTGTGACCGTTGGTGCTATATTGTCAAAAGCCGTAATCGTGCGCGACCGCGTAGACGTGCGGCTACAAGCATCAATGAAAGTCCAGGTTTCGGTGTAAACCGTTCCGCAGCCTGTATAAGTGCCCGTGACAACCCCTGTTGTTGACCCACTGATAAGGCAAACACCCGTTTCCCCATTGGTGTAGCTAAGTGCAGTTCCTGCCGGGGCAGTGGTTCCGCATTCAACACTAATATTCGGAGCTGTTGCAAATGCCGCCTGCGCCGCTGGCGTCACGTTAATGGTTCTGGAATGCGTAATGGTTCTGCTACAAGCATCCACAAACGTCCAGGTTTCGGTATAAGAACCGCCGCAAGCCGTATGCGGGCCACCCGTGATGACGCCGGTGACGGAACCACTGATGAGGCAAACGCCCAATTCACTGTTGGTATAAGTCAACGGCGAACCTGTTGGCGGCGCAGCGCCACAAGGAATGCTGGTATTACCCGGCAGGCTGGCAAATGCCGCCTGCGCCGCTGGCGTCACGTTAATGGTTCTGGAATGCGTAATGGTTCTGCTACAAGCATCCACAAACGTCCAGGTTTCGGTATAAGAACCACCACATTCGTCATGGCTTCCGGAGAT
>JBBQGV010000066.1:0-31193 GCA_038323375.1 Chitinophagales bacterium
GCGTAGCCAAAGCTACGTGACCGACGAAGGCAATTGCGCCGACTGAAAGCAATTGCGGGAAGTCCGGTGGGAAACGCAAGTTCGGCGTAGCCAAAAGCCACCGCCCAAATCGGGAAGTTATTATTTCGGCGTTCCTAAGTCTACAAAAACTTGAGCCGCTTGGCGCGATGTCGCAGATTCCCTGCGGGAATGACAAGCCTGATGGGCGTGACAAACCTGCGGGAATGACAAGCCTGATGGAAATGACAAACCAACAATGTTTCAGATCGAAACAGGCACGGAATCTATGGTGTGTGAATTGTAATACAAAGTCGTAATTAATTGAAAATTAAACACTAATAAAATTTGATACCGACTTGTGTCCATACCGTAGCCTTTCAAAGTTTAGTAAACGTTATGTCCCCTGAACTTTTCCCCCTCCATCGGGTTCAGTGATGAAGTGAATGACACCAGCAAATATGGAACAAACGAAAGAACTGTTCATCAACCCGATAGATAAAGACAAGGTGGCGGAAAACCCACACCTGCTGCCTTACGCCCACACCGTTGGCGGCGCGTTGATCGAACCGATTGACCGCGGGAAGGTGAAAGGGCGCGCTATGGCGGCCATGTACGAGCAAACCGATCGCCAAATTGCCCAGATTCGCGAACAGGTTGAACTGCTCGCCCGCCAGGCCAAAGCCATCCAGGATCGGGTAGCTATTTCGGAAGAGATCTACCTGTCGGAAATGAACTTCGAGCCGCTCACCGGCCATACCTACCACCTCTACCGCCGCGCCAACGGCCGTTCCGTCCTTTCCTTGATCGGCCCCAATGAATGGGGAACCAAAATGCCGATGGCTTTTGTGGCTACAGCGAGGTTGCTGGCGGATCATACGTGGGAGGTGATGATGTCGTAACACCCTCACTTGTCAGCTCCGCATCGTCGAATTTATTGGCGCTCATGGCAGTAATTGTGATGACCAAAAAAATTTACCCTAATTTCAGAAGCCGGGTGCAAAGGTAAATAAGGCTTGATTTTAAACCCGCTCTTGCTTACTTTTTTGGTAACTATACATCCGCCTTCGGCGGCAAGGGCATTTTACGTCCAAAATCGCCACCTAATCAGGTGACCCAGCGTTCCACGGAGTAAAGGGAGTCTCGCGGAGGCGCTTAACTCCGCGAGACTCCCTTTACTCCGTGAGACTTCGCGCCATATTGGAGTCCTCAGAGGCACCTTGATATTGATGGTGTTCAAAAACATCAATATAGCTCTGATTCGCATGAATTATCCCAAAATTTGTTGGAGGACATAAATGGCCGCCGGAGGCGGCTGTATAGTTACGTCAGAGGCCGTATTGCGCCGGGCGTCTCAAGTGTGCCATTGGCCCAATTTTCATCCATAGCCAACTGCGGCGACCTGATCGGCGGAAACGAACCGGATTTCCCAATCAAGATGAACCCGACGTTGACTTCCAATGAAGTGAACATCACCACGCGTCTTCAGTCGCCCGTTCCAATCCACATCACGGTTTTCGATGCTGCCGGTCGGCTGGTACACCAAACCAAAGAACCAGCGTTTGACCGGGACAAAACCGTTGTTTAGACCTACATGCCTGCCCCTCCGGGGTTTATTTTGTGCGAATGAATTTTCTGAGCCGCCAGAAAACGATGAAAATTGTGAAGGTTGGAGGGTGACGGAGGGATATGCATCTGGGCGACCGCGAGGGTCGCGCTCAACCGGGGTTGGGTTCCGCTACCGGCGAGCGTGGGCTGTGCATAACGCATCCTCAGTTGAATGCTATCTGAATCGCGATTAGCAGCGCAAGTACGTAGAAAAAGTATGCGTAGCCGAGGTTTGGCGGTATTGCGGTTGCTCGCGGCTTTCATACTATCAGGCGTGTGGGTGAAAAATCCCGAAGGGATTGAATGTGAATAGCCTCCGATGCAATCGGAGGTAAGGAAATGCGCCAGTAGCGCGGGCAACCGCGAAGTGGTTGAATATAATGCTTCTTTTTCATTCAACCCCTTCAGGGTTGGGAGGTGTCTGTATGGCTTCTTTATCCCCGGATTGCATCCGGGGTTATTCACAGTTAACCGCTTCGCGGTTGCTCGCGGCTTTCATACTATCTTGGTATGGGTGAAAAATCTCGCTACCGCCGAGCCTCGGCTGTGCATAACGCATCCTCAGTTGAATGCTATCTGAATCGCGATCAGCAGTGCAAGTACGTAGAAAAAGTATGCGAAGCAGGCGCTCTCCGGTAATGGAACCACCACCCATCTACCGTCTACCGTGATCCATTCATCGCCCTAAATTCCCTCTTCGGGGGTTAGGGGGCTAAAAAATTCCCTTTCCATTTCGCAATTCAATCACAATGATTATCTTTGCGCCCGCTTTGCGCAGTTCGGAACTGTTCTGAAACGTTGGAAACAGCAACTACGCAGGTATTTTTATCAATAACTATGTCTGATTAATGAGAAATTACGAAGTGACTTTCATCGTAGACCCAGTGCTGTCGGGCGATGAAATTAAAGCGACAGCTCAGACATATGTCGATCGCCTTCAGGCTGAAGGATGCACGATCGTTCATGTGGATGAAATGGGATTGCGCCCCCTTGCGTATCCCATCAACAGGCGTTCTTCGGGCGTCTATTATTGCATCGAATTCCAGGTTGAGACCGTTGGTGGGGCATTCCTCACAGCCATTGAGCTTTCCCTCAAGCGCGACGAGCGCCTGCTACGCTTCCTGAGCGTCCAATTGGACAAATTCGGCGTGAAGTACAACGATGACAAACGCAAAGGCCTGATCGGAAGCAAGAAAAAAAGACAACCGGAACGCGTCGAGTCAGCCGCTCAACCTCGTGCAGCAGAAGCTGCACCGGCTAAGGCAGAAGCTGCACCGGCGATTAAGGAAGCGCCCGTTGCAGCACCAGTGGTAGAAGCTGCTGCCGCACCCGTTGTGGAAGCTGTGGTTGAACCCGTTGTGGAAGCCGTAGCTGCACCCGTTGTGGAAGCTGCTGTTGAACCAGTCGCAGAAGCAGTCGCTGAACCGGTTGTGGAAGCTGCTGTTGAACCAGTCGCAGAAGCAGTCGCTGAACCGGTTGTGGAAGCTGCTGTTGAACCAGTTGCAGAAGCTGAACCAGTCGCAGAAGCAGTCGCAGAACCAGAAGCAGTAGCTGAACCGGCTGTTGAAGCAGTCGCAGAAGCAGAACCAGTTGTGGAAGCTGCTGTTGAACCAGTCGCAGAAGCAGTAACTGAAGCTGAACCGGTTGCAGAAGCAGAACCAGTGGCTGAAGCTGCGACCGAAGCTGTGGCTGAAGAAGCTGCGGTTGCAGCAACTGAAGCGCCTGCTGAAACGAACGAAGAACAGGCGTAATCCTTAATTAACGATCTAAAAAAACTTTGCTATGGCAACCAGAGACGATATCAAGTTTCTAAGCAATCCCAAGATCGGCCAGAATCGCAAAAAATACTGCCGTTTCCGCCGGTTTGGCATCAAATATATTGACTACAAAGACGCCGACTTTTTGATCCAGTTTGTCAACGAACAGGGCAAAATTCTGCCACGCCGCATCACCGGTAACTCGCTCAAATATCAGCGTAAAGTTTCTACTGCTGTTAAAAGAGCGCGCCACCTGGCTTTGATGCCTTATGTGGCCGATTTGTTGAAGTAACTTTTTTTCGCACAACAAAAACGCTTTGCCATGGAAATCATTCTGTTGCAAGATATAGAAAAGGTAGGCCAAAAACATACGATCGTAACGGTTCGCGATGGTTACGGCAGCAACTACCTGATCCCGCAAGGGATGGCACTCGTTGCCAATAAAACCAACCGCGGCCAATTGGATACCCTGAAACGCCGCGAAGGCGCACAGGAAGCCAAGTTGCTGGGGGATTACCAGATCATCGCCGACAAACTGAAAGGTGCGGTGTTGAGAATTGGTGCCAAAGTAGGCACCAGTGGTAAAATCTTCGGTAGTGTAACCAACGTTCAGCTCGCCACGGCGATCAAAGAACAAATGGACATAGATATTGACCGCAGAAAAATTCACCTCCCGGAAGATGTGAAGGAAGTTGGCACCTACGAGGCTGTCATTGACCTGCACAAAGCCATTGACTCGAAAGTGAAATTCGAAGTCGTAGGGGAATAAACTTGTTACGACAGGTCAGCGTGATGGGAAAAATGAGCTGTTTTTTTCCTATCGCAGCGTTTTTTGAGGAGCATAGCCCTGTTCTTTGACGAAAAAAGGTGAAGTGTGGATGGGGTTGTGTAATAAGGTGCAAGGTGCAAAAAGCAAAAGGCAATAATTTCGCAAAATCAAATAATTTTGCGAGGTCGTTCTGTTTGTTTCCGTAAACATGAAGCGTTGCGAAACAAAATTGCCCATTGCAACTTGCCTTTTGCCTCTTTACACAACCCCAGTGTTTTGCCAGCCATTACTACTCCACGATGATTCCTGTCGCAAAAAGTCTAACAATCCGGGACGGGTTTAAGAGCTTGTTTGGGAATTCCTGATTCTACCAGATTAGGTGGCATCTGTTGACTTACCTCGGTTTTGGGCTAAAATTTGCCCCAGAAAAATGTTTTTTGATCATTTTTCAACAAGGAATCAAAATAACATTCTGAATTTTTTTTTAGAAAAACGACCACTCAATAGTACCTTGCCACCTAATCCGGTAGAATCAGAGTTTTTTACTTAAATGGTTACGATTCACGTTAAATTTATATAAGGCCACTTGACAAAGGCACTAATTTTATATTTCTTTGCAAAGCATTCATGTTTTAATAAAAGATAGTAAGCCAACCTAAAATTGCGTTATAATGAAAAAGCAAGATCATTCTTCGCCAATAACCAATAACCAATAACTAACAAATGGGGAAGCCATGGCCAAAAAAAGACCGATCAAATTAGGATTTGGCAATGTACCATACCCCTTCAATAACCTTTCCTTCGATTCCAGAAGCCCAAAATATTATAAAAAGCAAACCGCTATTGGGATTGCAACTAACAAACTAACCACTTTTGCTATGTCAATGAATCTTAAATTACCAAGTTTTGTTAAGAGAGGTAAAGAAATCAATAACAAAAATCCCATCCCGTAATAAATATGCCAAATATCAATAGTTTTCTCATGTATTTGAGTAGATAAGACTATGTGATAGACTATATACAGGCTAAATGCAAGGTATGTGTGTTTAATATCCCATCTTGCTTTTTCTGTTGATGTAGCGGATAAAAATCCTGCAAAAATAACGATAAAAGTTCCCATTATGAGATAGCCATAGAAGGAGCTACCAAAAGGTGATATATGCTTTTCGGTAGAGATAAGGGTCGCTCCAATAAAGCAGAAGAGAAGCGAGGAGGTTAATACAGTTTTTATTATATGAAAATTCAAAATGAAGAGATTTTTTTGAGTAATGCTAATTTTTTTTGGTTCCACATTAATACGATGAGTGAGGTACTCTCCAATCGTTGGACAAAAACAGCCCAGAATAAGGTGAAAAACGGGGCAAAAAAACAACACCTTTTGAAAGTGTGGTTATTACAAAATTAATCACTTCCGGGAAGTTCTTTCTTTTCATTTGGCTAAAGTCGAGATTAGTATGCAAAAAAACAGGAGACATTCCGGGCTTCCGGGCTTCGGGATGTCTCATTGCATTTTTAGGGATTTTGGGCGACCGCGAGGGTTGCCCCTACTTTAAAATCCTTTCCAAATCCGCCGGCGAATAATTAATGGACTTCAGGGTCTTGTGGTCAGCAGCCCGGTGAACCAGATAATACGGGCCTTCCTGCCGGATATAACCTTCCACGCCGTGGTTTTCGAGGTAGTGCTGCACGGTGGCTTCCGCTTCTTCCAGCGTTTTGCAGGTTTTGCTCATGTTCGAGCGCTGCACTTCGTCGAACAGGCTTTTGAATTTATCACCCAGCCCAAATTCCAGCACGGCGCCCGACAAAACATATTGAATGTCGCAAAGGGCATCCGCCACGGCCACGATATCGCCTTCCTCGATGGCTTCTTTCAATTCCTCCAATTCTTCCGCAATCAGCGCCACGCGCAGTTGGCAGCGCACCTCAGCGGGAATCACCGGCACCGGTTCGATGGGGTGCCCAAACGTGCGGTGAAATTCAGCGACCTGACGCAGCGCGTCCAATTTTTCCATAGTGCAGTTTTGCTGCAAAAATAGTTTTTTCTATCGGAGGTTGCATACTTGCTCTTTGCACACTTGCCTCTTAATTGATCCGCCCAGAAGCCCAGCCCGTTTTGAGGCGGTTTTTTTGAAAATCGGCGCGCAGGCCAATCAGTTTGACCTGGGCTTCGATGAGTTTTTGCTCCCGGGTGTTGAGGAGAAAAATGGAGCTTTCGCCCAACTGGAACCGGGTCATTTCGGCCTCTAACAGAAGCTGGTAATTGGCAACGATTGCTTGATACAATCCAATTTGTTGTTGGGTGTTTTGCCATTCCGCATAAGCTTCGCGCACCTTGTTTCCAATTTCGAGTTGTTTTTGCCGAAAGGCAAGGTCTGTATCCACTATTTTTAACCGGTTCAGTTCCAGTTTGCCGCGTTCTTTGCGCAGGAAAACGGGAAAACTGAAATTCAACCCCCATTTGAAATTTTGAAGCAGGAGACCTTCCAGTCCATTCCGGCCGTCATCCTGGCCGCCGCCCATCCGAAACCCGTCGCCAAGCAAGTTATAAGTGATGTCCAAACGCGGCTTAAACGCCTCCAGCGCAAGCCGCCGGTCAATATTCAGCTGCGCCAATTTAAACTGGTATCCTTGTAATTTCGGATGTTGGCTTTGGGAAAACCGGAGCAAATCTTCCATTCCCGGAAAGGGTTGCTGATTGTTAAGCGTATCGGCTAAAGGCGGGCGTACAGATTCGGAGATTTCCAAAGGCGTATTGTCTTCATACCAAAGGTAGTTGGACAACAGCAGGCCCGAATTCCGAAAAGCCAACCGGGCGTCATTCGATTCAAAAGTCCAGTTTTGCACCTGGATATAAGCCTCCAAAGTGTCCATGGCGGGCCGGTCGCCCTGCTGAAAACTTTCCACAATCCCGTCGAGGCGTTGTTGAGACAACCCAAGCGCCTGCTCGATAGCCCCGAGTTTACCATACGCTTTCACCCACTCCCAATAGGCGATCCCCGCATCCAGCAGGATGTTGTTGATGGCGTCCAATCGCTCGGCTTCGTTTGCATTTTTCAAGACGCGCGCCTTTTGCAACATCGCCCGGCGTTCATCTATGAATAGGCCCTGCCCAAGGGTGGCCTTTACGCCGAGTAAGGCTTGTCCGGCAACGGGCAGTGTATTTTCAGGGTTGGTATTGATGCCGCTGGCGGTGTTGAACAGTCCTTTCAACTCCAGACCATACCACGTGGGGATCGAGAACCCGCTTTCGGTCAGGGTGTAATAATTTTTCCCATCAAACGACTTTTGAGCAAGCTCCGACACGAGCTTGGGATCGAAGCCCCCGCGCGCTTCCAGCAGGCTGGCCTCGGCAGCGGCGGTGAGCAGGTTGGCTTGCCGCACCAGGGGATGATGCGCTTGAATCCATTGAAAATAAGCCTCCTGCGTGAGTATCCGGATTGAATCCTGCGCAGGAAGGAGTTTTGAAAATAAAACAATAAAGACGAACCAACAATACTTCATCACTGCTATTTGAACAGGGTTTATTTGATCAGTTTCGCCGGCGTTTTTTGCTTCAGCGAGGCGGCAGGAAAGCCATTTTGATAAAAATCCGGCGGAAAACCATTGAGTTGTCGCCAGAGTTCGTACCAAAGCGGGACGTTGTTCAGCAGGAGGATCCCTTTCGCGCCGGAACCCACCCGCAGCGCTTTTGGCCAGGTCGGGCTGTCTGCTTTTTCTGCTACCAGAATGCGGTACAGACCATTTTCGCTGATTTCATTGTCAATGGCTACGATCTCTCCGGTAAAGGTACCAAATGATTGCCCGGGCCACCCTGAAAAAACAAAAGCTGGCCAGCCGTCGAAGATGAACCGCACCTCCGGTTTGCGCCCCCCTTCCGAATTGTCATTGACCAGCGGAAAGTCCATCGGCTCAATGTACAACTCTACCGCCAGGTCGTAACTTGCCGGCATGATGCTCACGATGCCATCGCCCTCCTTGATGGTTTCACCAATACCGGGCGTCACCGTTTTCGTCACGTAACAATCCTGGGGCGCAGTGATGTAGAGGAAGCTGGCGCGTTTGGTATAATTGCTGGTTTGTATGCGCAATTTACTCGCATCTCCCGTCGCATCGAATTGCTGCGACAGGGCGGTGGCAATCTCGGAGCGGGCTTTCGCGATTTTTTCGCTGTATTCTGCCTGAATGGCGCTGAGTTCAACCCGGGTGATGCGCAATTCGGCCCGACTGGAATTCAGTTTGTTTTCGGAAGCGGCGATTTTATTGCGGGTTTCCTGAAGTTTTGCCTGGCGGTCTTCCACTTTTGAGCGGGCGTCTATGCCGCGATCGAACAGGTTTTTGGCGCGTTCGTACTGTACTTTTGCGATCGAATCCTGGATAATGGCTTGCATGAAATCGGCGCTGTCGGCCTGTATTTTAAACCTTGCCTGTTCCATTTTCCGTTGCAACTGCTGCCGTTTCAGCACCAACTGCGTCTCCATATTCCCAATCTGGTCTTCCAGCGCGCCGGCTTTGTCGCGGTAAGCTCCGATGGCACCTTCTTTTGCCGTGACTTGCTCCTGGGTGCGTGGCACTAAGTTGGGGTCGAGGTAATCAGCTTTGATTTCCGAAAGAAAAACAATCGTATCGCCTTTATTGAGGCGCTGCCCTTCGCGAACATACCAGCGTTCAATACGGGCATCAATGGGAGCGGGAATAATTTGCGGCCGTTGTTCCGGGCGGAGCGTGGTTATCTTGCCTTTGGATTGAATATTTTGTGTCCAGGGCATCCACACCAACAGCAGCAGCACACCCATCAACAACAAGAGCCAGCGGGTAAGCCGCCGGTGCGCCTTAGACTCCTTCATACCCCGGAAGGAAGCATAATTTTCCAGGCGTACCCGGTGGCTGACAGAATTTGGAGAAATGTTTAGCATAGCAGATAATGGTTGACCTAGATTCAGATTTAATTGGTGTCTGTCTTTATACTCCGATAGCTGCATTATGCTCGACCCCAAAATCGGTCATTTACGCGAGTAAACTCTCGTTTTTGGGGTCTTCGCACGCCTTGCCCTCGAACTCTAAAGCCGAGACACGGCACCAAATGGACAGACACTAAGGAGCGTGTCGTAAATAATTTACCGGTTTGCGCGGTGGCTTTTCCATCAGGCTTCGTTGATCGTCGGTCGCGTAGCTTTGGCTATGCTCCCTTCTCGCGCCTTGCCTGATGAAAAAATCCCCTCGCCCAATTCACGTAACTTATTTACGACACGCTCCTAAGCACCCTCGCCGGTTTTAAAGACTTCCTGAAAATGCGGGCTTTCCCGAACCGTTTCAAAGTTGCCGTCGGCCACTATTTTGCCAGCCTGCATGATGATGACGCGATCGCATTGCGAAGCAAAAACCGGATCGTCCGTGGCTGCCAGCAAGGTCCAATTGTGTTCCGGAGAGGTCAGGAAGCGGGCAATGCGGTCGCGGTCGCTTTGATCCATGGTGCCCGACATGTTCTCCATCACCAGCAACCTGGGGCGGGAAGCGATGCTTCGAGCCAATAAAATTTTGCTGCGGATGTTTTGCGGGATGTTTTTTCCTTCCGGCAGCAATACTGTTTGATAGCCTTTGGACAAGCTTTGAACAAATTCACTCAATCCTGTACAGTCTGCCGCCCAGACCACATCGTCGAGCTTTACATCGGGATGCCCGAGCGAGATATTCTCCATCAGGGTGCTCCGGAATATGTTTTCCTGCGAACAGTGGTCGCCAATGTGGCGCCTCAAACTGGACTGATCCAAATTTTGTATCGGAAAACCATTGTAGCTGATGTTCCCGTCAAAGTTGCTGAACAACCCGGCAATTAACTGAACCAAAGTGGTTTTGCCGGAACCGTTGTACCCCGCCAGCGCAACTTTTTCGCCCGCTGCCAAATCAAAAGAAATATGATCTAAGGTAGACTTGTTCGTATCCTGATATTTGAAATGCAGGGCTTTTACGCTCAGACGGATGCCTCCTCCAGTATCTATTTTTTCAAAAGGAAGTCCTCCGTCTTGTTCCAAAGGCAAGTCGGTTACGCTGCCTAATTTTTCCAGCGCCGTCAGGGTGTCATAAACAGTATCCATAGTGAGCATCAATTTTTCTATGGAGCTGATGATGCTGATGACCACGATTTCGGAAGCGACAAACTGGCCAATGTTGATCTGATTATCAATTACTAAAATGCTCCCTAACAACAATAGTCCCGCAGTGACCACCACTTTAAATACGAGTACAACCTTGTACTGAATAAGCAGAACCCGGAAGTGTCTTTTGCGATTTTCCAGATAATTGCCAACCAGTTCATCCGTTTTTTGGAGCGGCAACGGGGTGTCCCCGGCTAATTTAAACGTGCTCATGGAGCGCGCCAATTCTTCAAGCCAATGCGCCACTTCGTATTTATTGGTAGATTCTTTTAGACTGGTTTTCAATCCCATCGGGCCGGTAATCCTGAAAATTAGAAAAATAATGAGCAGCAGCGCCAATCCGAAAAATGCAAAAAACGGGTGGTAAAATGAAATCAGAACCAACCCGAAAACTACACTGAGTGCAGCGGAGGAGGCATCAATCAGCAGTTTGGGAATGCCTTTTTGCAGCGTCATGGTATCGAAAAAACGGTTAACCAATTCAGGAGGGTAGTACGCAGACAAGTTGTCGAGTTGCAACCGGGGAATCCGGAAACCAAATTCAAAAGCTGCCCGTGCAAAAATGCGCTGCTGAATCGTCTCTGCTACGCTGAGTTGCATGATCACCAGGATGCCCGACAACGCGGATGCAGCAGTTACCGCCACGACCAGCAGGATGATCGAGGCGGAAATAGCGCCGCCTGCAATGAGGCCGATGATGGCCTGAACGCCAAGTGGCAAACTGAGGCTAATCAGACCTGCAAAGACAGCGTAGATATAAATATAGTAAATATCACGCCTGTCTAGCCGCAATAACCCGGCAAGACGTTGTAGCGGGGTAAGGCTGTGTCCTGGTTTCATTGATTGAGAATAAAAGTAATTATATCTACTTAGATAGTAATACTATCTTTTCGTAAACGCAACACGCGAGTCAAAGTTTAGCAGACCCGGATTTTAAAAAATAATTAACGATCGCCCCGGCGCAATTCCGTACCCTGTTTCGGGTATGGTGCAGTAAACCTTAAAGCTATATATTTGTAACGATTTATTCAATACCTCAACAAATTATAATCCAACATGAACTTAACTCCCAGTCTTCGAAGGGGCGCATTTTGTTGTGCGCTGACTTTTCCTGCTTTTTTGCTCTTTCAATTCTTTTTTGCGACTTCTTTCCGGTTTTTCCCGGAACTGCCTGTAAAATCGCAAATCGCTGCTGTTACAGACACCTGCGTGCAGATAGTAGTAACCGGCACGGTTGAAACGGAAGAGCGCGAACCGGTTGCAAACGTTCATGCGATCTTGTCCGATTCTGCGGGCGATACCCTTTACTCCGGGGCTTATGGGAGTCCTATCTTTAACTCTATAGATTGGGATCCTGCTGAGACTTATACGGTCACGCCACAGTTAGACTCCCTTGATGCAAACGGCTTGTCCGTGTGGGATCTCATTCTGATTCGCCGGCATATCCTCAACATACAACCGTTGTCCAGCCCTTACAAACGCATCGCAGCTGACGTAAACGGGGATCAATAGACCTCATCCAAATCCAGCAGCTTATTTTGGGTATGGATGAGACATTTACCAACAATACCAGTTGGCGCTTTATTCCTTCAGATTATGTTTTCCCCGATCCGACAAACCCCTGGCTCGAGGTGTTTCCGGAGTCCAAAACGATCACCGGCAGTTCATCCGGCTACTGGCCTGATTTTATTGCCATCAAAATCGGCGACGTGAACAGCAGCGCATCCACTGATTAGGGGCTGCTCTTTAGCGTTCGAGAACAAGGCGTGTTTTGCCCCAAAAATGGGAGTTTACTCGCGTAAATGACCAGTTTTGGGGCAAAATACAAAGCAGTTATCTGACTATAAAGACAGACACTAACTCATGTATGCCAAACAGGGAAGACAAGGCAATCAAAGCCAACGAACTCGCAATCAGCGGGTCATTTTCTTTGTTGATGGCACCGGCGGGGTTGACAAAACTGCCGTCGGGCAATTGCTTTGGCAGCAAAATATGAGCCAGGTCTGCGCGCCAACGGCCTTCGTATTCCATAGCAGCAAACGCTTCGGCGCGCATTCCCAGGTGGTAAAAGAACATGGCGCTGTGCCATTGATTGGGGTCGTCGAGGGGCATGCCTGCTGGCGAATCAAGTTCAGGAAAGCGTTTCAGCCACTGGAAGGCGGCCTGTACCGGCGGATCGTTCCGGGAATACCCGGCAGCCAGCAAAGCCAACAACCCGTCGCAGGTTGCGGTGGCATAGCTGTGAAAATTGGCACCATCCCAGCGGCCTTTGTTCGTGCCCAAAGTTACCGACGAGCTGATGAAACCGCCGTCTTCTGCCGATTGCAGGGTTTTTAAAAAACGCGCGGCGTGGCGGAATGCAGGCAAGTCTTCGCCGGGGAATGCCGTGCGCAGCGACTCTAATGCCCTGCGGGTATGCGACAGGTCTACATGCGCCGTTTCACCGGGCGGGAGTTTGAGTTCGCCAAAGCCCCAGGCACCGTAGCCAGTATGCGTCGTGTCAAGGCCACGCTGTTCAATGAATTGTTGTCCCAACAAATAAGTGGTCATTTTTTCGACTAAACGGCGGTCTTCCGGTGCGCCGTGTGCTGCAAAAATGCGCAGGGCGTAAGCAGTTGAATAATTTGGATAATCAATGATGTCCGCATCGGACAGCCCCAGAATGCCTGCTTCGTTGATGTGGTTCCTCAAAAAAGTGAGCGCCTTTTCTTTGCCTCCGGGCGGTGCGGAAAAGATGCTGCCCGGCACTTGCAGCAAGGTGTGCAGGACAAACGCGGTCGCCGATTCGCCGCCTTTCATCAGGCCGGTGGTTTCGCTGTGCCAGCCGCCGTCCGTTCCTTGTTTAGACCAAAGGTAGGCGCAGGTTTTTTGCAGGGTGCTGCGCACTTCGGCCTCGGGGTATTCCGGTGCGCATTGTAGTAATAACATTGCGCAAACCAGTACCAGAGAAGTTGATTGCCATTTTTTCAAAATAATTCAGTTTGTGTAGGGGCGACCGCGAGGGTCGCGCCTACATTTATTAGGCGACCGCGAGGGTCGCACCGTATGTTTTGGGCGACCGCGAGGGTCGCGCCCTACTTTTGCACGACGGCATCCCGATCAGCGCCAAGGGTCATGATGACCGCCGCCGTACAAAATACCGGGCTGGTGATGCAATGGTGGCCGCTCCAACTGCCGTCCGGATTTTGTATTTTTTCAAACAAGCCGTTCATGCGCGTGTGCCAGGTGTCCCACGCTTTGTCGTCGGTGGCCACCAGCGATTCGCTCGTCATCATGTAACTCAGGAATTCTTCTCCGCCGTTGTTGCCAAAGCCGCTGAGCACGTCCTCGCTTTGCAGCATTTCGCCAGCTTTTTGGTTGGAAACGTAAGAAGAGGCCATGCGTTCGGCGTCTTTTTTGGAGTAACCTTTTTCTTCCATGACCTTGACGACATCGTCGCGATCCGCGCCGGGTGCCGAAATGTTCGCTTCAGAAAAGGCTTTTTTTACGGCTTTTGTTTCGTTTGCCGTGGCACGTTGTGCGCTGGCTAAGGCATACAACTGGATGCCCGCCGCTTTGTCGGTAGCCACGCTGCTGCCGTCGCTGCTCACATTTTCGCTTTGATACTGCCGCGATTTTTCCAAAGCATCAACATCTACTTTCCGGCCCACCTGCTCGCCTAATTCGAGCGCGTTGTTCGCCATTGCGGAATTGAGCACGGGTGCCCAGCCGCCTGCGTTCCAACTGCCATCGGCGATTTGGGTACCCTGAAGGCGCTGGATGCAAAAATCCATGGCAGCGCCTACCCGTTCCGCCAGTACCCGATCGTTCTGGATATGTGGCATGAGGCGCGCAAAGTACTGAACCGTCATGGCTACATCAATATTCTGACCTAATTTCTGTTGGGGTTGGGTGCCGGTAGTGGTGGTGATGTTGGGATGATTTTGGGGGGCGTCGTTCACCGTCTGGAGCAAGTAATTCGTCGCTTTCACCAACTGCTGGCTGTAAGCACCGGTTTTCAGGGTGTTGCCCGCCCGGAGCAGCGCCATCGCTACATAAGCGGTCGTTGCCGGGTCAGTCTGTACAGCTTTGGGGTCGCGCACATTTTGCATGGCATGAGAGCCGGCACCCCAGCCGCCATTTTCAGCCTGCGCTTCCGCAAGCCAGGCTAAGCTTTTTTCGAGGTAAGAAGGTAAAGGTTTTACTTGTCCGTCCGATTTGATCTTCCAGGCGGGCGCATCGGGCTGGCTGACAAACCGGGCCTGCGGAATCGGGAAACTGCCAAGGCGCGGTTTTTCAATATCGCCGTACTGAACCGTTGCAACAGACAATCCGGCCAACGAGATGCCAAACAAAGCAAAAATGGACAAGACAATGATTGTGGGCTTTTTCATAATGCGGTGATTTTTTTGGTGAAAACCATTGGATGCAAACACTGCATAAAATGCATAAACCGCAATTGATTTTTTCGGACAGGCGCTCCGACTTTAACATTTGGCTACCAACAAGCTTTTTGTTCGGCCTGTTTAAACGGCACATCCCGGATCAATCGCTTATAGGTCAGGTTGTTGTTTAAAGGGTTTTCCTCCGGTGTTGCTTCCTGGAAATAAAAATCGGCCCAGCCTTCGAGACCCTTGAGCTGGAGGGCAATGTCCAATTGGCAGGTCACCTGCTGTGGCGTGAGGTTGGGATTTAAACTGGTGTGTCTTGCAGTCACTTTTTTGCGGTAGCGCTCAATTTGGGCGGTGACGGGCATAGACCATTTGAGGCTGTTGTCAAAAGGCCGGCCTTCTATGTAAAAAACGGTGAATTCGTCTCCATCCTCCACCGGCAACCCGGAAGGTGTTTTCCCAGTAGGCAGGATCGCAACATTGCTGAAATCCTGACCATTTGCTGAAAATTGGTAATACACCACCAACGTATCGCCACGCAGGTTTTCCACGCTTACCACGCCAATCGCTTTTGCGCGGGCGTTGATCGGTGCCATCAAGGCCCGTTGCTTGCGAATGTTTTCCTGGTATTGGCCTATCATAAAAAAGGCAGCGACAAGGACAATCAAAAAGAAACCGACTCCAAAAAGAAGGGTTTGCTTTAGGTGTTTTCGATCTAATAGTTTTCGTTGAGCGGTGCGTTCGGCTTCTTTTTCGCGGTTGGCAAAGAATTGGTAACTAAATCCTTTTTTGGCAGGTTCCAGAACGACTTCACAAAGGTCGTCGTCAATCATAAAAGAAAAAGTGCTGGCCTGCAACACGTTGAAATCAATATGCAGAATATTGGTGCCGCAATAAATGACTAAGTTGCCGTCCGCTTCACTATGAAACAGGCCGACATAGTAGGTTTTACCCTCACTGCTTACGTATTTCCAAGCCATTTGCGCCACAACAGAGGACTTTTATTGAGAGATGGCACCGCTTGAAAAAACAGGGTTATAGCCCCATGACCTTTGCAGATTGCAGCAACCAATTTATAGAATGAAAAAAATCCATAAAAGTTACTGTGGAAGAATTTTTTAATTTATCCTGCCCACTGTTTCGCGCTATGCAATCAACACATCCATCACCGATTTCAGGGAGATAAACATCGCCTCGCGGCCTTCTTTGGTGACAATGTTATCGTCGTCTTCCTCGTCTTCCGACACGGCGTCTTCAATAAAAGCCAGCAGGTCTTCCTGCAGAGGATTGTCAAAAAAAGGATCTAAGCGGTCGTGGAAAGTAGGGCCGGACGATTGCTCTAAGATGGCCCAATTGACCTCTTCGGCAGCTTCGATGGCTTCAGGCGTGGCTGTGGCCGGGGTACCGACTTTAGAGGCCGACTTCCACATGATTAGGGCGAGGTAGAGGAAAAAATCCCGTTCCTCTTCCGAAAAAGCCTGGAAGTCTTCCGACAAGGCCAGTGCAACGATAGCGGGTTGCTGCTCGGCCATTTCTTCGATGGCAATTTCATAAGCGTCGTCTTTGTCGAGCGCTTCGCCAACGGCGTCAATTATTTTTTCTGATACGAATGGTAGCATGGAGGAAAGATTTGAAAATTTGAAAATTGGAGCATAACGCAGCTATCGGACTATCAAGACGGACTGGTAAATGGTTATTGTAATTTTATGATATTCAACTCAATCCGCTGGTTGATTTTTCGCCCTTCCGGGGTATCGTTGGCCGCAATTGGGATCATTTTTCCATAACCGCGGTAAGGTACATTTTCTTTCGGAATTCCCTTGCTGATGAGGTAATCCGCAATGACCCGGGCGCGCTGCGAAGACAATTGCATGGCCAATGCATGCGATATGCTGCCGTGGGTGTGCGCGCCGATTTCTATGGTCATGCCTGGATTTTGCCGGAGCATTTCCACCACATTGTCCAATTCAGCATAAGAAACCGCTTTCAGTTTGGCCGCGTTGGCTTCAAAAAAAACTTGGTTCAATAAAATAACCTGGCCTTCTTCGATGGGCAAAAGCGCGATGTCGGCCTGGAGCTGGGGCGGGCTTGCGATCTTCTGCGGCTCGGTTTGCGGCGATTGTGGCGGCGGCATCTCTTCGGAAAATTCAGCCATTTTCTTTTCCTCTTCGCGGATTTGCTGGATCACTTTTTCGCCTAAAGCGCGGCGCAGCTTGGCCGATTGTTCCTTTTTGAGGAGGTAAGTCGCCTCGATGGACAAAGCTACTTTCACATCCTGCCGCATCTCCTGAGCCAGTTCTGTGCGTACTTCATCCGATACTGCCTTTTCGATATCGGAGGCAAACAAGCGCTCCCAATCCTTCAGCGGGGCGGACGGCTGAGAGCCAGGCAACGGCGCGTGCGACATGGTGGTTGACGTAAGCCCCTGCCGGATTTGCTCGCGCAATGCTGCTTCCTGTTCCGGAATGGCATTCGGATCACGCGCTAATTCTGCCAGCACTTCCGCCACGACTTCCCGGCTTACCTGTTGCTGCACTTCCGGGTAAAGCTTTTGCCGCAAGCTGTCGCGGATGCCCCGGCTAAATTCGTCGAAGGGCGGCGGATCGGTTTCCCATAAATATTTTCCGTCGGGGGAAGCCGCTGCTTTTTCCGCATTTTGAGCCTGGAAGTGATTTTGCAGGCGGCGGCGCAGTTCCGTCAATTCGTCTTCCTTTTGCCCGATGTGGTCAAACGAAGCAGGGATTGCACTTTCCGATATTTCTTCCTGTTTTGGCGCGATCAGCACCTGCATGGGCGGCACAATGGTATCCCGCTGGCGGGAAAGGTATTCGAGGTAGCGGTGTTTCAAAGCCTGTAATTCCGGATCGTCCCCGGGTTTCCACGCTTTGGGATTCGTCTGGCGAGCCGCTTCCAATTTTTGCCTCCAGATGCCGCGCAACTGATTGGCTTCCTGCAATTCGATGTCCACCTGTTGCAAACGCAGGCTCAGGTTTTCAATTTCCGATTCTCTTTGAAAATACAGCGGGTTCAAATTCGTGGCTGCAAAGGTGCCATAAGGATCAACGTCCACTTCCTGAAGTTCCCCCCGCAAAATTGCAAATTGGCTGCTTGTCGCAAAATAGCCTTTCGGGCAAATATACCCGCCCGGAGTTCGCATAGAAGGTGCAAGCAACGCAAACGGGCTACCCGGCTTTGTGTTTAGGGGCGCTTCTTTGCCTTCGCACTGGTACAACCGGTGGGCGACGGGCAAGCCAAGCGCCAAGCCGGTGCGCGCGTCCACCACATTACCGGTCACTAAGGTCATGGGCTGTGCGCGCAAGTTTTCGGGCAGCGTGATCATCATCAACTCGCTGTTGCCGTCTTTGGGTTCGCGTGCAACAACTGCGGTTTCCCCCCAATGCGAAACGGTTAAATATTGGTCGTCGTCGGGCGTGTTGATGGTTTTGCCCAGTTGCTTCGGTTCGCTCCACTGCGCCCAGGATTCGTCCTGCCGGAAGGTGTGAAACCAGTCCAAACCGCCGTAGCCGCCGCGCCCGTCGCTTGCAAAATAGAGCGTACGGCCATCCGCAGCTAAAAAAGTCTTCGCTTCATCGCCGGACGAGTTCAAGGCTGCTCCAAGTGGGAGCGGTTTCGACCACTGCAGGGCGTCTTTGCGAAAACACACGTAAAGGTCGCGCTTGCCCAATCCCCCCGGCAGGGTTGTGGCAAGCAGGAGGAAATTTCCGGTGACGTCTACCTGATAATGTGGTTTTTCTCCATCGCCCGGCACGAAGCCTTCGATGGTCATGGCCTGCGGCTTCGACCAGGAGCGCCCATTGCGCACCGATACGGCCAAGCCGCGCGGGTTAACGCTGTTGTAATGATCGGCTAAGTAAACGACATCTCCACTGACCTCGGTCGCCAAAATGCGGTTGGGCAGGCGGTTGTTGAGCGGAGCGGGCAGGTGGATGGCCCGGCTCCAGGCACCGTCTTCCCGTAGGTAGCTCGCCCAGATGTCGGCAGCGTTGGCATCGCCGATGTTGTTGGGATGGCCTTCGCGCACAAAATAGAGCGTCTTTCCGTCGCCGCTCAGCACAGGTGCCGTTTCCGAATGCAGCGTATTGATCTGGATGTCCAACGACAATTGCTGCACCATCGCCGGGTCATCAATAAGCGGCGGCGCTTCCTGGCCGTACAGCGCAATGGCGCACAGGGCGAAGCAGAGGAGGCAATGGACTTTTTTCGTGGACATGTATGGAAGTTATCCTGTGAATTTCAAGGTCTCTTATTAAAACGCTTAACGCAGCACAAAGATCGGGAAGTCTGTGCAGTTGTGCATGTTTCCTCAAATCACCAACTCAATCCACTTCCATCCCTGCCCCTACCAGCTCCTGCTGCTCCATAAACGCGGGCAACTCCCTTGGCGTGTATTGCTGGGTGCGCAACTGCGGGGTAAAGCCCGCCTCGCGGATGGCACGCTGGATGCCGTCGGCAGTGAAGCGGAAATTTGCGCCCGCTGCCGACACCACATTTTCTTCGATCATGATGCTGCCGAAGTCGTTGGCACCCGCGTGCAGGCAGATTTGCGCCACCTGTTTGCCTACTGTGAGCCAGGAAGCCTGGATATTCGTGACATTGGGCAGCATGATGCGGCTCATGGCAATCATGCGCACATATTCGTCGCCGGTGCAGGTGTTGCGTGCGCGGCGGATTTTTTTCAGGATGGTGTCTTCGTCCTGGAACGGCCAGGGAATGAAGGCGATGAAGCCTTTTGCGTCCGCTGGTTTTTCGGATTGCACCTGGCGCAGGGCGACATAATGCTCCATGCGTTCCATGTTCGTTTCGATGTGGCCGAACATCATTGTGGCCGAAGTGGTCAGGCGCAGTTGGTGGGCGGCGCGCATCACGTCAAGCCATTCCTGGCCGCCACATTTGCCTTTGGAAATGAGGCGGCGCACCCGGTCGTCTAAGATTTCCGCACCCGCGCCTGGCAGCGAATCCAGACCCGCTTCCATCAGCGCTTTCAGCACTTCGCGGTGCGTAGATTTTTCTAATTTGGTGATGTGCGCGATCTCCGGCGGCCCCAGGGCGTGTAGTTTCAGGTTGGGGTAGAGTTCTTTTAGTTGCTTGAACAGGGTGCAATAAAAGTCCAAACCCAAATCAGGATGGTGGCCGCCCTGCAACAGCAACTGGTCGCCGCCAAAGCGAAACATCTCCTCGATTTTGACTTTGTATTCTTCAATGCTGGTGGTGTACGATTCCTCGTGGCCCGGCCTGCGGTAGAAATTGCAGAATTTGCAATTGGCAATGCACACGTTGGTGGTATTGGAATTGCGGTCAATGATCCAGGTCACCTTTTTGTTCGGCACATGGTGTTGCCGCAGCCGGTTGCCCACGTGTACGAGGGCCGCCGTTGGCGCCTGCTCAAAAAGGAAAACCCCTTCTTCGGCGGTCAGAAAGTCTAAGTTGAGGGCGCGTTGCAGCAAGTCTTCGATGTGCATGTTTGTGCGGTTAACGGTGGATGGTTGACAGTGGACGGTTTGTCGAGGTTAAAGTAGAAAGGTTAAGGGATAAAGTAGGGTTCGCGTCAATGATGAAGTTTCGTGTCTACTTTAACCTTTAAACTTTAGCCTTTGAAACAGTTGACGTACCAGCGCAACCAGAATAGTATTAAGAACAAAGATACGCCATGCAGGTTTCAGAAGGGGGAATTAATTTTCATTTTTTTTTGAAAGTTAAAGTGTGGTAATTTCATCGGGAGTTCCGGGGTAGCGAAAATGGGATAAAGCATTTGTAACTATACATTTTACGTCCAAAATCGCCACCTAATCAGGTGATACAGCGTTCCACGGAGTAAAGGGAGTCTCGCGGAGGCGCTTAACTCCGCGAGACTCCCTTTATACTCCGTGAGACTCCGCGCCATGTTGGAGTCCTCAGAGGCTCCTTGATATTGATGGTGTTCAAAAACATCAATATAGCTCTGATTCGCATGAATCATCCCAAAATTTGTTGGAGGACAGAAATGGCCGCCGGAGGCGGCTGTATAGTTACAATCGAATTCCATACTGCGCCACCAGGGAAAATGATGAAGATCATTACCTGTTTGTTGAATTAAGCCATCCTTTTGTGTCAAATCAACTTCAAAAACAGGTTTGGAGCGCATAGCAGGAATCAACCTTTTTAAACAGATTACAGCCTCTTTGTCATCGAAAACCGACAATGACATGGCAGTGCATTCGCTGGCTTGAAAAACCTTAGGGTCGCTGAAATAATAACTGTCCACTTTTCCAGGAGGCCTTTTGCTCCTACCCCGCGTTGGGGAACCACCTCCCTTAGCTATGGCTAAGGTGGGGAACCCCCGCCTTGGTTAGAATCAAAATACCTTGCCCGGAGAAAGCGACACTTATTAATTCAGCGACCCTATGAGGAAACCGCCGGCGGTGCGACCAAAAGTCGCTGTCATCCGGTGGAATAATTCCCAGTCGGAAAAATGAACTTTCAGGAGGGAATGCTTCACTTGGAGGGCAATTAGGAGGAAGTTTTTCAAACCAATTCATTAAAAAAAGGCAGCAAAAAAGATGCTTTTAGGCAATTTTTTATAAACTTAATTAAACTCATTAAGGATAAGATATAGGCCAATTGCTCAGTTCACTATTTTTAAAACTACTTTTTTGCACAATCTCCAAAAACTTCCTATCTTTGCGCCAAGATTGATTTTAGTGCGGAAAGGGAACTGGATAGTTCCCTTTTTTCGTGCCCGAAATCAAGCTAAGGAACGTGTCGTAAATAACTTCCCTGTTTGGGCGGTCTCTTTTTTCACCAGTCTTGGTTGCTTCGGCGGTCACTCAGCTTAGGCTAAGCTCCCTTCTCGCGCCTTGCCTGGTAAAAAAATAGCCTCGCCGAATTCAGGTAACTTATTTACGCCACGCTCCTAAATAAATGCTCCGCGCTTAGACAAACTTTTTAAGGCACGGGCAAAAACGGATACCGTGGTAGAAACACAACTGATCGCGCTGCTGGCGCAAAAATTTGAAGAAGAAGACTTTCGGGATTGCTTTTTGGTAGATATCAGCCTCAGCCCTTCCAAAAAATTAGAAGTGCTGGTGGATACCGACAGCGGCATCACGCTCGATCGCTGCAAAAAGATCAGCCGCTGGTTAGAAGCGCACCTTGACGAATCCGGCTGGCTGGGCGATACCTACGCGCTGGAAGTTTCCTCGCCGGGCGTAGGCAGACCGTTGAAATTGGTGCGACAGTTCCGCCAGAACATCGGTCGCACCGTAGAGACTTCACTGAAATCCGGTGTAGTGCAAAGCGGGAAACTCATAGCAGCGAGCGACGACGATTTTACGATCGAATACCTAACGACTGTGAAAGAAGGCAAAAAGAACAAAAAAGAAACCATTCAAACCGTCCTTCCTTTCGGGGAGGTGACGAAAACCATCGTTAAAATTTCATTTTAAAATGTTCTGCACATGTGGAATTTGGTAGAAACTTTTTCGGAATTTAAAGACGGAAGAAATATAGACCGCCCCACTATGGTAAGGGTGCTGGAAGATGTGTTCCGGACCCTGATTCGCAAAAAATTTGGTTCTGACGAAAACTTCGACGTGATTGTCAATACCACCAAAGGCGACCTTGAATTGTGGCGCGTGCGCGAAATCGTAGCCGACGGCGAAGTTACGGACGACCGCAGCCAGGTCTCTATTTCCGAAGCGCTGGCCATAGATGAAGACTATGAAGTCGGCGAAGAATGCTACGAACAATTGTATCTGGAAGATTTTGGCCGCCGCGCCATCATGGCCGCCCGGCAGACGCTGATCTCCAGAATCATGGAACTGGAAAAAGACGAGCTTTTCCGCCGTTACAACGAACGCATCGGCGAATTGATCGCAGGCGAAGTAAGCCAGGTGTTGAAAAAGGATATTTTTGTCCTCGACGACGCCACCAGCAACGAATTGCTGCTGCCTAAAAACGAAATGATCAAAGGCGATTTTTACCGCAAGGGCGATACGGTGCGCGCTGTGGTAAAACGCGTAGACATGCGCAACAATAATCCGGTTGTGGTGTTGTCCCGTACCGACAATATGTTTTTAGAGAAACTGCTGGAACAGGAAGTTCCGGAAATCGAAGACGGCCTCATCACCGTGCGCAAAATTGTGCGCATCCCCGGCGAACGCGCCAAGGTAGCCGTTGAATCCTACGATGACCGTATTGACCCGGTTGGCGCTTGTGTGGGGATGAAAGGATCGCGTATCCACGGCATCGTCCGCGAATTGCGCAACGAAAACATTGACATCATCAACTATACCAATAACGCAGCGCTTTTCATCCAACGCGCACTGACGCCGGCTAAAAACGGCAAGGTAGAAATCAACGCCGAAAAAATGCGCGCGGAAGTTTCGCTGCCGCCGGATCAGGTGTCTTTAGCCATTGGCAAGGGCGGTACGAACATCAAATTGGCCAGCCAACTCAGCGGCTACGAAATTGACGTTTACCGCGATGATGCAGACGTGGAAATAGACGACGTAGATCTCGACGAATTCCGCGATGAAATTGAGGAGTGGATCCTCGACGCGCTCAAATCCATCGGATGCGATACTGCGCGCAGCGTACTCGATTTGAGCAAGCAGGAATTATTGCGCCGAACCGACCTGGAAGAAGAAACGGTAGATGAATTGTTGCGCGTCCTTGCAGCTGAATTCGACGAAGAGTAAACGAAAAATATTGGTTTACCCGCATCTGCACTGAATTTAGCTTCAAAGAATTAGTGTGGATGCGGGTTTTGCCTTTATCTTTGCACCGGCTTTTGAAAACCAGTATTTTTTAATCATTTGATCCTTTTTAATTTACTTACAGCTTGTTCATCCAGCGCCAGCCTTTCACTCACGGGCTTCTGTTGGTCGCGAAAAGTCTCATAGTATAAAACAACCTGATGGAGAGACGCTTAATCAAGATTGCTAAAGAACTCAACGTAGGAACGCAAACCATCGTCGATCACCTCAACCATAATGGCTTTGATGTGGAAAACAAACCCACGGCAAAGATCACCGATGAGATGTATTCTGTGTTGTTGAAGGAATTCCAAAAATCGCTGAATGACAAAGAAAAGGCTGATCAGATGATTATTGGTAATCGTGCCACAACGACTACCGTTAAAAAAGAACTTCCGGTCACTCCGGCCACAAGACCGGAGCGTCCATCGTTTCCCAAATCGGAAGGCAAACCAGATTCGGGGTCTGCTGAGGGGCATACCGAAGAAAAATCCGGGGATTTACACGTTGAAGAGCGGCCGCGGTTGTTGTCAAACCGCCTCAAAGTTTTAGGCAAAATAGAACTTGATGCCCGTGGCAATCGCATACCCGAAGTCGAAAAAATAGAAACGCCGCCACCGGCACCACCGCCGCCGCCACCTGCTCCAGAGCCGGTTGCCGTTGTGGTCGAAACGCCCGTTGAACCTGTTCGCCAGGAACAGGAACAGGCTCCACCTGCAACACCTACACCACCAACACCTGTGGAGATCATACAGCCAAAGATGAAATCGGAGCCTGCTCCGGTGCCTGAACCGAAAAAACCGGAAGTTGTCCCGACATCCGAGGCAGAAATTCCCAAATCCGTAAAAGACGATCCGGAAGCCAAGCCGGTGGCAAAAGGGGATGAAAACCTGATGCGTGCAGCAACCCCCGAATTACGCGGGTTGAAAATTCAGGGCAAAATTGATATTGATAAATTCAAAAAGCCGCAAAAGAAAAAAGATCCAAGAGAACGGGATAAGCCCAAACCCCAGCAGCCAGGTACAGGCAACGCCCCCGACCAACGCCCCGCAGCTCCGGGCGATGAAAGGAAAAAACCACAGCCGGGAGGCGCTGCACCAGGTACGCCTGGTTCTGCTGCCGATGATGCTGCAAAGAAAAAGCGCAAGCGCAAGCGCAAAAAACTAAACGGGCCTAACGAAGGCGGCGGTAATACCCAGCCTGGCGGTAACACGCAGCAAAGTGGCGGCGGCGGCGGCGGTAATACCCAAAGTGGCGGTGGCGGCGGCGGTGGCGGCGATCAAAACCGCGCAAGAAGAACCAGCAGTGGCGGCGGTGGCGGTTCCCCGCAAGGCGGAGGCCAAAGATCGGAACCAACGCCCGAACTGTCGCAGCGCGAGATAGAAGAAAAAATCAAGGCAACGATGGCCCGGATCTCAGGCGCTGGCGGTAAGAAAAAACGCCAGAAGCTGAGCCGGGATAAACGCGATCGTTTCCGCGAACGCCAGGAACTGATTGATCTGGAAAAAGAAGGCGGCAAACTGCAATTGACCGAGTTTATTTCGGTTTCTGAGTTGGCCAGCCTGATGGACGTTTCGGTTTCCGAAGTCATCATGACTTGTATGAATATCGGCGTCATCGTTTCCATCAACCAGCGTTTGGATGCGGAAGTTATCGAACTGGTTGCCAGTGAATTCGGCCACGAAGTAGAGTTCATCAGCGCAGAAGAGCAGGTGGATGAAGTGGAAGATATGGAAGAGGACTCACCGGAAGACTTAGTGCCACGCGCACCAGTCGTGACGGTGATGGGCCACGTTGACCACGGTAAAACTTCGTTGCTCGACTACATCCGCGAAGCGAACGTAGTCGGCGGCGAAGCGGGGGGGATCACCCAGCACATCGGCGCTTATGAAGTGCAATTGCCCAACGGCAAAGAAATTACCTTCCTCGATACACCCGGTCACGAAGCCTTTACGGCCATGCGGGCACGGGGTGCCAAAGTGACGGACATTGCAGTCATCATTGTGGCTGCGGACGACAACATCATGCCGCAAACGAAAGAAGCCATTAGCCACGCTACGGCAGCTAACGTGCCGATTATTTTTGCCATCAACAAAATAGATAAAGCCGGTGCAGCGCCGGAAAAAATAAAGCAGGAACTCGCCTCCATGAACTTCCTCGTGGAAGAATGGGGCGGAAAATACCAGTCGCAGGACATCTCGGCCAAAACCGGTGCGAACATAGAGCTGCTGTTGGAAAAAATCCTGCTCGAAGCAGAGTTGCTGGATCTTAAAGCCAATCCGAAACGCCTCGCTGTGGGCGCGGTGATTGAAGCGTCTTTGGATAAAGGACGTGGCTATGTCACTAAAATTCTGGTTCAAAGCGGCACGCTCAAAATCGGTTCTCCGATCGTAGCAGGCGAACACGCCGGAAAAGTAAAAGCCATGTTCAACGAACGCGGCAAACGCGTCACCGAAGCAGGGCCTTCCACGCCGGTGCTGGTACTCGGTCTCAGCGGTGCGCCGCAGGCTGGTGAGCGATTTAAATCCATGGAAAACGAGTTCGATACGCGGCAATTGGCCTCCAAACGCGCCCAGATCACGCGGGAACAAACGAACCGCGCCACCAAGCGAATCAGCCTCGACGAAATCGGACGCCGCCTCGCTTTGGGCAACTTCAAGGAACTCAACCTCATCGTAAAAGGGGACGTGGATGGCTCGGTAGAAGCCCTCTCCGATTCGCTGATGAAGCTGGCCGTGGAAACCGTACAAGTGAATGTCATTCACCGCGCGGTTGGTCAGATCATCGAATCCGACGTTTTGCTGGCTTCCGCTTCCGATGCTATCATCATTGGCTTCCAGGTTCGGCCTTCGGGTCTGGCCCGGAAATTGGCCGAGCGCGAAGGGGTGGAAATCAAGATGTACTCCATCATCTACGAGGCCATCGAGGAAATTAAAGCAGCCATCGAAGGCATGTTGGAGCCTACGAAAGAAGAAAAAATCGTGGCTCAGGTGGAAGTGCGCCAGGTCTTCAAAGTCAGCAAGGTGGGCACCGTTGCCGGTTGTTATGTACAGGAAGGTAAAATTTCCAGAAATACGGGCATCCGAATCGTGCGCGATGGCATCGTCGTCTTCCCCGTCCGTGAAGGAGCTGCTGGCAAAATTTCTTCCCTCAAGCGCCTCAAAGACGACGTCAAGGAAGTCCGCGAAGGTTTGGAATGCGGTATCGCATTAGAAAACTTCAACGACATCCGGGTTGGCGACATCATCGAAGGCTTTGAAATCACGGAAGTGCGCAAGAAGCTTTAGTTAGATTCTAGAGGATAGATTTTAGACTTTAGATGAAGTCGGAATATAATAGCAGCCGCTGTTCCTGGAAAGGGGCAGCGGCTGTTTGCGTTTGCAGCGGCCCGGGGTGACATCTCGCTTGCGAGGCAGACCCGCGGGCAGGCAGCAGCAGGTGTCATCCCGCTGCGCATATATCCCCAAATCCTCAATTATTTCCAAAATACCAACAGCTTCGTATCTTTGACAAAATCAACCAAAACGAACGAAAACCCTTATGCCGCTAACCCTGCCCATTTTCGACCTCGACGATGCCGTTGAAAGCATCAAAAACGCCGGTTGTGTGTTGCTCACCGGCCCGGGCTTGCTTCGCTATCGCGGGGTGCCCGTGCAGCGCTACCTCCGTCAGCAACTGCTCGAACTCGCCAAACCCGGCGACATCGAACTCTATTACGAAAAAGAATCCCTGTTCCTGTTTTCCGGAACTTCGGCGCGCATCCGCGTCAAAAAGAAAGCCAAAGAATGGCTGCGCAACCTCTGGGCCGACCCCGATTTTCATGCCGAAAACGCGGAAACCCTGCGCCTGCTGGCTCAGTTGCCCGTACACCTCATCGTGAGCACCACGCCCGACAAATACCTGTCTGCCAACCTCGCCGCCCGCGCCATTCAGCACCAAACCGGCTTTTTTGTGGGCGGCAACAAGGAAGTGCGGAAAGTGGCACCGCCTTCCATGAACAAACCTTTGGTGTATAACCTCAGCGGCTCGGTGGACGACCACGAATCCATCATCCTCGACTACGAAGACCTTTATAAATACATGAAAAGCGTGCTCGACATCGGGCGCCTGCCCAAGAGCCTCACCGATGCATTGTGCGACGCCGATAAATTCATTTTTCTGGGTTTTGAATTAGACCGCTGGCATACCCAGATGCTCATCCAGTTGCTGACGGAAATTTTGGAAAACCGCGACAAATTCGCCTCGAAACCCAACTATGCGAGCGACGACCTCCGGCGTTTTTTTGAAGGCCATTTCAAAATTGCCCCGTTAGATTGGGAGGAACAGGACGGATTTTTGTGCGACCTGCTTAACGCTTTCCGCGCCGAACACCCCGATCTTGCGCGCCGCACCGACCGGGAATACGACACCCGCTTAGCTTTCGTCCGGCAATATTTGGAAGAAAACGACTTCACCAACGCGCTGAACGAACTCGAATCGGCGGCACTAAACAACGACGACAAAAACGCCGTCACCCTGCTGAAAAGCCGCCACGCCGATTTTGCCGAAAACCAGGACGCCCTCCACCCCGACACGCGCATCGCTGCCCGCAACAAACTCGCCAAAGACATCCTCGATCTGGCTAACGCAATCCTCCAAAGCCTATGAATCCGAACCTGCTCAGCCGCCGCTTTCCGGGCGTCACGCCCTTTGAACGCGAACAAGAACACCTGTTTTTCGGGCGCGACCGCGAAATCGCCGACCTGCTGCGCCTCACGAGTCTGGAAAAACTGCTGGTGCTGTTTGGCAAATCGGGGCACGGTAAAAGCTCTTTGCTCAACGCCGGGCTGCTGCCCAAACTCGAAACCGCTTTTCGCGGCAAGCGCTGCCTGCCCCTGAGCATCCGCCTCGGCGCTTACGCCAAAGACCAAAGCTTGTCGCCCAAAGAAGCCTTACTCTCCGAACTCGAACGCGCCCTCGACCCTGCGCCCGGTACGGATTTTTACGATAGCCTGCCCACCGGTCGCAGCCTCTGGCGCGAATTCAAGCGCCGCCAGGTTCATTCCGGACAGCCGATGACCTTCGTGCTGCTGTTCGACCAGTTTGAAGAATTTTTTCTTTACCCGCCCGATCAGCAACAGCAATTCCGGCAGGAAATTTCGGAACTGCTCTACACGGAAATCCCGCAGCCGGTTTTCCATGAATTTGATCGCTTAGACGACGCGGCGCAGGATCACCTCTCCGCGCCGCCCGATGTACACGTGGTATTTGCCATCCGAAGCGACCGCCTGCACCTGCTCGATTCCATGAAGCAGGAACTGCCCGCCATCCTACACAAGCGATACGAACTGCGCGGTCTCAGCCCCGAACAGGCCGAAGCGGCCATGGTGCAGCCCGCAGCCGCTGCCGGCGCGCATTTTCAGGCGCACCCCTTTGTTTTCCAGGCCGAAGCCCTGCAGCGTGTGATCGCTAACCTGGCTCGCGGCGCGGAAGGCGACGACGCCGGCCAGATCGAATCTTTCCAGTTGCAGATCGTGTGCCAGAGCATCGAAGACGACGTGTTGGCGCGCAACCGCAGAGGCGAAAAACAGGTGCAGATTGCCGTAGCTGACCTGCCCGATTTTGAAAAGGTCTTTGAAAACTACTACGCTGCTCGCATCAGCAGCCTGAACGACCCCGAAATGGAGCGCAGCGCCCGCCTGCTGCTGGAAGAAGAATTGCTCTACGTGGACGAAGCCAAAGGCGAAGCCCGCCGCCTGAGCATGGACGGCGACGCCTTGGCCGCCAACCTGCAAAGCAAATATGGTCGCGCCCTGCCGCCCGCCCTCTTAGACGCCCTCGTGAATGCGTTCATCGTGCGGCGCGAAAAAACGGCCCGCGGTGCCCACTACGAAATCAGCCACGACACCCTCGTGGGCGCGGTGCTGAAATCGCGCGAAACCCGCCGCCGGGCAGAACAGGAAGCCGCCGAACGGGCACGGCTGCTGGCCGAAGCAGAAAAACAACGCCTCGAACGGGTGAAAATAACGCGGGCGCGGAATAGGAATCTTGCGGTGGGGTTGGGGGCGCTGCTGCTTTTAGCGTGGGCGCTATGGCAAACATGGAATGCACAACAATTACAACGCCGCGCTGAAACGGCCTCCATCTTAGTCGTCAAAAGCCTGCTGAAAGACGCCCGTTCGGATGTGCTGCACCTGCAATACGCTGCCGCCACTGAAAAACTGCGCGCCGCTGCCGAAGTGGGCCAATTGCGCGACAGCGTAGGCTTAGCGCTGATGGAGCCAGCGTTCTGGTACGCGGAAAGCGACCAGGTTCGCCGGGCAGATTCCTTGATGGCCATCGCGGCGCAATTGCTGAACCGACCTGCGCCTGGCCAATCGGGAAACCGGGCAGCGGCACAGCAATCCTTAGCGGATTTGAACCGGAACCGCTACAAAGCCCTTGAAGAGCGCTACTATCCGGTGATGCTCGCGATCCCGGCGGGCAGGTTTATGATGGGGGATACCATCAGTGAATACGAACAACCCGTTCACGAAGTGCAGCTTGCCGCTTTCAAAATGGCGGAAACAGAAACTACTTTTTGGCAATGGGGGCTCTACTGCACGGCAACCGGGCAGGCTATATCCGATTTTTCGCCCTCCTGGGGCATTGATGGAGACAACCCCGTTGTGAACGAGACCTGGTACCAGGCGGTAGATTACGCCAATTGGTTGAGCAGGCAGTGGGGACTGGCGGAGGCTTATGTGCTGTCCAACCGAGAAGGCGAAGGCAACTCGCTTAGCTTTGATGCCGCCCTGGTTCCAGGTGCCAAAGGCTTTCGACTGCCTTCCGAAGCGGAATGGGAGTATGCCGCAAAGGGCAATGAACCTTTTTTGTATGCGGGCAGCGATAACTTGGAGGAAGTGGGTTGGTACGGTGAAAACAGCACTTCAAGAACTCATCCGGTCGGCAAAAAAAAGGACAACGGCTTTGGCTTGTACGACATGAGCGGCAATGTTCGGGAATGGTGCGAAGATGGGCGGCACGATAACTACGAGGGCGCTCCTGCGGATGGCAGTGCCTGGAAGGAAGCAGACAGTGACAGTGGTGGTGGCCGCGTGGTTCGTGGCGGGTCCTGGATCAACTTCGATGACCTCTGTCGGGTGTCCGACCGCAGCGACCTCAATGCTGATGACTGGAACGTCAATATCGGTTTTCGCCTGGCTCGGTAGTTATCACCCTTTATCACTTTTACCCTTTTACCCTTTTTATTTTTTCTTTTTCATTCGGCGCAGCCGAAATTTTTTTTGGGAAATGGGGGGGTGGCGGGCGTTCGTTTACTAAACCTCTAAGGTTTGGTAAACGTAAGGGAGTAAGCCCTCCGAAAAAGAAAGATCAGACGTGGAGTATTAAGGACGAGTCAGCAGTAGCATATTACTCCGCGTTCGTTTACTAAACTTCCAAAGTTTAGTAAACGTGAGGGGTAGGGCGCAAACGTTTACTAAACTTCCAAAGTTTAGTAAACGTAAAGGGTAGGGCGCAAACGTTTACTAAACTTCCAAAGTTTAGTAAACGTAAAGGGTATGGTGCGAACGTTTACTAAACTTCCAAAGTTTAGTAAACGTAAAGGGTAGGGCGCAAACGTTCACTAAACTTCCAAAGTTTAGTAAACGTGAGGGGTATGGTGCGAACGTTCACTAAACTTCCAAAGTTTAGTAAACGTGAGGGGTATGGTGCGAACGTTCACTAAACTTCCAAAGTTTAGTAATCGTGAGGGGTATGGTGCGAACGTTCACTAAACTTCCAAAGTTTAGTAAACGTGAGCCACC
>JBBQGV010000067.1:0-31125 GCA_038323375.1 Chitinophagales bacterium
TTCAATCCAGCAGCCGAGTCATCGCAATCTGTATTGTTGGAAACATAACCAGGTACTTCGCTCAGGCAGGTATCTAATGCCGAAGCGGCATCGCCGAATCCATCGCCATCCACATCTGCATAATACGTAAAGAAAGGTAGCTCGTCCGTCTCGCCGTTGCAGTCGTTGTCCAAACCATCACAAACTTCGGTTGCGTCAGGATTCAACGCAGCAGCCGAGTCATTGCAATCTGAGTTGTTGGAAACGTAGCCCGGCAGTTCGTTCAGACAGGTATCCAGCGCGACCGCAGCATCCCCGAATCCGTCGCCGTCGGCATCTGCATAATACGTAAAGAAAGGGAGCTCGTCCGTCTCGCCGTTGCAGTCGTTGTCCAAACCATCACAAACTTCGGTTGCGTCAGGATTCAACGCAGCGTTCTGGTCGTTACAATCTTCGAAACTGAAAAAGCCATCCTGATCCGCATCGGTGTAAAAATACGTTTTTGCTAAGTTGAAGGCGCTGGTGCCCGCTTTGGCTCCGATCACACGCCCGGGAATATCGTCCATTGGCGGATGAATGCCGCCCCAGATACGCGACAAGCTGGTTTGGTCAGAAGCGTCGCGATAGGTTGCCCATTGAAGGGTCATATCCACGGTTGGCCCTTTTTCTAAGCCAAGGAAATTGCTGTTGGCCGCAATGTGAAATTCACCCATGCCGCCCGGGAAATATTCATCGCCGCTGAGCAGGGTCAGCACTTCTGCGGCCGCCCGCGAATAGGTAGAATGCCCGGAAATATATCCGCCAAAAGGCGGTGTCACGAATGTTTTGCGTTGGTAGGGCCACCATTCTTCAGCCAAAATCCAACCTACTCCGCCAATATCGGTCAAGGGATTTGCAATATAATCCGGTCCGCGCCAGGAATAAAACTTGATTTTCCCGACGTGTTCATTATTAGCACCGGCAAGTGGATCCCCCTCCCCTACCAGCTCGATGAATTCCGGAATCAAAGGCACGCCGGCGATGTGGTAGGAAGGTTGACTTGGATCCGAACTTTGCCCGCGGTCAGCCATATAACGCAAAGCCGAAACCGGCCGCACGCCATCGTACCAGCCCTTGATGCCCCAGGCTGAAACGGCAGCGTCGTGCACCGCGCCGCCCAGTGTGAAATAGGCTTTGACATCCCATTCCAGGTCGTTGAGTACCGGGCCTTTGCCGTTGTATTTTTTGATAAAATCAGGATGATCTGCGACGTAATTCATGATGGTGTACCAATGTCCAGGTGGGGTTTCGGAAGTAGGGCCGTCTGCCCAATACTGAGCCAATACGCGGGTATAATCGCCGCGCGGCACGATTTGCGGTTCATAAGGTTGCCCGGTTTTCGGATTGATGTCCCGGCCAGTGCCCGTATCGCCGCCATTTTCAAAATTGTAAAAATCGTGGTATTCCGCTACAGTTTCCGGGTAGGTTTGAACGTTCCCGATCGAGCGCGGAGAAATATCCCATAAAACGCCGTCGTTGGGGTCGTGGTGAGCGCCCCAGGCGGTTACCAGCGCAAAATTCCATTTGTATTCATCTGACATGGCACCACCATTCAGCGTATCAATCGTGGGGAAAGGTCCGGGATCGTTGTAGACTAAATATTCATTGTTGTCGCGCTCGTAAACCGTCACATCTTCCGCCGTCATTGCAAAAGGCGTCACATTTCCCCATTCCGGACTTTGAAAGGATTGCGTTGCCGGCACTGAGTTCCCACTTTGATCTATGGCTCCCACAAGGGTCAGGCGTTGCCAGCGATTGGGATCCAGGATATTTGGATTGCCCTGGTCTGCCATCACCAAAGGCGTATTTACAGTCTGGTAATATTGAATGGCATAGTTATTTTGTTCGTTGGCACCGTCCTGAAGGCCCATTTGCAAGACACAATTTGCAATGTAATTGCCGAGCGCGGCAGGCGAACCCGACTGGTAATTGATGGAAGCAATATCGAAATCATAGCCCAATTCGTTCATCAGCCCGGTAAATCTTACGTAGGCCTGAAAAAAATTGGGAGACAGCGAAAACCGCTGCATCAAAACCCGAAACATAGCAAAACTGATGGCTTGTTCTCGGGCTGCTTCGATATCTGCGGGTACCGGAATTCCTTCAAATGGACAGGTGTAGCCACTCACCGTGTTTCCAAGCAGGTAAGGTTTTGCGACGGTGTCATAAGCCGCCCAAGCATCGTACATGGCCATAGAGGTATGATGCAGGTTTCTGGCGTGAACCGGCGGACGCGCAAAATCTTCGCGAATGGATTGCAGCAGCGCTTCGTTCCATTTTCGGGCAACGGATTCGTTTTGTGCAGAAATCTGCGAGGTGAAAACAATGCAGGTAACCAGCGTAAGGAATAGAGGTTTAATCATGGCTTGGCATTAATAAATTCAGTGAATATCCAAAATGAATTCTTTCCAAAGGATAACTATTTAGCATAACTTGTCCCGCGCAACGGAGTAGTTGTGAGCATAAGTTTGACGATACAGGAAGCGGACTAAAGCCCGCGAAACGAAGCAATGCACACGCTACGTCTCGTCAGCACTTTGTTTCGCGGGCTTTAGTCCGCCTAATCCCTGGCTATACTTATTTCCTCTGACAGATGGTAAATAGCTACTCCAAGGGTAAATATACGTGTTCTCCTATTTAGGTCACGCTCCTCACCCTGTTTTCGATTTCTTTTGTCATTCTGCATTCAAAAGATCACTTTTCAATCCTCTGCCGGCGATTCCTTTTTTGTGCCCGCATACAATTCATACTCCAGCAGGCGGCAATCAATTTTTCCGGTATAAAACTCAATGCGGCGGCTTGCTTTCAGCCCTATTTTTTTGGCGAGGTCGGCATTTCCGGTGAAAATATAGCCAGTATAGCCTTTGCATTGCTGCTTCATAAAATCGCCGATTCGGGCGTACGTGGCTTCCAGCTCCTGCTCTTCGCCGAGGCGTTCGCCGTATTCGGGGTTAAAAACGACCACGCCGCCAGCACCTTCGGGGACTTCCGTAGCGGCAAAATCGCAAACCTCAAAATCCAGGTATTCCTCCACGCCAGCCTGGGCGGCGTTGATTTTTGAGATGTGAATGGCGTCGGTGCTAATATCCGTAGCGATGATGCGCAAGTCAGGCAATTTTTTGATCAATTCAGGGAGCAGTCGCCACTCTTTTTCATACATCGAATCTTCGTAACCCGTGAGGTGCATGAACGCATAATTGTTGCGCAGCAGGCCCGGATAGCGTCCGGTAGCAATCAGCGCCGCTTCGATGGCCAAGGTGCCCGAACCGCACATGGGGTTCACAAAAGGCGATTTTTGATCCCATTTAGACGCGAGTACTACCGCCGAACACAGGGCTTCAAGCATGGGCGCTTTGCCCGGAATTTTCCGGTAGCCGTGTTTGGCCAGCGTTTCTCCTGATGTGTCTATAAAAATTTCCGCCTGCTCGTCTTTCCAATACAAATACACGACCACGCCCCTCAATTCTGAGCCGGTATCCGGGCGCCGGCCAGTTTTCAAGCGGATCCGATCCACAATGGCATCCTTAACCTTCACATTGGCGTACATCACCGTGCGAATGGTAGGGTGGTACACGTTTCCGGTGACGGAAAAATAGCCGTCAGCGGCGATAAAGGTTTCCCAGGGCACGGAAATCAGCGCGCTGTACAACTCATCAGGGCTGTTGCAGGGAAAGGATTTGAGGGAATACAAGACTTGGCTGGCGCAGCGCAGACGGAGGTTGAGGCGGATGCATTGCCGCACGTTCCCCCTGAGTTCCACGCCGGTCGCGAAGGTGCGGACAATAGGACAGTCCAAATCCCGCAACTCCTGTTCTAAATAAGGCGACAGGCGGCTGTTGCAGGTGACGATGATCCGGCTGGGAGTGTGGAAAACGCGCATGGAAAATTTTGCGCGAAGGTAGGGGATTCCTTTAAATAATGCTGTTTTGGCAGCAAGAACAGTAAACAAGACGTGGCGCGAGCAGGGCTGCCCGCTGTTATTCATACAGATTGCCCGCCAATCAGATAGCGCCTTGATCGCTTCTTTTGTCAATCCCGTCTCGAGCACAATTTCTTCTTTGGAGACCCCAAAATGTCAGCAATACTATTTTCCTCGAAAAAAAACTAAGGAAAATAGTAATATTAAGCCTCGAAAAGACAAAAATATGAAACAGATCCCATTTTTATTCAGATCAGCTTTGGAACAGCAAATTGAGGAGCAATACCAGGAAATTGTCCGTTACCGGAAACTGAAAAACGATGCCATAGATCCGGGCAAACGCACTGGTTATGCCGAGGAAATAGCACTTCGGCAGACCAATATCGAAGAAATTGAAGCGGAGGTTTTGGAAAAAATGCAAAAACAGGATACACAAATTTCCAAAGATGAACTTCTGAGTGCCATTGAGGACGTTAAAAACAGCGTAATCGCCCGCATAGACCCTTTGTATCAGCACCTTACGCCCATTTTGCTGAGCATCAACGAAAAAGAAATTGAGAAAAATCCTGAAGAAAAGCAACAGGCAGAAGCCTTGCTGCAAAGCATTTTGGCGCGTCTGGAACAATTGGCGCCTGAAAAAAAGCGCGAAATCGGCGAAAACCTCAACGGCGAACTATCCACCGGCGCGAAACTGAAAATGGTCATCAAGCTGGGCATTTTTCAATACGAGCAGGATCTGCTGGCCTTTACGGCCAAAGAGCCGGTCAAGAACTGGAAAGACCTGTGGAAAGCCTTACTTAAAAAAAAGACCCCGGCGTAACCGTGCCCGGCTACCCGGTTACGCCTAATCCCCAAAATATGCGCCCACACATTGAACTGGAAATCCTGGATTTTAGCGCTTGCCTGCGACCGGCTTTCGCAAAAACCTTCCTGAATGAACTCCTCATTCGAAGAAACAGCCTCAACCTTACCGGCGACACCGGACAGGGAAAATCACGCCTGCTGGAAGACGTGAAACGCATGGAAACCTCCTTAGGCATGCCCGTGGTGCTGCTCAATCTCAAAGATTTTCGATTAGATTACGAAGGTTTTCTAAGAAGTATGGCCATGCAACTCAGGTTGCCAAGCCCTTATTTCCAACGCTTTGAAGACCTGTTAGACGCCCTTCACGCAGCCCTGCACGATAATTGTATGATCCTGATCAACAGCCTGGAAGTGCTGAATGAATACAACAGCAATGATCGCCGTTACGACGCCCATTTCGTCAGCAGCCTGAACAACCTGAAAAATCAAAGTCATATCCATTTGGCCTGCGCCAGCCGAATATGGTTAAAAAAAGTGGTGTTCCAGAATGAAACCTCCATTCTGGATCTGTATCAGTTGGAAATACGCGACCTGCACGACAAGGAAATAGAAGCAGAAATCCGCCGCTGTTGCCCGGCGCTAACGGCTATGCACCGCGCAGCGCTAAGACAAAGTGTCCGCGATTGCGCCCAAACAGCGCAAAGACTCGATTTCCTGCTGCGCAAGGCGCTGGCGCACTATGATCCGAAAAAATTCTCCACACAACTCAACACCTGGATAACCGCGTATGAAGCCGAAAATAGATAAAGATCCTTTCGAGTACCATATCGTGCCCGGGAGCAACTGGGAATTGATCTGGTGGGCAGCTACGGATGAACGGAGGTTAGAACGCTATACGAATAGTCTTAACCTGAATTTTTTGCGGGAACGGCTGTTGTTTTTGAAATTATTTTTATACCTGGTGCCGGTGGTTACGGTAACCTGTTTTTTACTGTGGATTTTGGGGATTGGCTTCATCGCGCTGGCAGATTTACCGGCCATCACGCCGGCTTCGATTTGGGAAACGAGATTTTTGGAGCAGTGGCAGGAACTGGCAAATTTTGAAACCAAGTTTGCGTACTTATTTACAACAAGTGTTGGCGATTTGGTTTTCGGTTTGGTTTTCGGTTTGGGTGGCGGTTTGGTTTTCGGTTTGGTTTTCGGTTTGGTTTTCGGTTTGGTTGGCGGTTTGGTTGTCGGTTTGGTTGTCGGTTTGGGTGTCGGTTTGGGTGTCGGTTTGGTTTTCGGTTTGGGTGTCGGTTTGGTTTTCGGTTTGGGTGTCGGTTTGGTTTTCGGTTTGGTTGGCGGTTTGGGTGCCGGTTTGGGTGCCGGTTTGGTTGGCGGTTTGAGTGGCGGTTTGGGTGTCGGTTTGGGTGTCGATTTGGGTGGCGGTTTGGGTGTCGGTTTGGGTGTCGGTTTGGGTGTCGGTTTGGGTGTCGGTTTGGGTGTCGGTTTGGTTTTCGGTTTGGGTGGCGGTTTGGTTTTCGGTTTGGGTGTCGGTGTCGTTTGGCTTTATTACTACTTCAAAAACTTGCCTCCGAAATTAGATGACAATGTCTATCTGGTTTTTGGCAGGATAGATGTCAGCCTGTTGGCCGAAAAAAGGCTGATCCAACAAAGCCGGGAGAACCCTGATTTGGCGGCGCGATTTGTCCGGTTTTTGTTTGAAAATCGCCCAACAAACCACAACCTCGCGGCTTTGCTTTCCCATGTTGTTGCCGGCAGGCGCTGGGAAGCCGCTGCATTAGAAATGGAAGAGAAAGCTTTGGAATTTCCCGATTTTGAAATAAATGGCTTTACCATTCCGGATTCCTGGCAAAAGCAATTGGAGCCCCTCAAAAAAACGCTCATTGCGGCGGAGCAACAAACCCAGATCAGTTTAAAAAAGGAGCAATTCGAAGACTTTGTGCAGGAATTGAAAAAGATGCACGATTATGTGTCCGTAGCGCGAAGCCTGACTTTCCGGGATCGCCTCTCTGCTACCCGCAGGATAGACTGGCATATTTACTACCGGGAAGCCATAGCCGAATGGGTGCGTATTGCCCGACAGCAGCTCCAGGAAATTACTGCCGAGGCCGAACGAACGGAGCCTATTGCCGCCAACATTTACAAAACCGGCGATTCACTCACCGACCTTGATGAGCGTGTTTTTATAGATCGTCTGGATTTGAAAAACGAACTTTCACAGGTGTTGTACACCACCAAAGGTTTTTCCGTGTTGTTCTTGCGGGGGCAACGCCGGGTGGGCAAAACCTCCTTGGTCAAGTTTCTGCCGCTCCTGCTCGGTAAGCGCTTCACGGTCATTTATTTAGATTTGCAGGGCAACATTACTTCGGTTCCCGATTTTTTGCGCAAGCTGCGAACTGCTTTCAACAAAGCGTTGGCCCTAAAAGAAGAAGAAGTCTGGGAACTGCCTGAACACTGGTCGGAGGCCCTGCAGGTGCTGTTGCACTACTTCGCCCAACACGCAGCCGCAGAAAATGTACGCTATATCCTGGCCATAGACGAATACGAGGAGTTGCATCCACATTTAGCAAAGAACTCGGAGCAAGGTGCGGCCTTTCTCGGCACCTTCCGCCATTTTGCCCAACACCAGACGGCCATTAGCTTTATGTGGATCGGGCTGAAGTTTTTTTCAGAACTCAAAAACCCCAACTGGAACGAATATTTTGTCAACGCCATCCCCATTACAGTAGGCTACCTGAACCGGGCAGAGAGCTTCAAACTGATCGGCGTGGCACCCCTTGATTATGAAGCTGGCTTGCCTGAAAAAATATTTGAGCTTACACAAGGGCATCCAGCGCTCATCCAGAAAATCTGCTACGGCATCGTCAACATCGCCAACGAAGGCGGAAAACGCCACATCACCTGGTCTGATGTGGAGCAGTCGTTAGATAAAATGATCTACATCACCAACAATGGCGTATGTGATGTTTTCCATTCTCAAACCTGCGAAAATGAGGTTGACCTGGACGTCGTGTGGTCAGTTATCAAAAAACAGCCGATCCCGCAGGAGCACCGCCTGCGGCTTCGCCGGCTAATCGAATACGGATTCATCGTTGAAGAAGCTGAAAATTACCGGTTGCAGGTGCCCATTTTTGAAACGTGGTGGAAAAAATTCGCATAGGCATGCCACGCTCAGGATTCAGAAGCTAATTTCGCTTCCAAAGTGGCTAAACTTTCCCTGGCCATATTCACATACGGATGGGTAGCGGGCAGGGATTTTTCCCAAATAGCAGCCGCCCGCCGCATGAAGCTGACTGCTTGTTGCGGATCGCCCAAGGTGTCGTAAGTCCAGGCGAGGTTGTTGCAGGATTGTGCCAGATCAGGATGCTCCGGCGGCAACACCTTTTCCCGGATAGCCAATGCTTTTTGGAGGTATTCCAAACGTTTTTGATGCGCTCCCAAATCGCCGTAGGTTAATGCAAGGTTGTTGTAGGAAGTTGCCAGATCGGGATGCTCCGGCGGCAACACCTTTTCCCGGATAGCCAATGCTTTTTGGTGGTATTCCAAACGTTTTTGATGCGCTCCCAAATCGCCGTAGGTTGCTGCGAGGTTGTTGTAGGAAGTTGCCAGATGGGGATGCTCCGGTGGCAACACCTTTTCCAAGATAGCCAATGCTTTTTGGTTGTATTCCAAACTTTTTTGATGCTGCCCTAAAGCGCCGTAGGTTGCTGCGAGGTTGTTGTAGGAACCTGCCAGATGGGGATGCTCCGGCGGCAACACCTTTTCCCAAATAGCCAATGCTTTTTGGTGGTATTCCAAACTTTTTTGATGCTCCCCCAAAGCGCGGTAGGTTTCTGCGAGGTTGTTGTAGGAAGTTGCCAGATGGGGATGCTCCGGCGACAAAATCTTTTCCCAAATGGCTACCCCTTTAGTTACATATTCCGATGCTTTGAACGATTCTCCCAGGCTGCCATAAAGCCTGGCCAACCACAAGGCAAGTATGGCCAAAACATCATCGGCCATAGTCCATTCCCGTTCGTCGCTATATACCCCCCTGAAAACCGCCTCCCCCAAAGGCGCAAAAGGGGCGCGCTGGATGTCGGGCTCATTTGCTTCTTTATCCGGAATCAACAAATGAGTCACATTTTCAATCAAAACCTTGCAATTCACGGCATTGGGTTGCAATTGCCACTTCGCCGTTTCGGCAATAACCGGGTGGCAGCGGTAGCCGCCGTCTTTTTCCACCAACCAATGCAGGCGGGCGAGGCGGCGGAGCAGTTTTTTGAAGTCCTTTTCGGTGTCTTTTTTGCCAAACAGCACGCAGAGAACGTCTTCACTGACCAAATCAGGGTTGAGCGGTACATTGGAGGTGGGCAGGATAGCGCAATAGCGGAGGATTTCCTGTTCCGCCGCCGTAAGCTCAAGCCAGAACAGCTCGCGCAGGTGTGCAGCGATGTCGCGGCTTTGTGGATAGCGGGTGGCGGTCACGTCGTAGTCGTCGAGCCGGGCTAATCCTTCTTTTCGCAGCAGGCCAAGCAGGGCAGGCGGGTCGAGCTTTTTTTCGCGGGCGTAAGCGGCTAAGAGTTCTCGCCTTATGAGCGGAGCAATATCCAGATGGCGGTGATACTTTAGCGGCATCAATTGATCAGCTTGTTCCAGAACCATTTACATTTGTGCGACATTAAATAATAAGAATTTGGGCATTATTTAAGGAACAGGAAGGATAAGGCAGACTAAAGCCCGCGAAACGAAAGGTGCCGTACCTCGTTCCGCGGGCTTTAGTCCGCCTAATTTCCTGTAAAGGCGCAAAAGGGAGTGTAAAATACCCAACCATGCGCTACTATCAAACGCTAAAGACAGACATAAAACAACCTTGATGAGCAAAAACACATACCTCATAGACGGCGTTCGCACGCCCATTGGCAATTTCGGCGGCACCTTGTCTACTATTCGCCCGGATGACCTCGCCGCTCTGGTGATTAAAGCTTTGGTGGAAAAGCACCCGACTATTCCGGGCGATGCTTACGACGATGTGATCCTCGGCTGCGCCAATCAGGCTGGCGAAGACAACCGCAATGTGGCGCGCATGGCCGCATTGTTAGCCGAACTGCCCTACACGGTGCCCGGCGAAACGGTCAACCGCCTCTGCGCATCGGGGATGTCGGCGGTTATCCATGCCAATCGGGCCATCCAGGCGGGCGATGGCGACTTGTTTATTGCCGGCGGCGTAGAAAACATGACGCGTGGCCCGTGGGTCATTTCAAAATCCTCCCGGCCTTTTGGCAACGACGTGGAAATGTATGACAGCAGCTTTGGCTGGCGCTTCATCAACCCCAAACTCCAGGCCCTTTATGGCACCGACGCCATGGGCATGACTGCCGAAAACTTAGCCGAATTGTACCACATCAACCGCGAGGATCAGGATCGTTTTGCATGCTGGTCGCAGCAAAAAGCAGCAGAAGCCCGGCAATCTGGGCGATTTGCTGAAGCGATTACTCCGGTAGCCATTCCACAGAAAAAAGGAGACCCGTTGCACTTCGATCAGGATGAATTTTTAAAACCGGCCACAACATTAGAAGGTTTGGCGCAATTACGCCCTGCTTTCAAAAAGGAAGGGGGAACCGTTACAGCAGGTAATGCTTCGGGGTTGAACGACGGGGCAGCAGCGCTGTTGATCGCTTCGGAGGCGGCAGTAAAAAACTACCAACTCAATCCCATTGCACGCATCGTCAGCTCGGCGGTTACGGGCGTAGAACCGCGCATCATGGGCATCGGACCGGTTTCGGCCACCCAAAAAGCGTTGAAAAAAGCCGGATTGGCCCTCGCGAACATGGACGTGATTGAACTCAACGAAGCGTTCGCTGCGCAGGTGCTGGCTTGCACGCGTGCGTTGGGGTTGGCGGATCAGGATTCTCGCGTCAATCCAAACGGCGGCGCCATCGCGTTGGGCCACCCGTTGGGCATGTCCGGCGCGCGAATCATCCATGCCGCAGCGCTGGAATTGCGGCGGCAAAACAAGCGCTATGCACTGGCAACGATGTGTATTGGCGTAGGACAGGGGTACGCGGTCATCATCGAGCGCGTGTAATCCATATTCAAAAAACTTAAGTGTCAGGACATTATTATTTGACAGAATTGAACGCCGGGATTTTTGTCTAAGTCGAGTATTTTTTGAGGTTCGATGCAGCGCATCGAGCCGAAAAAAAATGCGAAGAATTAAGCAAAAAGACCAAGTTAAAAATGTAAAATAATATTGTCCCGGTGCTTAAAATCACTTCAAAACATGAAAAACATCACATTTATCCTAATGTCAACCCTACTTTTGGCTTGTTCAACCAAAGATAAGGATCAAACTGGCCATCAGCACGACCCGACGGAAGTGACCACTGAATCAAAAAAGCCGAAAAGCCCGAAGACTTCGGCCATGGCGATGGTGGGTGGCAACCATATTCACATTGACTACAGCGCGCCGAGCGTTCGGGGAAGACAAATTTTTGGAGGATTGGTTGCCTACGATGAAATCTGGGTAGCCGGTGCCCATAAAGCCACCAGCATTTCTTTTGACAAAGCCGTCACGATTGGTGACAAAAAAGTGCCAGCCGGCAAATATGGCTTTTTCACGATTCCCGGCAAGGAAAAGTGGATCATCATCCTCAATAAGCAATGGGACATGCATCTGGCTGATGATTACCAGCAATCCGAAGATATCCTTCGGCTGGAAGTCACTCCTGAAATCCTTGAAACGCCGGTTGAAATGTTGACTTATACAGTCAATTCTACGGATGGCAAAAATGCAGTTGTATCCATAGCCTGGGACATGATCCGCATTTCGTTTGAGGTGCGAAACGTTTAATACAAGTATGGTCTTGCAGGTGCAAAACGGGCATCAACGCTGTTTTTCACAGCTTTTTCTTCCGTGTCGTTTGCGTCGTTTGCGTCGTCCACGTTCCCGTTGCAGCTCTCTTTAGGAACACGGACGACACGAACGACGCGGATTTTGCGAATTGCTGTGCTGCATTTCCTCAGCAATGGCCTCACTTTTGGTGAGGTTCCGGCCAGCTAAGGGTAAATAGTTACGCTATACCAATACCGCCGTCAACGTAATGTCTGTATTCAACGACATCGAAATCGGGCAGGTTTCTTTGGCTTCCTTGGCAGCCGCCTGAAACTGTTCATCCGACATGCCTTCCACAGAAGCTTTCAGGTCTAAATGAATGTTGGAAATTTTTCCGTCTTCAAAGGTCACTTTGGCAACGGTGTCAATATTGCCAGGCGTGAAGCCCATGCCTCCAATGACGAAGCTCAGTTTCATGCTGAAACAACCTGCGTGCGCCGCGCCTACCAGTTCCTCCGGATTGGTGCCGACGCCGTCTTCAAAGCGTGTTTTGTAAGAGTACTGCGCGTTGTCGAGTACCGTGCTTTGGGTGCTGACAGTACCTACACCGTCTTTCCCGCTGCCTTGCCAGTTGGCGCTTGCTTGTCTTGTAAATTTCATATTGACGTTGCTTTAAGATTTTACCCATTCAGGAAAGCAGTCTGAAAACCAGCGCAATAATCGCCGGCACAGCCTGCACATAAAAAATTGATTTTTGGGCAGTTACAGCGCCATAGACCCCGGCGACAATTACACAGCCCAGAAAGAAATAAGCGACATTGTTGCCCCAAACCGGATCCGGAATAAACAGGGCCCAGATCAACCCTGCTGCCAAAAAGCCATTGTACAATCCCTGATTGGCGGCCAAAGCCTTTGTTTTTTCAAACAAGTCTTTCGGCAAAGAACGAAAAACTTTCGGACCTCTCGTTGTCCAGGCAAACATTTCCAGCCAAAGGATGTACAAATGTTCGACGGCGACAAGCCCGGTTAAAATTGCGGCGATCAGTTTCATTTTTAAACGGTATTAAGCATGTAATAATCGGAGTAAAGCTATCTTCTTATGGCTGTATTTCCAAAGAATGTTGCCATTTTCGTACGCTGTTTCCAAAGCTGATCAGGCAGGAAACCCCGCTTTTGCTTTCAAATAAAGATAACTGCTTTCCTGCGCCCTTACCTCCGGGTCGCCAGCCATGCGCTCCACATGAGGATTGGTTTGTTCCTGGTCAATCATGCGTGCTTTTACGTTGTCACGGATCTGAAAATCCAGTAAATTTCGAAGTTCCCGGAATAAAATCGGGTCATTAATTGGTGCGGCCACTTCAATGCGCCGGTCTAAGTTGCGGGTCATCCAATCAGCAGAAGCGATAAACAATTCTTCTTCCCCGCCATTGCCAAACAGGTAGATGCGGGCGTGTTCCAAAAAGCGGTCTACGATGCTTGTGACGCGAATGTTTTCGCTCATCCCGGGCACGCCGGGAACGAGGCAACAAATACCCCTTACGATGATGCGGATGCTTACCCCTGCCCGGCTTGCTTCATATAATTTAGCAATCATCGTCTTATCTTCTAAGCTATTCATTTTCAAGATCAGGTAGGCCGGATGGTTGTTCTTTGCATTTTCTATTTCGCGCTCAATCCGCTCCAGAAATCCTTCGCGCATGGTAAACGGTGCTACGAGTAACTGCTTGCAGCGGGGCAGGATAATTTTGCGCGACAGGAGGTCGAAAACCTGGCCCACTTCTGCTGTCAATTTGGGGTGGCAGGTCAGCAAGGCGTGGTCGGTATACAACAGCGCCGTTTTTTCATTAAAATTTCCGGTGCCGATGTAAGCATAACGCTTTATGGCACTGGTTTCGGCGCAGCCGATGAGCAACAATTTGCAGTGTACTTTAATGCCAGGATAGCTGTAATGAACGCTTGCCCCAGCTTTTTCCAATTGCTCGCCCCAATAGAGGTTGGATGCTTCATCGAACCGCGCTTTGGCTTCGATAAATACGGTTACATCCTTGCCCTGTTCACAAGCGCTAATGAGGGCTTTTACAATTTCAGATTGCGCTGCAGCGCGGTACAGGGTTATTTTGATGGTGGTTACGGAAGCATCCGCTGCCGCTTCCCGGATCAGGCGGCCAACGTAGTCGAAACGCTGGTAAGGCAAGTGCAACAAATAATCGCGACCACTCATAGCAGCCATGATGGAGGTCGCTTTTTCCAATTCAGGGTGCGGCAACGGCGGCCAGATTCGGTAGTGCAGCTTGGGATTATTGCCGGGATTCGGGAAACCGAAGAAATCATTGAAATTGTGGTAGCGCGCACCAGGAATCATCTCATTTTTGCCAAGATCGAAAATCGCTTTCAATTGCATGCGCAACGTTTCCGGCATCCGGCTGTCGTATAAAAACCGCGTCGGCGCGCCGATATGCCGTTCTTCCAACCCCTGTTTGATTTTTTCGATCAGATCGCCGCTGTATTCATCGTCAATATACATTTCCGCGTCCCTCGACATTTTCACAGCGAATGCGTCTTCGATTGGCTTTCCCAATAATTCAGGCAAATTCAGGCGGATGATGTCGTCCAGAAAGGTAATATCGAATCGGTCTTCGATGCCAGGCAGTTCTACAAACCGCGGACACGAGCCAACCGGCATTTCAATCAAATGCAATGCTGGCAGCTCCCCTCCCGTAGCGACCACAAAATACAAGGCTTTGTTTTTCAAAAACGGTGCAGGCGAACCGGTTGCCAATTCAAGCGAATGGAGATGAGGCAAAACCTGCCCGGTGAAATATTCTCTGGCAAATGCCCGCTGTGCTCCACTAAAGTCTTCCGTATTCATTAATCGGATGCCGTTGCGCTCCAATTCGGGGATAATCTGCTCGCGAAAAATGCTGCCAAATTCGCGCTGCTGCTCCTCCACAATAGCCCGAATTTGCCGGAGTTCCTTTTTGGGTTTCAATTCGAACTCCCGGCGGGTTTCTTTTTTTAGCGATTTAAAAGAGCGCAAGGCCGATACCCTGACCCGGTAGAATTCATCGAGGTTGGCGCTGTAAATGGCCAAAAACTTGATCTTCTCATACAAGGGTACTCGCGGATCACGGGCCTCCTGCAAAACGCGGTGGTTGAAGGAAAGCCAGCTCAGGTCGCGGCTGTAATAAAGGGATGTCGGCATGAATGAAACTGCATGATTAAAAAGTAATGCCGAAGATAAGGCATGAAGTTTACTATTTCAAAATGCTTTTTCAGAACGGTAATTTCAACATAAAAAAGCGCCGCTCCCAATCGGGAAGCGGCGCTTAGTTTTGCTGTTTTTTGAATACTTATACGCTGGTGTCTGCTCTTTAGCCTGCGATAGCAAGGCGTGCGAAGACCCCAAAATCGGGAGTTTGGTGCGGTTAGTGAGGGCGTCACTCTAAGTGACACCCTCACTTGCCCCAGCTATCGGACTACAAAGACGGTCACTAATTAAAGACCACTCGCTTGGCGAGGAAGCCTTTTTCAAAGCGAACCTTGACCAAATACATCCCCGGAGGCAAATTGTTCCGTTGCAAAGTATACTGGTTGTTGTTCACATTGCGAACCGACTGAACCAGCATCCCATTCATATTGAACACCTGAACGTCCATCATAGGCGTTTGCGCATTGCACTGAATGAGCATATCGCTGCTGGATGGGTTTGGTGCAACTGAAAGTTGTACCAGATCTTCGTTCGCAATTTCTTCCGTTTTGCTAACCAACAGGCAGCTTTCCAATTGCAGACCCTGGCAAGCGCGCGGGATGAAATATTGCATAATCGTGTCAATGTACAAACGGGCTTTGGTCGCCGACATATCCGGGTTGGTAATCAAACCGTTGTTGTGCAGCACGTCCGAGTTCAGCATGAATTGAGCCGGGAATTGAGCGATGATGGCATCAAGCAGTGGCTTGTTCCACCAGTCCCACGGACCGGAACCCAACCCCGCCACGCGGAACGGATAAATGTGGTCTGCGCCCAGCGTAGTTGGTCCCTGACCAAGTGCAGCGAGGTTAACCGGCACGTTTTTCACAGCCGTTACAAACTGCGTCAACGCGTCTGGATTCATGGTCAAAACTGGTGCCAGGATATCATTGGCACCTGATTCGTTTGCAAATTGAACCGCCGTTCTTGTACCCGATACGTTGACTACAAATTGCATCGTGGTCGGCACGATAACCGGGCCGTTGCCAAATGGTGCAAATGGATCGGTTACTACGTGGTAGCCCATCGTCACCGGTTCATTGGCGCTGCCATCTACCCAGCTGCTGTCGCCAAGCGCGCCGCCCATATTGATGGCCATCGCAAAATCTGAGCTGTAGCCTAAGTGGTTGGGCGTGTTCAACGGCGTTGTGTTGGTGCCGTTGACGTCGCCGTGCAAACTTTCGATCACAAAAGGCAGGGCAGTTTGTGTATTGATGAACTTATCAATCACAATTTCCTGATAGTCATCTAAAAAAGCAGCTCCAAGAGAGATGTACCCTCCGGTACCTTGTCCCCACATGACAATTTTGTCCGGGTCAATGCCGTAGGTGTTACCCCCTTCTGCTACATTTTTGCGCAGAAAGCGAACGCAGGTACGAGCATCCTGAATACCGCGGTAAGCCGCCTGAAGCAAAGACCCCGTTCTAACGTTCTGGTCAGGAGAAGTGGGCAACCAGCCTTGGCGGTAAGTAACTGCTATTGCGACGTAGCCTCTTTTTGCTAAGCGGGTGCATACCTCAACGACAGTCGAGTCGAGTCTCCCACCTGTAATTTGTCCATTCAAATACTGTGGCAAAAAGCTGCCGGTATGGAAGTACAGGACGACAGGGCGTTCTGTTTCCGAATCTCCTGCTGGCGAATAAACATCCATCTTGAGATCAAGGGCAGTCGGAGTGCCGGTCAGCACAGAAATGTTGGTTCCATAAACGACATCACTCACCTTATTAAACCCGCTGAATATCGGATCTACATAGCGCGTATTCTGCGCTTGCAGGAAACTGAAGCCCGAAAAGAACAAGAGGAGTAGAATCGGAATGTTGACTTTTTTCATAGAAAGCAAGTTTATTGGTTTAAAAATATTTGAGAAAAGGAAGTTGCTATTTTTTCTTGAATTCGTAAGTCACCGAAAGGTAAGCCAGTCTTCCGATACGCGGGCCACCATAAGTTTGAAATACTTTGTTGTCCAAAATATTACTGGCACCCAGCTTGAAGGTGGTGTTTATTTTTTTAACCTCCACGTTGACCTGCGCATCCAACATGTCGTAGGATGGGATGATGCCGGTGAACTGAGGTGACCCTTCAAAAATGAATTCGTCAATCCACTTGTAGTTGATGCTGAACCCGAAATTTGGTATCGAAGTCCCACCAAAGCGCAAGGTAATGTCCCTTCCGGAAATTCCGATGTTGTATTTGTGTTCGGGGGTGTTGAAAGCCGGAACGATCGGATCGTCGGTTTCGGTGTTTAGCTTGTTCCAGGAATAGTTGGCATTGACGGAATAATACTGTTGAAAATACAGGCTGGCACCGATTGAGAAACCTTGCGTGGTTACCCGATCAGTCGCGTTTGCGGCTATCCGATAAGCCTGTGCCCCGGTAATTCCGCCGGAAATGGTATTGATAAACGCGTCAACCCCAATGTTGAACCCTATAAAATCCTGATAAAAGCTGTAATAGTAGGTAGCATCAAGATACAGGCGGTCAAACAAGGTTGTCCGGTAGCCCACTTCTACTGTTTGTACTTTTTCCGGGCGGATCGGAGCAACACTGAAATAGTCTAAAAGGCTTACATCATTGGTATTGAGGTAATCGCGAAGCGACTCAATCGTTACCAAACTATCTACGCCGTCAATATTGCCCAGCAGGATGGCTCGGCCAACGTTGTAAAACAGATATTGGTCGGCCAGCGTAGGGTTTCGGATGGCTGAAGAGAAAGACAAACGCAGGGTATTATCCGGATTAGGCGTATAAACTAATGACGCTGCCGGCGAAAACAGGTAATCGAAGTTTTGATTTTTATCCATGCGGATAGAAGCGCTGAATTTCAGTCGGTTGTTGAATTCGAGGGTACCCCCGCCATAGATTCCGTATTCATACGTATTGATCTTTCTGCCGGCTGTGTCCGACAGAATAGACCCCTGAGAATCAGGCAAATATTGCCGTCCATTGGCACCAACAACAATATCCAGATCGGAAATACTTCCTCCCTGATAGAGGTCGTTGAATTTATACTCCCCATGCGCATGGATCAGGGCAGATTTGTCAAAAAACCGGGTTCCGCCTTCCGCATAAGAGACCCTTGAAGTAATGTCGTCGAATGCCTGCTGAAAGCGCTGGGTGCCTGGCTCGTAATAATCTACTGCTTCTACTAAAGCATCCCCTTTCAAAGCAATTTCCTGGGCCTGTCCATGCCAGACCCTAAGGGAATCCCGAAGCATCGGGTTGGCTAAAAAAGCATTCAGCGCATCACGATACCCCTGCGGATCGCCCGGAAACTGGGAAATGCGCGGCAACCCGTCTATGCTGTTAATTTTAGGCACGATCTGCGTTTGCCAGTGGGCTATATAGGTAGCGCTCCAGTACTGTCCTTCTTTTGCATTTTCCTGCAATTGCAGAGCCGTGAAATAAGGGTCATAGGAATCGCCGGCGTCTTCGTGGGTGGCATACACCCGGAAGAAATATTTATCTTCTTTTTTCAACTCCACCCGGTGCTGAAAGAAACGAATATTGCGCAAGCTATAACGGTTATCGCCCTGATAAACAGTGGTTCCTGTGCTGAAATTGGAGGCCAAAATCAAGGTAGGCGATTCTACGGTTTTCGAAGGGTTCAGCCGAATATGCGCTGCGGCACCAACTTTTACGTTACGGGAGTTGTAATCCACCAGATCCCTTTCCTGGTATCCCCGACGGTGAATAGCCCCCATGCCGATGATGGTTGGATATTCGTTGCCACTCACAAATTCATCCCCATAAATATTCACAGCGTCATAGCCGCCGGGGTTGTCCTGTGCGCTTTGCGAATCAAAGACCACATCGTAGTTGTCCGCTTCCCAGTCGTAAGCACTGAAACCTGAAAAATTGAATTTATAAGCAATGTGCTCAAGGCCATCTTTGTTTTTAATGGCATCTGCCCAGCGAATGGCGCCTTCCAGCAAGCTACGTTCGCCGACTTTCAACATGACGGAAAGCCCTTTTTGAAGGAAAGGATCCCGAGTTTCCATGCTGATCACCCCGTTGAATGCATTGGGGCCATAAAAAGCGGAGCTGGCACCCACCACTAAGTTCACCCGGTTGACATCCAATTCGGAGGCACCCAGAAAGTTGCCCAAAGAAAAATTCAATCCGGGAGACTGGTTGTCTACGCCGTCAATGATTTGGAGGGAGCGCACGGGACTGGTACTGTTGAATCCACGCGTGTTCACAATTTTGAAGCCCAAGCTGGCCGCCGTCAAATCAACGTCTTTCAACGCACCCAGCCCATCGTAGAAGCTGGCAGCCGGCGTTTGTTTGATGGCAATATTGTCCAGCGACTCTACAGTTAGAGCCGATTGCTTTTGCTTGTCGCTGATGCGTTGCCCTTTTACTTCAACCGTGGCAATGGTAATGGAATTTTCCGGCAACTTCATGACGATGCGCTGGGCAGTTGAAGTGACTTCCAGTTCTTTCTCATCGTAGCCCGTGTAGGAAAATACAATGGTAAGCGGTAGCGGGTTTGAGGTACGCAGCTCAAATGTACCATCGTATTCCGTGGTGACGCCCTCGGTCGTACCTTTAATAAATACGTTTGCCAAAATCAATGGCTCACCGCTCTTTTCGTCTTTGACTTCACCCCGAATGACCGTTTGACCGATCAGGGGAGTCAATCCGAAAATAAGAATAATATTAAGAAGACAGGTGTAGATTGAAAATTTCATGCTATATTCCTGTGCTGGTTTAGAAAAATAATTTGGATTTGAAGGCCAAATTAGAGATTTTCCTTTATACTTGATCTTTTGCTGTCAGAATTTTTCAGCAACAAAGAAGGTAAAACTTTCCCAATCCCCGAACGTTTTTATATTCGCACAAAGATTCTTTCTTCGTTATGAACAATTCATATCAACAATTCCCTGACAGTGCGCGTGTTTGGGTGTATCAGAGCGATCGCCCATTCCCAGCGGAAGCGCTTGCCGATGTTCAAAAAAAAGTGCAGGATTTCGCCCAGCGGTGGATCAGCCACGACCGCCGGTTGCGCGCTTTTGCCGATGTCTGGCATCATCGCTTCATTATTTTAATGGTAGATGAAGGCATGGCCGACGCCAGCGGTTGTTCTATTGACTCCTCCGTGCGTTTCCTCAAAGCGCTTCAAGCCGAGCACGGCGTGGATCTTTTCGATCGCATGCGATTCAGTTACCGCCGGGGAGACCAGGTATTCACCGTTCCACGGGGGGAGTTCGCCGAAAAATATGCCGCCGGCGAAATTGATGACCACACCTTGGTCTTCGATACGCTGATCTCGAACAAAGGCGATTTGGAGCGTTCCTGGGAAAAAGCGCTGGGGCAGAGTTGGCATAAGCGCCTTGTTTAGTGGGCAGTTTTACAGTGGGCAGTTGCCAGGATTGCGCTTACTTCTGATAAGGTTACGTATTCAAAACCAACTACCAACACCTTGAAACCTGAAACAAAACCGCCAACTCCCTCATCAAAGTCACTGCTTCGTTACAAAATTATATACCAATGTTTGGAAAAGTAAAAAAATGGCTGGGCATTGAAGGGGTAAAATTAGAATTGCTCCTGCCGGAAGAAGTTTTTGAAAAAGAAGGATTTATGGAAGGTGGGATGCGCTTTCAATCCATGAACCCGCAAACGGTTACGGAGGTGAAAGTCGTGTTGATCGAGCGCTATTCGCGGGGGCGCGGAGCAGAAAAACTCATTGATGAATACGAATTAGGCAGCATTGTGCTTCGGCAAATCATCGAAGTGCCGGCCAATGAGCCAGTTGAAATAGACTTTACCTTGCCATTTTCCATCCCTCGATCTGATATTGATCAATTTGGCAAGCGCAATTTCCTTTTTGGAGGCATCGCTAAAATTGCAAAAATGACGCGCGCCGCCAAATCGGAATACCGGGTCGAAGCTGAAGCCCGTATTCAGGGGGTTGCGCTTAATCCGTTTGATAAAAAAGGTATTGTGATAAAGTAATACTCGAACGTTAAGGAGCGTGTCGTAAAGAACAGACACCGGTAAATGAGTCCCGTGTCTGTTCTTTAGCGTTCGAAAGCAAGGCATGTGAAGACCCAAAAATCGGAGTTTACTCGCGTAAATGACGCTTTTTGGGCCTTCGCATAACGCAGCTATCGGACTATAAAGACTGACACTAAATATAAAAAAAGCCCCTCGCTCAAATCAACGAGGGGCATAAAGGCTGCAAAAATTACACTTCTTTTTTATTCGGCAATCATCTTCCCACTGGCCACCATCCGGCCTTCGCGGCTGATTTTCCAGAACAACAACCCTGCGGGTAAGGCGTTTCTCATCACCTGACAGCGCTGGCCATCAAATGTCATGGAGCCGAGCTGGCGTCCGGCGGCATCATACAATTCGAGCGCGTAATCGCCTGCCGGGGCACCTTCCGGTAATTCAAACGTCGTTTGGGTGCTGAAGGGGTTGGGGTAAATGATTACATTCAGTGCCTGGGGAGCAATGCCCTCATCCGTTTTAACCAGCACAAAATCTTCGTACGTCCGGAGAACCGTATTCGTAATGATCGGTTCGTTATAGTCGAAGTAGATCGCTGCGTTGTTTTCTACCACGGTTCCCTGCGCCAGACCGCCTTTGGGATAAACCCGGAAGAGCACATATCCCTGAGAAGCTTCCAGATTAGCCGTGCTGTCCGGCAACAGGATGTTGTTGAAGGAAAAGTGCAGGATGTTTTCGTTCAGCAAGGCAAATTCGTAAGCGTGGCTTGCGCCGAGTACTTCTATTCTGTCTGCATTGAAATGGGGCGACAGGGTATCCCGGATTACCACCAAATAAGCGGTGTCATTGCCGGTGTTCTGGAACCGAATAGTGTATTCAAGCGGTGTGCCCGGGCGCACACTATGCGCTTCGCCGAATCCCAGCGGCGTGGCGTTTTTGTCGTTCGGGTCGTAGGAGTTCACCACGGGAACACACTTGGTTGTCGTAAATGGCCCGGCACTACCGCCAAATCCTGTTGGATCGCCGCCTGTACCGGCGCAATTGCTCAGTGAAAAAACAACCTGGTCGTCGCCGGGAAAACCAGGTTCCTGTTCTACGGTCATCACAATTGTAGAAGTATCGTCAGTGGGCATTATTGGCGTAAGGACTTGCTCAGTCATTGGATTCAGGGTGATTTCGTCTTCGAGCAATACGATCTGATCTTCCACAATAATGTAATGACGGGGCAATGAATTGGGGGCATTGCCAAAAAACTATAAGCACCGTTTGCATTCGTAAAGGAAATGGCCTCGATGGCTCCATTTTCTTTGAATAATTTTACCCGCCAATTCTTCAAAAGGAGCTCGCCCTGGTCGGCAATGCAGTTGTTGTTCTGATCCAGTTGAAGCGTTCCACTGATCTGATGAAGGACAGGCCCGGCCCCCATCGGAAAGTCAAGTGTAGCGCTGCCGTTGGCCCCTGCCGGGAAAGAGACGCCTGGCAAACTTACGGAGCAATAGACATAATTCTGATTGGAGGCGGATGCGACCACGGTGTAATTTCCAGGCGGTACAATTAGCGTGTAGGCACCATCAGCCCCGGAGAAGGTGTGGAAATTGTGGGTGCTATTAAAGGCGCTGATTTGTGCATGTGCAATGCCCAATTCTGTAGCAGCCAGTGTGCAGTCTTCATCACTGTCGTAACCTACTTTTCCGGTGAGGACTCCTGCGAAAATAGCTTCATTTTCAGTGACGCGGAATAAGCCAATTTTTGACTCGGAAGAGTTTTGATACTTACCACCTGTGCCAATGCCCCAACCATCGGAAGTAGGATGCCCAAAGAGGTATTGAAGGGGGCTTTGGCCGTCTTCCGGAGCTTCTGCCGACCAGACGATGGCGCCGTCCTGTTGGAACCGGGCCATAAAACTCTTGTTCCACGTCGTTCGTCCGGCTACCAGGAAAGAACCGTCCGGATAAAACCCAAGGCTTAAAATCTGACTGATCGGTAGCAACAGAGTAGGGGTCTGCCCGGTTTGATTCCCTTGTGCATCGAAGAAGTGTACGCTGAAATTGCTCAAATTTATTTGACTGACCACGCCAAATCCGCCATCAGGCATCGGACTAATCACATCGGTGAGACCGGCTAAAGGCGCTGTTTGCCAAACAACATTGCTTTGCGGATCAACCCGGGTGAAAACCCTTGCGGATTGCAAGCTATGCTCAATGAGTACGTCACCATTGGAAAGGAGGATTGATGCATTGATGCGGGGCACCTCTTCGATCTGGTGTTCTTCGACCAGGTCGCCGTTGGAATTGAACCGCGAAACGTAATGCTCCCAGTCTGTAAAATAAGTAGACAAATGCGATCGGGTGGCTAAAAAATCCCCGTTGGGTAAAGCGCTGAGCGGATAAACCTGGTTTTCTACTCCGGGCAAATCTTTACCCCAGAGTAGTTCCCCCGTGGCTGCAATGCGCAGGACGTCGTATCCCGTAACCGTATCGAAAATCCCAAAAACAAAGCTGCCCTCATTCAACTCCAAAGGTCCGCTGTAAAGCTGTGAATAAAGGCCGTTTGGGCCAATGTTAGCATTCAGGTACGTGTTGTCCCATTCGGTCTGAAGGGCTGCATTTACCTTGATGGCACGTGGAAGAGAGAACGAGGGATTCTCCGCGAACAGGTTATGCGCCATACCGAGCATGATGTAGCCGCCATCTGCCGTTGGCCGGATATAGGATCCGATTGAAGAGTTGAAACCATCCGGGTTCTCAAAAATGATTTTTTGATTTTGAGCCGTGAGAGGCGTCAGTACCCAACTGAGGCATAATCCCAAAATTGCCAGGAGTACGTATTGTCTTGCTTGTTTTTTCATGGTGGCCATGTTTTTTTGATTCGATACAAAAGTCCGTTGTGTTGGCGTGGGAAACAAAATCAATTTTTATTGTTTATCGGATTGGTTTTTGTAAAATTGCGTCTGTTCTTATTGACAAACAAAGCTTTATTTAGATAAATTTGAACTTTGTTTAAACGCTAAATAACGAAAAAGAAATCATGAAAGACGCCGCTCTTGTAGAAGCTTTCAACGCCTTAACGGCCTGGGAACTGCGCGCGTTCAAAACGTGGCTGGAATCGCCTTGTTTTAACCGGAAAACATCACTGCTGCGCTTGTACGATTATCTTGAAGGATGCCGCAACAAAAGGGTAGAACCTTATTTAGCCCATGCCGTAGCGGTTGTATTTGATCCGCCTTTGCCGGGGTTAGCCAAATTACGGCACGAAATGAGTGCGTTGCTCAAATTGTTGCGCGACTTTTTGATTTGGCAGGAACTCGCCCAAACGCCCGTACAACAGTCCTTGCTGTTGCTCAAGGCTCTTCGGAAAAGAGGGTTGGAAAAAAATTTTTCGCTTACGCTCCAGGAAACGGAAAATTTGATAGCAGAAGGAACCTTACACGTTGCTTTTTCCGAAAACTTAGATCATTTTCGGCTGGAAATGGAAAAACACGAATGGGCCATCCGCTCCCAGCGTGGCCCTAATTTTTCTTTTGAAGACATGGCAACCAGTCTAAGTGCCTGGTATGCGGGTCAATTGCTGCAAATTGCTTGCGTGGAACGCTCACAGCAAGCCGTCCACCGCCGCGAAAAACAAAGCGAAACCTGGATTGAACCCGTGTTGCAGCAGTTGCCCGGGCGTCCGCAAGAGCAATTGCCGGGGGTAGCTTTGTATTACCAGGGCTACCGCATGTTGTCGGAGCACGATGGAAATGAGCCGGTTCAGGTTTTTCGAACCCTGCTGGAAGCGCACCAAAGCCGGTTGCCGCGTACCGAGGCGCGAAGTTTACTCATGCTGGCCATCAACCACGGCATTCGGCGCATCAATGAAGGCGACCGAACCGCCTTGCACACTACACTTGATTTCTATTTACTGGGACTGGAAAAACGCCTTTTGCAGGACGAAAACGGCATACTTTCGAAATACACGTACAATAACGTGCTCATGAATTTTTTGGCGCTGGAGGAGTGGGAAAAAGCTGCTCAATTTTTGGAAGTCTACCGGACTCAATTGCCTGATAAAGAAGAAGAAAACACCTATTGCTACAACTTAGCCATTTACCATTTTCGCAGGGGGGACTTTGATACAACCCTTGAGTTGTTGCGCAATGTGAATTTTCCGGACTCCATGTACAACTTAGAAGCCCGGAAAATGCTGCTGAAAATTTATTTTGAACAGGGCGCTTCCGACGCGCTCGAATCCTCCTTGGAAAACCTGCTTACCTGGCTGCGCAGGCATAGGGAAATTGGCTATCACCGGGAAATGTACCGCAATCTTGCGCGATTTACGGGACGATTGCTCCGGCTTAGTCCCGGTGATGAAGCGCAACGCAGGCGTTTGGAAAAGAAAATCCGGGATACGCCTTTGGTGGCGGAAAGAGCCTGGTTGCTGGAGAAATTGAAGAAGAAATGAAAAGTTGAGAAGGGGCGAGGGGCAAGTTGGCAAGGGGCGAAAGGGCAAGGGGCAAACTTGCAATACTTGCCAATTTGCCCCTTGCATTTTTTTGCCCCTTGCTGTACTTATTTTAAAGCACCAAACCCAAGGTCAGGCCAATACCCCGCGTACGCAGGTAAGGCTTGTTGTCGTTGTTGTTGTTGGCATCCTCGTCTAAGAGGTTGTTCACGCCTAAGTTGTAACGGGCGTCAATGAACAGTTTGCCAAAGTGAAGCCCTGCTCCGAAGGAAGCGCCCCAGTCTACGCGCTTTTCCTGAATAGTTTCGTTATTGTAATCAATATCCTGCTCGCTAACAGTCGTTTGACCCAAAACGGTCAACTCCTGCTTGCTTTTTCCATTGAGTACATAGCCGACAAAGGGGCCTCCAAGAATATAAAAACCAAGACCTTCACCGTCAGTACTGCCGAGTTTGAGCTTCAGCAAAACAGGCAATTCTACGTAGTTATACCGGACTGTGTTGATTAACTTATTGCTTTCGTTGATGATGTACTCTGCTTTGCCCCCTTTTTGAATGAAAAGCAATTCAGGTTGGATCGCCAGTGGCCCGGCAATCGGCAGTTCAAAGGTCAGTCCGCCTTGAAAACCAAGGATAGAAACTGCTTTGTAATCGTCGTAGTTTGCTTCGTCAGGATCTTGTGACAGGCTGGCAACGTTGATACCTGCCTTAATGCCGATCTGAGTCCATGCTGTCGTACCTATAAACAAAACGGCAGTTGCCAGCGCTAGTGATTTGAACAACTTCGATGTAGTCATTTTTAAAGATTTTGATTAAGTAATGGCTTGTTCTTTTTGGTTTCGATAAACCTGTAATCTTAATGCAAAGATCATCTCTTCAAGCCAGCTAAGCCTTACACAATTTCGGAAATGAGTTACATCTTTCACATATTTTCGCATCGCATAACGCAGCTATCAAACCCTAAAATCTATTTACCTGCTGCCTCCACCCGCCGCACAAACTGATTCGCCGTTGTAAGATCAACCGCCTGAATTTCATAAGTTTCTCCATCCGGCATTTTCATGACCAAATCTTTTGCTTTCATGGCCTGGAGTGCTTCCATGAAGGCCGGGTTATTGGAAGTCACACTTAAAATGCCTTGCTTGTATCCAAAGAAATAGAACAATTGGCTTGGCGATTTCAGGTGAACGTACACCCGGTCATCGTCATCAGCAGTGGGCATTTTGAATTCAACGTAGCCGGTCACGACTTTATTGAAAGATTCCCCGTTCATGCTCACCAAACCTAAGTTGTTGTCTGTGGTCACAAAAGACTGTAAATCTCCATCCCAGCGCATTTTCAGGCGACTGAACAGGAAGGTGTAGTCGTTGTATTTCTTCGGAATATCGAGATAGCCAGAACTGATGCCGTTGATGGCATCCTGCGCGTCCTTATCCTGCGGGAAAAGTTCGTTGGCTGCTTTTTTGTAAAAATTGATGTCCGTCAAATAGGTAATGATGCGCGCATCGAAGCTGGCAGACTTGAAGTCGTTGATCATAATGCTCATCAGCTTTTCCGGTACGATCAGTTTTACACCGCTCATCAATTCTGCCGTCACCCGGATTTCTACTGCCGGTGCCTTGGGCTTGGGCATGGCGACGCTGTCCGGTTCTGCCGACATAATCTGGTCGGGTTCTGCCGACATAATTTGGTCTTCCGAGCCTGGTTCTGGTTCCGGTGCCGGTTCGGGGAAAGCGGTTTGTGCAAAACCGGCTGCATCCACCTTGATGTATTTTAGCCCGGAGCCAATATTGAAACGTCCTTCGGCTTCTACTTTTCCGTCTTTGTTTTTAAAAGTAAAAACATTGCCTTTCAGTTCATTGCGAATAATTTTGGAAGAGTCGCCGAAAATGAAGTGGTCTAATTTTTCATCGTATTTGAAAACCCCTTTCACTGGCAGAATCGGTCGGTCTTTCCGGAAAGACAGCGGCATCATGGCACGTGGGTAGACGCGAGCCGTTTCTTTGCTCAGGAACAGGCCGGTAAACAAGGGTTCGCCTTCGATGCTTTTGGGCGCATTGAAAGCAATGTACAAATCGCTTTTGTCCCCTTCGCTGCTCACTGTGAACCAGGGTTTTAGCGGCAATTTTTCGGCTTCCAAACGAGCAAAACCGTCGAATGTCAGGTTTTTAGACTGTGCGTTCAAACTGATTTTACCCTGGAAAGTTGTTTTCAGGTCAATGTAGAAACTGTCTTTGGCTTCTACCGTGCCGGAAGCGCGGGTTTCTACACGTTTTTCAGTTAATTGTCCTTTGCCAATGGGCTGGCCGATGATTTCCTGGAACAGGATTTCCTGATCGCGCCCGGCGATGTTGTATTCGTAGTAACCACTTGCCTTGTAGAGTCTCCGACCCAGAATTTCCACTTTGGCTTTGTTGATGACGTGCTGTTTGTTGAGCGTATCGGCTACAATTTTCGAGTTTTCAAACGGCTTCATTACCCCGTTAGGGCCAATTTCTACATAGTTGCTGTCGGGGTAAATAAAGGCATCGGCAGCAATGATGTGCGGGACATGACTGATTTGCAAAAGGCTGTTTTTTAAATCATAACGGGCGCTGCCGCCTTCAAATCGCAGCGAATCCTGGTCGGGGTGAATGGAGAGGAAAGTGGCGAGTTGCGTCGTATCTTCCTGAAATTTAATCTCTTCGGTTTTCATATCCCACGTAAAATCGTGGAAAGATGTTTCGTACTGGTTATAAGGCAGGGTGGTGAGGACATAATCCCCGTTGGCTTCAAACTCGCCAATTTTTTCATCAAAATCTACATAGCCACCGACGTTCTGCGTCTGAAGCGCCATTTTTTTCGGGTCAACCGATTTAATGCTGATGGACGTGGTGTCTGCTTTTGCCGAAAAGGTACCGAAAGCCATTAGGTTGGATTTCATTTCGGCCTTGCTCCATTCAAAAAGGCCATCGCCTTTCAAACCGCCAGGCGTCAGAATCAGCGTTCCTTTCAGGGTGTGGTCGTTGGTGCGGTATAGTGCAAACGGCGCCTCTTTCGAGCGCACATACATGCTATCCTGATAGGGCCGCCAGTCAATGCGCACGTCAATACCGCGCACCTGCGGCACTTCTTCTCCTTTGGTTCGGTTTTCTTCCAGGTTAAATTTTTCGGCGCTGGCCAACGTTTGTTTTGGTTTGAAAACAATGTCTTCCGAGCGAATGGATGCGCCGAGGTATTTGATGTCGCCTTTGCCCAAAAGGCCCTTGTTGCTCAGGTCAATTTCTCCGATATAATTGCCTTTCCCGGTATAGGCAGGGTGCCCTTTAACCGGTGTTTTCGTGACAAATCCCAGCGACTGATCCTCGCGCAAAACGATGGTTTCTTTGAATTTTGGAAAAATATTGGCAGAAACCAAGTTGCCTTTAAACTGCACATCGGCAGCGGTATACTTGTCTATATGGTTGAAACTGAATGGATCAAGGGCAAAATAGAAAGAATCGCGCTTGTAAGCCCTGTTTTGGGTGCTGTCGTAATCGTAATAGACATAAGAAAAATCTTTGCTTTGCAGCGAGGGGAACATCTCGATGTCTTCGCGGCTCGATTTATTCGATGGCGCATCAATGAGCAATACACCCTTCAGGTGTTCGATGCGCGAAGCGATCGAATGCGCAATGGGTTCCTGCTTTTTGTCCAATTGTCCCGTTGGCACGAAAAGGTCAAAAAAACGGATCGAATCGCTTTTTAATTGAAATTTATCGTATTCAAAATGGATGTCTCTGCCTTCCAGAATGCTGAAACCGGCAAAAACGCGCCCATCCATATCAATATTGCGGTTTTTGCGCATGATGACTTGTTTGCCCAAGGGCTTTAGTCCGACCCGCTGTTTGCTGCTCAATTCAATGTTTTCAACCCCGTCAATCATCATGAAGCCGTTTCGGGTATTGAGGACGGCATTGGTGTTGTCGGTTAGGGATTTCACGGCCAGCACGTCATAATCCACCTTGTTCTGGTCGGCATTGGCATAGTGGAAAACCTTGTCTTTCACTTCCACCAATTGTTTGTCGCTGTCGTAATTGACAAAGCCTTTGGAAACGAGGTCGTACAACAAACTCTGGATATTTTCGACGGTAAACTTTGGGTTGATGCGCGTTGCCAGCAGGTTGGCATCAATAAAATTGCTGCCTTCGCGCTCTGCCGTCACTTTCATGATGGCGATGGGGTTGTTGTCGGATAAATTCTGGATGCGGTAGTATTCCGATTTTTTAAAAAACTCCATGGACTCGAACGTCACATCGCCTTTATTGGAAATGCTGATGGTGCGCTTGCCGATGACAACCGAGTCGGAATCCATATAAGCCACAATGTTCTCAGAATCAATGTTTACCTTGTGGTACGAATCGAAAAACGGGTTCCGATCGGTAGCACTCTGGCCCCGCGTCAATTGCAATTGCCGGGATTTTATGTCGTAGCGCAGGTCAATGGAGGGGTGGTAAATGGAATCTTTGCCAAAATAAAGCGCCCCGTCTACTTTGTTGCTGGAGATGCGCTCTTCCCGGCGTATCGTGAAGAGTAAAGCTTCTCCATAAAAGACGCGCTCTTTTTGCAGGTTGGAAATTTCTAATTTCGCTTTGGAGTCTTTACTGCCATACCCATACAGCGTTCTGCCGTGCAGGCGAAAACCGCCTTCGTATTTCACCCCTTCACCGATATTGTTGATTTTTAGTACTTTATTGTCGGATTCAAAACGCGGAAAAGAAGCAGATTCTTCGCTTGAAGCGGTCACTAATTTATCCGAAAAGCTTCCGGTAATGGCGGTATTCCCAAAATAGAGCGGATAAAAAAAACGTACCTTTTCCAATTCGTAAAGGCTCTTTTTTAATTCGAATTCGTACTCATCCAACTCTGCAAAAGCGCCCATCTCCGGGCCAAAGCGCTCTGCCCAGCTTACGGTGCCTTTTTTGCCTTTCCAGCGTTGTTCAATCGGGAGATAAATCCCCGAAGTTTTTCGAATATAGATGGAGTCTTCTTTTCGACCGGCCATCAGGTCGAGGGCATCGAACTGAACTGCGGGTCTGGTATCTTCAAATCTGATCTGAAAATTATCGGTCAACGCATACCAGGAAGTGCCCGTTGGTGCCGATCGGATGGCCTTCTTTTCAAAAAACGGAATGGAGAACTCCATAAAGTCTTCGCAGGCAGTATTTTTATAAGCGGCGTTGGTCAGCAGCGTTTCCAGCACTGCGTTCCAATCCTTAAAATGGCGCTCGCCGTTGGGGATTTTTTTTACAAAGCCAAGTGCGGTGAGGTAGTCCCTGAAGTGTGGGCTGGCGCTCATGCGCCGCTGGAGCAGGCCGTTGCCGGTTTTGATAATTTGTTGCTGTTCCGCTTCCGTAAACGTGCCGCTCTGGAAAATGGCCTCAAAGTCTTTGAAGGTCGTTTCCAGGTTTTTTTGCTTGCTGGCGGTCATAATGGCACCCAATTGCGTTAGGAATTCAGCGGGTTTTTCGGAAAATTGTTCTAACCGTTGGGCGTGCAACGCCGACAGGGGGAGCAGCAAGGCTGCAATGCAAAGAGCCAAGGAACCAAAATTTTTCATGCGTTGGTTTGGTAATGTGTGCAAAAGGAAGCGTTTTTGTGCGCCTGTATATCAGGCAAACCTAATAACGCTCAATGAGGCACAAAATTACACATCATTGTGCAACGATCGGGATGTTGTTTTTTGGAATGCCTATTGTTTTACAAACTTTTCCGCGCCCAATACCGCGCCATCTTTTATACATTGCAACACATACAAACCCGCCGACCAGCCTGTTACAGGCAACGATACTGAAGTACCGGTCAATTCTTTTTGAATATCCTCCACCAACCGCCCCTGTGCATCGAATATGCGCACCTGCACCCAGCCAGATAACTGCGGAGTGAAACGAAGCTCCAATTCATTTGT
>JBBQGV010000068.1:0-31040 GCA_038323375.1 Chitinophagales bacterium
AGCGTAGCCAAAGCTACGTGACCGACGAAGGCAATTGCGCCGACTGAAAGCAATTGCGGGAAGTCCGGTGGGAAACGCAAGTTCGGCGTAGCCAAAAGCCACCGCCCAAATCGGGAAGTTATTATTTCGGCGTTCCTAAGCATAAACTATCTGGTTAAATCAACAACGTTTTCAACATGAAAAAACACCTATTTCTCAGCGCACTCTCCTTTCTTTTTGCAATCCAGGTACCCGCCCAGGTCATCATCAATGAATTTTCTGCTTCCAACAAAAGCGATTTTGCCGATAATTTCGGCGATTTCGAAGACTGGGTGGAACTACACAATACCAGCGCCAGCGCCGTAAATCTTGAGGGCTGGTACCTGAGCGACGACCCTGACGATCCTGAAAAATATCAGTTCCCCAACATCAGCATTCCGGCAGGTGGATTTCAGGTTGTTTTTTGCAGCGACCGGGATGTGATTGTCGGGCAAAACGTGCATACCAGCTTTAAACTCACCCAAACCAAACAAGAATCCATCGTGTTGAGCGACGCCGGCGGCAACGTCGTCAGCTCCGTGCAGATGACGGCTGTCACGCAAAGCAACCACTCCCGGGGGCGCAAAACGGACGGATCCAATATCTGGGCCGTTTTTGCAGATCCCACACCCGGGCAGTCGAATAACCCCGCAACGGATTACGTTGCTTATGCACCCAAACCGGTTTTTACCACAGTCCCCGGATTTTATTACCCGTCTGCGGGCATGATCCAGGTCATCATTCAAAACCCGTTGCCCGGTTTCCTAGTGCGCTACACCACGGACGGTGCCCAACCAACCGCAGCTTCTACCGAGGTTACCGGTTCAATTACTGTGGACAAGACCACCGTCATCCGAGCCCGTACGTTTAGCATTGATCCATCCATCCTGCCTTCGTTCAGCGAAACCAACACCTATTTCATTGACGAAACCCATACCATGCCCGTGGTATCGCTGGCTTCCCGCGATTTCGACGACCTGTTTTCGGGTTTTGGCGGCGAGATCAGTAACTACATTGAGTACTTCGAAGATGGCATATTGCGCTTTGAACTACAGGGCGATATCCGCGGCCACGGCAACGATTCCTGGGCGTATGACCAAAAAGGGATGCGCTTCTACGCCCGCGATGAGTACGGTTACGACAACAACATCGAATACAAAATTTTTGAAACGACCCCGCGCGATGAATTCGATGTCATCATCCTGAAAGCAGGCGCTTCCGACAACTACCCCGGGGGCGTATTCGATGGCATCCCTTCCACGCACATTCGCGATGCTTTTGCGCATACGCTTTCCGAAAAAGGGCAGCTCGATCTCGATTTTCGGCGCCTCCAGCATTGCATCGTTTACATCAACGGCGAATATTGGGGGTTGTATGAATGCCGCGAACGGGTGGACACCGATTACACCAATTTCTACTACAATCAGGGCGAAAAAAACGTGGATATGCTCAAGTTTTGGGGCGGTATGGATGTGGAAAACGGCAGTCCGCAGCCTTGGTACGACGTGTATGATTTCATCCTGAACAACGACATCAACGTGCCCGCCAATTATGAATATGTAAAAAGCCAGATCAGCATCAGCAGTTTCATTGACTATTTCATCCTCAATACTTTTTTGGTCAATTCGGACTGGCTGAACTGGAATACCATGTGGTGGCGCGGCACGGAAGGGGCTGGCGTGCCTTGGCGTTATGCGCTCTGGGACATGGACAACATCTGCGACCTGGGGCAAAACTATACCGGTTTGTCCACAACCACGTTCGAAAATTCGCCCTGCAATGTGGAAGATTTTTTTGCAAATGACCCCGGCATTGCGCATACCGGCATGTGGAAGAAGTTTTTCGACAACCCCGCATTTGTGCAGCAATACGTCAACCGCTACGCTGATTTGATGAACACACTACTGAACTGCGATTTCACCCTAAGCCATTTAGACAGTCTGGTTGCGATCATTACGCCGGAAATGCCCCGGCAGATTAACCGCTGGGGCGGCAGCATGCAGGAGTGGCAGGAAAATCTTGAATACCTGCGCTCGCAAGTGGAAGGCAAGTGTACGCTTCTGGCCGAACAAATCGTGGACTGCTATGAAGACGAAGGCATTACCGGCCCTTACACGATCGAAGTGGATGTGGTTCCGGCAGGCACAGGTCGGGTGAAATTTAATACGACTGCGCTGTATTCGTACCCATACTCGGCCACTTATTTCGGCGGCATCGGCATCACGTGCGAGGCGTTGCCCAATGCGGATCAGATTTTTGACCACTGGGAAATTGACGGCATCGTTTTTTCACCGGATGAATTCACCCAACTGATCGAGTTCAGCCTGACCAACGACGCTACCATCACTGCTTTTTTTGAACCGGCAATCCCCTGCATTCAGCCTTACAATATCTTCTCGGACAGCACCTACAATAGCATTGCCCTCAATTGGACGGGGCCAAACAACTTCATTGCCTACGAGGTCAGTTACCGGCCGCTTGGCGCAACGGCCTGGGAAACCTTCGCCAACTTAGAAGCAAATTACCTCATCGAAGACCTGTCGGCTTGCACGGCCTACGAAATCCGGCTACGCTCCTTCTGCGGCTTTGCCACCAGCGTGTACGACACCGTTGTGGTGCAAACCCAGTGTTTCACCGGCACCCACGCGGAGGGCGATGGTTTGCTGGCTTCGGCCCGCGCTTTTCCCAATCCGTTTTCGCAAGGGCTGTCGGTAGAAGTGGAATTGTCGGCAGTTTCCCCGGTTGCAGTGGAGTTGCACAGCGCCAATGGCCAGTTGATCCAGGTTGAAGCAAAAGAGCAACTGCAAGCGGGTTTGCACCGCTTTGAAGTGTTGAGTGAAAACAACCTGCCCGGCGGGCTTTATTTGCTAAAAATCAGGACAGAAGATGGGGTTAAGGTGATTCGGGTGGTGAAGGGGATGTGATAATTACAAAACATAGTGAACGCCGAGCCTGAAATGCGTTCCTTTGAACATATCCAAATTAAAACCGCCCGTGGCACGCTGCAATTCAGTCAGCGCGGTATTGTGGGAGTACTGGGTGTCTACGGAAAGGTTGAACACAGGAATCAAAAAACTGGCATCGAGCAACCACCGGCGCCCCGGCAGGCAGAGAAAGACTTGGCGTCAGGATGCCAACCAGCGATTCTGGCTTGCGGTAAAAGCCCAATGCTTCGGAGCCACTTGCATAACGCAAAGGCAGGTTGTAGTGCAGCCCAATGTTTGCCCGGTAGCGGGCATCCCCCGGTGGTGTTTCCTGGGCGCAAACGTGCGAAAAAATGAGAGAGAGAGCTGCCATTAACAGGCATGTACGCGGGTTTTTCATTCAAGTTTAGGTTTTACTTATCTATTTTCCGCTCACCTGCAAATGGTAAGCTTGCTTTGGATTTCCTGCGGCATTTTCGCCGCTTTGGGACTTGTCAGCTAACAGCATAAGAACCCAATGCCCGAATGTACTCGGGCTTGAAGCCAAGAACAATATCTGATTGCTCCACTCCACGATCTTCAAGGTCATCAGCGACAAGCCACTCCGTATTGTTTTGTTGAATCCAGATTTTCCCAGTCTCTGGGTTAAGATCAAAATGAAGTAAGACCAGGTAATTAAATTTGTGATTATGCCACCCTAACCGGACTAACTGAAAGTGATTACGTTTGGCATCTGCAATTACCTGATAAGCCAGACGGGCATTGGCCATATTGTTGCGTTCTTGTGCGAGCGACTCAATAGTAGGTGATCAGGATGTTTTGATACCGTTCAATTTTTTTAATTAACGCAGCCATTGCACAATCGTTTTTTCTTCATGATGATAAACCAATATACCTCATGGAGTTTGTCCTTAGCTATGTTGCTATTTTATACCAAAGTTAACGATTTTTCAAATGAAAGGTTTTTATTTTCCAGGCTTAGGTGACGACTCCGCGCTGTTTACCAGCCGCCGTCTCCCCTCAACCAATCAAAAAGATAGAGGGTAAAAGTGATAAAGGGTAATAGCTACCGGGCAAGCCGAAAACCGATAAAGCTATAGGAGTCGTCAGCACCGTACCTGAAGCGACGCGCAACCCAACAATTGATAGATTTGTTGATCCAGGCTCCGCCACGAAATACGCGGAGGTTCTGATCATCACCAACCAGACTGGCACTGCCATCTTCCGGAGCATCTTCGTAGTTTTCATGCCATACATCCTGGCACAATTCCAACACGTTCCCGCTCATGTCCTAGAGCCCCAGTTCGTTTGCTTTTTTCTGCATCACGGGATGCGTTTTACCGCCGGAGTTATCCTTGTACTAGGCCACTTCCTCTATTTTGTTGCTACCCGCGTACCTTGTCATGCCGGAGACATCTCCCCCACGGGCTGCATATTCCCATTCCGCCTCAGTGGGCAGCCGGTAATGCCCATCAGTTTTTTCATTGAGTTTTTTGATAAAAGCCTGCACGTCCTACTAACTAACTTTCTCCACTGGACAATCGTCACAACCTTTGAAATTCAGATATGGTGGATCTGCGCCCATTATCGCACGCCATTGCGCCTGCGTAACCGGGTGCCTGCAAAGGTCGAAGTCAATGAGCGTTACTTCGTGAACCGGGGTGCAACGATCCTTGAGATCGCCGTGCTCGTCTCCCATTTGAAAGATGCCTCCTTTGACGCGGATCATGAGGTCATGGAAGGGATCGAGTTCGCGGCGTCTGGTTTCTGCAGCCTCTTTTTCCTTCAACACATTCATTTCCCGCTCCTCGATAAGCACCCGCAAAGCTTCGACTGCATCATTCCACGCTTCGTCTCTGTCATTCCAGAAGGTAACTGGTTTGGCGTCTTTGGGCAATGCCTGGAGCTTGGCTAAAGGCGTCGCCCTCCAGGCACAGGGCTTTATGATGAGGGGTACAACGCTTGCTTCGCCCCGTTCGTGGCGTTCGAGGGCGTCGGCCATTTCTTGTTCATAAAAATAATCAGAGTCTATGGCGTGGGCGCTCAACAGCAGCAGGATGATTTCTGCCGCGTGCAGATTTTCTTTGATGGCTGTTTCCCAAACCGCGCCCGGTTCAATGTTGCCGTCGTACCAGATGCGTTTGGTGCGTTCGAGGGGGCGCAGGTGAATGCGCAACTCTTCCAGCAGGGCTGCATCTTTTCGGGCATAGGCAATAAAAATTCTGGGCAGTTGGTTCATTGAGTATCCTAAAAAAGTATGGTTGTTTCTATTGCGATGGCCACGCCAATCTTCAAATTTTCAAATTAACTCATCTTCAAATCCCCTTACTCCTCCACCGTCCTGCCCCCTTTCAACTCTTCCTGGTATTCCCGCAGCAAATCCCACTCGCCGCGCACGGCTAAGCGCGCCTGGGTGGCCCAAGTTTCGGGGTCGTGGATGCGGTAGGCTTCGCCGGCTGAATCCATGAGTTCCCAAAGGCGTTCCATTTGTGCGTCGGCTAAGTCGTACAGGGTGGCGATGCCGCCGGATTTGAGCAGGGCTTCTATTTTTGGGCCAATGCCCTCGACGAGCTGTAGGTTGGAAACATCGGGCCCGGCAGCGGGTTTGAGCGCTTCGGGGTGTTCCAACTTTAGTTTTTGCAGGCGGGCAGCCTGTCCGATCCAGTCGTCGCGTTCGATGCGGCCGGCAAAATAGCCGATGTCACGGGTCACGCGGGTGATGGCTTCTGCGTCAAAAGTGCTGATCTGTTCGAAGATATAAATGCCCAGTTCGTTCAGTTTTTTCTCTAAAAAAGGTCCAACCCCGACAATGAGCGTGAGGTCGTCTTTTTCTACCGGCGGGGCATCCACGACGATTTTTTCGCGCAGTACGTCTTTGCCGCCGGGCACAAAAATGGGTTCGGGTTCGTCGTCCGCAACGGCCATCAGGGGCGTGGCGGCAACGGTTTCCTCCTTAGCCGTTTGCAGGGTTTGCATGGCGACCTGCAAGGCGTGGTTTTCCGCTTCCAGTTGCGTCAGTTTGGCTTCCAGCGCATCCAGCCGATTCCAGGTAAGGTCATCAGCAATCACTATAACTTCCGACGTTACCGGCGCGACGGAGGCTGAAACTTCCATTACATCTTCCAGCATCGGCGCGGTAACGGCTAAGGTGCCCAGCAGTTCTTCATTATTCACCTGTAGGTGCGCGATTTGGGCATTCAGTTGTTCAATCGTGGCCAACTGGGTTTTACCGGCATTGCGCAGGCGTTCGATTTCTGTATTCAGCGCCAGTTCTTCCGCGTAGCGATTGTTTTTTTCGTCTTCAAGGCGTTGCGCCCTGGCTTCCGCCTCCCGCTGCTCAAACTGCGCGCGTTTCAGATCCGCGTCTTTCAGGTCGAGTTGCTCCTGGGCGGCAGCGAGCTGCGCCTCCAATTCGGGTACGCGTTTTTTCAGTTCTTCAATTTGTTTTTTCAGTTCCGCAATTTTTCCGCCGCGCAGCAGGTACGCCGTGAGCAAGCCCAGCAAAAATGCAATCAGCGTGATGAACAGGATCGCGTAGCTGTCCTGGGTCTGAAATCCGCTGAAGAAGTTATTGATATCCATGTTGTTGGTTGTGATTGTTAAAGGGTAGAAAGTAGAAAGTAAAGGGTAGAAAGTAAAGGGTAGAAAGTAGAAAGTAGGGGTTACGTTTTCCGGATGATATTGCGCATTCCCTTTAACCCCTGCTGTACGGGACAGGCTTTTTTACTTTAACCTTTAACCTTAAAGTTATTCGAGTACAAAATTCACCCGCCGGTTCTTCTGCCGGCCTTCTTCGGTTTTGTTGGTCGCTACGGGGCGCCCCTCTCCTTTCGATTCGATCTGGATTTTATTGACAACCCCCAGTTCCTTAAAATATTTGCGGGCGCTTTCGGCGCGGCGCAAACCTAAGTTCGTATTGAATTTATTGGTGCCGATGTTGTCGGTATGCCCGATGATGGTCATTTTTTTGTCCGCGTGCAGGCTCAAATAGGTTTTCACCGAATCGGCATACAGCACAAAAGGCTCGCCGGGACGGAATTCATCCGAGCCAAAAGCAAAGTTGGCATCCGAAAAAGTCATGTTGGTAAAGGTAAATTGCACCCTGTCAAATTCATCCGGACGGCCCTCATCCCGATACAGGTCGAAGCGCAGCGGTTCCGACAGGCGTTCATCCCGTGCAGCGGTATTGTCCAGCGTAATGCGCCCTTCCCGAATCCCGCGTTGCACCAGCAGCCTTCTCACTGCGTCGGCTCTGGCATTGCCAATATTTTCAAAAAAACCAGGCTTGGCGTCTTTTTCAGAAGGGCGGTACAGGCCGGTGATGGTCAGCATCTGGTTGGTATCCGCTTTAAGGATGGCGGCTAAAGTATCGAGAAAAGCCGTATTGTTGTCGTTCAGCATCGGCAGGATGCTGGCTGAATCAAATGCAAAATGATCGTAGTCGCGCAGCAAAACCGAATCGCCCTGGGTCAGCCGGAGGGTCTTCAGGCGCACATCGGTCATGCTGTCCACCACAGGCGCGGCGAGCGGCGGATCGCACTTTTGACGCACCTCACACACAAAATACCAGCGCGCCGCAAGGGTATAGACACAAAAAATTAAAAAACTAATTAAGGCCAGGGTTCTCATGCTTTAGCACAGTTGATGCGCCCTAAAGTACACTTTTTTTGGAATCCGGAGTTAATTTATGGCGATTAAACAATTTTTAAGCCCAATTCTCCGGTCTTGCTTCTGGCAAGATTCTAATGCGTAACGACGTTTAGAATTTTTTATCTATCCAAATGGTGTCTTTTTGCCGCATTCTCCGTTCTTTAGGCTGTTGGGCAAAAGATATTGCATTTGTCCGGTTTCATTGCTCAAATGCTGTGATAGTTTTTTTAATATTGCATCGCAAAAAGTTTAAAGTTTAGACTATGAAGTGTAATCTCCTCCTGTTAAGCTGTATCAGCAGCCTTTTCTTTTTTGTAAAAGGTCACAGCCAAAATGCGTCCAACTTCTATAATCCAAAGGCTATTCAGGATATAAAGATCACCTTTGAGCAGGATAACTGGCGTTATTTGCTGGACTCTTTACGCTACAATGGCGATGAATTGGTGACCTGCGGGGTAGACCTCAATGGCACCAAATTCAAAGGCGCCGGGTTGCGCTATCGCGACGCACGTGCCTTCACGCCCGGCGGTCGCCGTAACGGCCTTTTTATCAAGCTCGATCACGGGGCGGCTTCCCAGAATTATTCGGGTTATTCGCACATTGACTTATCGAGTGCACTGCGCGACCCGAGTATGGTGCGCGAGGTGGTTGGCTACGAAATCGCCCGGCAATACATGCCTGCGCCCGCCGCCAACTACGCCAAAGTCACCATCAATGGCGAATACTATGGCTTGTTTGTAAACGTAGAAGTCGTTGACAAGGCGTTTTTGAAAAAACATTTTGGCAACGACGACGGCAGCTTGTATTACAGCGACCCCAACACGGTGGAAAAAGCTGGCGAGGGCTGCAAAGCAAACGCGTATGGGTCTTTGCAGTTGGACAACAACGCCAATTGCCTCAAAACGCATTTCAAAAACGTGCAGCATGGCAACTGGACGGATATGCACGAGCTAACGGCAGCCCTGAAAAACTCGCCCGATAAACTCGAACAGGTGCTGGATGTTGACCTCGCCTTGTGGATGCTTGCATTTAACAGTGTAACAGCTAATTTGCACAGCTACACCGGCCAGCACAGCCCCGATTTTTACCTCTATCGGGATCAAAACGGACGGTTTATTCCCATCCTTGGCGGAATGAACTTTGCTTTCGGCAGTTTTAAAAATACCGGGATCGGCTCGGATCTGGAGCCTGCGGCTGTTGTTGCGCTCGATCCGATGCTGCACCTCAACGACGCCACCAAGCCTCTGATTAATGTGCTGCTAAGCAATGAACTGTACCGCAAACAGTATGTGTCGCACATGCGTGCTATATTGCGGGAAGCCATTAAAGACGGCAAATTGGACAAACGCACCAAAGAGTTGCAGGAATTGATCAAAACGCCGTTTACTTCCGATTTGAATAAATACTACCCGGTATCCGATTTTTCGAAAAGCCTGATGGAAACCATCGGCACGCGCAGCAAAATTCCGGGTCTGGTGGATTTTATGAACAAACGGGCAACTTACCTCTCTACCCAACCCGATTTTACGGTATTGCCGCCGGCAGTAGACGAAGTGGTGGTTGCGCGCCGTGAAAAGTTTTCGAGCGAAAAGGTAGCCAGCTTCAAGGTGCAGGCGAAAGTAGAAAAATTTGCCAAAAAAGTACGGGTCTATTACCGCTTTGGCACCAGCCAGCCCTTCCGCGAAATCGCGATGGCAGACGATGGCAAAAATAATGACGGCGAAGCAGGAGACGGCCTTTATGGCATTGACATTCAACCTGATGGGGGCGCTGACAAAATCGAATACTTCATCATGGCGGAGAATGCAAAGGCAGTCAGTTACAGCCCGGCGCGGTATATGTATGAAAGGCATACCGCTACTTTGGCGGATCTGAATAAATAGTAAAAGAGGCAAAGGGTAAGTAGGCAAGTTGCCCTTTGTTGCCTACTTGCCCTTTGCCTCTTGCCACTTTGCCACTTCTCCCCGAAACATTAGACTAAGGTACAAACAAAAACCCCGGCTCCTCCCGCCACACACGAAGGAGCCGGGGTTTATCGTTTTAGAAATCTAAACGCTGATTCAAACTCAAAAAATAATGCGCAATCTGTTTCTATGCGTACTCCTGCCCGCTCTTACCTGGGCGAGCGCGTATGCCCAAAGCAAAGACAAAGACGTTTTTCAGGCCAACACCATTTTGGAAATCAAACTTACTTTAAAAGAAGCCGAATGGGATAAACTGTTGGACACCTACAAACAAGCCGGAAATGATGACCGCCTTGTCGGCGATGCCGTCATCAATGGCGTGGCGTACAAGCAGGTGGGCGTTCGCTACAAAGGCAACAGCTCCTACTTTAGGGTGCGCGACTTAGATGCCAAAAAGCTCCCGTTCAACATCAAAGTCAACGAAACGACCAAATCGCAGAAGTTGCCCGGCGGGGTGACGACCCTGAAATTGGCCAATGCGTTCCTTGACCCCAGCTTTGTCCGCGAAGTGCTGGCCTATGAAATTGCAGGTAAATATATGCCCTCGCCACGCGCCAATTTTGCGAAAGTGTACGTCAACGGCCAATACCTCGGCCTTTACAACTGCACGGAATCTATTGACGACCTTTTCATTGAAAAGCACTTCGGCACCCGGGAAGGTGCTTTGGTGAAATGTGACCCGAACTGGCACGTGAAGCACAAATCGAATTGCAAAAGCAGCGACAACGCCTCGCTGGCCTATGTGGGCGAAGATTCTGTGTGTTACATGGGCGTGTATGAGTTGCAGGACGGCGCAGACTGGAGAGATGTCATGCGGCTGGCTCGGGTTTTGGAAAAAGAGCCGCAGAAATTAGAAGCGACTTTAGATATTGACCAAACCCTGTGGATGCTCGCGTTCAACAACGTACTGGTCAATTTAGACAGCTACACTGGCCAGCTTTGCCACAATTACTACCTCTATTTGGATACGCTGGGGGTTTACCACACGCTGGTTTGGGACATGAACCTGAGTTTTGGCGGCTTCCGGCTCACCGGCGTTGGCCCTTCCCTGTCCGAGGCGGGCATGCAGACCATGAGCCCCTTGCTGCACTTCAAAGAAAGCGGCAATTTCCCGCCGGTTCAGCGGCCGCTCATCACCAAGCTGCTGTCCAATGAGTTGTACCAAAAAATATACATCGCGCATATCCGAACCATTCTGGAAGAAAACTTTTCGAACGGTCTCTACCTCAAGCGCGCCAAAGAAATCCAGCAGTTTGTGGACAAACACGTGAAAGAGGACGCGAACAAGCTCTACGATTATGCCCTTTTTCAAAAAAATATGGATACGACGGTGGTTGTGGATCAAAAACGCATCATCGGCATCAAAGAATTGATGGGTAAGCGCACGGAATACTTGCAGGCGCACCCCATGCTGCAACGCACGCCTCCGGTTATTTCCGAAGCGAAACATGTGGTGGAGGGTGAAAAAATCAATATTTCCGCAACCGTGGAGGGAAGCCCCCTGAAAGTTTGGCTTTGTTACCGATACGGCATAACCGGCGCTTTTCAGCGCTTTGAAATGAGCGGTGAAGCGCCTGCTTTCCTGGCTTCAATTGAACATAAACCAGACGTGCAATACTATCTGATTGCGGAAAATGCCCAGGCTGCCTCGCTTTCTCCGGCGCGGGCGTCGAAAGAATTTTATCAAGTGAAGTAACCGCGACCATGCCTGTTCTGCATCATTCTACCTACCCCGGGCCGCCGTTTCTCCAATTTAACGGCCATCTGGAAACGATGGCGCCCATGTTGCGCCGCGTGGAGGTTGCTTACGAACGCGAGCGCCTTGAATTGTCTGACGGTGATTTTGTTGACTTAGACTGGGTGGATCGCGGCAGCCGCAAATTGGTTTTGCTGACGCACGGCTTAGAAGGCGGATCCGATCGCCCTTACATGAAAGGCATGGCACGCTATTTCGCCGACTGCGGCTGGGACGCGCTGGCCTGGAATTGCCGCTCGTGCAGCGGCGAAATGAACCGCCTGCTCCGCCTTTACCACCACGGAGAAATTGGCGATATTAGCGAGGTGATCGGCCATGCGCTGCGTACCAAAGATTATACCCACATCGCCATGATCGGCTTCAGTATGGGCGGCAACATCACCGCCAAATACCTCGGCGTGCATGGCAAAGAAATCCCGGAAGCCATTCGCTCGGCGGTCGTTTTTTCAACGCCCTGCGACTTAGAGGCCAGCATTTTATCCATCGAAAAACCGCTCAACCGCTTTTATTCCCAATATTTTCACAAACAACTGAAAGTAAAAATCGAAGCCAAAGCGGTGCAGTTTCCCGACCAGATTGACCTCCGCCATTTCAAAACCATCAAGTGCTGGCGCGATTTCGACACCCACTACTCAACCGTACTGACGGGCACCCGCGACGCCGATGCGTTTTATCAACAGGCTTCTTCCAAAAACTTCATGGCCGGTTCCAACGTGCCCATCCTGATCGTGAACGCCCTGAACGACCCGATGCTCAACGGGGAATGCTACCCAAAGGCTCTTTGCGAAAAACACCCGAATCTTTTTCTGGAAATGCCCCGGAAGGGAGGTCATGTGGGGTTTTTGTTGCCCAATTCGAGGCATGCTTGGTCAGAGTGGCGGGCATGGCAGTTTGTGGGGGAGCGGGGTTAGCAGGAAAAAAAGAGCCTGGATGGAATTTTTTTATCGGGCTCCGGCTTTGCTTGTTTATAAAAAATGCTAATTTCGCCTCGCTAAATTTAGAAACGCGTTAAAGACGCGCTAAGCATTTCGGGGGTATAGCTCAGCTGGCTAGAGCGCTTGCATGGCATGCAAGAGGTCATGAGTTCGAATCTCATTATCTCCACAACTTATCATTACAAAAGCCTGTAAGGTAGAAACTTACAGGCTTTTTCTTTTTACCGTTGTAGGTTCGGATTGCCCGATTGACCTTTTGGAAATGGTCGGCCATCTTTTGCACTGTTTAGTTTTGGCATGTTGCGGCTTTTTTATGGCTGTTTTGGGTAGGTTTTAATGAACCAATCAAAGTCTTTGGGCTTCTCGAAAAGTTCGGGCTTTTCTTTCATTAACATGGCTTTATAAGCTTCATTTAGTCCTAATGCTTCATACAATGAGTAGCAATCTAATCTATGATAGACATACCCGCCATCGTCACTACGGCTTTCAAGCATATTCCAATCAATTCCTGTCAGGTCAGCCGTATGAATCAGATAACTTTATCTTTGACACACCTTCTCTATTCAGCCTTCTCATAGTACCAACATTCCTATACATTGCCTCCTTTTCATCCCATCCTTGGAACTTGTCTATTTCTTCCTGGTAGCGTTTGACATTTTGTTGCTTTCGCCTCAAATAATCATACACGTCCAAAACAATACCGAAAACTAAAAGGTCAAAAACAACGCCGTGCGCTTCGATCAATCCATCGTTCAAGCCTTTAGGCCATTCAAAAAACAGCAAATCAAGGATAAGCAATAGAGGTATAAAAAATAACAAAGCAGCCCGTATAGGCTGTGCAACAAACCAAGCAGTCAGCTTTTTCATATATAGGCGGTTTTATGTTAAGGTAAGATTATATGACGTTTACTAAACTTTAAAAGTCTACGGTGTGGACACAAGTCGGTGCCACTCTTTGTGGAAATTTGATTTTCAACGAATTACGACTTTGTATTGCAATTCACACGCCATAGGTTCCAAATGCCTGTTTCGACCTGAAACATTGTTGGTTTGTCACTCCCGCAGGTTTGTCACTCCCGCAGGTTGTCATTCCCGCAGGGAATCTGCAACAGCAGAAAGGCTTTTGAAGTGAATCCATTTGTAACATCGAAGATGATTTTTGCCCCTTTATCCTTCCCCAAAGAATTTGAAAAAGCCTGAATAGCCCGGCGCGATCTCGCAGATTCCCTGCGGGAATGACAAACAATGATGTGTTATGATGCACTGCCCACGCTCAGCAGTAGCGGGAGTGACAACGTAAAAGAAGAACAAAAGACCAGAAACCGACAGTGCTGTCAAGCACATAAACGCATTCTTTTTTCGGCAAGCGCCAGGTTTCTTAAGTCCCAGTTGCCCATTATGTGTCCACACCGAAGACTTTAAAAGTTTAGGAAACGTTACTCCATTTTTATCTGATTCTTTAAAATGTCCAGTAGCATGGGTCATCAATCATGGTTTCTCCTGTTGCCAGGGTTCAGTTTTTTTAAATCACTTTCTAATTCTTTGAGGCTTTCTGCTTTGGACATTTCCTGTTGCTTAACCTTAAACTGTTGAAATTGCTTTTCTGCCAATTCATCAGCCAACTGCTTGGTAATGCGTTCGGCGTGCTCCAGAATCTGACGCTCATTGATGGTGAGAATGTCGTTTAGTCTCTTTACCCAGTCGCGCATATACATGGGTTTGCGTTGCTGCGCCTGGGCTTCTGCAAAAGCAAGGTATTGTTCTACCAACAGGTTTAAAGCTATTATCTCTTCTTCATTCAGGTAGTTCTTAGCAATAGTGACATCCGTTTTCCGGATGTTTTTTCCTGCCCAGGTTGTCAGTCCCATATTGGGTTGGGCAGCGTCTGCGCGATCCCGGATGATCTCGGCTGCCGTATGCTGACTGACCGCCCAAAGCAGTTTATTCTGCACAATTTTGAAAAATTCCTGCGTACTTTCAGCATTGGCTCGTAAGCAATGCTGGTCGAGTAAATGTCTTTCACTTTTTGATAAAAAACCTTTTCTGAACTGCGAATGTCGCGGATGCGAGCCAAAAGTTCGTCAAAGTAGTTCATCGCTCCGGCGCGTTTCAGGCGTTCGTCATCCAGTGTAAACCCTTTGATGATGTACTCTCTTAGCCGCTGCGTTGCCCATATACGGAATTGCGTACCCCGATGTGAGTTAACCCGATAGCCAACAGAGATAATCATGTCGAGGTTGTAGTAATGTAAGCTTCTGTTGACAAAACGACTGCCCTCCTGCTGAACTGTCAAGTATTCCTTGACAGTTGCAGTTTCAGTTAATTCGCCTTCTTTTAAGATATTTTTGATGTGGAGATTAATGTTTTGTTTGGTGGTTACAAACAGTTCTGCCAATTGGTTCAGGGTGAGCCAAACCGTTTCATCCACCATGCGCACTTCTATTTTGGTCGTGCCATCTTCGGATTGATAAATTAAAAACTCGGAATTTTCCATAATAGACTGCTTTTATGGTTTCAAGAGCTTGTTCGGGTTTTCGTGATCGAGCAAGGGCGAGGAAATTTTATTTTAGACAAAGCGAATTTTGCAGACGTAGCCGGCAGCTACGGCGAAAAAATTCAATGCAGTATAAAATAAAATTTGCCGTTCGTAGCCGATTGACGGAAGCCCGAACAAGCTCTAAGATGCGCACGCTTTCCACCCTGCGTTTATCAATGGCCTTAACTACCTGTCGGTGTTCATCCAATTCGTTTACTTTGTAGTTGCCTTGTAGCACAAAGAAAGCAAGTTTATTCGATTTTTGCTTTCGGAGCACTCCGTTCACCATGTATGCTGCGCAATATCCTGGGGAGTAATAAAGGAAAGCCGTACTTTAGCGCACGAACCAAAACTTGCTTGCCATGCGCTACGTGTTCACGTGCTTTATCTTTTTCCTGTTTACTTTTGCGCCAAGCGCCCAAACAACAACGCTACTACAATCCGGCCCGATGGTGGGTTATTCCGAAATGCAGGAAGTTTTGCTTTGGGTGCAAACCAAAAAAGCGGCTAAAGTGCAGATTCGCTACTGGGTCGCTTCCAAACCTGCCGATACCCTGCACACGACGGCGGTGATAACAACTGCAGAAACGGCTTTTACCGCCCACCTTTTGGCCGACCGCGTGGAACCCGGCAACCGCTACGATTATTTGCTGCTGATTGACGGGAAGCCCGTGAAATTGGACTACCCGACCACTTTTCAGACCCAAACCCTGTGGCAGTGGCGCACCGACCCGCCTGCTTTCAAAATGGCCATTGGCAGTTGCGCTTACGTCAATGAAACGCAATACGACCGCCCCGGCAAACCCTACGGTGCAGATTACCAAATCTTTCAAAGCATCCATAAAATGCGGCCCGATGCCATGCTTTGGCTCGGCGACAACACCTATCTGAGGGAGGTGGACTGGAATACCCGCACCGGCATCCTGAAACGCTACACCCACTCGCGTTCTATTCCGGAAATGCAGGCGCTGCTTGCGTCTACGCACAACTACGCCATCTGGGACGACCACGATTTTGGCCCCGATAATTCCGACCGCAGCTTTGCGCAAAAACACCATACGCTGGAAGCTTTCAAACTTTTTTGGGCCAACCCTTCCTACGGCCTCGACAATAGCAAAGGCATCACCAGCTTTTTCCAGTTTGCCGATGTTGATTTTTTCCTGTTGGACAACCGCTATAACCGCGCACCGGACAACCGAAAAACCGGCGACCGCACCATGCTGGGCAAGGAGCAATTGGAGTGGCTGATTGATGGACTGGCCGCAAGTCGGGCACCGTTTAAAATGGTCGCTATCGGCGGGCAAGTGCTGAACACCGCTGCTGTTCACGAAAATTACATCAACTATTACCCGGAAGAGCGCGAATACCTGCTCAAACGCATCGAAGAAGAAAAAATCAAAGGGGTGGTGTTCCTCACCGGCGACCGCCACCACACGGAAATGGACCAATACACCAATGGCGCAGGCAATTTGGTGACCGACATCACCATCTCGCCGCTCACTGCTGGCCATGCATTCAACGTGACCGAAGACAATAAATACCACGTGGAAGGTACTTTAGTGCTGAAGCGCAATTTTGGAGTGTTGGAATTTTCAGGGCCGCGAACATCAAGGATGCTGACGGTAAAAATTTATGACAGCAATGGAGCGGAGTTGTGGGTGCAAACGATTAAGCCGAATTAGTAGACGGGTAGTGAGGATGTCGTTTGCTCCCTTTGCAACTATCGGACTATAAAGACAGACACTCGACTAAAAAGACAGACACTACTTAAGAATTATCTGGACAACACGAATTGACGAAACGCCTCCAACTCGGTGAGTTCCTGGGCGACATAGCGGTCGAATAAGCGTTCGCCCACTTGCGAAAAGAGGGCAGAAATGCCAACGTCTATCAAGCGAAAGCCCTGAGGCGTAAGGAAGATGTTGTCGAAGCGCTCTCCCGGCATATCCGACGGGCGGCGCAGGTCGCGGTGGGCAAAACCTTTTTGATGTAGTTCGTGCAATTCCGATTCCAGCACGTCTAACCACAATTCGCGTTTTTCGTATTCGTAAGCGCGAAAATCCATTGGATAGAGCCGTTCCATGACCAGCATTTCTGTGTCGTCGTTCAGCTCATCCAGCCGTAAAAAGTGCACAACCACGCTATTGATGGCATTGGCAAAGCGCATTTTTTCGGCTTCCGAACCAATGTCGGAGCGCGTGTCGCCGGTGAAAAGTTTCCCAGCTTCCGTTTCAGATAAAGCAATCACGGTATTGTTGGTTCCCGAAGAAAGGGTTCGCGGATAGCGTTTTTTCATTATACTAAAAGATTAAAATCATCGCTAATTTACAGTCTTTTCCCGTATTTCGCTAAAGCATGTTCAAAGAACGCATAAAACGCCTCAACCACTTCCTCTTCCGGCAACACCGCCGGAAAACCTTCGCGGCATTGGCCATATTGGGGTTGGCTTACATTTTCTGCCTGCCAAGGCCCTTGTTCGACCAACCAACCTGCATGGTGCTCGAAGACCACGCGGGCAACCTGCTTGGCGCGCGCATTGCCGACGACGGCCAATGGCGCTTTCCGCAAGCCGACAGCATCCCGGAAAAATTTGCACGTGCTTTGGTTGAATTTGAAGACCGACGCTTCTGGTACCACCCCGGCATTGATCCGCTCAGTTTGGTGCGGGCGATGGGGCAAAACATCCGCAGCGGCAAAGTCGTCAGCGGGGGCAGCACCCTCACCATGCAGGTCATTCGCATGGCGCGTGGCAACAAATCGCGCAACCTTTGGCAAAAATTCATCGAGGCCATCCTCGCCACCCGGCTGGAATTGGGCTACCGCAAATCTAAAATCCTGCGCCTTTACGCGGCTCATGCCCCTTTCGGTGGCAACGTGGTCGGCCTTGACGCCGCTTCCTGGCGCTATTTTGGCAAAAGCCCCTGGCAGCTTTCCTGGGCGGAAGCGGCCACATTGGCGGTGTTGCCCAACAGTCCGGCGCTCATCCACCCCGGACGCAACCGGCAGTCGCTGTTCGACAAGCGCAATCGCCTGCTCGACCGCTTGCTGGAAGCTGGCGCGTTGGATCGAACGTCGTGGGAATTGGCCAAAGAAGAACCCCTGCCCGAGCAGCCGCATCCCCTGCCCCGTTTGGCGCCCCACCTGCTCGACCGCGCCTGGCGGGAACAGGTAAAAACTGGCAAAGCGCCACACTCCCGCATCCGAACGACCCTGCAACAAGACCTGCAACGCCGCGTGACGGAAATTGCAGCACGTCAGCAACAACTGCTGCGGCAGAACGGCATCCACAACTTAGCCGCCATCGTCATCGAAGTGGAAACGGGCAATATCATCGCTTACGTGGGCAATGTGATTGACGCTGGCGAAGAACACGGTGCCGAAGTAGATGTGATCACCGCGCGGCGCAGCACGGGCAGTATCCTGAAACCATTCCTGTACACCCTGCTGCTGCAAAACGGCCAGCTCCTGCCCAATAGTTTAGTTCCGGATGTGCCGACCATCATGCACGGTTACCGCCCCGAAAACTTTCACCTGCGCTACGACGGCGTGGTGACAGCGCGCCGGGCTTTAGTCCGTTCGCTGAATGTGCCGTTTGTCCGGATGTTGCAGCAATATGGCTTGGAAAAATTTCACTTTGACTTAAAACGCCTCGGGTTCAACACCATAGACCGGCATCCCGGACACTATGGCTTGCCGCTCATATTGGGCGGCGCGGAAGCTACCCTCGGAGACATCACGAACGCTTACGCCTGCATGAGCCGGATGCTGGGGCAATTTTACCCCCGCGACGGCCGCTACGACGCTCAGGATTTTCGCCCGGCCAACTACCTGTTTGGCGTCAAAACTACGCCAGCTTCCCGCAATGACCTGTTGGAAGAACCGCCTTTAATCGGCGCGGCGGGAACCTGGTTTGCATTCGATGCGATGCAGCAATTGGAGCGCCCGAATGCGCTGGGCGACTGGGAGGCGTTTGAATCGAGCCGCCGCATTGCTTGGAAAACGGGTACCAGCTTTGGTTTTCGCGACGCCTGGGCGGTGGGGGTCACGCCGCACTACGCCATTGGCGTATGGGTGGGCAATGCCGATGGGGAGGGTCGCCCCGGGCTTATGGGCGCTATGGCTGCGGCGCCGGCACTGTTTGACATTCTGAACATCCTGCCTGCCGACGGGAGTTGGTTCCGGCCTCCGTACGACGAGATGAGGCGCATTCCCACTTGTCGGGAAAGCGGCTTCCGGGCGCTTGATATTTGTCCGCAGGTGGATAGCGTCTGGTCCCCCGCCTCGGGACTAAAAGCGGCGGGTTGTCCCTACCACCGCACGATCCATTTAGACAAAACGCAACGCTGGCAGGTAGACGCCGAATGCGAAACGCCTTCAAATATGGTACACCAGGCGTGGTTTGTCTTGCCGCCTTTGGAAGAACACTACTACAAAAGTAAAAATCCGGGCTATCGAACCCTTCCACCCTTCCGGGCCGATTGTGCTTCTGGCCAGGCGAACAACGAAGCGATGATGGAACTGATTTACCCAAAGCAGCCAACCCGCATTTACGTGCCCATAGATTTAGACGGACAGTTGTCGCGCACCGTGTTTTCCGTTGCGCACCGCAGTCCGGAAACGACCATTTATTGGCATATAGACAGCGAATACCGGGGCAGCACGACGCATTTTCACAGCATGGAACTGAATCCGCCGGAAGGGAAACACCTGCTGACGTTGGTGGATGAGAAGGGGAACCGCCTGGAGCAGGCGTTTGAGATTATTGGAAAAAGAGGGAAGTGAGGGATTTGAAAATTGGGGCAAACTTGCAAGTTGGCAAATCTGCAAAAGCCCGTGCCAAAAATCGAAGGAAATAGCAGCGATTGTCTGAGACAATCGCTATTGGCAAACCTGCTTTAATTTTTCCAGCAAACTTTTGTCAAAGGCAATTGGATTCAATTTATCCGTTATCGAATCATATTCATAAAATTGCTGCTCCGTAGGATTAAAGGTGAACCGAGCGACGACGACATTGTGATCCGGATAGTTTTCGTGGAGGCTAAAATCATAGGTTGGCGAATAGTCCAGCGCATCTTTTTCAGCTTCGGGGCTGCCTTCCAGGGTAATTCCAAAACCAGTGCCTCCATTTTTGACAACGGCCTCGTGGAGTGCTTTTGTCAGTGCTTCGAACCGGGTCGAAGTGGTTAGGATTTCCAGCGCCACATCTTTACAAGCTTGCGACTGCACTCCCGGCGTTGCCGCAGATTCGGTCATGCCAAGCGCATTTACCGGGCTTTCGGTCTCGCTTCTGCCTTCGGCTTTTTTGAAGTCGCAGGAAAGCACCGAAACAGCCAACAGGATAGCGAAAATTACAGGGATGTTTTTCATGGGAAGCATGTTTTTGGTTTGTGTCTACCGACATCAGTTAAAGATAAAACGACACGACGAGGGGATAAGTTGCCGGAAAGCCACAAACACGCGGTTGCGATGCCTCCGCATGCCGTCAAAAAACGCCTGAATGCAGGAAGTAGAAGTATTCCGAATCTCGCAGGCTTGCTGTGTTAGGGGCGCTGAATGAATAAGGGTCACTTTCGACAGGGTAAGTAATTTTGCTTCTAACCGAGGCGGAGGTTCCCGACCTTAGCCTGAGCTAAGGGAGGCGGTTCTCCAACGAAGGATAGGAGGAAAATGACTCCTGGAAAAGTGACCCTTATTCGTTCAGCGACCCTAAGTGCCCCATCTAAAGCGTAAGCCCCTCCTCTCCATAGAACTCATCGGGCTCGGGCGGCGGTGGCGGTGAATGCGCATTGATGGTCGTCCAAAGCAAATCCTTCAGCGGTTCCAGGCCTTGATTGGCTACCGAAGAAATAAACAGGCTTTCTACGCCTTCCGGCAAATCAGCTTTCATTTCCTCCTGCATGCCCGGGTCAATCATATCGCATTTGGTGATGGCCAAGATGCGGGGCTTGTCCAACAGTTCGGGGTTGTACATCTCCAATTCATTCATCAGAATGTCGAATTCTTTCCCGATGTTGTCTGAATCGCAAGGGATCAAAAACAACAAGGTGGAATTGCGTTCAACGTGGCGCAGGAAGCGATGCCCTAAGCCGCGCCCGAGGTGCGCATCCTCAATGATGCCGGGAATGTCTGCCATGATAAAGGAACGGCCGTCCCGGTATTGCACAATGCCCAGGTTGGGCACTAAAGTCGTAAACGGATAGGCACCGATTTCGGGCTTGGCGGCAGTGATGACCGACAGCAAAGTAGATTTTCCGGCATTGGGAAATCCGACCAATCCTACATCGGCGAGCACTTTCAACTCCAGAATTTTCCATTCTTCCCGTCCGGGTTCGCCGGGCTGGGAATAGCGGGGTGTCTGGTTGGTTGACGATTTAAAATTGGAATTGCCCAGACCGCCTCGTCCGCCGGAGACTAAGATGCGTTTTTCGCCATCCCGGGTGATTTCGAAGTGGATTTCGCCGGTTTCTGAGTCTTTGGCGACCGTTCCCAGCGGAACATCGAGGATGACATCGTTGCCGTAGCCGCCAGTCTTGTTGCCGTCGGAGCCATTGTGGCCGCGTTCTGCGATGACGTGCTTGCGGTATTTCAGAGCCAGCAGAGTCCACATGTTCCGGTTGCCGCGCAAGATGATGTGCCCGCCGCGTCCGCCGTCGCCGCCGTCGGGACCGCCTTTTGTGGTAAATTTATCGCGATAAAAATGGGTCATGCCTGCACCACCGGCGCCAGAGCGACAGCAAATTTTGACATAATCCACGAAGTTTTGTTCAGCCATTTATATGGTCTATTTCAGCGCACAAACGCTCGAAAATGGTTTCGACGGCGCCAACGCCTTGAATTTTTTGTGCCTTGCCAAGGCGATGATAATAATCAAATACCGGCGTTGTTTCTTTTTTGTAAACGTCAATCCGGTTTCGGATGATGCTTTCGTCCAGATCATCTGCGCGGCCTGAAGTAGCACCCCTTCCGACGATGCGTTTTACAATTTCTTCATCCGACACTTCCAGCATCAACAACCCGGAAACCGCCTGCCCTTTTTCTGCCAGCAGTGCATCTAAAGCTTCAGATTGCACAATATTGCGCGGAAAGCCATCAAAAATATACCCCGGAACGTCCGGATTGGCTTCAACTTTGTTGCGCAACATGCCTATTGTTATCGAATCCGGCACTAATTCCCCTCTTTGCATGTACCCTCTGGCTTCAATCCCCAGGGGCGTATCGTTGCTCAGTTCGTAGCGGAATAAATCCCCGGTGGAAATGTGCAGCAGTCCGTAACGGTTCACCAACATCGCCGCTTGTGTGCCCTTGCCCGATCCAGGAGGGCCAAAAAGTATCAGATTGATCATGACGGTAATTAATCGTTTAGTTTTTGTTTTGTACTTTGCTCCATGCAGTCTCAGCCAGGGCATCCATTTTCCCGGCAAAACTGCTGCATTGCAGCGCAAACGTGGCTTTATTTTGGTTCAGGCGAGGGGCGAAGATAGCTTTTTTTTTAGACTATGCCTTACAACAAGGTCGTTTGTATGCAATTGGGATCTGGCAAGGCATACTACCGGACATTTTCGCGTAATGAGACCTTGCAGGTTTTTAAAACCCCCGAGGTTTGAAGCTCCGAAATGAAAATGTCCGGTAGTATGCTGGCAACGTTAAACTGTCCTTCCGAATCCTGGTTATAAATAAAAGTTCAACCCCGGTAAAAGAAAAATGCGTTTCGGAGTGTTCTATACCAAGAGTCGAGCATAACGCAGCTAGTGGACTATAAAGACAGACACGAAATAGTCCCGGCCTGAGGCGACATCTCGCCTGGGTTGGCTTTGTGCGCAAGTGGCAGGTGTCGTCTCAGGATTTTGGGAACCCGAAAACCGGGATGACCCCTGCTGCGGCCTGCGCACAGGCTATGCGCCGCAGCGAGATGTCACCCCGGCCTAAATGACCGCTTTTGGGGTCGAGCATAAAGCAGTTATCGGACTCTAAAGACAGACACAAAATAAAGCTTTTGTAAAGCAGCATACAAAGCATTATCTTGAAAGTTATTAACTTGCTTGTCCATCCTCAATATCAATGTATAAAGCTATGCGAAAACAACTATACGCCCTTTGTCTGACAGCAATTTTTGCTTTGATGCTGCATACCGTCGCTCAGGCTACGCACAACCGCGCCGGGGAAATTAGCATTCAAATAGTAGGTGATTGTGTTGATGAAAGCAATACCATTAAGGCAACGGTTGTCACCTATACCAAAACCAGCAGCGTTGACGCTGACCGCGATACACTGACCATTTGCTGGGGAGACGGCACGTGCGAACGGGTCGCCCGGATGAATGGCCCGGGGTCGCCCCCAAAAGGAGAACCGCTCGAAAATGATACCAAAAAGAACATTTATATGGCGTTTCACACCTACGGCGCCCGGAGTACTTATAAAATTTCCATGACCGACCCCAACCGCAATGCCGGTATTATCAATGTGAATCCTCCAAATTCCGTCCAGATTAAATTTCACCTTCAAACGACGTATACTTTTCCCAATCCGCAATTCCAGGGCTGCAACAACACGCCTGTCCTTTTACAGGAACCGATTGACTTCGGCTGCGTTGGCAAAGTTTTTACCCATAACCCCAACGCTTACGACGAAGACAACGACAGCTTAGCCTACGAGTTGGTGGTGCCGCTCCAGGATGTAGGAACGCCGGTGCCCAATTACCTTTGGCCGGATCAATTGACCCCTCTGAACAACGACATCAGCATCAATCCAATCACCGGAGAAATCATCTGGAATTCGCCCCAGCAGCCAGGGGAATACAACATCGCCATGCACATCATTTCCTATCGCAATGGTATTGTAATGGACATTGTGTTGCGGGACATGCAAATCCTGATCCGGGAATGCGACAATCAGCCACCGACTGTGACAGCTACCTTCGATGAAATCTGCGTCATTGCGGGCGAGCTGGTGGAAATTACCGTAACGGCCGGCGCGCCGCTGTTTGAAACAAATCAAAAAGTAAAACTGGAGGCAGAAGGCGGACCATTTTTTGTACCCTTTAGCCCGGCAACCTTCGAACCGCCGACATCCGGTTTTCAGAATGACCCTGTTGTAAAGGTTTTCCGCTGGCAAACAACCTGCGAACACATTGGTAATCAATACTATACGGTTGTATTTAAAGCAACCGACGATTTCTTCGACGGTGAATCGGGGCTGGCCACCTTAAAAACGGTTCGGATTAAAGTAGTCGGGCCGCCGCCGGAAGACGTACGCTCCAATCCGGGATCGGGGCAGGTGGAACTCACCTGGCTTAAGCCTTATTCCTGTGATGCAGCGGAGGAAAATTATTTCAAAGGCTTCACGGTGTGGCGACGGGAAGGCAGCAATAACTTCCCGTTAGACAATTGTACGCCCGGTCTGGAAGGTCAGGGTTATGTTCAGGTTACGCCGCAGCCGATCAAAACAGAACAAGCCGACCGGTACTATTATAAAGACGTGAATGTGGAACGGGGGCGTACTTACTGCTACCGCGTGCTCGCAATTTTTGCCAAAACGACCCCGGGAGGAGACTTTTTCTACAACCGCGTGGAAAGCTTGCCTTCAGAGGAAACCTGCGTGCAGTTGAGCCGGGATGTGCCGCTCATTACGCATGTGAGCGTGCTTCAGACCGGGGCAGCCGACGGGCAGATGGAAGTCTGCTGGTCTAAACCCAAGCCGGTTGACCTGGATACGATTGTCAATCCGGGACCTTACCGCTACGAAGTGTTGCGCGCTGATGGGCAAACCGTAGCCGATGCCGATTTCCGCCCAATTGGCGTGGATTTCTTCAGCGACTTTCTTGCGACAGCCAACGACACCTGCTTTATTGATCCAGGACTGAATACGGCAGGGCAGGCTTATAGTTACAAAATCAATTTTTATGTAAATGGCGAAGCCGAGCCGCTGGGTGCCACTAATCCGGCCTCTTCCGTTTTCCTGAGCAGCGCGCCAACCGACAATCGGCTCAACTTGTCGTGGACGGAGATTGTACCCTGGGATAATTTCAAATACGTTGTTTTTCGAAGGAATGCTTTCGGCGTATTCGACTCGCTGACGACCGTGCTTGAACAAGCCTATTCCGATGTTGGCCTCATCAATGGCAAAGAATATTGTTACCGGGTGAAAAGCATCGGATCCTATGGCGTGGAAGGCGTGATCAGCCCGCTGCTCAACTTCTCGCAGGAGTTGTGCGCTGTGCCCGTAGACAACGTAGCGCCGTGTCCGCCAACTTTAGAGGTGAGCAATATTTGTAAACAGGACATCCGCTGTACAGATGAGACGGCGCTGTTCAATTCCCTGCGCTGGGTGAACCCGGTGCAATTGTGCGTCGAGACGGATGATGTAACGGGGTATCGGGTTTATTATGCGCCGTTTGAAGGCAGCGCTTTTGCCCGGGTGGCTGAATTCGACGATTCCGGCAGGCTGACGTGGGAACACAAACCCGAATTCGGCATTGCAGGCTGCTATGCTGTGACCGCCGTGGATACCTTCTTCAATGAAAGTGCTTTCAGCAATATAATTTGTGTGGATAATTGCCCGTCCTACGTGTTGCCGAATACCTTTACGCCCAACGGCGACGGGCAAAACGATGAGTTCAAGCCTTATCCTTACTGTTTTATTGAAAGCATCGAAATGAATGTATTCAACCGCTGGGGGCAATTGGTGTTCCAAACCAAAGACCCAGATATCAGTTGGGATGGCCGAAATATACGTGGCGAAATGCTTACCGACGGCGTGTACTATTACACCTGCCGCATTTTTGAACGCCGGGTAGCCGGTATTGTACAGAACCCGCAGATTCTTAGCGGGTATATTGAATTGCTCAGAGGCGGAAAATAATACTATGTTCACAGGAATCATCGAAGCGCTGGGAAGGGTTGCTTCCATTCGCCGGGAAGGCGAAAACGTACATTTTGACATCGAATCACAGCTTTCAGAAGCTTTGAAAATAGATCAAAGCCTGGCGCACAACGGCGTTTGCCTCACAGTGACGGCGTTGTTGCCCGGCGTTCATACCGTGACCGCAGTGGCGGAAACGTTGCTGCGTTCTAACCTCGGCGACCTGCGCGAAGGCGATCCGGTGAATCTTGAGCGCGCCATGGTTTCTGGTGCGCGCTTAGACGGGCATATTGTGCAGGGGCATGTGGATGCGACGGGCGTTTGTACAGCGGTGGAAGAAGCTGGCGGGAGCTGGTATGTGCATTTTCGATACGAGCCTTCCCCAGAGCGCCTGCTGGTGGACAAAGGTTCGATTTGTGTGAATGGTGTTAGTTTGACGGTGGTTTCGCCGCACGACGATCTGTTTTCGGTAGCCATTATTCCTTATACGTGGGAACACACGACGTTTCACCGACTTCGCCCGGGAGATCGGGTGAATCTGGAGTTTGATATTATTGGGAAGTATATAGCACGGTACGCGGCTTTGTATGGGAGGTCAGCGCAGAGCCCGCAGGCTTAGTTGAATGCTAAACAGATGCTGTTTAGGAGGTAGAATTGAATATTACAAAACCATAAATCTCTTTGCTATAAAAACAGCGCCACCGCTGCTCTTTGGGTTATACAACAGATCCAAGCCACCATGGGATGCCTTTCGACGGGGTCGTAGTCGCTTCCAACCCGCTTGATTTCGAGACAAATCGCATCCTTACCCATGAATTAGGTCATTACCTCGGCCTTAGGCATACTTTTGGCCTTGAATTTTCGTGTGAATGGGACGACGGTATTGAGGATACGCCCCTTCAGTATACATTTAGTTGGTTAACAAACGGTAACTGCCCGGTGTTTCCATTAACAGATGTTTGCTCTCCTGAATTTCCCGGTATCATGTTTATGAATTTTATGGATGCGATCCCCGACTGTGCAAACTTGTTCACACATGAGCAGGCTGCCACAATGCGGGAAGTGATTGCGGAAGAAAGGGGAACGCTGCCAGAGCCGGTAGTTGGAACGAGCGAACACTCCGGTCAAACCGGCTTGCAGTTATTTCCCAACCCTGTTCAGGGCTTACTTGGTGTTCAGCTTGAAGGGACAATTACCACGTCACCCAGGGCTTTTCGCCTTTTTGATGCGATGGGCCGGCTTGTTTTACATCAGGAATTTAATCACTCCGCATGGAAAGATGAACTTGACGTTTCTGCTATGACAGCAGGCGTGTATTGGTTGGAATGCCGTGCGGGAAAGCAAATATTTCCTCGGATGTTTGTTAAATAATAGGCGCTTTTTCGGGATTTAGGGTCAGCCAGCTAAAGCTGGCGACCACATTAATTTCCACCCAAAATCAGCGGCAACCCACTGCCTTTATCGCCAATAACAATGACCTTGGTGTTGGGGGAATTGGCCAATTTCAGCGTGGCTTCGATGCCTTTATCTTTGAGAATTTTATCAGAAAGACTGGCGTTGAGGATCTGGTTGGCGTCGGCTTTGGCTTTCGCTTCGATGATTTTGCGCTCCGACTCTTTCCGCTCCTGCTGCAGGATGTATTCGTATTTGAGGGCCTGTTGTTCCGACTCGATTTTGTCTTCGATGGCCAAGCGCACTTTTTCGGGCAACTGGATGCCGCGGATCAGCGTGGCGCGCAACTCAACGTAATTGTTGACCAGCGCCGCTTCCAAATCCTTCTGGATTTGCTGTTGCACTTCTTCCCGCTTGCTCGAATAGAGTTCTTCCGGGTCGTAACGACCAATGATTTTGCGCACTGACGAACGCACTTCAGAGCGCACCAAAGAGTTGATGTATTCGATGCCGAACTTCTCGTGGAGGCTGCCAATTTTGTCGTACATGGGATTGACGCGCACCGTAATGTCCACATTGATGGTGAGGCCGTTTCGCGAAAGCACCTCCATTTGTTCTTCGAGCTGCTGCTCGCGCATGTCGTAGACGTACATGATGTTCCAGGGTGCCAGCATGTGGAATCCCGAGTAGTAGATGTGTTCCTTATCAAGTCCGACGCCAAAGCGGCGGAACAAGACCCCCTGATGGCCGGGTTCAATGGTAAGGAATGTGGCGTTGGAAAAAACGAGGACTACCACCAAAATTATGGTGACAATAACGCCTGTGGTAACCAATTTGCCTTGCCTCGGAAGTCTGGCTTCGCTCATAAAATGGAGGATTTAAACCATAAAGATACAACGCTCCGGGTTCTCATCAAAAAATACCTTGCAACGCGCTTGTATAGTCGAGCGCTACCTCAATCTCCGCGTCGTCGCAGGCCACATTCACCACCGCGTTTCCAATCGGGTGGATGAGGCTGAACATGATTTGTCCGTTTTCGTTTTTTTTGTCTTGCTGCATCAATGCGAAGTACGCAGGATAATTGGATTTTTCTATCTTAAACGTTCCATAAATGCGGTTCAGATAAGTGGCAATGGCCTCCACATCGCGCATGGGTAGTCCCTGTTTCCGGTGCGAAAGGTAGCTTTCCGCAATCATACCTGCGGCAATGGCCTCACCGTGTAGCAGCGGGTGTTCCGACGCTAAGGCATGGCCTTCGAGGGCGTGACCAATGGTGTGCCCGAAGTTGAGCGCTTTGCGGATGCCGCGCTCGAAAGGGTCGGTTTCCACGATGCCCTGTTTGATACGCAGTGAATGGAGGATATAAGGCAGCCAGTCCGGCACAGCCAGGTTTTCCAGCTGAATCAGCTTTTGCCACTGCCCTGCGTCAGCAATGAGGGCGTGTTTCAGCATTTCGGCAAAGCCGCTGCGCAATTCCCGATAGGGCAGGGTTTTTAAAAAATCAGCATCAATAAACACCGCAACGGGATCCTGAAAAACGCCGATGCTGTTTTTCACCTGCATAAAATCAATGCCCAGCTTGCCGCCAACGGAAGCGTCTATCTGCGACAACAAGGTGGTCGGCACCTGAACAAAATCCATCCCTCGTTTGAACGTCGCTGCGCAAAAGCCGCCCATATCCCCAATGACGCCGCCACCGAGGTTGAGGAGCAACGAACGCCGGTCGAGGCCAAACGCCAGCATCTGCCGCCAGATCGTCTGGCAGGTTTCGATATTTTTGTGCTGTTCGCCTGCTGCGATTCGAATGAGCTGAAAGTCTTCCAACCCGGTTTTTTCCAGCCATACCGGCAGGCAATGCTGCGCCGTATTTTCGTCAACCAGAATTGCAAGTTTGGAATAGTTTCGCCCGCGCAGCCAGTCGCCGGCGCTTTCGCGCAAATCGCCGAGGTGAATGGCGTAGGTGGGGAGGTTGAGTATGTTCATTATTATTGGTCATTTATTTCAAAAAAACCATCACCTGCTCCAACAACCCCACTGGCTGATCCGCATGCACCCAATGTCCGGCACCTGGGACGGTATCGAGTTCCGCGTTGGGAAAAAGTTTTCGGATGTCGGGCAAATCGCTGTCGAGGACGTAGTTCGACAGTTCGCCGCGCAGGAACAACGTTGGGCCGTTAAAAGCATCGCCGTCAACGGGTGCCAAAATATCGGGATAGCGGGCAACCAGCACTGGAAGATTCATTTTCCATTCGTACCCGCCGGCCTTGTTGCGGGTCAGGTTTTTCATCAAAAACTGCCGCACGCCTTTATCCGGGATGCGGGTTTCCAAAAAAGCGTCCGCGTCTTCCCGTTCCGAAATGGTGTCCAAATCCAGCGCCAGCAGGGCGTCGAAAATTTCGTCGTGGCCACCGGCGTAGGCTTTGGGCGCGATGTCCACTACGATTAGTTTGTCGGTCATATCAGGATAATGCAGGGCGAATTGCATGGCGACTTTACCGCCCATTGAATGCCCGATGATGTGCGCTTTGAACATCCAGTGTGCTTCCATGAACGCTTTCAGGTCTTCTGCCATGATGGGGTAATCCATGTCAGGCAGGTGCGGCGAGCGGCCGTGGTTGCGCAGGTCGGGCACATAAACCGTGTAGTAGTCCGCCAATTTTTTGGCGATGGTTTGCCAATTATCCAAAGTTCCGAAAAGCCCGTGCAGAATGAGCAGGGGTTCGCCTTGTCCGTAGGTTTTGTAGTTGAGTTCCATAAGCTGCAAAGGTAATGGTTCTGACTCGCACCACCCCACTTCTGCCTTTAACATTACTTTAAGGCTCTCCATACTAAACCCAACCCCGGTTGTTGCGTCAAAACTGCAAACAATCAAATTTACTATGAAAATCACAAAAAAAGCATTTCAATTCCTGTGTCTCGGTTTAGCCCTGATCTTGTCGAACGCGCTTTACGCGCAATCCGGAGATGAAAAGCAAGGCCGTGGCCAGAAGGAGCCGATGACGGCTGAAGAACGCGCACAAAAAATAACCGACCGCCAGAAAGCAGAGCTGGGTCTGAATGACGATCAATACGGAAAGGTGCTCGACATCAACAAAAAGCACGCGGCGAAGATGGAGGTAGTTCACGAGAAAGCGCGCGTGGAGCGCGAAAAGCGCAAGGCGGAAATGCAAACGCTGGAAGCTTCGCGCCAGGCGGAACTGAACAAAGTGCTGACGCCGGAACAGTACGAGCAATTCAAAATGAACAAAGAAAAGAAAAAAGAAAAGATGAAATCGCATAAAGGCGACCGCCCCGGACATCCGGGTAAAGGTAAAGGCTCTGGCAAGCAGGAAGATTAAACCGCAAATTGGCAAGTTGGCAAATATGCAAGGGGCAAGAACAAGCGTTTTTGCCCCTTTGCCTTTTGCAAATTTGCCCCTTTGCCTCTTTGCCTCTTCCCAACTTGCCCTTCAACATCACCCCTCTGAGTGCAGCGCCAGCCGGTTGCCTTCGCTGTCCACAAACAAAGCCATATAGACTAAGGGTCGCTGGGTTGGTAGGTGGTCCAATGCTGTTGCATAGGGACAGTTTTGTGGTCACCAGCTTCAGCTGGTTGACCTTTGATTAGTGTCCGTCTTTATAGTCCCGTGTCTGCTCTTTAGAGTTCGAGAACAAGGCGTGTTTTGCCCTAAAAATGGGAGTTTACTCGCGTAAATGACCAGTTTTGGGGCAAAATACAACGCAGCTATCGGACTCTAAAGACAGACACTATTTATGATGCTGAAAAGTTACGGAAAGCCCGTCAAATTGCTAACTATCCAGCCGCTTTGAAATGCTTTTTGCCATACGACCTCGGAGAGGTCAGAGGTTTGTAGAAATGTAGCATTTCAATGTTTTCCCGACCTCGGAGAGGTCGAAGGTTTGTAGAAAATAGCGTGGAAACAAACGTTCGACGTCTCCGAGGTCGGGAATTAAGGTCAACCCGATGCATTTCTACAAACGTTTGACCTCTCCGAGGTCGGGAATTAA
>JBBQGV010000069.1:0-30660 GCA_038323375.1 Chitinophagales bacterium
CTTCGTCCTCGGCGCCATTGTTGCTCACCGATAAATAGATGATTACAAAACCCGCCAGAATCATGACGATTTTGACGACGAATCCGAACAGGCTTCCAGGCGCGTCTATCCACGTCAGGAAAGAAAATTTCAACCCGATCATGCTCAGGATGATGGACAAAAAGCCGAGACCGGCCATTATGAATCCTGCTAAGGCTATAAGCCCTTTATACTTTGTCATTTGAAAATCATTTTACGATGAAACGCCAGGAGCGCACGATAGTTTGAGCGCCGGAATTCCCCGCAAAGTTAGGCGCTTTCGGGCGTTTAAGGTGTCAATTTTATAAATAGGCAGCAAAAAAAAGCGTAGCAAAGTATCCAAAAAGGGCTATTTTTGTCCATATCGGGCTGATTGGAAGCCTGCACTCAAATCAGTACTCGTTTATGATCAAGCTGATAGAATGCCCACGCGATGCGATGCAGGGCATCAAAACATTTATTCCTACGGAAGTCAAAGCGGCTTACATCAACCAACTGCTGAAAGTGGGATTCGACACCCTTGATTTTGGCAGTTTTGTCTCTCCCAAAGCCATTCCGCAAATGCAGGATACGGCTCAAGTACTGCAGTTGTTAGACCTGAGCGCTACAAATTCTAAACTCTTAGCGATCATTGCCAATGAGCGAGGCGCTGCCGATGCCGCCCAATTTGAAGCAATCACTTACCTCGGCTATCCGTTTTCAATTTCCGAAACCTTCCAGTTGCGCAATACCAACGCTACCATCGAGGAATCGGTAGAACGGGTGAGGGCGATCCAGGACATTTGTCTGAAACACAACAAAACGGTTGTGCTTTACATTTCGATGGGCTTTGGCAATCCTTACGGCGATCCCTGGAACGTAGAAATTGTGCAAAAATGGGTGAACCTCCTGGTGGATATGGGGATTCGGATTTTTCAGCTTTCCGATACCATCGGTGTTGCCAATCCTGAAAGCATCAGTTATTTGTTTGCCAATCTGATCCCACACTACCCGGATATTGAATTTGGTGCGCATTTTCATACCCTGCCGCACGCCTGGAAAGAAAAAATTGAAGCAGCCTGGAAAAACGGATGCCGCCGCTTTGACGGCGCGCTCAAAGGTTATGGCGGCTGCCCAATGGCCAAAGACGACCTCACCGGCAATATGCCTACCGAAAATATGATTTTTTACTTTCAGGAAGAAAACCAACCCACCGGCATTGATCTGGATGCGTTGATGCGTTCGATGGAAATGGCCGGGGCGGTGTTTCCGCACGATTGATTGTTTTGTTTTAGTTGTTTAGTTTTAGGTGTCGGGCACTTTTGGAGGGGTCCGACACCTAAAACTAAACACCTAAGCACTCCCCGATCTACAAAAGGATGTATCGCTTTTGGGGCTGTTTTGCCTTTTTTTGAAAACCTCAATATATAAATAAAGAATAAAAAAAAATATCAAACTTAATTTTGATTATCTTGTTATTACAGAATAATAAACTAATTTTGCATCAAGGCCACTAAAATCAGGCTCATCGGTAAAAAGCATAAATTCATCACCTGTTTTGCACTTTCTATCCTTTAAATAGGGCATCTCGTAATGAAATATTGGCGAAGTCCACCCTTTATGATGCACCTTTGCCAAGTCAATAACGAACACCTAAGACAACATGAATACCCGAATATTTCACTCGTTAATTTTAGCTGCGGCAGCCTTCTTCATTTTCAGTACAAATTTGAATGCTACCGATCAATCTGAGGCAACCAGCCAAAGCATTTTCGATTTTCTGAAAGCGAACGCCATCGGTGAGGCGCAGTTGGAGTTAAACCTCGACACCTTGCTGGCCAACAAGAACTCGGATGTAACCGTCCCGGCTACCTTCCGCTTTAAGCACGGAAAAAAACAAACGTCAGAAATCACCGCCAAAGTAAGTGTACGCGGCCGTTACCGCCGTCGCATTTGTGAATTGCCGCCGCTTAAATTGCGCTTCGACAAATCTGAGCTGAAAGAGATGGGGCTGAACAAGCACGCCGGCTACAAACTCGTGACCCACTGTACCGACGACCTGGCTTCTGCTGAATACCTGTTGCGCGAGTATCTTGCGTATGAATTGTACCAATCGCTTTCGCCGTACAGCCTGCGCGCGCATTTGATCAAGTTGTCGTACATCAATAGCGCAACCGGCAAAAAGACAACGAATTATGCCATCATGGTGGAAGACACCGATGAGATGGCCGAGCGCCTCAACGGCCAAGTGTGTGACAATTGCTACGGCTTGCCCACAGAAGCCTTCGACGCCAATAACCTGCATATTCATGCTTTGTTTCAGTACATGATCGGAAACACCGACTGGTCGCTGGAGATGAATAAGAACGTTAAGTTGCTGCGCCTGAACGAAAATGGTTTGCACGTTGTCGTGCCTTATGACTTTGACTTTTCAGGTTTTGTAAACGCGCCTTATGCGGTGCCCGACAGCAAATACAGTGTAAAGAGCGTGCGGGAACGGGTATGGCTTGGCCACAATCCTGACCCTGAAAAATGGGAGAGCGCAAAAGTGGTTTTCCAGTCGAAAAATAAGGAGTTGTCGCAGAAAATATTCCGGTGTAAAGGCATCAACAGCGAAGCAAAGCTGGAAATGAGCAATTACATCGAGTCTTTTTATGCGGATTTGAGCAGTTTTTTTCCAGGTAGCGTCACGGTCACTGCTCCGTAACCAGCGCGTGGCGCGCTATACTCCGGCATGTAAAACTATTCAACATATTCCTGCCGAACCACCAGCGTATAGTATTCATTGTCCACGCTCATGAACCCCTGGTCGTAACAAAAGCGATAGATATTCCCCGATTTGGTTCGGTATTCGTTGGTGAAATAACTGAATTTGAAGCCCTTTTCAGATAGGCGGTCGCGGTGAACGCGGGCTTTGCCGTCGGGATTGAGTTCTTCCAGGATGCGGCGATTCTTGCGCAGGATGTTATTGATGTTGCGCACGAAATTCGTCGAATCGCTGTTGAGCCGGTTGTTGTGGGCGCTGCGGCACTGGTCGGAGCAGAAGCGTTTGTCTGCCCGCCCGATCACCGGTTCCCCGCATTCCATGCATTTTTTCTTTTGCATAAGCTTTGGAAGTGTCCGACACGTGTTGTATCCCAATCCCTTCCAAAATTACAAAAAAATGTAATTTCCGCCCTATTCCGGAGGCTAAATGTTATAGAACGAGTCTTTATTTTATGTCTTTCCAGGGTTGATACGCCGCTACCTGGGCGGCTCGGTCTTTCGGTACTTCCCGCAGCGGCTCGCAGGGGCGGAGGCTTTCGTGGCACTGTTGGGGCAGCGCCTGGTAAATACGCGTTCCCTGTGTCTTCCAGGCCATCATTTCGTCACTAACTTCCCGGATGATTTTGGCGGGATTGCCCACGACCAAGCTACGCGGCGGGATTTTTTCACCTGCTTTGATGAAGCTCAATGCGCCGATGATGCATTCGTCGCCGATTTCCACTTCGTCCATGATCACGGCATTCATACCGACCAGTACATTGCGCCCGATACTTGCACCGTGAATGATGGCACCGTGGCCAATGTGCGCACTTTCCTGCAGCCGCACCGTAATGCCCGGAAACATGTGGATGGTACAGTTTTCCTGCACATTGCACCCGTCTTCGATGACGATGCCGCCCCAATCGCCGCGGATGGCAGCGCCGGGGCCAATATACACTGCCCGGCCAATGACGACATTGCCGGTTACTACGGCCTGTGGATGCACAAAAGCCGATTCGTGTACGACGGGAATGAATCCTTGGAATTCGTAGATCATGAATGGGGTTCGTTTCGGATGAAGATACGGGCTAGCAATACAGTTGGCAGTCTTCCAGTGGGCAGTTGGCAGGATGGAGCTCGTTTCGGATGAAGATACGAATCCGAGTTTAAGGAAAAAAGCCAATCGTTTAGTAACCAATTCATTGAAATACGTAATAAGCCTGCCAACTGCCAACTAAAATCCTGCCGAACTAACCAACTACTCCTCTTCCCCCATTTGCCCTTCCTGGCGGAGGCGCTGGAAGATTTCATCCACACGATACATCTCATCAAGGGTGTCATCCATAAAAAAGGCAATTTCAGGCACGCGGCGCATTTGTTTGCGGACGCGGTGAGCCAGAGCTTGGCGCAGGCGAACCTGCTCCTCCTGAAGTTCGAGAATCGGCGCCTGTTTATTTTCCGTATTGTAAATACTGAGATAAATTTTTGCAAGGCTCAGGTCGGGCGTCATGCGCACCTGGGTGACGGTGACCAATACATCACGACCATAGATGTAGCCGCCTTCTTCCTGAAGAATTACGCTGAAGTGCCGTTTGATGGTTTCTGCGGTCTGCTTTTGCTTGATGGTTTCCATAGTAAAATTGCATTTCGGTAATCTCCCTTTGAAGGATACCGGGCGGTAAAGATGCACTTTTTTGGCCATTTTCCGCAGTGGATTTTATGGAATTTGCCTGCTGCACTTTGCAACTCGCGCTTTGCACCTTTATCTTCATCCGACAACGGCAGATTTTCTTCCAAAAAATTAGATTGAATTTCCCATAAACCACCACTTTGGGAAAAAAATTCACGCAGCATGTTTCGATCCTTTCGCATTTCGGCCGGCATCGCTTTTCAAACCCTGCGTGCCAACCTTTTTTACACTTTTATCAAATCAAATTCATGCATTACGAACAACAATTCCGGGATGCGCTTGTCGCGGAAACGAAGCGTCGCCTGATCGAAGAATCTGTTCCGAGGATTAAAAAATGCGTCGCGCAGTTGAGCGAGCCTGAGATGTGGTACCGTCCGAACAACAATTCAAACAGCATTGGCAACCTGATTTTGCACCTTTGCGGCAATGTGCGCCAATGGATCGTGTCGGGTTTGGGAAAATCGCCCGACCACCGAACCAGGCAGGCTGAATTCGATGAACGCGGACCGGTTCCGGTGCAAAAAATGGTGGAAGATCTGGACGCTTTGATGGTTGAAGTCAATGCCGTGCTGGATCTTTTAACGCCGGAAGATTTGTTGAAAATGCACCCCGTACAGGTTTTTGAAGAAAGCGGGTTAAGTATTTTGGTGCATGTTGTTGAGCATTTTTCATACCATACCGGTCAGATCACCTACGCGGTGAAAGCGATGAAAGACTTGGATACAGGCTACTACAGCCAGTTGAATCTTGGACTATAAAAGAACAGACAGACACTAAATAGTGTCCGTCCATTTAGTCGGTGTCTGTTCTTTAGCGTTCGAGAGCAAGGCATGTTTGACCCCAAAAACGGGAGTTTACTCGCGTAAATGACCGATTTTGGGGTCAAACATAACGCAGCTATCGGACTATAAAGACAGACACTAAACAGACGGACACTAAATTTTAGGGCGAGGCCGGATGGAGATATGAAGGGTACCCTTTCCGGTCTCGCCCGATGCACATCAGCGTGCAACCAGAAGCGGTTGATTGATTTGCGCAGCCATTCGCCGGATCCTGCCAATTTTGGCCAGATTTGCCCGGTACTGCACGGCGCCGTCGCCTGCCTCTTTTTGTAGTACGCCGCTTGCGCCAAGCGCAGCCAGCAAATCATCAAGGGTTCCGGAATCCAATCGCGTCTGAACCAGCAAGTCCAGCGCAGAAGCGGTTTCGTGTTCCATCAGAAAATCCAATATCAAACGTCCTGATTCATTCGACATGGCCTCTAATGCGAGAATGGCCCGGCCAACCTTGTTGGTAAAAATGTTGTCCAAAAAGTTCCAAGTGTTCATCATACGGGTAGATTAAAATTATTAGAATTCAGAAATAAGCCAACTTATGAGTTTGGAATGTAGATGCCTCGTGTTTATTCTTTTTATGTGAAACCCGATGGGAAAATCGAAATTGGGAGTGATGTAGGGTTCTACGGAGCAAGTCGGATTTGGTTACAGGGTATCTGAAAATTTTTTAAACCAGGCCTTCCTTTACCGCCCAACGGATGAGTTCCGCCACGTTTTTGCAACCAGTTTTACTCAGCAGGTTTTTGCGGTGGGTTTCTACAGTTTCTTTGCTGATGAACAATTCCGTAGCAACCTGTTGGCTGGTTTTACCATCTGCCACGAGGCGCAATACGTCCGATTCGCGTTTGGTCAGTAAGCTGGACATAGTAGGCGTTGCGCCCGGTTTTTCACCTACCAGCGCTTTATGTCCCATTTCGCTGTCAATGTAAATCCTACCCGTCATGACCATTTTGATGGCGTAGATCAACCCGTCTTTGCTTGTGTTTTTGAGTAAATACCCTTTGGCACCCTGAGTGAGTGCGTCCTTTACATAAACGAGGGCATCGTGTACGGTGAGGATCAGTACCTTGATGTTGGGAAACTCGCTGACTATCAATCCCGTTGCTTCAACGCCATTCATCCCGCCAGGCATGCTGTAATCCATGAGGATGACATCAGGTTGTTTGGTTTTTACAAATTCAAGCGCCATTTCTCCTGAAAAACAACAGCCTATGACCTCCACTTCGGCGCTCAATTGCAGCAGCGCAGTCAGGCTTTCTGCAAACATTGTCTGGTCGTCAACGATCAGGACTTTGATTTTTTCTTCCGCCATGGTGATCCGTTTTAGTTTTTCAGTTGGCCGTCTTATTACATATCTCAGTGAATTGATTACTAAACGATTGGAGTTTAGTCCTTCAATTGGGATATCTATTTTCATCCAAATTAAAACCAATCCTGCCAACTGCCCACTGCAAGACTGCCTTCAATTAACCCGATACTCCAGCCCCAATTTAGCAATTTCATCAATAAATTCATTGGTTGCTGTCACCGACCGTTCTTTTGACACCATATTCAGCCTCAGGCGATTGGTTTTGTCGGTCAACTCCATACGCAGGCGGTGTTTGCCTTTGTAGCGCTTACAAAGGTCGTCGAGGTGGTCTACCATCTCCGCAGTAAGGGCATCCAGTGCGATTTTCAGCGTAATGGATTCAGTCAGGCTCTCACCGGTGCCTTCGAGCAGCCGCGCTTCCTTAAGTTTGAATTCCAGTTCATCGCCGCGCCAGCCGCGCTGGTAAGAACCTTTGAGAAACAAGGCTTTACCTGGCTCAAAAAGGTGTTTGAATTTCTGGTAATCGTCGCCAAAAAGCTTCAGTTCTAATTTGCCAGCGTAATCGCTCACCTCAAAAATACCCCAGCCGTTGCCGTTTTTGCTCACCGCATGCCGCACCGAAGACACCATCCCCGCTAAGTTCAGGTTCCCTTTTTGCTGATGCTGATCCATCTGATCCAGCGTACATGTCACAAAATGGTCAACTTCAAGCCGGTAGTCGTCCAATGGATGGCCGCTGATGAAAATGCCTGTGACTTCTTTTTCCCGGGTCAGCCGCTCGATGAGGCTCCATGGCGGGCACTTGGGCGGCGTTGGTTCCGGAACCATGCCCTCGTCGGAGGTTCCAAACAAAGAACTGGACGCCATGGCTTTTTGGGATTGATAGGCGCTGCCGTACCGCATGAGGTGCTCTAAGTAGGTATCGTATTTTTCGGAAGGGGCAAAATACTGCGCCCGGTGCAGGTCTTCAAAGGAGTCGAAAGCCCCGCCCAGCGCCAAACCCTCCGTCACTTTTTTGTTGATGGCGCCCGAAGTGAGCCGCCGCACAAAATCATAAATACTTGTGAACGAGCCGTTCTTTTCGCGTTCGCGCAAAATATCTTCCACCGGCCCTTCCCCCACGCCTTTGAGGGCCGACAATCCAAAGCGGAGCTCCCCTTTTTTGTTGGCCGAAAAGTCGGAAATACTTTCGTTTACATCCGGCCCCAGCACGGGGATGCCCATGCGTTTGCATTCCAGCAGGAAAAACGTGATGTCTGCTAAGTTGCTCTTGTTGTGCGTCAGCACCGAAGCCATAAACTCGGCAGGGTAGTGCGCTTTGAGGTAGGCCGTGTGGAACGCCACCAAGGCATAGCAAGTCGAGTGCGATTTGTTGAAGGCGTAGGAGGCGAAGGCTTCCCAGTCTTTCCAGACTTTTTCGAGTATTTTGGCCGGATGGCCGTTGACAGCGCCGCCTTCCACAAATTTGGGGTACATGGCGTCCAGTACGGACTTCTGCTTTTTTCCCATTGCTTTGCGCAAAACGTCGGCCTGGCCTTTGGAAAAGTTGGCGAGTTTTTGTGACAAGAGCATGACTTGCTCCTGGTAGACACAATTGTGTACGATGACGTTGTTGGCCACGAAGTTGTGGATGCCTTCCACGGTAATGTCATACACCAATTCTTTGCCAGCGGGTTCGATAGATACAATTTCTTCCCAGCGGACATTTAGGCTGTGATCAACAAAATTTTTGTTCTTTTCGCTGCCAAAGATCAAGCGTTCGGGCATTAATTGGGTGGAACCGAATCTCTTCGAAGATACGAGCAGCCTGTTTGTGCCCACTGCATATTCTTTGTGCCTAAAATTTCCCGCAAAGGGCGCAAACGATATGTCAAGTCCGCAAAGCAGGACGTCCTCCTTAGCGTCCTTTGCGAGATCTTTGCGTCCTTTGCGGGAAACAATCTCTCGTAAGCCTGCAAGGGAAGTCTTTACATCATTCAAATAGCCGTGTTTTCTTCCCGATCTCACGTTTAGGAACGTCGCAATATTTTCAGCAAATTCTTTCAGATCATAAACGGTGACCTGATAAGCCGTCATTTCCTGATTACGACGGTTATTAAAACATTTCGACTCGTAAATCGTAGCATAAATGCCAAGACGAAGCAGTAAAGTTCGGACATCGTGCGCTAAGCGGGAAGAAATGGTTTTAAAATGGCAAAGCTTTTCGCCGATGTGGCCATCGCAATCCCACAAAGAAGCCAAAAAGAAAGCAATGTCCTGCTGATTTAGTCCAAATACGAAATCGGGGACGAATTGGGCACCTTTTGCGGAAAGCGAGCCGTCTGCCAGCAAAAATGCCAACACCCTGAGCTGATCCCGGTCTCCACCTTGTTCTTGGCTCACTTCAAGTTTTCGCGGGGTAGCTATGTAATGGCCTGGTTTTAAAGATCCAATTTCGATCCAGCCCTTTTCTGTCAATACTTTATGATCGGGTGTAAGTTTCAGACGAGCGCCACTGCGCAACTTCACTTCAAGGACTTCACGTGTGCCATTGCATACCCAATGGGTCATACGGGCGCGTTGAGATACCAGGTTTTTATCCATTCCCTGCACGTAAAAATCTCCTGCAACGCCTTGCAGTTCATCAATTCGAACCCTTGCTCCGGTCGTCGCATCGAAGACCAAAGTATCCCCGGAAAGGCACACCCCGTAAGTATCTTTCAGGTAACCCTCCATCGCAGGCAAATCGTACGTAATCGGCTCGCGGCCCAATTTGCGGGCGATGAAAGTAGGAATGTATTCCAACGGTCCCGGGCGGTAGAGGGCGTTCATGGCAATCAGGTCTTCAAAAGTCGTCGGCGTCAGTTCCTTCATGTACTTTTGCATACCGGGACTTTCATATTGGAAAATCGCCACGGTATCGCCGCGCTGAAAAAGTTTGTAAGTGGTTTCATCGTCAAGCGGAATGGTGTCCACATCTATTTCCACGGCGTGGTTGTCGCGGATCATGTTGATGGCGTCTTTGATGATGCTCAGTGTGCGCAAGCCGAGGAAGTCCATTTTGAGCAGACCCGCGCTTTCCGCCACGCTGTTGTCGAATTGCGTCACCAGCATGTTCGACTCCTTATCCACTTTCACGGGCACATACTTGGTGATTTCGTCGGGCGTGATCACTACCCCGCAGGCGTGGATGCCGGTGTTGCGCACAGAACCTTCCAGCTTCATGGCCGTGCGGATCATCTGGCCGATGTCGTCTTCACCGGCAGCCAGGTCGCGGAATTTGTAAGCCCGATCTAATTCTTCGCTGTTGAGGTCGCCTTTGAGTTTGGATTCCACATCGCCTTTGGCCAATACGCCTTTCAGCGTGGCCTTGAGGTGTTGTGGAAAACTTTTGGACACGCGATCCACTTCCGACAGCGGCACGTTCATCACGCGACCCACATCGCGCAGCGACAACTTGGCGGCCATCGTGCCGTAGGTTACAATCTGCGCCACCTGGTTGCGGCCATATTTTTCGATCACATAATTGATGACCTTTTCGCGGCCTTCGTCATCGAAGTCAATGTCAATATCGGGCATGGACACGCGCTCCGGATTGAGGAAGCGCTCGAACAGCAAGTCGTATTTGATGGGATCCACATTGGTGATTCCGGTGCAATAAGCTACTGCAGAACCCGCCGCAGAACCGCGTCCCGGCCCCACGGCAACGCCCATTTTGCGGGCTGTATTGGTGAAATCCTGCACGATGAGGAAGTAGCCCGGGTAACCCGAATTGCGAATGACCTCCAGCTCAAAATTGAGGCGGTCTTCGATTTCGCGGGTCATCATTCCGTAGCGTTTTTTAGCACCCTCAAACGTGAGGTGGCGCAGGTAGTCATCCTGCGTAGCAAAACCCGGCGGCACTGGAAACGCCGGCAGAAGCACGTCGCGAACGAGTTTTATGTCTTCGATTTTATCGAAAATCTCCATCGTGGTATCGAGCGCCTGGGGAACGTCTTTGAAGAGTTCGCTCATTTGCCCCTGCGTCTTGAAGTAGAAATCAGAGCTTGGAAAACGGAAACGCTCCTTTTCAGCTACGAGGCTGTTGGTATTTACGCACAGCAAAATGTCGTGCGGCTGGGAATCCTCTTCGTCTACGTAGTGGGAGTCGTTGGTGGCAATGACCTTGACGTTGTACTTTTTGGCCAATTCCAACAACTTCTGGTTGACATCTTCCTGGCTGACGCCGAGGCCGTCAATGTTCTCCATGCCGCGGTGGCGCTGCAATTCGATGTAGTAGTCTTCGCCAAAAATATCGAGCCACCAGCGCAGTTTTCGTTCGGCTTCCTCCAGTTTGCCATTCAGGATGGCCTGGGGTACTTCCGCGCCGATGCAACAACTGGTGGCCACCAGCCCTTCGTGGTATTTTTCAATCAGTTCTTTGTCAATGCGCGGAAATTTGCCGTACAACCCGTCAATGAAACCCAGTGAACAGAGTTTGGACAAGTTTTCGTAGCCCGTTTTGTTTTTGGCCAACAGGAGTTGGTGATAGCGGTTGTCGTGTTCGCCATTGGCGCGGGAAAACGCTTTTTTGTGGCGGTCTTCCACCAGATAAAACTCGCAGCCGACGATGGGTTTGAGGTTGCGCTTGCCAGCTTCCGCCACGAATTTGAACGCCCCGAACATGTTGCCGTGGTCGGTGAGCGCCACGCCTTTTTGTCCATCCCGAACGGCTTTGTCCATCATCGTGCCGATGTCGGCAGCGCCGTCAAGCAGGGAGTATTGGGTGTGGCAGTGGAGGTGTACGAATTCTGGCATAGTTAAAAATTCAGCCCCTTAATCCCAAGGGGGAATTAGCGAGGATTTGACGATGATTTTGTTAAATTTTCAAGGTTCAAGTAGAAAGGATAAAGGTTAAAGTTGGGATTACGTTTCCTCGATGAGGTGACGTACTCCTTTAACCTTTCTACTTTAGCCTTTACCCTTGACCTGTAAAGTACTCTTTAAATGTGCAAGAGGGCAAATTTTATCAGGAAAATTTATCCACATTCCTCCGATTATGCGTTATCCATTTGCCGAAAGGCAATACACAAAATTAAACAACATGTTTTACTTACTGGTTTCGATTTCCTTGTGGTGGACAACACCCATTCAGCCTCTTGCGCCTGCGGAAGAAGCGCTACGGATAGCCTCCAAGGTAGAGTGGTTAGGGGCGACCGAACACGATTTTGGCGTACTTCAGCATCGCAAACCGAGCACCCACGAGTTTCGCTTTCGCAATACAGGCGGCGAGGCACTTACGGTTGACAACGTGCGAGCCTCCTGCGGCTGCACGGTGCCTGAATGGTCTTATGAGCCAGTCGCTCCCGATTCGGTCGGTATCATTTCGGTGGAATACGATGCGCGGGATCTTGGCTATTTTTACAAAAAACTAAAGGTCTACCTGCACGGGCAACGGAAACCGGAGTTGCTGGTGATTGAGGGAGAGGTGGAGTGAGGTGGCAAGGGGCAAACTGGAAAAATTCTATCTGCTATTTGGGAGGTAGATGGAATGGTTTATCAACAAATTAAATTGGACATTGATAGTGCAGATCGCCAAAACTTGCAAAACCGGGCAGATCGGGATACACTATTCCGACAGTACGCTACTGAAGTCATTCCCCGAACACAACCAACACAAGAAAACATTCTTGATTTATTACACAAATACCACCGTGTGGCCATCACCTGCTTTACAGCCCAAAGTTGCGATTGCCATCGCAGTCATTTGGCTATTGCCCTTACCCGATTTCCTGAATTTGTTTATGAAATAGAACACATTTAAAACCGCCAAGACCCAATTTATATGCCTCGAAAAAAAATACTCCTGTCCGTAACAACCTATCCTTTAACCCATACTACTGGACATTTTCAAGAATCAGAGGGAAACGAAGTAACGTTTACTAAACTTTGAAAGTCTACGGTGTGGACACAAATCGGCGCCACACTTTGTGAAAATTTGATTTTCAACTAATTACGACTTTGTATTGCAATTTACACCATGGCAACTCAATAAGTTGTCATGGTGTGTTCACACCGTAGGTTCCAAATGCCTGTTTCGACCTGAAACATTGTTGGTTTGTCATTCCCGCAGGTTTGTCACTGCCGCAGGTTTGTGATTCCCGCAGGGAATCTGCAACAGCAGAAAGGCTTTTGAAGTGAATCCATGTGTAACATCGAAGATGATTTTTGCCCCTTTATCCTTCCCCAAAGAATCTAAAAAAGCCTGTAAAGTCAGGAGCGCTGTCGCAGATTCCCTGCGGGAATGACAAACAATGATGTGTTATGATGCACTACCCACGCTCAGCAGTAGCGGGAGTGATAACGTAAAAGAACAAAAGACCGGAAACCGATAAAATGCTGTCAAGCGCATAAACGCATTCTTTTTTCGGCAAGCGCCAGGTTTCTTAAATTCCAGTTGCCCATATGTGTCCACACCGTAGACTTTCAAAGTTTAGTAAACATAGTGCGTTCCTTACTCAGGGTAAGAAATGTCCAGTAGTATGGACTCAAACCCTTCAGAATTTATTACTTTTATCAGGCATATTTGCTGCCTTTCGACGCGAATGATGCACATTCCTGGCACACACCATGCCGTGCACCCTTCAATGAATTTTTCAACCAACGGTCAGGTCAATGCTCATTTATCAAAAACAACAAAACGATGAAATTTTTTGTAACAAATTTTAAGTGGATCATGCTTTTATCAGGTCTGCTCACATGCACCATGTTTTTAGGATTGATTTCACCACAAGCTCAAATGATGTCGAATTTTGGCACGTCCATAGAAGGGCCTTTAGCTGAAATTATCGTCCGTAACTGGTCCGCATTAATTGGTTTAACGGGCATTATGCTCATCTACGGGGCGTTCGTCCCAGCGGTAAGACGATACTCATTGGTTATTGCCGGCACCGGTAAAGTTATATTTATCTTCCTCTTGCTGTCGTGGGGCAAACCCTATCTCGAATTTGGTGCAGGGACTGCTGTTGTTGCTGATTCACTCATGATTGTTTTATTTGCTATTTATCTTTTTTTCTCCCGGTCATCGAATCCTGCGTAGCCCGCTCCGCATGAAATCCTGCACTGCTGTGAGGTTCCATGTAAACAGTACATTTGTGTTGATGTGCGGACTTGAAACAAGCCCTGTGCTTTATCGTACTCAGGCAATGATCAACATCCATTTGAAAAAAATGACGAAACTCCGTTTTGAGTTCGTGAACCCCGGTTTTGAAGGAGTAAGGCTCTACCCTTCCTGAAAAAATATCCTGCCAACCGCCTATCTTTGTCTGCCAGTCCGACGTTATATACTGTAAATCGGCGTCTGGCATCTAATGTCTAACCTCTGTTGTCTAATGTCTAACATCTTAAATCTAACGTCTTAAAAAAAGCATGAAGCGAATTGACCGGATGATTGTGCAGGCTTTTGGGCCGCCGTTTTTTGTGATGTTTATGATCGCGGCGTTCGTGTTCATCATGCAAACGCTGTGGATTTACATTGACGACATTGCAGGAAAAGGTCTCAGCATGCTCGAAATCTTGGAGTTGCTGGCTTACAAATGTGTAGCCGTGGTGCCGATGTCGCTGCCCATTGCGGTGCTGATCGCTTCGGTGATGGTGCTGGGCAACAGTGCCGAGCGCTATGAGTTGTCGAGCATGAAATCGGCGGGCATTTCGCTGCTGCGGGTCATGCGGCCCATCATGCTGTTTGCGCTTGGTGCCACGATCATTTCGTGGTATTGCTCCAACAACCTCATCCCGGCGGCGAACCTCAAGTTTGGTTCACGCATGTTCGACATCACCAACCAAAAACCGACCCTGCGGCTGGAAGGCGGCGCATTCAATGATGCCTTTGAGGGCTTTTCCATTTTCATCGGAGAAAAGGGTAACGATGGTCGCAGCATCAAAAATGTAATCATCTACGATATGTCGAACCACCGCAAAGACGTCATCAACCAGATTGTGGCCAAAGACGGCGAAATGTTTTCCTCGCCCGACGGCAAGCTCTTTGTGATGAAACTGCGCGACGGCACCCAATATGTGGAAGTGCAACCCAGCGCTTCTTCCCGCAACAGCAATTCCCAACCCTTCGTGCGTACCTCCTTCAAGGAGTGGACGAAGGTATTCGACATGTCGCAATTCGAAATCAAGCGCTCGGACGAAGAACTGTTCAAACAAAACCGATCCATGCTCAGCATCGGGCAATTGCAGGTGGCCATTGACTCCATCAGCGGGCGCATGAACCGCCGCCAGAATGCTTTTGCAGCCAATATGGCCACTGCTTTTTACCTGATGCAGGCCGACAGCACGCTGATCGGGCAGGCCGAAACCCCCGAAGAACTCAAGGTGCAGGACTCCATCCGTGCCCGCTTGCGCAACAAAGAACTGTTTGGCGATGCCGGGCAACCCAAGGCTGATACCTCAAAAGCGCGGACCAATATTCCGAAAGCTGCCGCCGAAGCGCTGAAAAATCGCGATAATGCAAGGCGCAGCAACCCTAAATCTCCACTCGGCATCAAAGGATCGGGGGCTGCCCGTGCAACGATTGCGCAACCGGATACCGTTTCCCGCCAGTTGAAAAATCCAAAAGACACCATCAAAATAAAGACCCTGACCGACTTCCCCACCCTGGATGCCTATCTGCTCTCAAAACCGGATACGGAACGGCAGCGGGTTTATGACCGTGCCCGCTCTTTCGCCCGCACATTGTCCAGCCAGTCAGAATCTGCACAGCGTTCTTTAGACAGCATGGACGAGTCAAAAATCAAGCACATTTACGACCTGTACATGAAATACAGCATCGCGGTGGCGTGCTTTTTGTTTGTGTTCATCGGCGCGCCGATGGGTGCCATCATCCGAAAAGGCGGATTCGGGTATCCGATCCTCGTGTCCATCGTTTTCTTCATCGTTTTCATCATCCTGACGATTTTTTGCCGGAAAATTGCGGAAGCCCATTTCCTTCCGGCAGTCGCAGCAGCATGGGTGCCCTCTTTGGTGTTGTTCCCCACGGGCGTATTCCTGACCTATAAAGCCATGAACGATTCGCAATTGCTGGATATAGACCGCTACGCAGAGGTCATTCAGCGCTTTTTTAGGAATAGAAAAAACAAGCAGCGCAAAAATGCCGGAATCTAATTATCGGACAGAAATTGACTACAAAATCATTTTGGAAAACCGGTGGTTTTTTGGATCAGCCGGGCTGTTTTTCCTTGTGGGCGGTTTTTTGCTGATGCAAATTAACACGGGCGATGACATCTTTTTTTTTAGCGAACGGCGCAGCGCATTTGGCGATGTATTTTTCAGGTGGTTTACGAAAATGGGGGAGGCCTGGATCTATGTCGTGGTGCTTTTTTATTTCTTGTTCCAACGCTACCGCCAAGCGATTGCGATCCCGATGATCGGGTTGATGGTCACCTGCATTGCATTTGCTTTTAAAACTTTCTTTGGCCAGGATCGCCCCTTAGCTTTTTTAACCAAACAAGGGCTGTTCGATTTGGTACACCCGGTAGCCGGCGTGGAACTGAACGGCGGCGCCACCAGTTTCCCTTCCGGGCACACCACTTCTGCCTTTGCTTTGTTTACTTTTGTAGCGTTGTGTTTGCCATACAAGCGGACGGTAGCGGTGGTGTTGTTTGCCTTCGCCTTCCTCACCGGCATTTCAAGGATCTATCTGGTACAGCATTTTTTAAAAGACGTCTACGCCGGCGCCATACTCGGCCTCTTTATCGGCATGGCCTTGTACGTGGTGCAGGAACGATGGGATACCACCCGCAGACCGTGGTTGGATCGGTCGCTACGTGGGGGTGATCGGGTCACTTGAAATCATTCGGCCACTTTCGAACCGTTTTTAGACAATAGATCAGATAAGGGAATACTTGAATGGCGGAATTCTAATTCCTTGTTTATCTTCGGGACTCAGTTGTGGTTATTGGTTATCGGAGGATCATTCCTTTATCCTTTATCCTTTAAACTTTACCCTTGACACGCTTTAACCTTGTTCTCTAACATCACACACATGAAAAAAACAGCCATTTTCTTAGCCATTGCCGCTTTTATTGTCGCCTGTGGCGGCACGTCGGGAGATAAAACAGCCAATAATGCAGTGACCGCTTCTGCGGATGCGCCGGACGGCGAAAAACTGTACAAAACCTACTGCGTTACCTGCCACGGCCTTTACGGCGACATGCAGGGCAATGGTGCCATTGATTTGACCAAATCCGTGCTCACCATGGATGAACGCGTTAAAGTGATTTCGGAAGGACGGACAGGCACGGTGATGGTTGCCTTCAAGACTTTGCTCGACGAAGCAAAAATCAAAGCGCTGGCTGAACATATAGAGAAACTGAGGAAGTAAGGCCGTGATCGGAGCTGGCTACGCTTATCCTATTGCCGGGCATCGCTCTTGCATAGGACTTGATTGGTTTTGCTTCAATCTTTTTGCCGCTTACCGACAGCCAGCCAATGCTATGTCCTGATGATGCCTAAAGTTGATTTTTTTAACTTCAAAATCAATATATTATGAAAAAGGCTGTATTTAAAACTTTAGATGATTTTCAGGATTGTGAATCCTTGTTGACCGATGCAGTGAAAGGCGGCGGGGACGGCGTCATCGGCGAAGAAGATATTCTGGATGGTTGAGCGGCAGCAATAATTTTGAAAAAAACGGGGACACCGCAAAGTTGTCCTCGTTTTTTTTTGACTCATCCACCGACGTGCAATATGGTGCTGGGCACTTAACTCGTTTCCATAGCATCGCTTAAGAAAAAAATTAATTTTACTGGATATAACCGGATAAGCCCTGGTTATTTTGCCATCTAAAACCTGTCGCATGAATCAACCAATCCTACCGTTCAAATTTGCGTTGCCTTTAGTCCTGTTGCTGCTGTCCGTTGCTGCAATGGCCGTAAATGCGCCACAGACGGCGTCCGAATCAGGAAAGCAGCCCCCAAAAAACCTTTCCATGCGCCAATTTTCGGAAAGCTCAAATGCCGAATTAGAAGGACTGCTGGGCAAAAAACTGAGCTGGAAAGATCGGATTGTCCTGAAGATTTTAAAAAAGAAACTCAGGAAAGCGATTCAAGAAAATCCTGCTTTCGGGGAGGTTCCTATGGGGAATCACTTGTTGGCGCCTTGTTCTAAAATCACGTTGCATACGGGCGAAATCATCGAAGCTGACGTGCTCCAAATTACGGCCACCAGGGTCGTTTACCGGCGATGCGGTCGGCCCAATACTCCTGAAATTGACATTTCAAAAGGGGATGTTGTCCGCATTGAAGGTCCGGATGGGAAACTCGTCTTTCAGGACGATGGGCAGGATGACCCACAGTACCAGAACATGGGCTATGAACGACCCGAAACGGAAGAAATGGCGGTCTGGGCTTTCGTTTGCTCTCTTTTGGGAGTGGTGTTTTTTCCACTTTTTATTGTCGGTGCCGTCCTGGGGGCGATCAGTCTCGGCAGAATCCGGAGAAATCCCGGAAAATACAAAGGAAAAGGGCTGGCGTTGGCGGCTTTGATCATCGGCATCGCAATGGTCGTTTTGCTGATCATGGTCATTGCCATTTTTGTGACTTCATTTGGTTGATCAGCTGTGCGTTCCCAAGCCTGTTTTTTGAGTCCCTTTTCAGCATTAACAAATAAACCTATGTTGCAAACAGCTACTACTTTCAAAGCCCTCGGCCTCATGTCGGGCAGCTCTTTAGACGGGCTGGATCTTGCATTTTGCGAAATGACATTCGCGGAAAGCGGCGACCTGAATACCTGGAATTTAGTCGCCGCAGAAACGCTTCCTTTTTCTGAACCGTGGAAAAAAACCTTGGCCGGGCTACCTGCTGGCAGTGCCCTTCAATTGGCGGAAGCCCATGCCGCTTTTGGCGAATATGTCGGCGAACTGGTTAATGTTTTCCTCGAAAAGCACCAGTTGACGCCGAATTTTATCGCCTCTCACGGCCACACCATCTTTCATTACCCCGACAAGCGGTTCACCACTCAAATTGGCGACGGGGCGGCCATTGCAGCGCGCACCCGCCGGGTGGTTATTGATAATTTCCGGGCGCAGGATGTTGCACTGGGCGGTCAGGGCGCGCCATTGGCACCGTTGGCAGATCGTGTATTGTTCAGCGACTACGATTTTTGCCTCAACCTGGGTGGGATTGCCAACCTTACGCTTAAAGCCGATGGCGGGCGCTACGTGGCCTACGATATAGGCGGCGCCAACCAGGTGCTGAATGCCTTAGTGCAGCCCGTCGGTTTGGCCTACGACGACAAAGGCATGATGGCAGCCCGCGGCAGTTTGAACGCCCCATTAAAAGCCAAAGCCGATGCCCTGCCTTTTTTTAGCCTGCCTTATCCTAAATCGCTGGGGAACGATTGGGTGCGCCGCGAACTCATCCCGCTTTTTTTAGTCGCCGATTGCCCGTTGGAAGATAAATTGTATACGGCCTGCGTGCAGCTTGCCGAACAAATTGCTGCGCACATTGCCCAAACCCTTGAGCGGGAAGGCGTGCGGCGTTCCAACTATAAACTCTTAGCCACCGGCGGCGGTGCGATGAATGATTTTTTGATGGATTGCATCCGAAAATCCTGCGCGTCCCAAAACGTGGAAGTGGTCGTGCCTGATTCGCGCATCATCAGCTTTAAAGAAGCCATCCTCATGGCGCTGCTTGGCGCCCTGCGTATGCTGGGAAAGCCAAATTGTATGGCGTCTGTGACCGGCGCGGAGCGGGATGCAGTAGGCGGTGCGGTGCATTTGGGAAAAGAGGTAAACGGATAATGGTGTTCAGTTTAGCGCCCTTTGCGGGAAATAAAAAAAGTCGCCCGCCAAGTTCGCAGAGGTTCCGCCAAGTCCGCAAATCGTGATGCCAGCTTAGCGTCCTTTGCGAGACCGTTGCGCCCTTTGGGGGAAATATGACGCCAGCTACTTAGGTCTTACTAAAGTATTTTCAGCGCCATCCGGTTAATTTTTCCCGTATCATTCTTGGGCAACGCCTCCAAAAAAACTAAGTATTTCGGGATTTTGAACTTGGCCAAATGCTTTTCGCAATGAACCAATAATTCGCTTTCAGAAACCAGAAGCCCGCTTTTACAAACCACAAAAGCTTTGCCGCTTTCGCCCCATTTTTCATCCGGAACGCCGATCACGGCGGCTTCTGCCACGCCGGGATGACTGACCAATACCCGTTCCACCTCCGCCGGATAAACATTTTCACCCCCGGAAATGAACATGTTTTTAATGCGATCCACCACGTAGAGATACCCTTCTTCGTCCTGGCGCACAAGGTCGCCGGTATGAAACCATGCTTCGACTCCGCTCAGCACCCCAGCTTCGACTCCGCTTAGCATATCACCTCCGAAAGCTGCACGGGTAGCCGCCTCATTTTGCCAGTAACCCGGTGTCACCATGGGGCCGCGCAGCAGCAATTCGCCTGGCTGATTGGGGGCAACCGACTCGCCTTTTTCGTCCACAATGTTGATTTCTACATAAAAATTGGGCCGCCCGATAGAGCCTTTTTTGCGGATGGCGTCGCGCTGGTGCAGGGAAGTCAGGTTTGGCCCCACTTCCGTCATGCCATATCCCTGCCGGATCGGGACATTTTTGGCGTGCCATTGCTCGATCAGCGGAATCGGCATAGGTTCGCCCCCGACGATGAGGTAATAGAGGTTTGAAAAATCAGTCATTTGAAAATCAGGAAGTTCTGCAATCATTTTCAGCATGGTGGGCACACCCATGAACAACGTGCAGCGCTCCGATTCCAGCGCTGTAAGCACCGCCGCCGGGTCGAATTTTTTCATCATGCAGGTGTAGCCGCCGTGGTGCAGGAAGGGTAGGGTGAGCACATTCCAGCCGCCGGTGTGGAAAGGGGGCATACAATTGACCGTCCGGCTTTCGGAATTGATGATGAGTGACATCGCTGTGTTGATGCTGTTCCAGAACAGCATTTTGTGGGTGTAAAGCGCGCCTTTGGGAAAACCAGTAGTGCCGGAAGTATACAGGATAAAAATGGGGTGGTCTTCTTCCACCGCCGTTACCGGAAAATCCTGGTCTTCCGGCAACTCAATCTCCGACGCGCAAAATTGGCTCAAAGTACCTAAATTCCAGTGGTTTGGAGCCAGGCGCGGGGCTGGCGCATGGGGAAGAAGGTGTTGAAATTTTTCCTCTGTAATCAGCAGGGATGGAGCAGCATTGCCGATCAGGTAATCAATTTCAGCAACTGCCAGGCGGTAGTTCAGCGGAACCAAAATGAGACCCGTTTTTTGGGCAGCGACAAAAAGCGCTACGTATTCCAAGCAGTTTTCTGCCAACACGGCAATCCGGTCGCCGCTGCGCAATCCAAGCGCCCCGGTCAGGTGGTGCGCCAAGCGGTTGCCCAGCCGGTTCAATTCGCAGTACGTGTAGGTCCGCCCGGTTTCAAATTCTTTCAGCGCCTCGCGATCGGGCGCGTACAGTGCCCACCGGGACGCCCAGTCTTGTTGTTGTATTTGCATCGGCTTTACATTCTGAACAGCGCCGCCGCAAAAGCCAGGCCGCCGCCGCTTCCAATAAACAACACCAAATCGCCGGCGTTTACTTTGCCTTTTTCCCAGGCATCGTTGAACGCCATTGGAATACAGGCCGAGCCGGTATACCCATAGTGGTGCATGATCGTATGTGCCCGTTCGCGGGGCGTTTCTAAGCGATCCATCGTCTCCCAAATGCTGTTGATGTTGATTTGGGTGATGAAATATTGTTCAACCTCCTGCGGCGTCACGTTAGCGCGCTGGCAAAGGGTTTTCGCCATAGCCGACCAGCGCTCCGGGTTCAATTCTTTGGGGAATTTATGCACAAATTTGAGCAAATGATCGCCTTTTGCCAGCATTTCCGGCGTAACCGGCTGGTGCGCGCCCCCGCCATAAATGCCCATCCAGCCGTAGTATTGGCCGTCGGAGTGCAACTGGCTGCTTAAAAAGCCGCGACTGCCGTCTTTTTCCGCTTTCAACACCACTGCCCCCGCGCCGTCGGCAAAAAGCGTCACTGTTTTTTTGTCTTTGAGATTCAAATATTTACTCATCGCATAAGCCCCAACGACCAGCACATATTCGTATTGTTCGTCGGCCCGGATGTATTTACTGCCAATGTCGAGCGCCGTTACGAATCCCGCACAAGCCGTATTGATGTCGAAAGTGCCCGCCCGCGTTGCGCCAAGCCGATGCTGCAAAACCGCCGCTGTGGAGGGCGAAATAAATTCGGGCGTGTCGGTGGCCAGCACAATCAAATCCAACTGCAATGCCGATACGCCTGCGCGCTCCAGCGCGACGCGGGAAGCTTGCTCCGCCAGATCAGCAGTGGATTCGTCCTCCCGACACCAGCGGCGCTCGTAAATCTGGACGTTTTCGCGCAACCAGGTATCTACGTCCTCGCCGAGCAATTCATTGAAAAATTGGTTGGGAATAACCCGCTCCGGCGCGTAGGCGCCCACGGATAAGATTGCGGCATTCCGCATATACTCATTTTTTATAGGCAAGTGGACAAGTGGCAAGTGGGCAAGTGGGCAAGTGAGCAAGTGAACAGGTTTTGCCTATTTGCCTATTGCCCACTTGCCTATTGCCCACTTGCTTCTTGCTCCTTGCCCGTTTTTTATTTCTTCCCGCCCAAAGCCGGCAGGTTTATTTTTACTTCCAATGAATACAGCGGCGCAATTGCCGGAGAAGCCACAAACTCGCGCACTTCCTGATCCAGTACGTTCACGACCTGGCCTGCAATCGTCAGGTAATCGTTGATTTTATACCCCAATGCAAGGTCCAGGTTGAAGAAACCGCCCAGCGGCCCGTAATTGAACGAGCGGCCAACACGTGCATTTTCCACCACAGGAGAACCGCCATAAATTAGATCCGGGTTGGTTTTGGCAGCCACGTTGATGCCGGAGAAAAAGTCGTATTTGTCTACCCAGCGGCCAAACAGGGATCCGAAAAATTTGTTTTTGGAATAGCTCAACCCCAGGCCCAATTTATGCGTCGGCGTATTAATTGGCAGGTCGTTTTCGTCCACTTTGCCATTGCCGTTGCCGTCGTTGGCCGGGTCGTCCACATTCAAATCAAAATCAAACCAGGAGTAATTGATCGTTCCCAACAAGCCGTCGGCGATGCTGTAATTCAAAGAGACGTCCGCGCCATAAGTCGCTACTTCCCCGAAGTTCAAATACGTCAATACAAATGCAGCGCCGGTTGGCGGCGTACCCTGCACCACTTCGCTCATCGGCTGGTCGCCGCGATGCGTAACCGTGCGGCCTGCTGTGGCAATATTGATCGCCGGACTCAGGAAATTTTGCGAAGTATTGTAGTAAGCATTGGCATCGAAGAACAGTTTTTTGCCAAAAGTGCCTTTGTAACCGACTTCAAAAGTCTCGATGGTTTCGACCTCCAGCGCTTTGATTTTGGTACCGTCAGACAGCGTAAAACCGGCACCATTGCCCAAGAGCAAGCCCCCAAAAATATTGCCTTCTAAGTTCAGGATGGTCGGCGCTGCAATGCCTTTTCCATAAGTCAGGCGTGCCGAACCTGTATTGTTGTAATACACGAATGCCGCTTTGGGAATGAAGTTGAAGCCGTAGAGGTCGTGGTTGTCAGCACGACCAGCCAGCACGACTTTGAAGTTGCTGCCAAACTTGCGTTCCAACTGCAAATAACCGCCCACCTGACCAATTTTGATTGCGCCATCTGCATCCAGCAGGTAAGTGCCGTCGCTATTTGCATTGTCACCCTGATACTGAACGCCTACGATAAAATCGAAAAGATTGCCTGCCTTGTTGTTGTACTGAACTTCGCCGTTGAGGCGGCTGGAATTGTCTTTAAAAATAGAACCACGATTCAAGGCGATGCCAAAGGTTGAGTTCCATTGCTCAGTGAAAGAACGGCGGCGCGATTCTTCTTCCGAAAATCCGGCATTTTTAAAACTCAGGTAGTTTTGTGTGCGCTGGTTCATGGCGTATGTTTCTTCCGTACCCGATTTAGTGTAGTAAACCTGCGCGAACAAACGCGGCGACACATAGCGCAACTGTCCCCAGCCGACAGTCCAGTCTATGATCTGATTCCGGCCAGCGTTGGTATTTCCGATGTTGTTGCTTTTGCTGTACCCGCCGGAAAGAATGAGGTCAGATTTGCTGTTCACCGCGTAATACAGCGCTGCTTCGCCCCTAAGCGAGTTGAATTTCGGATCCAATTCTAATTCCGGTGCCGCTTGTGCTCCGAAATAAACGGTATCCGTAAAGGCAAATTCTTCACCCTGCGTATATTCTGCGCTCACTTTGAAGGCCCATTTATCGTTGATTTTAGTCGCATGGCGAAGCCGTCCGGTGATCACGCTTTGGTTGCCTACGCCCAAGGCAATGGTCGTGCCCTGCGAGGTGCGGGGGTCTTTGGTGATGGTATTGAGCAGACCGTTGTGCGCATTCGGGCCGTAGAGGGCTGAAGAAGGCCCCAATACCACTTCTATGCGTTCGATGTCTTCTTTCACCGTGGTACTCAGGGCACCAAGCGGCAGGCCGGTTGCGATGAGGGAAGACAACCTGCCGTCGTTGATTTGCAGGTTTTTAGGGTTAAAAGCGCTGTTGAAGCCACGGGCGTTCACCCCGATCCCAAGCACGCCTGAGCGCACATAATCCACGCCTTTTTGGCGACCCAGAAGTTCTGCGGCATTAAAAGAAGGTTGTTCACTCAGTGCCTGCGCACCAATGACCGTGATTGTGGCCGGTGCGTTGGTGAGTTTTTCCGCTTTGCGCGAAACCGAAACGATGACTTCTTCCCCCAGCAACCCGGAGCTTTCCAGCTCAAGGTCGAAGGTTGCGTTGCCGCCGGCAGGCACATTTACGGTTTGTTCCACGGTTTTGTAACCGACGTAGGAAACAATCAATTTTTGGTTGCCTGCCTGCAAATCGAGCGTATATTTGCCCGAATTATCGGTGGCTGCGCCGGAAGTGGCACCGTCTACGAAAATGTTGGCGCCGATGAGTGGTTCCTTCGTTTGCTGGTCGGTCACCATCCCGGTCACCGTTCCACGCTGTGCGAAAACGACTGTACATACTGCCGCCAGTAAAAGGCTGAGTAGCAATTTCTTCATGACATGTTAAGTTTTATTGTTTAATACTTTGTGCCGCCTCGCAAACAAGTTTCCAAATTTGTTGTGCCGAGGCGGTTTTTGACCCATTTTTCATTCTGTTTGTGAAAGTAGGTACTGGTTGGCTGTGGTAGGTGGGGCATTATAGAAAATCAAAGACTGGACTAAAGCGCCAGAAGTGTCTTTTGAAGGTTGTAATGTTCTGTTTGTCAAATGTTTTTGATTGCGCTAAGCCCCTATGGACTGAAGAAACAGCAAATAGGCCGAATTTAGTATACCCGCTGATGCCTGGGCGCCACCTCGTGCCTGTTATGCTGCCTCGCGTATAAGAAATGATTTAAGTGTTTTAGAGGAGGATGCCGAGGCGGCACCTCGTGCCTGTTATGCTGCCCCGCTGGCGCCGAGGCTCCGCCTCGTACCTGTTATTATTCGGCCTCCGCCCGGTTTCGTGCAAGCCGGCCAGAGACCGGCAAATAGTACACGCGAGGCGGAGCCATCGCGCGAGCAAAGTGGTCCACGCGAGGCGGAGCCATCGCGCGAGCATTGTTTCAAATACAAACCACCAACGCATGACCATCGCCGATCTTAAATCCCGCAACCTCCTCCTCTTTGAATGCATCAGCGGCAGCCGGGCTTATGGCACTGATTTGCCCACTTCAGACACCGACCTGAAAGGCGTGTTCGTGTTGCCACAAGCGCAGTTTTACGGGTTGGATTACGTGGAGCAGGTCAGCAGCGAACACAACGATGAAGTGTATTACGAACTTCGACGTTTCGGGGAATTGTTGTACAAAAACAACCCAAACATCCTAGAAATGTTGGCCACGCCGGAAGATTGCGTGTTGTATTGCCACCCCTTATTTGAAGCGTTTCGCCGCGAAAATTTCCTGTCTAAATTGTGCAAAGACACCTTCGCCGGGTTCGCGTTTGCCCAGATCAAAAAAGCGCGCGGTTTGAATAAAAAAATCAACCAACCCATGGCACCGACGCGAAAAACGCCGCTGGATTTTTGTTATGTGGCCGAAAAACAGGGTGCCGTTCCCTTGATGACCTGGCTTGAACGCCGCAACTGGCGCCAGGAACACGGTGGCTTAGTGGTCATTGCCAACATGCGCGACCTCTACGGACTGTACTACGATGAAACGGGCGAAATGGGCTACGCTGGCATCATGAAAAAAGAAACGGCCAACGACGTGGCTCTAAGCAGCGTGCCGAAAGGCACCGAACCCGCCGCGCTAATGTCGTTCAACAAAGAAGCCTACGCTATGCACTGCCGCGCTTACCGCGAATACCACGACTGGCTGGCGGCCCGCAACGACGAGCGCTACGCCAATACCATTGCGCATGGCAAAAACTACGACGCCAAAAACATGATGCATACCCTGCGCCTGTTAGACGTGGCCGAAGAAATCCTGAAAGACGGCAAACTCCTCGTGCGCCGCCCCAACCGCGAGGCATTGCTGGCCATCCGGCGCGGAGATTGGGAATACGATGCGCTCATCGCTCAAGCCGAAGCCAAATTGGCCAACATCGAAGCTTGTTATTCAAACTCGCCACTGCCCGAACGCCCGGATAAGGCGCTGATTGAACGGTTGTTGGTGGAAACGCGGAAGGGGTTTTATGGGGAATAATACGAAATCATTTTTTATTGATGATTGACGATTACAAGATTGATGGTTGTCAATGGACTGAACCCGAAAGCCCGCTGGCGCTGAGGCTCCGCCTCGTGCCTGTTATTATTCGCCCTCCGCCCGGTTTCGCGCAAGCCGGCCAGAGACCGACAAATAGTACACGCGAGGCGGAGCCATTGCGCGCGCGGGTAAATAAATACCAAACACCAAAATTCTAATTCACAAACACCTCATCCACAAACACCCAACCAGGTGTTCCTTTCCCCGGGTGCCAAACCGGTAGTTTTGAAACGGGTTTCACGACAATTTTCACCACACTGACCTTCCGGGGAGGAAAATCTAAATTAAATCCAACCAAATAAGCCGAAGCACCCAAGCCGGAAGGCTGCGCAGGGCTTAGTTTTTTCAGCAGAACCAAGTTGTTTTTGCTGCTCCCGACCCAGACTTCCACCTGCAAAGCCGGCATGATATAACTACCGATGTCCACCACCGTGCTGACGGAAACCGAGGATAGGGTCGTGCGCTTTTTGAAAAACAGAAAAGCTTCCAACGGCGTATCTTTAAATCCCAGCCACTTTTTATTCCGAAAATCCGTGTCGCCGATTTGATGGTTTATCAGTGTTCGGGGGCCTTCGCCTTTGTATTGCGGATTGGGCGCATGGGTAAACGCAACGGAATCGGGCGTGAACCCAACTTTGTAAAAATTGCGGGTGGCCACTTCGCTGCTGATCCAGCCCGGTAGGAAGGTTTTGGTGGTCAGCAGACAGGTTTTGTCAATCGTGATGCTGTCGCCGGTGCTGATGGGGGAGTGGAGGCTGTCGGGGACGGTGCCGGCTAAGGTGTAGCGCACCACGGCGCCTTTGATGAAATTTTTGAGTTTGACTTTGGTAAACGTGGTAAACACCTGCGCTTCGCCCTCAATGATCGCCGCATTGAGTTGGGCAACGACCGTATCGCCTTTGAAACCGGATTCGAGGCGGACGCGTGGTAGTTGTTTTTGCAACTCCGGAAAATCGTCTTCGCTGACGCCGGTATTCCACAAATACAGGGCGGACAATTCGGGCAATACGCGGAGTGCAGCCAGATCCGAAGGTTTTACAGCCGTGCCGGAAAGCGACAATTTGCGCAAAGCTTTCAGGTTTTTTAATTCACTTAGCGTGGCACCGGTGATTTGGGTCGCCGAGAGGTTGAGTTTGCGGAGGTTGGTAAACTGGCCGATGGTTTTTAAATCTTCGTCTTTGACGGGCATCCGGTTCAGGTTCAAGCTCACGATTTGCGTTTTCACCGCCTCCAGGGCACGCAACGCTTCGCTTTGAAACGCGGCAATGCCAAAAAAATCAACGCTCAATGCAGGCGATTGCAAGGCTACGGGATAGACGGCTCGGTAGTTGTTGTTCAGTTTTTGGATGGTCTTTTCAGGGGCGGCCTCGAACGCATAAGTGTCGGTTTCCACCGTATTGAAAATTGCAGCAGCAAGCAGGCGCAAGGTGTCTTTTTCAGGCAATGCGGCTATTTTTTGCTTGAAACGCGCTCCATTTTTAATCCAATGGTACAGAATATCAATTTCGGGTTCGGTTAATTGTGGTTTGCCTTTCGGCGGCATGTGTTTTTTTTCTTCGTGCGGCAAATGGATGCGCTCCATTAGCAAACCCAATGACACGGACGTGCTGTCCCAAAGTTTGCCATTTTTGCCACCTTTCAACATCGAAGGCACTGTTTCCAAAATCAGTTCGCCTTTCGCTTTGGCCGCATTGTGGCAAGACAGGCATTTTTCTTTTAAAATTGGAAAAACTAAGTCTTCAAAAACCCATGCATCTTCCAGCAACACCTTGGTTTTGAGAGCTTCACCGGCTAAAGGTGCTAATAAATAATTTTCGCCGTGGGTGATGGTAGCGCCCTGGTGCCCCGCCAATAAGATGCCTGCAAAGCCTATTGCGGCAAAGCCTCGTGCAAGCCATGTTGTTTGTCGAATTTTGTCTCGGAACGCATACCAGCCCCACGAAATCAAAGAAACGGCAACGCCGCTCCATTTGTGCCCGAACAACGCTACCGCATCGTAACCTGCTTCCTGCGATAAAAACAACCCCATCAACGCCGCAACAGCCGCACTCAACGCCGCTGACAGCAGCAGGGCGTCGCCTGTGGCGCGGTATAGCGGATTGTCTTTGGCTTTAACGGCTGTTTCCCAGACAATGGCCAGCAAGAGCAGCACAATGGGGAAGTGGAGCACTAAAGGGTGCATGCGGCCGGCTACCTGCAATAGGGCGGGTACTTGCAAAGTTTTACCCAATACCGCCAGGAAGAGGAGGAGGCAGTTTAGTGCAAATACAATGTTGTAAAGCAAAGATTTCCAGTGGGTTTGCAGCATCAGTACAGTTTTAGCTCATCCAAAAACAACCAAGCCGGCCTCCCTTTAGCCGGATGTCCTTCCGGAATTTGCGCCAGCGGGTAAATTTTCACCACCAGCCGATCCGTTTTTAATTCCCCGTCAAGGGGCACCACAATGGCCTGGCAGGCAACCCTGCCGTCCATTTTTGAGGCGTCTAAAACTTTGGTTCCCATCCAGACAAATGCTTTTGTTTCAGGAATTTGATAAAGATAAAACACCTCGATGCGTTGGGGCAGGAAGATCCAGGCACCCTGGTTTTGTAAAACGTGCAGCAGGAGTTGCCTGATTTTTTGCGGTTTTTCCAAACGCACTTCAATAGCAACCTGATCCTGTTGAAATCCCAGCCAGGCAGGATGGCCATGTTCGGCAATGCCGCCCAGCCCGTCCGTCAGGGTTGCATAACCAGTCCCCCGGTAGCGGTCATTGGGTTGGTCGTGGATGACCTGTTCGATGGCTAATCCGCTTTTGTAAAAAGTAGCTTCTACGGTTTCAGAAGGCAAAAATCCTGTGCCAAATACTTTGGCTTTCAGGGTTGTAGCACTTTTTTTTATCACAATAGGGCGACGGTAAATCGGGTCGTTTTCGCCGGGCGTTTCCCCATTGGTGGTGTAGTGAATACGCGTGCCCGGTTGCGCAAATTGCAGGCTCACAATGGCCTTTTTCTCAAAAAACACCGAAGCGTATTTCAAAAACGGCGGCGCTAATTGAAACGTGTCCTGCGCTTTGGCGCACAACAACCCAAAGACCACCAAACCACAACACAATCCTGACTGCTTCATACCACGGGTTCTAATTTAAAAGGATAGGTTTTGCCCGAATTCCACTGGGCTACGTACAGGTTTTCTTCATCGTCTACGCAAACGTCGTGCGGATACTCGAATGCTTTGATGGTTTGGTACATTTCATCGGGTATGGCGCCGTTGTAGGTGGGTTCGGAACCGGCAAGGTTTGAAACGACCTTATTTTGTTTGTCTAAAATAGTGACAAAACCCGACTGCGTCCATTGCCTGCTGTTGGATTGCAAAACGGCAGCATAGAGGTAATCCCCGCGAATAACAGGTCGGCAAACCCAGGCGCCCGGCAAAGCAATGGTTTCTAAATAATTCCCCTCCAAATCATAGCGTTTGAAAGCATTTTGCTGACGGGATGTCGCTATCAGCGAAGGGTTCGTTTTGTCCCGCAGATCCACACAAATGCCGTGCGCATTCAGGAGGTGCGCCGCTTCGTCGCCCCGGCCTCCAAAATGGCGAATATATCGCCCCTGCGCATCGTATTGGATGATAAAATCCTTGCCATACCCGTCGGCCACGTAAATATCGCCGTTGGGCGCGATGGCGGTTTCGGTGGGTACATACTCCTCTGCCTTGTCATATTTTTCTGTTTCTTTGGGATAATCCAACACCATCAATACTTTCCCGTCAATGGTCGTTTTGATCACCTGATGGCGGGTGTTGTCGCAAATGTACAACACATCGGTTCCATTTTCATTGAACAGCGTGAGGCCGTGCGCGCCGGGGTATTCCGATCCCCAGGCGTCTAAGAGTTTTCCGTTTTTGTCGTAGATCAGGACGTTGTTTTTCGTTTCGTTGGTCAGCAACAAAATTCTTCCTTTTTGATCCTGTACCATTTCGTGGCAATCGTTGACGGGATTGCGCGCCACATCTGCCTGGCTCCAGCGGGTGTTGATGCGGTAGCGCTTGTTGTTGTGCCCGAGAATGGTTTCAGTTGGTGCCATGATTTGAGGAATGTACAGCGCGCCGGCTAAACCGAACGCGGTGTTTTTTATGAAGTTTCTTCTGCGCATCTTCTTTGAATTTTTATGCAAGCGCTAAGGAACATTGCAATAATAAGTTCGCGTTTTCGGCGTGGGGATTTTTCCAGCGGACAAGGCGCAAGAAGGGAGCGTAGCCAAAGCTACGTGACCGACGAAGGCAATTGCGCCGACTGAAAGCAATTGCGGGAAGTCCGGTGGGAAACGCAA
>JBBQGV010000070.1:0-30467 GCA_038323375.1 Chitinophagales bacterium
GGCCGAATCGGAGTTCGGTGGTACGGTGTGGCCGAATCGGAGTTCGGCGGTACGGTGTGGCCGAATCGGAGTTCGGCGGTACGGTGTGGCCGAATCGGAGTTCGGCGGTACGGCCTACGGGACAAAAAATAACCACATAGCGTAAGCAGAAAGGATCGGTTTTTTGAAACGATGCCTGATTGCCGTGCTATGTGGTTATGATAATAATTGAAGTACTACAGTACTCTCTAATTCTTCGTCAGTTTGTAAGAATAATTGGCCTGATTCAAAATCAGTTCGACCGTATAATTACCAGCTTCTGCAACTGGAATGTTGTCGCCGCCGTATTCCATGATGCGGTTGCCGCCGGTATCGCCGAGATTGACACCCCAGTCATCGTTGGCACGGAACTTGATTTCGCCCGCCACGAGGTCAATCGTAATTTTCAGCGTGCCGGAAGCTGCGTCGTAGCTCATATCCGTGTCGCTGTCCCATCCGGTTGGCGTTGATGAACCGATGATGCCCCAATCCGTTTTTGCAAACGTGTGGGTCAGTGCGTTCAGATCAACGTTCAGGCGGTACATTCCGCCGCTTGGCACTGCAATATCGGTGCCACCTAGCTCCAGCGTGCCGTCAGCATCTGTATCGCCCCAGTTGGTATCCCAGGACAAACCTTGTGTGTATTTGAACTTTGGCGCGGATTCGTTCATGTTCACGTAGCCTTCGTAGGTTCCATCGCTTTTCACAGAATAGATAACCGTCGTCACGTCAGCCGGATTCCAGCCCTGGTAGCTACCGGGAACCTGCAATTTCGGGTAGTCAATTTCCTGCTGGAAAGGGTTCACCTTGATGCTCAAAGTCGGAGAAATCAGCTTTTCAACTTCGCTGCTGACAGAAGCGACTACCCGGACTTCCATCGTGTTTTCCACGCCGGCCGGGAGATTTTTGGCCAACAAAATGCCATTCACTTTGCCGTTTGTTACCGCCATAGATAAGCCGCCTTTCAGGATAGGTCCGAGTGAAACCGCCTCGGCAAAGTTATTGCCGGCTTTGTCAATCTGAACATCGTAGTCTATCCCTGCTTCATAACCAAAGTCAGCAGTTGTCCAGGTGAAGGTCGTCATCACGTCATCCACGATGGCATCTGTAATGACATAGCTGGCATTGGCTGCCGGGCTGGACAATCCCGGCGCACCGTCGAGACTCAGCACAGGGCCGAATTCGTCTTCACTGCAACCCCACATCATTAGGGCGAGTAAACTCAGGAGAAAATATTGCTTGCGCATGATGATGATATTATGCTCAGGATATTCCGGCACTGGCCGGAATATCCTGAAAGATGAATTAATTATAGCCCGGGTTTTGAACCAATTTAGGGTTTGCACCTAAATCGGAAGCCGGAATCGGAAATACGTTAAAGAATGCCGGAACCTGCGCGCCGGTCAGGGAGCCGCCCTTCAATGGCCATAAGTAGGTGCCGTTGCTGAACTGGCCAAAACGAACCAAGTCCGTGCGGCGGTGGCATTCCCAATAGAGTTCGCGCGCCCGTTCGTCGAGTATAAAATTCAGCGTCAGGTCGCCTGAGCTAATGGTGCCTGCACCTGCACGTGCGCGCAACTGGTTCACAGAGCCCAATGCTTCGGATGCACTGCCCGTTCCGCCACGCAGGATTGCTTCTGCATACATCAAGTAAGCATCTGCCAGACGAAACATCGGGAAGTCTGTGTCCGGGAAAGTGAGGTTGGATCCTGCGTTGCCGTTGCGATCTACGTTTTTGAATTTGGTAATGGCGTAGCCCTGCGTAAATTGGGAAACATCCGTAATCTCTAAGGTTTGCCCGTCCGTATGGAACATCTTCCGGTTATCATTTACGTTAGAAACAACGGAGTAAGTATAATCCTGGCGGTTGAGGTACAATTTGATCGTATAATTACCCGCACCCGGAATGACAATATTGTCGCCGCCGTATTCCAAAAGCGCGTCTTTGCCCGTATCGCCAAAGTTAATGTCCCAGCCGTCGTTGGCCCGGAATTTTGCTTCGCCGGCAACTAAGTCAGCCGTAATGGTCCAGGCACCTTCTGTTGCATCATAAGTCATGTTCTGATCGCTGTCCCAGCCACCAGCCGTTGCCGAACCGATCAAACCCCAGGAAATAGGCGTCAGGGAGTAAGTCAACGTATTCAAATCAACGTTGAGGCGGTAGAAGCCGGGTGCAGCATTGAGGTTTTCACCACCGGGTTCCAGGGTGCCGTCAGCGCCGGTATCTCCCCAGTTTGTATCCCAAGAGCCTTTTGCAAACTTGAATTGGGAAGCTTCTGCAAAATAGGTGAAACCTTCGTATACTTCGTTGCTGCCCTTAGAAGCCAAAGCGCCTGCATTGCTGGCCGGATCCCAACCCTGGTAAGCGCCGGGTACATTCAATAGTGGGTAGCTGCCGCTGTTGAAATCTGGCGCTACAACGGTGCCGCCCACTTCCGGGAACTTGCCAACAAATGCGCTGGTAGTGCGGGTTCCACCCCAACCCCCGTCGAGGCCGAATGCCGCCGGGCTCATGCTGCCACCAACCGCTGCGTGGGTAATGAAGGTCATGCCGCCCCAGGTTTGGGTGCGGGTTCCGTCGAAAGCAACCGGGAAGATCACCTCGCTGTTGTCAATATTGTTGTCGGCCAGGAAAAGGTGCTGATAAGTTGGCTCTAATGAGTAGCCTGCGTCAATTACTTTTTTAGCATAAGTTGCACATTCTGTGTATTTACCTTGTCCAGTGTAAACTTCTGCATTGAGGTACAGTTTGGCAGCCAGCATCCAGACCGCTGCCTGGTCTGCGCGGGCGTAGCTGTTTTGGCGTGGTGCCACCAACTGCGGTTCAATTTCCTTAATTTCCGCTTCGATAAAATTAAACAGGTTCGCTGCTGAAATTTGCTCCGGGAAAAAAGCGCCTACGCCATCTGCTTCCGTCACAAAAGGAACATTGCGAAACATATCCAACGCATGCCAGTAGCTGAGGGCACGCAAGAAGCGCGCTTCAGCGCGATAAGTAGCAACTTCCGCTTTTAGGTTGCCCTGGCCGCGGTCGTCCAATTTGGCATCGGTGGCTTCGCGAAGGAATTCGTTGCACAGTGCAATCTGGTAGTAAATGCGGTTGTACATTGCCGTGATGAATTCATTTTGCGCATTCCAGTCCTGGTCTTCAAAGTCGTGGATATTGCCGTCGTTCCAGGCAATAACGGCTTCGTCAGTCGTCAATTCTTGCGCTTTCCAATATTGGCGTAGGTAGGTGGAGAAGCCTTCGTCAATCCCACTGATGTCTGGCAAGCCCGCAGGGCCTTCCTGGCCGCTTACAGCCAAACCGGCATAGAGCTTGGCTAAAACCTGACGGTAAGCTCCCGGCGAATTGTATACGACGTCAGCAGTTTGAATGTCCTCATCAAGAGGCGTAGTATCCAGATCCTTAAAGCAGGATGTGGCCACGAATGATAATCCGAGGATTATCAACGATAGTTTTTTAATAGATGAGAAAGCCATACTGTGTACTTTTAACAATGTTATAAATTAAGGTTTAACCCAAACAAGAACGTTCTGGAACGTGGGTAAAGGTTGTTGTCAATCCCGCCGAAAACTTCAGGATCCAAGCCTTCATAGTTCGTAATCACAAACGGGTTTTGCATGGTTGCGTAAACCCGAAGGTTGCTGCCACCTTCTTTGCTGAATACATTCGCAAAGTTGTAGCCAACCGTTACGTGATCCAAACGCAGGAAAGAGCCGTTCTGGATGAAGTGATCGCTGAAATAGCGCGGTGTGGTGAAATCAACCGATGCAATATTTGCCTGAACGTTTTGCAGGTAATTGGTTGAGGCATACAGTCCACTATAATTAGACAAATTAGACTGATTGTTGTTGTAAATGTAGTTGCCCATATTGGCACGGCCTGCAAAAGAAAAGTCGAAATTGCCGTAGTTGAAATTAGAAGTAAAGCCGATGAAAGCATCCGGCGCAGGATTCTCTAAGCGGTAGAGGTCTGCCGTAGAAATCTGGCCGTCTCCGTTGCGGTCAACATACAGGTTTTCAACCGGAATGCCATTGGCATCGTACACCTGCTCGAATACAAAGAAGGAGCTTGCCGGGAAGCCAACGCTGTGGATTTGAATGTTGTTGCCCACACCGCCGGAGATACCGCCGGTAGCTACGCCCTGGTAGTTCGGATCGTCCGTAGCCGTCAGGCGCGTAATTTCATTCACGTTCTGTGTGTAGTTAACCCCAACAGACCACTCGGAATTAGCGCCTTTGTATGGAATGGCATTCACCGAAATTTCAAAACCGCGGTTTTCCAGGTCGCCCACGTTGGCGGTGATGAAGTTGGTGAGGTTGGTGCCTGCCGGTACCGGGATGAAGTTGATCAGGTCGTTGGTTTCGCGCTGGTAAACTTCCACCGAACCGTAGAGCCGGCTGTTGAACAAAGCATAATCAATACCGATGTTGTAGGTCGTTGTTTCTTCCCACTTCAGGTTGGAGTTGTAGCCTTCCGGGCGCAGGGTTTCCAGAAACTCGTTCCCAAACTGGTATTGGGCCGTGGTAAGACTGCCTAAGTAGAGCGCCTGAGAAGGGTAGTAGTTGTTACCGATGGCCTGCTGTCCGGTTACGCCATAGCCCAAACGTAGTTTCAGGTTATTCAACGTGCTGCCCTCCGCTCTGTTGTCATAGATTTTCCAGGCAAAAGCAGCTGCGGGGAACAAGCCGTTGCGGTTGTCTTTGCTAAAGCGGGAAGATCCATCCTGACGCAGGGTCAGGGTGATAAGGAAGCGATCGTACAGGGTATAATTCAAACGGCCGAACAGCGACACTAAGTAGAATTCGCTGGCGTTCGAGTTTTCGCGGATGCCGTTTTCGTCGTCGCGGCGGTCGAAGTTTTCGCGGTAGAAATGCTGCCAGGAGTAACCGCCCATCAGGTCAAGAGCTGTTCTGCCCAAGGTCTTGCTATAGTTCAGGTAAAACTCCAGCAATTCGTTGCGATCCGTTTGGTTGTAGCTGTTGTTCACACCGCCGTTGCCGTTTTCATTGAATGCAAAAGCCGCGTTGTCAGGAACCACAATGGTGCCTTCGCCTTTGGCCTGGTCGTAAGCCAAGTTCAAGTTCGCACGAAGTTCGGGCAGGAAAGCAAAGCGGTAATCAGCCGAAAAATTGACGAGGTAACGGTTTACCGTAGATTCGTCGTCGCGCATTTCCAGCAGGGCAACCGGGTTTGCTGGCGACAAGGTATTCGGATTGCCGTTGGGCTGCGTCCAGGTATAGAAGCCGCCGTAAGGGCTTTCCGGATCCCGCACGGGTTGGGTCGGGTCGAAATGAACCGCTCCGCCGATTGCGCCGCGATCTGCAAAGTGGTTGTCATTGCGCATGCCTTTCAAACCAACATTGATTTGCAGGCGGTTGTCAAAAAAACTGGGCGTGAGGTTAATGCCGTAGGTGAGGCGGTTAAACTCGTCCGTTTTCAGAATACCGTCCTGATCGGTGAAACCCAGCGATACCCGGTATGGAAAGCTGCCAATGCCCCCGGATATATTGAGGTTGTGATCCTGCATGATGCCAGTCTGATAGATTTCAGATTGCCAATCGGTGTTGGCAGAACCCATCAGGGAAGGCGCAGGGTGGCCATCGGGAAAACGCGTGTTGATCAAGGTGCGGTATTCATCCGCACTGAACACGTCAACCTGATTGGCCGGATTGCTGAAGGCAACGCTGCCGCTGTAACCTAAGCGGATTTTTTTGCCCAGCTTTCCTTTTTTAGTGGTGATGATGATGACCCCGTTGGACGCCCGCGAGCCATAAATGGCCGTTGCGGAAGCATCTTTGAGCACCGTAAAAGTCTCAATGTCGTTGGGGTTGATGAGGCTGAGAATGTTCCGCTGGCCGGACGTATTGTCGTTCGATACAGGAACACCGTCAATCACAAATAGCGGGTCGTTGGATGCGCTGAGCGAAGACCCTCCCCGGATGCGGATGGCGGCACCGCCCCCTGGCGTACCATCGGTAGTAACCGAAACGCCAGCGACTTTACCGGCCAGCAATTCCTGTGGAGAAGTCAGGGCACCCTTGTTAAAAGAAGAGGTTCCCACCGTTTGTACAGAACCTGTAGCGTCTTCCCGCTTTACGGTACCATAGCCAATGACCACGATTTCATCGAGAACCTGGCCAGCTACCAAACGGATGTCAATTTTATCCGAGCTACCCACCGCAATTTCCTGCGAGTTGTATCCCGTGTAGCTAAAAATCAGCGCTGTTGCGCCTGTGGGCAACTTCAAAGAGTAGCTGCCATCAATATCGGTAATTGTACCCTCTGAGGTACCTTTTACCAGAATATTGGCACCGATCAGGGTTTCCCCCGACACAGCGTCCGTTACTACGCCAGCGATGGTTCGTTGCCCAAAAAGCTGGCTTGGCCCCAATACCACTGCGAGTATCAACACAGTTAGGTTAATAAATTGTCTCATACAATTATCATTAGTTAAAAAAATACAAGTATTTGTAGGTAGGTTACAAGACTGAAAAATGTACTACTAGTCTGATGTGATATAGGGAAAAAATTTGGTCTTGGGTTGTGACGTGCAAATATAACTCAGCCTGCCCGAAATTTTTAATTATTTTATTCCATTCTGCGTTAAAGTTACACCAACTCCCACAAGGTTGCAGGTACGCAACCAGCGTTGATTGGAATCCGGGCTTAATTGATTAAAACTTGCTTAATGTATTTCCAGTATTAACACGCTTTTAGGTGCCAGAGCCAAGGAGCCGGCAATGGGCATTTGTGTGCCGCTCAGCACGTCAATGCCATTTTTATGTCCGGCTAATATTTCGGCAAACCGCCGGGTATCGAGCTTTGTCGGTTGTTCATTTTTGTTGAGAATCACCATGATTTTTTGATCAGCCGTATACCGAAAATACACATAAACGCCGGCAAGCGGGCCAAAGTGCAACGTTTTGCCCTGTTGCACGGCAAGGTTGGCTTTGCGCCAGTTGAGCAATTCTTTTAGAAAAGCCTGCATTTCGCTTTGGTCTTTGGACAGCCCTATGCCTGTGAAACCATTTACGGCATCCCCGGCCCAACCTCCAGGGAAGTCGGTTCGGATAACGCCATGATCGCCCGGCTGCCCGGTATTGTCCAACAACACTTCCGTGCCGTAATAAATTTGAGGAATGCCCCGTATGGTGAGCAGGTAGGCCAAGGCGATTTTTGTTAGCGATGCATCCTGTTTGAGCTGGGTAAAAATGCGATCCATATCGTGGTTGTCCCCAAAAGTCATCAGGTCGTTGGGATTGGCATACACGAAATCATTCGCCAGCCCTTCATACAGTTTCACCAATCCCTGATCCCAGGTTTCAGGCTCGGTCAGCGCTAAGACGAGGGCGCGCTGCAACGGAAAATCCATCGGGCTTTTCAGGCAGGATTCGTAGCCGTCGTGGTTAGTTTTTCCCTGTTGCCAATACGCAGCAAGGAGTGGGTTCAGGCTCCATTCTTCGCCGACCAAACTAAAATTCGGGTATTCTTCCATGATCCGGCAGCTCCATTCCGCTAAAAAATCTTTGTCCGGATAGGGGTAAGTATCCTGCCGGATGCCACCCAGATGCAGGGTTTCGATCCACCAGATGCTGTTCTGGATCAAATAGATCGCAAAAAAGGGATTGCGTTGGTTCAGATCCGGCATGGTCGGTACGAACCAGCCGTTGCTCATTAATTTCCGGTCAACTTCCGAAGCATAAAGATCCTGGTTGACGGTGCGCCGATGGTTGGTCACCTGCATGCTGTCAGGGAAATTCAGCCAGTCTTTAAAAGGCAGGTCTTTCATCCACCAGTGGTTGGAACCGCAATGGTTCACTACACCGTCAAAAATGAGCTTCATGCCCTTGCTGCGGGTCTTTTCCGCCAGTGTTTTATAGGTATCCATGGTTCCAAAACGCGGATCTACCCGGTAGTAATCGGTAATTGCATATCCGTGGTAAGACCAATTGGGCATGTCGTTTTCCAACAACGGGCTTGGCCAGATGGCGGTAAAACCCATCTGGGAAAGATAATCCAGGTGGTCAATAATCCCCTGAATATCGCCGCCGTGCCGGGTAAAACCTTTATTGCGGTCAATCTTTTTTTCTGCCAAAGGAGCCACTACATCGTTGCCGGGATCGCCATTGGCAAACCGGTCGGGGGTGATCAGGTAAATCACATCGGAAGCATTGAAGCCCTGAAATACTTCCGGCTTTTGCTGGCGGGCATACAAAGGGTAATTGTGTTCATAAACGGTCGCATTGCCCCGTTTGAACCCGATGGTGATGGTGCCGGGTTTTGTATCCGCTGCAATCGTCAGGTCTATGAACAGGTAGTTCTCGCTGTCGGCGCGGTGCGTTTTTTCAATGCGGACGCCAGGATAGTCAATGACCGGGTTGAGTTGGCCGGCTTTAGATCCTTGTACCAACAGTTGCAGGGTGGTGCTTTGCATGCCAACCCACCAGTTCGGGGGTTCTACCCGCGTGATTTGGGCAGACAGGGTCGTGAAAAGAAACAGGCAGCAGCTCAGCGTCAGGAGCCGGGATACTAAATTGGAGGTCAGTTTTGCCATTTTGTGTCGCATTTGAAAAGCCTTTCCCGCTAAGGTAGGATGTTTTAGGAAATCGTGGTGCGTTGTTTCCCGCGAAGGGCGCAAAGGTTCCGCCAAGGGTCGCAAAGGCGGGCGTCTGGCTTTGCGGGTTTTATGATGTTTTACGAAACCAATACGTTGTTTCCCGCAAAGGGCGCAAAGGTTCCGCCAAGGGCCGCAAAGGCGGGCGTCTGGCTTTGCCGGAAAGGCGCTAAAACAGCACCGGATTCAAAGCCGTATCAATCACCTCCCCGATCTCCGCACCAGGGCACCAAACCTCCCAATCCAATTTTTGGTTGTCGTTTTCCGGCGCTTTCAACACCATGTTTTTATCCATATAAATCACGGTCATTACTTTGCGCATCTGGTCGGAGCTATTGGCACCGGCTCGGTGAAATACCCAACCGGAGTGGAAGCTGACTTCGCCCAAATCAAACGGTTCGATGATGTGTTGGAAGTCCGTAATCCGTAGTTTTTCCCCAATAAAAGCTTCGCTTTCGTCGCCGATTTTCCGGTCGCGGCCCTCCACGACTTGGTGGCTGCCTGCACCGAATTCTAATGGCCCCATCTCCAGCGGGGTGGCTTGCAGCGGAATCCAGGCCGTGACGGTTTTATCGGTCTCCAGGGGCCAGTAATATTGGTCGGCATGCCAGGGAGTGAAGCCCCCGCCAGCTTCTTTGAACAGGGCCTGATCGTGGTAGAGGCGCACTCCTTCCACCTGCATCAGGTCGGCGGCAATTTTGGCCAAACGCCGGCTGAATACGAATTTTTTGATGGCCTCGTCCTCCCGCCACAGGTTGAACAATTGCAAAAAAGCTTTGCCATAAGTGTCGCGTTGTTCGAGGGGAACGGCTATTTTGTTCAGTTTGTTGACTTTCCGGCCAATGACCTCGTTGAAATAAGCGAGGACTTCCGGCGAAAAAACCTGTTTGATTTTGATGAACCGGTTTTTATGGTAGAAGTCTACCTGAGCTGAAGTCAACTCAAGCGGTTCGGATAATTGTTGTTCCCACATAACGCGTTATTTAATCAGGCATTCAGCACGCCTTGCACGGGCAGGGCGAATTGGATCATGCTGGTGATTTTTTTACAAAAATAAAACAAAAAGTTTTTAAAATAAAAATATTTCGCATAAACCCCTACTTTTGGGAGACACCTGAATGATGCCTTGAACCATGCAACGCCACCTTAAATACAGCGCGACTCAACCTGAATCCCATTACGTCTGTTGGAAAAACTGGGGTTGCACTATGAGCGCGTGATTCGGTGGAGGAGGAGGATTTGCATTTATACACTGTGAAAACCTTGTAAATCATGCTGAAAGAACGCAAACCAAACCGCATGGCGGGATTTGATTATGGCCGGGATGCCTTGTATTTTGTGACCTCGTGCGTCCAAGATCGTGTATGTTGTTTTGGAGCCGTTTCGGCAGGAAAAATGATGCGCAACCGATACGGCGACATCGCCCATGAACAATGGGAATGGTTGCAAACGCAATATCCATACATTGTATCACATGAATTTATCGTGATGCCGAATCATATACATGGGGTGCTGGAAATTAATCGGGATCATGTTGGGACAGGTCGCGACCTGTCCGTACCGGAAATTAAAATCAAATCATTGTCCGAATTGATGGGGGCATACAAAACCACGACGTCCAAAAAAATACACCTGTCGGGATACCCTGAATTTCAATGGCAACGATCATTTCACGATCACATCATACGTGATGAAAAATCGTACCACAACATTGTTCATTATATAAGGGAGAATGCTTCCAAGTGGAAGGGAGACAAATTTTACTCAATTGTTTTATAAATAGTGTTTGTCTTTATAGTCCGATAGCGGCGTTATGCGAAGGCCCAAAATTGGTCATTTACACGAGTAAACTCCCGTTTTTGGGCCTTCACATGCCTTGCTCTCGGACTATAAAGAGCAGACACTCGACTAAATGGACGGACACTAAATAGACTTGTTGCGACGGGGCAACAAGTCAAATACTATTTTCAACATGGCCATCATGGGGCAATACGACCTGGAAGGTGTTCTGGCGGTCGCCATTGACGAAGATTGGAGTACCCTGCGGTTCAGGAAGGTGGAATACATTCTAAAAATGACGCGGAAATTTGGAGCGCTGCCGGGGAAGGAGAGGGAGAAGAGGGGGCAGGGGTAATGAATGTTCCTTATGAGCACTTAGAACACTGAAAATTAAATTTCCGAACAAGCACTTAAAATCACAAATGTGCTGCTTGCTTATCAGACAGCACATATTCTATACTACAGCATGTGAACGCCGCAGAAAACAACAACAACCGGAGCGCAAACCCCGGCTGTTGTCCTGTTTCTGGCTGGTTTTAACACTATCTCAGGCCATGCACCACTACCCGTTTCGTTGCATCGGGCAGTAAGGGCAGAAATTTTTCTTCCCCTATTGCCTTCACCCGAATCAGGTAAAGCCCATTGTTCAATCCCGAAAGATCGAGTTGGGGCTTGGCCGTTTCCGCTGCATTTATTTCCACGATTTTCACTGCTTTGCCGTCCACGTCATACAATTCTACACGCACCGAGCGATCTCCATAGCCGCTCAAATCCAGATTCAATTCCCCGGTTGTTGGATTCGGATAGGCGCTGAAATCCGGCGCAGCAGGTCGGGTAATGCCGCTTTCAGGCCGAACGAGGGGCATCACATCCACGACTTCCACATTGGCAAAAGTAGCGGTGACAGTACTGTTTTGCCCATAATTGGTGACCACCAGCCCGATTTCAAGGCAGGCATTCATACTCACCGTGACGGACATCACCTGGAACCACTGCGTGCCATTTGCAGAGGTATAGCCGATGAACTGGTTGCCCTGCCGAACAAGGCGCAGCCAGTAGCGGTTCAGGCTGGGGAACTGCTGCGGGAATGCAGTTCCATTGGTCGTATAGCGCACTTCCCGGCGGCAAAGATTGCTCAGGTTAGTAAGCAGCTGCACTTTTTTCGAGCCGCTGGCATTGCTTTCGCGCATGGTCAGCCCGGCCCAGCCCAGCGTACTGCCGCTGATGCTTGTGACTTGCGCGACCAAACTGCCATCGCCGCAAAGGTCGTGTTGCGCAAAAGCCATTTCGTCGCTGTTGTAAGGGCTGGCGAAATAGCAATCAGTACTAACCGCTGTAAAAACTTCGGTCGGCACATCGTAGCTGATCTCGTTGCCGTTCACGCAATTGATGCCGTTGGGTTGCTGGCTCCAGCCGCAGGGCAGGCCTTCTACCGTGACCATGCTGACGCAGGTTGCGGTGTTGCCCGAAGCGTCTTCAATGGTGACCGTTACCGGAATGACGTTGCCCAATTCTTCGCAGGGAATGGCGGGCGGGTTGGCGCTCACAAAAAACACGGAGCCGCAATTGTCGCTGCTGGCTGCCTCGTTCCAAATGTCTGCGGCATTGAGCGCGATTTCTTCTTCACCGTTAAAAACAAGGGTGTGGTTTTTACAAACCGCCACCGGGGGAATATTGTCTTCCACCGTCACCGTCGCCTGGCAGGTATTGGTGTTGCCGTTGCCGTCGTTGACGGTCACTGTGACGATGACTGCGCCCACATCGCTGCAACTCACCGTGGTCGGCGAATAGCTTTGCAGGTTGATTTCTCCGCAATTGTCTGCAGAAGCGGCTTCGTTGTAGACGTCTTCGGGTTTGATGTTGTAAACGCCCATCGCATTCAATTCCACCGTTGGGTTGAAGCAGACCGGCATGGGCAGGGTATTGTCCGCGCCGGTGTTCACGGTGACCTCCACTTCGTCAAAGCAGGTTTCATTATAAATACCGTCAATCGCTCGCAGGGTATAGTCGCCGGGTGGCAGGTTACTGAAAAGTCCTGTTCCGTTCGACAAATTGACCGGCCCGGTGAGGGTGTAGGATACGGTAGCCATGTTGCCGGAAACCAACGCACTGATGGAACCATCATTGGCGTCGGGGCAGTTTTCATGCCCGATCACCGCGCCCACGTCAATATTGCAAAGCGTGCCGCAGGAACTTAGGCAAGCCCGGGAATCAATGTGATCCTGAATGCGGGTAATGTTGCCTGCCGACCAGGTGACAGCGCTGCAATTGATGGTAGGAAACATAATATTGGCAGCGCCTGCTTCGCCGTGTACGCCATCCCAAAGGTGACCAAGTTCGTGTGCGCTCAATACCCGCAGGCAGTTGCTGCTATTGGTATAATCTTCGCATACATTGTAGCGCTCGGTGCCGCAAATCCCCCCAATGACCTGGGCACAGCCAACCAGTCCGAAATTATCAGGATTGCCACCGCAGCCCTGAATGTTGCGGTCTGTCCAGATCTGGCCGACATCGTGGGTGAGGAAATTGCCCGGTGCCCAGGCGGAGAAGTCGTCTAAGATGTCGAATGCCTCGTCCGAAGTCGTCCAGGGATTGGCCATGGCTGAAGTGGGTACAAACTGGTCCACGAGGAGGTAGTCGAGGTTGAAATCATCGTACAGCGGTTCCATGTTGTTGGTGACCGTGATGATGAAATCGTTGACTGCCTGAACGCTTCCGTATTTGCTGAACATGGTAAAATCGCCAGCGGTGGCTAATTCCACCTCCCAGCAGGCCATTTTTTCTACGCCCGCTTCCGGGTTTTTCCGATGATGTTCTTCTTCGTGTTTTTGCTGCTCTTTCACAGCAGTAAACGTACACTCCACGGTCGGGTCGGCCAGCACATCCGCAGCCCGGTAAACGAAGTAATAATCAGTGCGTGTGCCCGACACAATCCGGTTCAACGGTTCCACAAACCAGGTGTCGCCGTCGTCTTCGATCATGCCCAGCACGTATTCCGGGGTGATGGTGAAACGCACTGTTTCCCGCTTAGATCCCTGAACACCCCGGAAGGTGATGTTGGGGCGCCGGGGCAGCACTTTCGGGCCCTGGTCGGTGAGCGCTACTTCGCGGTAATTTGGGCCGCGCAGGTCGTGGTAATCCAACTGCAAATCCCAGGAATGCTGCTCGTCAACGACCAGCGTGAAATGGAAGCGGTTTCCGGGTTTCGACAGCTCGTAAATTTGCCGGGCATCCATGCGGCAAACCTGATAGGCGCTGAAACTTTTGTCCAATTCGGCATCCCTGAAGTTGACGACTTCTGCTTCCACCCGAGTTTGGGCGGAAAGGAAGACGGGCAAGGCGGCCAGTAGCAGGCACGAAAAGAGGTTTCGAAAAGCGTTTCGATTCTTTTGAAGTGGATGGTAACTGTTCATAAAAATATCAGTGATTGGTGAAATAATCAAGCCATCAATGGCGCGAAGGGAACGCGCAGCGTCAACGGGATTTAGCGACTGTGGGTATAAATTGATGTTAGGAGGGAGGAAAACGTTACCAAATATAAAGGAAGTAGTTTAAAATCCAAAGAAACAGAAGATAAAAATTAAGATTTGTGTAAAAAGTGGCGAATTTCAACCAATTAGCGTGTGCAATAGTGCGGGGTGTGCTTTTCACAATACGATTCTTTCAAGCCTTTTGCTCCCGACTGTATTACCGACAGTTATTCTTTCAGCAACGCTAACTGTCAGGATTAAAAGCATATTAATGTTAAGAAAACTTTGAAAGATGTAATTTATTGAAGGATGACAGGCTCGAACTACAATAAAATCATAAAAATATAATGCTGATTACCAGGTTATTAATTCAACATTTCAACAATGTTTTAAAAAATAATACAAATGATTTCCAAAAGTCGTTTTTTTTATATTTTTGTAAATATTACTGAGCATTTTTATTTTCAAGGCTTCATATTTTGCAGGTTTTAAAAACAGGTAAAGCCTTACACAACAGGGAGGCGTTTGGGAGCTCTCCGGAACGACTATAATTACTGGTGCAACTGCACAAGCCACGTGCTGTCCAAACCCATAAGTTATTAACCATTTGAAAAATACATTATGAAAAAGTTCCTTTTATTTGCATTAACGTCTGCTGTTATTTTTTCCGGGTGCTTACAACAACAAGAAGATTTGCCTTCCATTGAGGCGGCGGCGAAAGTCAGGTCAGGGTCTCCGGGAACAGAAAGCCTCGCGCCTGGGGTAGTTCCATCCGACATAGGTTTATCTGAAATTACATTGGATCCTGATCATCATACCTGGAAGGATTTAGATGATTTTTATAAAAACGTAGTTTTGAAAAAAACAGAAGAAAGCTATTTTTCTAATCTTCAAAAAACGACAATTTGGCACTTGGTTGAACAATTCGGAATTTTAGAAAAAGCAGATTTTCAAACCATCAGTTATTATTTAGAAGAACAAAGGAAAATAAATTTGGTAGACGGCGAAGTGTTTGCCAAATGCCTTGAAAAAATGAAAGGCCGCTGGATGAATGATGCCATCAAATTGGTAGGCATGCAGCAGTATGAAAAAAGCAAAGCTTACGCCGAAGCAAACTTTAGCCCGGAATTCTGGGAAAAGCACGGTATGAAGTTTGAAAAAATAAAAGAGGTAGCCCAATCTGTGCCCGATCGTTGGGGGCAATATTAATCAGGCTAAATACGCTTAAAATACACCTATTTTAAAAGTCCAACTGTCATCTCTACAGACAGTTGGACTTTTTTATCCTCAAATTTTCAAATCCTCCTTCTCCCGAAAACTCACCGCAAACAACAGCAAAATCACGCCTGCAATGCCCACGGTATCAACCAGATCGTTTTCCAGTCGTGGCCGCCGCCAACAGCATAAGCATCCACGATATAGCCCGAAATGTAAGAGCCGATGAACATCCCCGCGCCCATATCCCGTGCAGCACGATACCGAGGATCAGCATCCAGGTGCCGCCCATAACGCAGCTATCAGACTCTAAAGACAGACACTAATCAGGCTGCTTTGCGATTGCGCATATAAAAATACAACCCGCCAAACAAGACGATTAAAATCGCAGGAAAAATAGCCAGCGAGGCCAGCGTCATTTGCCCGGCAGCCAATTCTGCGGCTTCGCCCGAAAGCCCTTTTGCCACAGCTTGTGCACGGTTGGTATCAATCCAGCCCCCGATGATGGGGTTCCAAATGGACATGGCGAACATGCCCGCACCGCCGACAAGGGACATGCCCAGCGCACCGGTTTTAGGCAGGTATTCGCTGGTGAAACCAATCATGGTAGGCCAGAAGTAACAAATGCCGATGGCAAACAGAACGGCGGCTACATACACCATAGGGCCGGTAACCTGGCTGAGCATAAAAATACCCAAAGCAGCAATGATGGCCGAAGCCCACAAAACCCCCGTAGGATTGAGGCGGTGTACCAAAGGCCCGGCAAAATAACGCCCGATGGCCATTAAACCCGTTACCAACGCCAGAATGATCAGCGGCTGTGCCCCTGCATTCCCCAAAATACGCCCTACCCATTGGGTGGTTCCAAATTCCGTGGAAGCCGTCAGCGTCATGCATGCTGCAATGAACAGGAATAATGGATTGGCTAACCCCTTGATGTTTTTAGCCGTAGAAGATTCGATGTGTTCGGTCTCGGGAAAGGGTTGTCCAAAAATCAGGTAAGCATAAGCCAAGGTTGGAATCACCATGATGCCAATCTGAGCTTGCCAACCCAGCCCCATGCTTCCTCCCATCACATGAGCAACTAAGCTTCCAATCACAATGCCACCCGGGAACCAGACGTGAAAGCGGTTGAGCATCGTGGTTTTATTATTATGATACATGTCTGCAATCAAAGGATTACAAGCCGCTTCTACGCAGCCGTTGGCAAACCCAATGAAAAAGGTCGAAATCAGCAACCCCCAAAAACCACCTGCCGTAATGGTCAGCAGCAGTCCCAGTAAATGGCTGATAAAAGCAGCCCAAACCATCTTTTTAGCGCCAATTTCGTTATACAACAAGCCGCCAATCATCATAGCTACCGGAAAACCCAGGAATGCCATGGAATTGACCCATCCTAACTGCATGTCCGTCAGCTTGAATTGGGCACCCAATTCGGTTAGAATGCCTGCCCGAATGGCAAAGGTCATCGCTGTGACAACCAAGGCCACGCAACTGGCCAAAAACAAACGATCGCGATTGATGATCTCTTTCATCTTTTGGTTATGTTTTTCGTTTTGTAAAATATTTTGTTCCGCGCTTGAGACACGTTTACTAAACTTTCAAAGTTTAGTAAACGTAGCCGCACCGGATCAAAAAGTCCGTATCTTAATATTCCGGTACCATACCGGATCGCCATGATCCTGGAGCGAAATACGGCCTTTGCGCGCTTTGCCGAAGTCCGGCATATCCTTGAATTTGCTGCCAGCGATCATCTGCGTCCACTCGCTGGTAAACATTTCGGTTTCCACCACTTTTTTGCCATTGAGCCAGTGTTCTAATTTGCCGTTTTTGATCACGAGGCGCGCTTTATTCCATTGGCCTGCGGGTTTCACGGTCACGTATTTGCAGGCGATGAGGTCGTACAAATCGCCAGCACGGTGTTTTTCAATCAGCGCGTCGGGATGGCAGGTGTTGTCGAGTACCTGCATTTCCGGACCGGTTTGCCACACGTAATCGTATTTATCCGATTCCACTACGTTGTAAATGACGCCGCTGTTGCCGCAAGGCGCGATTTTCCACTCCAAGCGCAATTCGTAGTTTTCGTACTCGCCATCCGTGACGATGTCGCCGCCATCCACGGCCTGCCAGCCGCCGTCGGGTTTTTTCTGTGCGTCGAGCATGATGGCACCATCCGCCACTTTCCAGGCGGAACCAATGGTTTGCTTTTTGAAATTGCGCCAGCCCTTGGTCGTTTTGCCATCGAACAGCAGTTTCCAGCCTCCTTTTTGCTCTTCAGCCGTCAGCGTGTTGGGTGCTGTTGGTGCCAGCGCTGGTTTGCGGAAGCCCGGTTGCCCTTGCGGGATGCGGTTCAGCGTGTACCAGGCTTCGGTAGACCACAATTCGAGGTCGTTGGCGCTGGTCCATTCGTAGGGCAAATGCACATAAACGACGTGATTCTCTTTCATGCCCGCCAGTTCGAGGAAGACTTTTTTGCGGTCGTCGGATAGATTGACCGACAACACCTTCAAGTTCGACTGGTCGAGTTTGGGGCCGCCATAATCGCGGGTAGGCACGTACATCCACTGCCTGATTTCATAATCAGCCGGATTCCAACCTATGCCTTCTGCCAGCGGCTGCGTGAATTCAATTTCAATTCCATCCGATTTGGCGCGTACGGCCAACATCTCAAAAGCAGGTTTTTCGTTGTATTTCAGGCGTTGCAGGCCGTACCAGAGTTTGCCGGTATGTCCCCAGTTGCCAGTGGATCCGATGCCGCCGATGTAGAGCGCGCCATCAGGCCCCCAAGTCATGCGGTTCACCCCGGATTCGAGGCCCTGAATGAAGCGAAACACGCAACCCTGATATTCGCCGCCAACTTTTTCCACAAACACGCGCTTGACGCCACCGTGGGTCACTTCGCCGTGGATCATCTGGCCTTTGTAAGGGCCGTCGTTGAGGGCAAGCGGAGTGCAGGGCGAGTTGCCGATTTCGTCCTGTGGCAGCCACACGACAGGGAGTTTGACGGGGAGTTGCGCCACGCGAGCTGAATCCACCGCACGGGAGCCGAAAAAGGCACCTTTGCTGACGTGCAGGATTTTGGACGACGGCAACCAGTCGCCTTGGTTATCGGCGATGAAAATTTCGTTATCCACCCCGATGCCGACGCCGTTGGGGGTGCGCAGCCCTTCTGCAACAATTTCCATCACGCCGGTTTCTTTGGAAATGCGGATGGCTTTGCCGCGGTCGGAAATTTGCGGGTTGGCGCTCGCGCCGCCGGGTAGGATGGCGATGGCTAATGCCGCATAGAAATAACCTTCTTTATACGCCAGTCCGAAGCCAAACTCGTGAAAATTGGAAGACACGCGCCAACTGTTGCACACCGTTCGGTATTCATCAATGATGTCGTCGCCGTCTTCGTCAATGAGCTGGGTGAGTTCCTGTTTTTGCATGACGTAAATATCGCCATCCACGACTTTTACACCCAGCGGTTCAGCCAACCCTTTGGCAATTTTTTTATAGGTAATTTTGGAAGCATCGCCGCTCTGAACATTATCCAAAATGTAGACGCCGCCTTCGGCATCCCAGGTGCTGATGACCATTCTGCCATCGGGCAGGAAATCCATGCCGCCCACTTTGGGTGCAAAATCGTCGGGGCGTGCCTGGCTCAGATCGTAGCTTGGGTGAACGGCGTCTAAGGAAAACCCATCCCCCGGAATCTTGCGGGTTAAGGTCATCGCAGGTGCCACATCGGTCGCTTTGGGCTGGTCTTTGCGGTGGTGTTTGAGTGCGGAAGTCGGGATTACCTCGAACGCTTCGTCGTTGAACGAACGCCATTCCAAGGAAAGGAATTTACCACCTTTCGACTGAAAAAACTCAACGCGATAAGGGTGGTAGCCTGCGCTGAGGGCAATTTCGCCGTCTTTTGCATCTGTGCCGTGTTCGCCGTCGTTGTTCACGATAATTTTATTGTCTATAATAAGGCGCGAACCATCGTCGCTGGACAGGCGGAAAACGTAGTTGTTGTCTTTCGGTATTTCAAGATACCCACTGGCTTCTATGGCAAAATCATCTTCTAATTTCAGGAAGTCGGTGCTTTCCGCATAAATAACCGGCATGATGCCTTTAAAAGTGGGGGGCGCTTTGAAATTCACGTCCGCCAATTTGCGGATAGAGCTTTTGCTGACAAAAATCTTGAAAACAGAGCCAGAGGACAAGTCGGCCGCCGTCAGTCCCTGCTCGCCGTCCGTGAATTTCAGGTTGGCCGGCATTGCTTTTGCAGGGCCTGCTGCTTTCAGGGCCAAGGCTTCTTCGTCGGCATCCAGCGTCATGATGTATTCGACCATCGCTTTGATGTCGGCCTCCTCCACTTCGGGGTGAGCGGTCATGGCCGCTTCGCCCCAAACGCCGGCACCGCCATTGACTACTTTGCCGATCAGCATTGCCACATTGGCAGTGGTGTTGTCGTATTTTTTTGCCACTTCCACATAGGATGGACCAATCGTTTTGACGTACGTATTGTGGCAGGTTTTACAATCGTTGCGGGCGATGAGGCGATAACCGCGCGGCAGATTTTCGGTTTCTTCCTCGCCAACGATCTTGTTTTCGTTTTCGATGAGCGGCTTTTTGGTGAAATAGGTCGTGAAGGTCGTTTTGCCGTTCGCTTTCACTTCCAATTCCACATCGGCGTCAATCCCTGCCAGGCCATACGCCTCGCGGGATTTGCTGTTGGAAACCGTGAAAGGCGCTTTGGTTTGCACGTTGCCTTCCATTGCAATTGAGCTCAGGTTGGTTTTGAAGCGCAATTTAGCGCCGGCGGGTACGTCGCTGGTCACGAAGGTGCGCTCCAGGCCGGTTTGGCGGTTTGCATTAGAGACGTACTCCGGCTTTTCATTGATGCGGATGGCTTTCCCGCCGTCCAATACGAGGTCGTAATTGACGTAGACCTGTCCTTTTTCAAAACGATGCCCCCGGTAAGCGACCTGGTAAGGCGCAGCTTTTCCATTCATTTCCACCGTCCAGGGCGCGTCGTAGTGGTTTTCAAACCAGGTGTTGCCAAGCGTACTGGGTTGAGGCCCGTGTACGGTGGTATAAACGGCACCGTCAAAGTTGACGCCGCCTTTCCAGGCTTTGTAGAGGGCACCGGTTTGCGCGCTGTAAGCTACCCAAAGGTTGTCGTTCAGCGCTACGGTGAGGATGCGGGGAATGCTGTCGAGTACCGAGCGAAAAACCCAGGGATCATGGGCGCGTTCGTAAGCGCCGGCATCATCCGAACCCGGACGGTTGCAACCTGCCCCGATAAATGCGACCAAAATTGCTGCAAAAAGTATCTGTTGTTTCATTGCCAATTTTTTAAGACGTTAGATGTTAGACACCAGATTTTAGATATTGGATGCTGTTCTGAACACTTTAGAAGATACACTCAACAGGTAGCTTCCATTGTCTGCAATCTAATATCTTATATCTAAAACCTAACATCTTAGAAATCTAACATCTGTTTGGAAGCCACTAAGGTATAAAAAATGATATGATTGCAGGTAGTGTAAAAAACACAATAAGATTCTGTTGGAGAGCAGGCAAAGGAATTGACGTATTTATGTCGGTTACTGCTTACAAGTTAGCCACCTTTCCATAAATGTATTAATATTGCATGATTATATCGTATCCCTCAAGGGTTGTGTAAAGAGGCAAATGGCAAGGAGCACTAGGCGATTTTGTTTTGCAATGCTTCATATTTACGGAAACAAACAGAACGACCTCGCAAAATTATTTAATTTTGCGAAATTATTGCCTCTTGCCTTCCCGCTAAGCGGGACAAGTCTTGCACCTTGCACCTTATTACACAACCTCCATCAAAACCAGAATCTGTCATGCGTTTGATTACAGCTTTGATCTTACTTACCGGGCTTGCCTCCTGTTCGGTGCATCCGAAAGGCGCTTTCGATGATCAAAAAGCCCCAATGCCGCCGGACTATGCGAATCCTGATCACTGGGCAGCGCTGCCTTCTAAAAAAGACAATGCCGACCGCCGACCATTAGATTCTTTGCCTGATAACCAGGCGATTGCCGAAGTGGATGTGTTTTTTTTGCACCCGACCACCTACACCGGAGACCGGGGGCAGAAGTTGTGGAATGCGCCCGTCAACGACGCGGCCTTGAATGCAAAAACCGATGGCGGAGCCATTTTATACCAGGCAAGCGCTTTTAACGGTGCCGGACGCGTGTATGCACCCCGCTACCGACAGACCCATATCTATGCATATTTTGCGAAACCTGAAAACAAGGAAGCATCCCGGCAAGCTTTTGAACTCGCTTATGAAGACGTCAAAGCAGCGTTCCAATACTACCTCGACCATTACAACCAGGGGCGCCCGATCATCATTGCAACGCATAGCCAGGGCGCCACGCACGGGATGCGCTTAGTGAAAGAATTTTTTGATGGCAAACCCCTGAAAGATCAATTAGTCGTTGCTTACTTAGTGGGAATGCCTGTACCCATCCAGTATTTCAGCACGCTGAAGCCTTGTGAGCGCCCCGATGAAACGGGCTGTTTTTGTACGTGGCGAAGCTACCGGCGCGACCATTATCCTGAAGGGAAGACCTATGCCGCATTCATTTCGGGCATTACAGGCGGTGTGGGCGGAAGCGCCATTGCCGTGACGAATCCGCTGTTGTGGCAAAATAATGGTGACTATGCACCGCCCACCCTGAACAAAGGCGGGGTGCTGCGCAATTTCAACCAGGTCATGCCCCAATTGGCCGACGCGCAAATCCACAAAGACATCCTCTGGGTGACGAAGCCCAAGTTTCCCGGCAGCTTTCTTTTTAACACAAAAAACTACCACATCGGCGATTACAACCTGTTTTATTTGAATATTCGGGAAAACGCAATGCTGCGGGCGAAAGCGGCGGGGAAGAAGTAAAAGAAAGCGGTTGGATAAGTAGAAAGTAGGAAGTAGGAAGTGGGGATTTCGTTTCACTTCAAATTACGTGTCCTCCTTTACCCTTTGTTGTTCAATATCAAACCCCGCTTCCTCCACGGCGGCAATCACTGCATCGGCGGGCACTGCGCCTTCCACAGTCAGGATTTTATCCGGATCGTTGGTGTCAACCTCCCAGTGGACAATGCCGTCCACTTCCTTCAGAAAGCCTGAAACCGAGCGAATGCAATTACTACAATTGATATTAGTCTTGAATTGAAGTGTGTTTTCCATGATAGATTTACTTGAATCAAATGCTTATGCAAGTGTAAAACCGTTCCTGATCCATTCGGGTTGTGCAAAATAAAGAGAATTTTGATCCGTGCATATCTGCAAACTTGCCCTTTCTCCTTTAACCTTGATTTGCCGTCAGCAACGCCGCCCCATACACCCCGGCACTATCGCCCAGCTCTGGTTTTAGAAAAATCGTATCTAACCGGTTGTTGAATACGTAAGGCAAAACAGCCGCTACGCCCTCCGTGTAGAGGAGTTCGATATTGCCTACACCACCGCCCAGCACAATAACATCCGGATCCAGAATATTGATGACCTGGGCAATGCCTTTGCCAAAAAAATGGATCAGCCTGGCAATGGTTTCCGCTGCGAAGGGGTCTTCTTCCCGGCGCGCCAGAATTTCTTTCATGGATCGTTTTTCTCCAGTGTGCTGTGCATAATACGCTTCTAAAGAAGGCCCTGAAATTACTTTTTCCACACAGCCGACCTTGCCGCAATAACAAGGGCCGCCGGAATCGTTGAGGGGATTGTGACCCCATTCGCCGCCGATGCCCTGCCTGCCACCGATGATCCTTCCATCCACCACCACACCGCCGCCAACGCCCGTGCCCAGAATGACGCCAAATACCACCCGTGCCTCCGGGAAATGGGTTTGAACGGCACCCATACGGGCTTCTGCCATGGCAAAGCAGTTGGCGTCATTGGCCATTTCCAGTGGAACTCCGAGGATGGCTTCTAAGTCTTTTTTCAACGGTTGGTTGTTGAGACAGAGCGTGTTGCTGTTTTTCAGGAGCTGAGTTTGCGGATCCAGGGTGCCCGGCGTCCCAATACCGATGCGCGTTGGAGACAGGTAGGTAACCGCCGAGAGCTGGTCCACCAATTTTTTGATCTGTTGAAGGATGTGATCGTAACCCTGCGCTTGTTCAGTCGGAACACGTAACCGCGCAATCGGCGTGAGATCGTTGATGCTTTTGAAAACAACACCTTCAATTTTGGTGCCGCCTAAATCTAATCCCCAAAGTGCTTGCATAAGCGTTCGTTTTTTGTGAAAGTTAGTTCGTTTTTTTTTCACAGCGATATTAAGACATAAAGTTGGGAAACCTTTCTATTTTTGTACACTGGCAATCGCGCAAACCGCGCTATTTTTGAGGTTGCCTACATCTGTTCAAGGTAGTTTTATGGCAGCATCTGTTGTGCCTGACAGCAAAATCATTGTGGAATTGCGCACGCCTGACGCGCGCGATTTGCCCGTGTTCCTGACTGGAAACTTTAACGAGTGGCAGGTCGGCGACAGTCAATTCCGTTTGGAAAAAGTAAAAAAGGGCTTGTATCGCTTCGAATTTCCGAACAAGCAGGCGCTTCCGGAAGTCATAGAGTACAAATACGTGCGCGGGAGCTGGGATCAGGTAGAGTTGGATAGCGCCGGTAATGAAATTTTCAATCGGTTTTTTCATACTTCGGGTAGACTCATCGCTGATGTTGTACCGCGCTGGCGGCGGAGTAACTTAACCTACAACCCGTTGTTTTTACCGGATATTCGGGTCATTTCTCAAACATTCAAGATCCCTCAATTGATAAAAACCAGGCGGATTGCAGCCCTTCTTCCGCATGATTACAGCCGCACCGATCGCCGTTACCCTGTGTTATACCTTCAGGATGGCCAAAATCTTTTTGACGATCACGCGCCTTTCGGCAGTTGGAGCGTGGATAAAAAACTGGCAGAATTAGCCGAAAAAGGGTTCGGCGATGTCATTGTCATTGCAATTGACCACGCCGCCGAGGCGCGCATCGCCGAGTTCACCCCTTCTTATCCAACCCGTTTGGGAACGGGAGAAGGAAAAAAATACGCGCGGTTTATGAAAGAAACGCTTAAACCTTATGTGGATACCCACTTCCGCACCCTGCCAGACCGCCAGAATACGGGCATTGGAGGGAGTTCGATGGGCGGATTGATCAGTTTCTACGCGGGATTAATGTTCCCGGAAGTATACAGCAAATTGATGATTTTTTCGCCATCTCTATGGGTTGCGCCCAATATTCACCATCAATCGAACGATTTGAGGAAGGCTTATGATACCAAAATCTATCTTTACGGCGGCGGCGCAGAAAGTGCCGGCATGGCTCCAAGCCTTATACGGATCAAAGAAACGTTGGAGCGGCAGGGTCAAGGCTCAAAAATGGACATTCTCTTAGCCATTGACCCCCGCGGAAAGCACAATGAAGCGCGATGGGGAAAGGAATTTCCCCGTGCGATTAAATGGCTTTTTTATAAAAAATAAGCGTTTGTATTTCACGCTTGTTGATGCCCCGACCCCCTGAAAACAAGCACAATACAATACCTGAAAATTCTTTGCTTCATCCCAAAAGAAGCCTTGCGCATGAAGATTTTGCAGGCGGCAAACCAGGCCGCATCTTATCCACAAACGCTGATTATCCCGGTTGCCGCCCCAACAACGGACGGTGCCGCTGCAGCGTCTTTGTTCGACACGCTGAGTGCCACTTTTGGCATTCCGGCGCTTACGGACGGCGATTTTAAAGCAGACAGTGGAGACACTTTGTTCTTTTTTACGCCGCAAACGCGGGTCATTTTGCTCGGCTTGGGCAAAAATCCTGCTTTTGCGGAGGTGTTGAAATGTTTCCGGTCGCTGTCGTACAAGTATAAACAGAAGTTGTCCAAAGATATGGGCATCAGCCTGCTGCAACAACTCCTTCCCGAAAACCCGGCATTCTGGGTAGAGGCTGCGGTGAATGGCTTAGCCTTGGGTGCCTACCAAATCGGAAAGCATAAAACGGGGAACAGCGATGCGCACCCGCTGAGCGATCCTGATGCAAGTCTCTTATTGTTTTTGCCCGAAAATCTTCAGGAGGCCGGAATGGCAGCAGCCCGGAAAGGTCTCGAACTCGCAGGAATCCAACAGCGGATTTTTGATATGGTGAATGCGCCTGCGAACAAAAAAACGCCTGCCGACTTAGCTGCCTGGGCCCAAGCCTCCGCAAAACGGCACGGGTTCACCACAACCGTTTACGATCGGAAACAATCGGAGGCGCTTGGCCTGCACGCCTTGCTGGCCGTTGGCCGGGGCAGCGAACATCCGCCCTTTTTTATTGTCATGGAATACGCGCCGGCCAATGCCGTCAAAAAGGTGGCGCTGGTTGGCAAAGGCATCACGTTCGACACCGGCGGCCTTTCCATCAAGCCCTCTTCCAATCTGCACTACATGAAAAGCGACATGGGTGGCGCTGCTGCGGTGCTCGGCGCTTTTGAAGCTGCCGTCGAACTGCGACTTCCAATCCACCTGACCGGCGTGATCCTCGCCGCAGAAAACAGTGTGGATGCCAACTCGCTGCGCCCAAGCGATGTCATCGGTTCTTACAGCGGGAAAACCATCGAAATTATAGATACGGATGCAGAAGGAAGGTTGGTGCTTGCCGACGGCCTGACGTATGTCGTACGCAACCATCAGCCTGATGTGGTCATTGACCTGGCTACCCTGACGGGCAGTGTTGTGCGCACGCTGGGCTCCCACGCGGCGGGGATTTTTTCCAACAATGAAGTGCTGAGCAGGCAACTTTGCGAGGCCGGCGACTTAGTGGGAGAACGCTTGTGGCCATTGCCACTCTGGGATATTTACAAAGAAGACATCAAATCGGATATTGCCGATCTGCGCAATTTCAGCGGCAAACAGGTTGCTGGCGCAATTTCTGCCGCAAAATTCTTAGAAGTGTTTGTGGAAGAACATCCGGCTTGGGCACATTTGGACATTGCGGGCGTCGCGTTCAGCGATTCTGAATTCGCATCTCAAAAATCGGCAACAGCCTACGGTGTACGCCTGCTATTGGCGTATCTCGAAGGACTCTCAAAGCCTTAGCTTGTTCGGATTTCCGTCAATCGGCTATCCCGACATTGCGATGTCGGGAGCGAATTTTGTTTTATACTTCGTTGGATTTTTTCGTCATAGCTGCCGGCTATGCCTGCAAAATCCGCCTCGTCTAAAATAAAATTTCCTCGTCCTCGCTCGATCACGAAAACTCGAACAAGATCTTAGCACATAAGACAACATTTTAAACCAACTTTACTTTTGCACAAAAGTCTCAACACCATGCAGCAACCAACTACCCGCAACCCGAACTACCTCTACCAAATCAGCATCATCGGCCTCCTGTTCTTCATTTTTGGCTTCTTTACGTGGTTGAACGGCACCTTGATTCCGTTCCTGAAATTGGCCTGCGAATTGAATACGGTTCAGGCGCTTTTCGTGACTTTCGCGTTTTACATCAGCTACTTTTTTTTGGCCATTCCTTCTTCGCAAATTCTGAAAAAAACGGGTTTTAAAAACGGCATGGCGCTGGGGCTGCTGGTGATGGCCATTGGTTGCCTCATTTTTATTCCCGCTGCCAATATGCGGGCCTACCCGTTGTTCCTGGCCGGACTTTTTGTGCAGGGCATGGGGCTTTCGCTGCTGCAAACGGCCTCGAACCCTTACATCAGCATCATCGGACCCAATGAAAGCGCCGCGCAGCGGATCAGCATCATGGGGATTTGCAATAAAGTTGCGGGGATACTCAGCCCCTTGATCCTGAGCAGTATTTTACTGAAAAACGCAACGGCGATCGAATCGCAGATTATGCAAGCGACCGATGCTGTGCTAAAAGTGAGTTTACTGGATGAATTAGCCGCACGGGTCGTCATGCCCTACATCGTGATGGCAGTTGTGCTGAGCCCCCTGGCGCTGATGATTCGCCGGTCTGCGCTACCGGAGATTGATGTGGCGGCTGAGGAATCTTCGGATACGCTTGGCCTGAATCTGGCTGCGGGCAGAACCAGCATCTGGCAGTTTCCGCACCTGCTTCTTGGAGCGCTGGCGCTGTTCTTTTATGTAGGCGCAGAAGTGATGGCAGGGGATGTGATTGGCATTTATGGCAAATCGCTGGGTTTCAACCTGGATCAGACCAAATATTTCACTATCTTCACCCTAATCGCCATGTTGCTGGGCTATGTGTTGAGCATCGCAACGATTCCCAAATACATCTCACAGCAAAACTTCCTGAAATATTCCGCCATCCTTGGCGTGGTGCTGACCATTCTGGTTTATTTTACAACCGGCTCTACGGCGGTGACCTTCATTGCACTCTTAGGCTTGGCCAATGCTGTCATGTGGCCCGCTATTTTCCCGCTGGCCATCAATGGTTTGGGGAAATTCACGCAGATTGGTTCGGCGATCCTCATTATGGGCATTGCGGGCGGGGCTGTGTTGCCGCAGGTTTATGGTCTGATCGAAGCATCGTTGGGGTATCAGCCTGCGTTCCTGATTTCGATGCTGCCGTGTTATTTGTTTATTTTTTATTATGCGGTGAAGGGGTATAAACCGAGGTAGATATCGGGCAGGAGCCCGATAAATAGTAGACACGAGGCTGGAGCCTGGCACCAGCGGGGTATAAGCCGAGGTAGAGCCCTTCAACGAACCATTTTCAGCCGAATCGCCAAAAATCCATTTTCTGAAATCCATTTACCATCGCCATCATTTGGCTGGCCATCCTCGAACGAATAAATGTCGAGCTGGTTGCTGTCTGCTTTTATGAACGTGAAAAACTGCTTCAGGTAGGCAATCCGGCCTTCGGTGAGGCGGCGGGGTTTGTCTTTTACAGCGATTTCCAACCGGTATTCCGGCAACCAACGAATGGATTTGCCGATCAGCGACAAAAAGGATTCCGACATGGTGCCAGGTTCGAATAGTGTGCCGTCTTTGTCGGTAAACAAGTGAACCCGATCGCGCTCAAAGCGAATGGTTTTGCCATAGAGGAGGATGAAGTTTTCCAGGTCGCGTTTGGATTGGGGCTTGATTTCGATCTGATCGGCATCCGGCGATTGAACCGGGTAGGCATCGCAGGGGACAACCTCAATTGGCGAGACAAAATCCATCAGCAAATGGCCGTTATAGGCCACCATCGGATTGAGGTAATAGGCCTGAAACGCAAGGTGCGTAATTTCCACTTTGGGTGTAAACACCAGTTCGTAGCGCTGCCAGTCTTTGTTTTTGACTAGATCCGTCAGGGCGAGCAATTGCCCGGCCTGGCAAAATTTTTTTCCGCCCCACAACAGCAGGCGAATTGGATTTTTAAAGCGCACCCTTGTACCAAACACCGGACTGACCGATGTGTAATACGCCGACTGAGCCAAATGGATCGTCAGGCGGTAACATCGGCCTGGTTTTAAAGGCCCCCTGAGCCGTTGCCCCACCGCATCCCAAGTGAAATTATCCCGCACGGCAAGGCTGAAATAAGTCTTGCCTTCAAACGCAGGTTTGTCCACCTCATAAGCGCCGGGTTGAAATTCTATCGGCGCTTCCGACAGAAAGCCACAATCCACCCAATCGGCGGTATCATTTATAATATAGGTCAACACCGATTCAAAAGAAGGGTTAAAAACCGGCACGGAAAGGTCTTCTTGTCCCAAAAGTGCAAGGGGCGTAAAACACCATAAGCTTAGGATGAAACAGGATGTGTAGCGCATGGATTGTTTTGTTTAAGTTCAATATTAATACACCGATTTTGAACTCCGGGAAAATAAAAGATGAACTTGAGGCGTTATGTCGCCATCTTCAATACTTGTTCGACCTATTCTTTATACACACTGGGTGTCCATTCAAACCGCATCAAAAGCTCGTTCGTAAAACACCGAACAAGCACTAAAGTTACCCTTTTGTAGATTGTACGTCTAAAAGTTGAAAATTTGGCAGCAAAAGGTGTATCGTTTCCAAATTTATGGCATTTTAATAACTACTCAACCAAATTGTTGCTACCATGAATCAGTTGCTATTGGTCTTTGCGTTTTTTTCGCTTACGAATGACGCAGACTTGAACCTATCAGAAATTTCCAAAGCCATCGGCGAAGGGAATGCCGATGCATTGGGGCAGTTTTTTGATCAAAGCGTCGAGGTGGCCGTTCCGGGCACCGAAGACGTGTACGATAAAGCGAAGGCGGTAGGCGTGGTGAAGGACTTCTTTGCCAAAAACAAGCCAAAAAGCTTCAGCCAGGTACACCAGGGCAGTTCTTCCGGCAGCGCGTCGCAGTACTGTATCGGTAATTTAGTCACCGCAGGAGGTACCTTCCGGGTCTACATTTACATGAAAGTCAGCGGCGGTAAGCAATTGATCCAGGAACTGCGCTTTGACAAGGAATAAGTTCCAAAAGTCATCCTTTTAAACAGACAAGAGACACCCCGAAATTTTGGAGTGTCTCTTGGCATTTCAAGCCTGAGCTATTCAGCTATGTTTACAACTTGATCAGTTTTTGGTTGAAGAAGCCACGGTTGGTTTTTAGTTCTACAACATAAGCGCCCGAAGGCAATGCCTCTATGTTTAGGGGCACTCGCTGGCTATTTGTGATGTGAACCTGATTGTACAACTTTCCGGCCACATCGAAAATGCGGATATCACTGGTAGTAGTACTTTCAGGCAGTTCTATCCAAACCTCATCAGTAGCGGGGTTGGGGAATATTTTTAGAAAGTTTTGTTCCAAATTTTCTTCCTCCACAGGCACCAAACAAGCAGGAATGATGTCCTCCCACATGCCGTTGCAGCCGTCCATATTGTTGAAAAAAGTGGGTGTGCCTGGCGAAGGGCCGGGCAGCACATACTGGCAGATGCCTTGCACGGAACACCAACTCAGCATAGGATTGTTGGTGATGGTAACTTCGCCGGTGATGTAAACATCGTGGTCGAGGCTTAAAATATCTGACAGAATTGCATTGTTGTCAAGGAAAAGATCGGTTAGGCGTTCTAAACTGCCCAGCCCCTCTAAACTTTGTAAAGAAGGGTTGGAGTGAACGCGGAGTCCGCCTGCGAAATTCAATGACCCCAATCCCGAAAGATTAGGCAGCACAGCGTTGTTGTAAATGTTGATGTTGTGAGCAGTGTCTAAAGAGGTCAATCCGAGGTAAGTCAGCGATAGATTATCATAGATTTCTAAGCCAAAAGAGAAATTCAGCCCGCTCATTCCGGCCATATTGACTAATGCCGGGCTTTCACGGACTTCAATACTTCCAGTGTAGGATAGCGAGGGCAAACCGCTAAAACTTTCTAATAAGGGATTAGCCCTTACATCAAATCCAGCGCTAATGGTATTCAGCGCCTCCAATCCTGCAAAATCCCTTAATATCGAATTTTCCCAT
>JBBQGV010000071.1:0-30193 GCA_038323375.1 Chitinophagales bacterium
ATACCGAAGCAACGCATTCACCGTATGCGTATGCTGAAACCAGCCGGCCAATAGTTTGTCCAAAACTTCCGATTCAGGGAGCAACACCACTTCTACCGCTTCGCCATCGTCGAGATTTTGCGCCAGCGTGGGTCTTGCGCCGAGCGCCAACCAATGGAAAATAAAACTGTTCATAAACACCGGATTGGAAGGGATACTGCCGAGGTGTCGCCACTCAGGCGCCGTGTAGCCTGTTTCTTCGGCCAATTCGCGCATAGCGGCATCGGCTTGTGGTTCGTCGGGATTCACGGCGCCGCCAGGCAATTCCAGCGTATCGTTGCCCGTCCCAAAGCGGTACTGCCGTACAAATACGATCTGGCGATCCGGCGTCACAGCCACAATATTTGCGGCATCGGCACCTTCGAGGATGACCATGGCTTCCGTTTTGCCGTTGCGGGGGTTGCGCATGTAGTCGAGCCGGCTTCGGAAGATCTTCAGGCCGGGGCCTGGTTCGGAGCGCTCCAATTTCCAACCATCTTTGTTGGTGTTTTCCATATTTTTTTTCAATTTCAGCTTTTAAAAAAAAATCATTGATATGATGAATCAACGACTCCTCACCTTCCTTACCTGCTGTTTTCTAATAAGCGGCGTTTTTGCACAGGAAGACGTTTCCTACAAACTGCCGCCCAAAGATATTGCCGATTTGTTGCTGGCCAAACCTGCGCCGGGGGTCAGCATTGACGACAAAGGCGAATGGATGCTGCTCACCGAAAGCAGCAGTTACCCCTCTGTGGAGGAGCTCGCGCGGCCTGAGCTGAGGATCGCCGGGATGCGCATCAATCCGAGCAACTACGCGCCCAGCCGCCAGAATTTTCTGCAAAACCTGTACCTGAAAAATATGGCCACCGGCAAAGAAATGGCCATCAGCGGGCTGCCCTCACCACTTTACGCCGGTAGTGTGAGCTGGAGCCCGAACGACAAAAAAATCGCTTTTACGCATACGACCAATGAGCGGGTAGACCTCTATGTTGTAGAGGTCGCCAACCAAAAAGCGGTTAAAATTAATAAATCTGCCCTCAATGTCCTGATGGGCGGAAGTTACCAGTGGTACGACGACAATACCCTGCTCTACCGCGCCGCCCTGCAATCGGCATCGGCTGCGCCGCCAAAACCGCTGATGCCGAAAGGGCCTACCATTCAGGAAAATTATGGCAAAGCCGCGCCGCGCCCCACTTACCAGGATTTGATCAAAAGCCCCTACGATGAGCAATTGTTTGCTTTTTACGCCACGGCGCAATTGGTGAAAAATGTAACCGGCGTAGAGACAAAAATCGGACAGCCTGCTATTTACAGCAGCGTCCAGGCTTCGCCGGACAAAAAATACCTGCTGCTGCGCACGTTGCGCAAGCCCTTTTCCTACTTAGTGACCGCAGGCGGTTTCCCCTCAACCGTGGCCATCGCCGACCTCAATGGCAAGGTGTTGAAAACGTTGGCCGAACTCCCCTCTTCCGAAACGACGCCCAGTGGTCGCGACAATGTGCAAAACGTGCCCCGCAGCTTTGAATGGCGCGACGACGAAGCGGCAACAGTTGTGTGGTGCACGCCTTTAGACAGCGGCCTGATGAAAAAGGAAGTTGAATTTCACGATGCGGTATACGGATTAGGCGCGCCCTTTACCGGCGAGCCAAAGGAGTTGTTTAAAACCCAACTCCGTTATCGCAACACAACCTGGGGCAATGGTGCCCTCGCATTGGTGACCGAAGGCTTGTGGAGCAAACAACTCATGCGCACCAACCGCTACAATCCGACAACCGGTGCCATAGAAATGCTGATGGAACGCAACACTACTGACGCCTACGGCAATCCCGGATTTCCGGTAACGGAAAAAAACCAGTTCGATCGCTGGGTCATCAAAACAGTGGACAACGGCAATAAAATTTTAATGAATAACCCCACGGGCGCTTCGCCGAAAGGCGACTTGCCGTTCTTAGCCACCTTCGATCTCACGACCAAAAAAACGGAAGAACTCTGGCGCTGTCCCGAAGGTTCGTTCGAATACATCGTGCGGGTGATGGATCCGGATAAATTGGAATTGCTCACCCGCCGTGAGGGCGAAAAAGACATGCCCAATTACTGGATCAAAAACCTGAAGCTGCGCATTGCCGACCGTCAAATTACGGCTTTCGCCAATCCGTATCCGCAATTAGAAGGGGTGACCAAACAGAAGATCAGCTACAAACGCGCCGATGGGGTAGACCTGACCGGCGATTTGTATTTGCCGAAAGGCTACGATCCAAAGCGCGACGGGCCTTTGCCTACCCTGCTTTGGGCGTATCCGGCGGAATACAACTCGGCAGCGGATGCAGCGCAAATTCGCGGCAGCGAACACAAATTTACCTTGCTCAACTGGGGTTCGCCGGTGTATTATGTAACCCAGGGTTACGCGGTGCTGAACAACGCCGAAATGCCCATTGTGGCCACTGGAGGCGATAAAAAACCCAACGACGATTTTATCGCGCAACTGAAAATGAATGCCGAAGCCGCCGTGAACAAACTCTCGGAGATGGGCGTCGGCGACAAAGACCGGATGGCGGTGGGCGGCCACAGCTACGGCGCATTCATGACCGCCAACTTGCTGGCGCATACCGATTTGTTCAAAGCCGGCATCGCCCGCAGCGGCGCTTACAACCGCACGCTGACGCCTTTCGGGTTTCAAAATGAAGACCGCACCTACTGGGAAGCGCCGGATTTGTACCACGATATTAGCCCGTTTAGCAATGCCGACAAAATCAAAACCCCGTTGCTGCTGGTTCACGGCGAAGCCGACAACAACAGCGGTACGTTCCCCATCCAGAGCGAGCGCCTGTTCAATGCCATCAAAGGAAACGGCGGCACGGTGAAATACCTGAGCCTCCCGCACGAAAGCCATGGCTATGCGGGTCGGGAAAACATCCTGCACCTGCTGCACGAACAGTTTGACTGGTTGGAGAAATACGTGAAGGTGGTTGGAGATGCGAGGGTGAAACCGTGATTAAATGGAGGATTTGAAAATTGAGGATTCGAGTATTTGATCGTCGTGGTTGTCAAATACTCGAATACGCTCTCCAAACCCTTGCTTTTACAATATTTAGAAAATGCTTGTCGTAGGTGATGATAACACTTCCGGTTTCAATGGCGATAGCCGCAATCCAGATATCGTGTGTAGGGATGGGTGTCCCCTTTTGTTTTAAATCGAGCAGCAGGGTTGAATAAATTTGGGCGGTTTCATTGGTTGTGTGCTGAATAGAAACACCGGGTAGTTTGAGGAAGTCCTGAAACAAGGCGCTATTTTCCCGTTCCCGGTTTCCGTTCTTAAAACCAAATAATAACTCGGCCATGACAAATACAGGGATAAGAACCTGTTCAGCATTTTCTATGGCTTGTTTCACCACAGATTGCCCTTGAATAAGAGCGGTGTATGCGTTGGTATCCAGCACCACTTTTTTCATGTCCATAGCTCTTCATCTGTCTTTTCAAAAACCTTCAGAGATTTTTCAAATGCCGCAGCTTCTTCTTCCGTCCAGGCACCTGCGAAACGCGATAAATCCCTTTTAGGTTTCTCGGGCGCTTCCAACTCCAGGGCTTTCCGGAGCAATTTTTTAACGACTTTGTTTTGGCTCAGTCCTGTTGCATCGGCCATTTTTTCTATCGCTTCCGCGATTTCATTTTCGATGTTGTGAATGGTTAATGACTTCATTGGGAGAACTGTTTTATTGAATGAATCATTTATGAACCATTTTGGTTCATATTTTGAACCAAAATTAAGCAATTTTTATTCAGGTTGACTTTATAACAGAAAGAAAATCCGCGGAAGTGCAGCCGTGCTGTGTCAGGAAACACGAATAATAACACGTGCGCCTGTGCCTTCACAAACAATCATTCTCTAAATTTCACAAGGTACCGCATCAAAATCAGGAAAGATGTAATTAGTTTTTCTACATTTGAGAGCGGGTATGTGTAAAGAATACACCCCCTATCCATCCATAAATTAACGGAAGAACTATGTACTTCAACAACGACGGCGATAAGGAAGTTACCTACGACGCCATAGTCATCGGCACCGGCATCAGTGGGGGCTGGGCGGCTAAGGAGCTTTGCGAAAAAGGGTTAAAAACCCTCGTGCTCGAACGCGGACGCATGGTGCGGCATGTACTCGACTATCCCACGGCTTCTTTGGACGACTGGGATTTTGAGCGCAGGGGTGCGCCGAAGGTATCGGAAATGAAATCGTATGCCGTGCAAAACCGCACGGGGTACACCATGAACGAAGCCTCCAAACACTGGTGGGTGAACGACGTTGAAAATCCGTATACGGAAAAGAAGCGCTTCGACTGGATCCGCGGCTACCACGTTGGCGGGCGTTCCATCATGTGGGGCCGGCAATCGTATCGCCTCAGCGAAATGGATTTTGAAGCCAATGCAAAAGAAGGCATCGCGGTGGACTGGCCGATTCGCTACGGCGATCTGGCGCCCTGGTACGATCATGTGGAGCGCTTTGCGGGCATCAGCGGTAAAAAGGAAGGCCTGGCACAATTGCCGGACGGCGAGTTTCTACCCCCCATGGATCTGACTTGCGTGGAAGAAGAATTCCGCAAAAAAATTGCGGCGCGTTATACCGATCGCCTCGTCACCATTGGCCGGGTCGCGAACCTCTCCCAGGCGCACAATGGCCGCGGACAATGCCAGTATCGCAACCGCTGCATCCGGGGCTGTCCGTTTGGTGCCTATTTCAGCAGCAATGCCTCCACCCTGCCCGCTGCGGAAGCAACCGGCAACATGACGCTGCGACCCAACTCGATCGTGAATTCCATCATTTTTGACGAGAAAAAAAACAAAGCCGTCGGCGTGCGCATCATAGACGCAGAAACGAACGAAACGAAGGAGTATTTCGCGCGCGTCATTTTCAGTTGCGCCTCCACATTGGGATCTGCGTTCATCCTGCTCAATTCCACTTCGGATCGTTTCCCCAACGGATTTGGCAACGACAGCGGTTCGCTGGGTCGCAACCTGATGGATCACCACTTCCGCTGCGGCGCAGAAGGCACCTACGATGGCTTTGAAGATCAATACCACAAAGGACGGCGACCCAACGGGATCTACATTCCGCGCTTCCGCAACATAGACGAAAAGACCAAACAAAAGGACTTCATACGCGGATACGGCTACCAGGGCGGCGCAAGCCGGCAAAACTGGATGCGCGGCATCAAAGAACTCGACATGGCACTGGGTAAAGACCTGAAAGAGGCCCTTCTCGAGCCCGGTCCCTGGAAAATGGGCATCAATGGCTTTGGCGAATGCCTGCCTTACGAAGACAACCAGGTGACGCTGAACCAGGAGCTGCGCGACAAATGGGGACAGCCCACGCTGACTATTGATGCCGAGTTCAAAGCCAACGAAATGGCGATGCGCGAAGACGTCAAAATTGCAGCTGCTGAAATGCTGGAAGCTTCCGGATTCAAAGACATCAAGGTTTTCGACGATGGTTCCTGGCCGGGTTTGGCCATCCACGAGATGGGCACTGCCCGCATGGGCCGCGACCCGAAATCGTCGGTGTTGAACGGCTGGAACCAGGTACACGCGGCGACCAATGTTTATGTGACGGACGGTTCGTGTATGACGTCTTCGGCCTGCCAGAACCCTTCACTCACCTATATGGCTTTGACGGCGCGCGCCGCCAACCACGCCGTGGAGGAGTTAAAAAAAGGGAATCTGTAATTTTAAAGCTGTGAGATTTTAGACGTTAGATTTTAGATGGGCTGACGTCTGTTTATTGAATCATTGCGCAGCGTTTTTAAGAAAATCCTGCGCTCAAGCAAATAAAAATGACCAGAAGAGAAGTAATCAAGGCGACTGCCCTCATCACCGGTTATGCGGTCTCCGGTTCGGTGCTCACTGCGCTGATGCAGGGTTGCTCGGCGCGCCAGAAGGTGGACTTGAGCAAGTGGCAACCGATGTTTTTCACCAAAGAGCAGGGGCTGACGGCGGCGGCTATGTCCGAACAAATCCTACCTTACACCAAGAGTTCGCCGGGTGCCACAGATGTCTTTGTACATGAGTTCATAGACGTTGCGCTGGCCGAATGCACCGACGAAAAAGGGCAGCAGAAATTCAAGGATGGCTTTGCGCAATTTGAAGCGGATTGCCAGCGCGAATATGGCAAGCCGTTCCTTCAGTGCGACGAGGAGCAGCAATTGGCGTTTATGAACAAATTAGATGTAGCTGCCCGCGCCATGGTGAAGCCCCTGACCCGGGTAGAGCTCGCAGAAAAACTGCCGTTTATCCTGAAATTCAAGGAAATGACGATCGCCGGGTATTTCTCCTCCAAAGAAGTGGCGATGAACATCCTGAACTACGACCCGGTTCCGGGCAAATACGTCGGCTGTTATCCGCTGGCGGAGGTGAAAGACGGGAGAAGTTGGGCGTTGTAAGCGCGCATTGATGATTGACGATTACATAATTGACGATGGATGATGTGCCGCATCAGCTATCGTCAATCATGTAGTTGTTAATTGGATAAGATATAACTAAGGAAGCCAGCACGGCAAGAAGAAATACCCATTTAATTTTCCAATTTTATTCAGGAGTTGCGTTTATTTTTCTGCTTCAAATTTAGCAATGTAGTCTCCAAACCTAAGCTCCTCTTCCGGAAATTTGTAGAAAGTAATTTTATCGCTTGTGCTGGAAATCAAGGTTGCTCTTCGGCCGGCTACGGTGATAGTTGCTAAGGAGGTGTTTTCGTCAACATGTGCCCCGTCTTCTACCAGGATGTCTGTCAGAAATGTTTTTTGTGATCTAAGATCTTCCGGCATTATACTTTCAGAAAATCGCATCGCGATTGCTGTAGGTTTCGTAATTATAGGTGGTCATAAAAACCAATCTTTTTCCAGTCTTTTTTTTTACGCCTCTCCCGGAATTCGGAGGAGGACTTCGAAGGTGACCTCTTTGGGCATATCTTCAGGGTTTTTCAACACTTGCTCATAATATGCTTTTCCATTGGCCACGACGCAGCAACGTGCGTATAAAAAATTATTCGCAGAAAAATACTTATCCGCTTGCCAAGCATCTTCTCCAATATTTTAGGCGTGGTGTAAGGTGTTGAGCCAAAATAATTTTCCTGACAGGATGTTTTTGAAATCATACAAGTGGGGGATCGGAAGTGCCGAAAGGCGATCAATAGCAGGAGTAATGACTGCCGAGTCTCCTTGCGTTTCTTTGCTCCAGTCAAGGGTATTGATGATTTTCCAGAACTCATTTTCTGCCATTCTGCGAAACGCGTCTTCTTTACCCAGTGTTACGCTGACTTCTGCCCCCGGGTATTTTTCTTGCAAGTCGCGAAGCGCATCCGGATTGAGTTCCCGCAAAGGAACATGCAATGTGGCTGTATAATTAGTGTCTGTCCATTTAGTCCGTGTCTGCTCTTTAGAGTTCGAGAGCAAGGCAGGCAAAGGTCTAAAATCGGAGTTTATTCGCGTAAATGACGCTTTTGGAGCCGAGCATAACGCAGCTATCGGACTATAAAGACAGACACTAATTAGACCCAGTTATTTCTAATTTAGATAAAGGAGCCATACGAAAATAGAGAAAAATGTGCACAATTCAAAAAACATCAAAGTCTTCCTAATCAGTAAACCCTTTTCCCCCAATTTTCCCGATCTTGCACCCATGGAAACGATCCGCAAAGACATCCTGGAAACGCCCGTTGAATTCCTGAAAGGCGTGGGGCCGGCGAAAGGCGAATTGCTGAAAAAGGAATTGCGCTTGTTCACCTTTGGCGATCTGTTGCAGCATTATCCCTACCGCTATGTAGACAAAACCAAGTTTCATCGCATCTGCGAACTGAACGAAGACAGCGGCAACGTGCAGCTCAAAGGGGTGCTGCGCCGCCTGTCTGTGATGGGGGAAGGCCCAAAAAAGCGCTTGGTCGGGCAGTTTCGAGACGACAGCGGGGTAATGGATCTCGTCTGGTTTACCAGCATCCACTGGCTGGAAAAAGCGCTGGTGGTGGGCACGGAATATGTGGCTTACGGCAGGATCAACGCCTACGGCAACATGCTCAGCATCCCGCACCCGGAAATGGAAGTGGCCACGCCCGAAAACTTAGAACGCGCCCCGGTTTTTGCCCCGGTGTACCCCGGAACGGAAAAACTGAACGCCCGAAACTTGGACGCCAAAGCGCTGCGGCGCTTGCTGCAAAGTTTATTTGAAAAGCTCCAGCCCGGCGACCTGCCGGAAACGCTGCCGACTTATTTAGTCGAAAAACTACATTTCCCTTCGCGCTACGAAGCCCTCCGTGGCATCCATTTCCCAAAAACCCAGGAAGAATTGGACGCCGCGCGCAACCGCCTCAAATTTGAGGAATTGTTTTTCCTGCAATTGCGGCTGCTGCAACAAAAGCGCCGCCGGAAAGACGAGGTAAAAAGTTATGTGTTTGATAAAATCGGCGACTATTTCAACCGCTTTTACGCCGAAAAACTGCCATTTGAACTCACCGGCGCACAAAAACGCGTGCTGAAAGAAATCCGCCGCGATTTTGCGCTGGGCAAACAAACCAACCGCCTCATCCAGGGCGACGTCGGCAGCGGCAAAACCATCGTGGCGCTCATGGCGATGCTCATGGCCTTAGACAATGGTTTCCAGGCTTGCATGATGGCGCCTACTGAAATCCTGGCACAACAACACTTTTTGTCGGTCAGCGCCTACTTAGAGGACATGGATGTGCGGGTAGAATTCCTTTCCGGCACGGTGAAAGGCAAAAAGCGGCAGGCAATTTTAGACGCTTTGGCTGCGGGCGAAATTCATATCCTCATTGGCACGCACGCGCTGATTGAAGATCCTGTACAATTCAAGCGCCTCGGGTTGGCCATCACCGATGAGCAACACCGCTTTGGGGTCGCACAACGCGCCAAGCTCTGGAAAAAAGGCAATCCCTGGCCGCCGCACGTGCTGGTGATGACTGCCACGCCCATTCCGCGCACCCTGGCGATGACGCTGTACGGCGATCTGGATGTGTCCGTGATTGACGAATTGCCGCCCGGCCGAAAAGACATCGTGACCAAACACCGCACCGAAAACCACCGAATGAGTGTGAACGGCTTCATCCGCGATGAAATCGCCAAAGGCCGACAGATTTATGTGGTGTTTCCGCTGATTCAAGAGTCGGAAAAGTTAGATTTAAAAAACCTGCAGGAAGGCTACGAGGCATTGTCGCGCGAATTTCCTGCACCAGATTACCAGATCAGCATCTTGCACGGGCGCATGAAAGCCGCCGATAAAGATTTTGAAATGCAGCGTTTTGTGAGCGGCCAGACGCAAATTATGGTAGCGACGACGGTCATCGAAGTCGGGGTAAACGTGCCCAATGCCAGTGTGATGGTCATCGAAAATACCGAGCGTTTCGGCTTGTCGCAATTGCACCAGTTGCGCGGACGCGTAGGGCGCGGTGCAGAGCAGTCCTATTGCCTGCTGATGACCGATTTTAAAATCAGCCACGAAGGCCGCGAACGCATCCAAACGATGGTGCGCACCAACAATGGGTTTGAAATTGCAGAGGCCGATCTGCGCCTGCGCGGTCCCGGCGATCTGGAAGGTACGCAGCAAAGCGGCATTTTGAACCTGCACATCGCCGATCTGGCTCGCGACGGTCGTATCCTGCAAACTGCCCGCGAAATTGCCGACCGCATTCTGGACGACGATCCTGTGTTGCAAAAACCGCACCATGTGGTGTTGAGGCAAGAATTGGAGAAGCAGAAGCAGCACAAGGGGTGGGGGAGGATTAGTTGAAAAAACAAAGCAAAATGTACCGTTTCTCAAAACAAATACACGAATACTGCGAGGCGCACACCAGTCCGTTGCCCGAGGTGTTGGCCGAATTAGAGCGGGAAACCCACCTCAAAACCCTGTCGCCACAAATGCTTTCGGGGCGATTACAAGGGCAGTTGCTCGCTTTTTTTAGCAAAATGATCCACCCGAAAGCCATCCTGGAAATCGGCACGTTTACGGGGTACAGCGCGATCTGTTTAGCAATGGGGCTGGCCCCAAACGGCGTATTGCACACCATCGAAGTGAACCCGGAATTGGAATACCTCATCCGAAAATACATCGATAAAGCTGGCTTTTCAGAACAGATTCACCTCCATATTGGCCGGGCGCAGGACATTGTGCCGACGCTGCAAACGACCTTTGATCTGGTATTCATAGACGCATCTAAGCAGGAATACGCCCATTTTTACGATATGGTCATTGATAAAATTAACCCGGGCGGCCTGCTCCTTGCCGACAATATCCTCTGGGACGGAAAAGTGCTGACGCCCGAAAACGACCCGGATGCCGCTGCGTTGCATGCGTTCAACTGCAAAGTGGAAGCAGATCCGAGGGTGGAACAGTTGTTGTTGCCGTTGCGGGACGGATTGCTGGTAGCACGTAAATTAAAGGGATCGTGAAAGTTGGCAGCTTACCTCAGCAGCGCCTCCAAAAATGCATCTTTCCGCCGCCTTGAAACCGGAATTTTTGCGCCATCGTTCATCACGGCATACCCGCCATCTTCTTTCAGGAATTTTTCAACAAAGGCCATATTGATCAAATGTGACTGGTGCAGCCGGAAAAACAGCGGCATAGGCAGCATTTCTTCAAACTCTTTCAGGTTTCGGGAAACCAGATAACGTTCGCCGCCAGGCAAAAAAACAAAAGTGTAATTGCCGTAGCTTTCAATGCGGGTAATGTCGTTGGTTTGCGCAAAAACCGGCCCGTTGCCGGTGTGAAGGAGGATGCGGTCGAATACCTTTTCAGCCGTCGTCTTCAGCAAACTGGCAATTTGTTGCTCCAGCACTTCGTAGTTGAGCGTTTGTTGCGCTTTGTGAACGGCTGCAACAAGTTCGTCGGGATCAACGGGTTTGAGCAGGTAATCAATCGCGTTGTAGCGGAAAGCCCGGATGGCAAAATCGTCGTGAGCCGTCGTAAAAACGACGTTGAACTGGAGTTTTGAAATCCGGTCGAGCAAATCAAACCCGGTGCCGTCTTCCATTTCTACATCCAGCAGCAGCAAATCGGTGTTGCTTTCCTTTAGCAGAAGTTCCGCTTCTCCAACACCGCTTGCTTCTCCGGTTACCACAACGCCGGGGCAATTTGCTTGCAACAAATTGCGGAGGGCGTCGCGGGCAGCGGGTTCGTCGTCAACAATTGTGATGCGGAAATCCATATTGTGTTCGTCCGTTTTTTGTGTTTGTCTGTTTTATTCGTCTTCGGCTTGCCGAATATAATTTTTTTTCGACCGAATCGCATTTTTTTTCTCAAATTTAGAGCTTGTCTATGATTTTATGATAGAGCGAGCATGAGAAATTCATAGACAAGCTCTTAGGATTCCTTGCTTTTTAATGCCGTGCCCATGCCTCGGTTTTTATGTGTAAAAATAAGTTTGTTGTTGTTCCTTGTGTTTGGGGATGAGCCGGTATCTGCCCAACGGCTGTCCTGGCATAATTATACGACTGAACAGGGTTTGTCGGGCAATGTGGTTTACGATATGGTGGAAGATAGCCACGGATACCTATGGTTCGTGACGGATCAGGGGATTTGCCATTTCAATGGCTACGAATTCATTCAGCCGGTGGATACCAGCGCCATGCGGGGGAGCGAAGCTTTTGTGCCGACGACAGATAAAACTGGTAAAATCTGGTTTGCCCGCTTAGATGCGTCTGTTTGGTTTGTTGAAAACGACACGATACAGGCCTGGAAATACAATTCAATTGTTGCCGGTTACCGGGATGTTTTCAGGCAGATTGAACAAATGGCAATTGCGGAGGACGGTTCGGTGTGGCTGGGACTAACGGGTCTTGGTTTTCTGGTCATCAAAAAAGACGGCAGCCATCGGGTGGTGCGGGGTTCTGATCAGGATTGTTTCCTTTATTCAAAAATTGGCCACAAGCTTGTTTACACTACACAAAATTCAAAAACGACCTCCCTTAAGGCGACGCGCTCCTCGGCTCTGCCGTTGGAGGTTGTACAATGGAAAAATGAAAAAGCCATCCGGGAGGGGCGGGTATTTGTCAATAAAATGCTTCAATTGCCAGGAAGGGGTATCTGGCAATTGATTAATGGCGATTTTATTTTTAGCAACGAGTATGTTTTTTACCTTATTCGAAGCGATCGGATTATCTGGCAGGTGCCTGTCAATATGCTTGCAGAAAAAATTCTTGAAACAAAGGATGGCGGAATTTTAATTGCTTCTCATGGTGGTAAAAACGGCGGGTTGTTTCATTTCGCTTCTTTGGCACATTTGCGCAGGGGGGAATACCGAAATCTGTTGCCAGGGCACTTCGTTACCGATGTATATATTGACCGGGAAGGGGGATGGTGGGCCACCACGCATCATGCAGGGGTTTTTTACTGCAAAAATCCTGAACTGGATGTTTTTGATGCGAATACAGGATTGGCTTCCAGCGATGTTACCTGCTTAACAAATGACGGGAAAAAAACCATTTTTGCAGGCTTGCGCCCGGTTGGCATTGTCACCCTCCGCCAGGATCGCGGGGAATTGAAACATTTGCCAAATCCGCCACTCGTTTCCAGAGGGGTAGAGGCTATTTTTTTCGACCGGGTTAATCAGAAGCTGTGGTGCAGCGACAGGCTCTGCTTTATGGATGACAACCAATGGAGGCTGGCTTCCCGATTTGATCCTGGGCTTAACAGAATGATGGATGTGCCTGCAAAAAAAATCACCCCGGATCCTTCCGGAAAAGCGCTTTGGGTCAGTTCGACCTATGGTTTTCATAAAGTTGACCCCAAAAAAGGCATAACGGAGTATTTTGGAAAAAAAGAGAATCTGATGATTCCTCCACGAACTTTTTCCATTACCCCAGATGGCGACGGAAGGCTTTGGGTAACTACAGCGGACGGCCTGCGGATTTGGCGCAATGGAGCCTACGAACTGCCCTCGTTCGACCATCCGGCGATGCAATTTCAGCCGCGCAACGCCGAAATGCTGCCCGATGAAAGCATGGTGATCAGCCTGAGGGGTGCAGGACTACTGATTAGAGATAAGCAGGGAAACCTCACCCACCTCACCCGTCAAAACGGCTTAAGCTCTGATTTTATCACTAAAATATACTGTAGCCCGGAAGGCCCTGTTTTTGCTTGTTCCAACACCGGTTTGAACCGCTTGACCCGTCGTGGTGACGGTAGTTGGAACATCGAAACCATCAGCATCAAAGAAGGGCTGCCTTCCAACCAGGTCAACGACGTCACTACCCTTGCCGGGAAAATCTGGGTTGCAACAAATAAGGGGTTGGCCTGTTTCGGGGAGTTACCAGATGCCTTTCCTATGCCGGCACCAATTCTGGAAAAATTGCTGGTCAACAACAAAGAGGCTATTTTTACGACTGGCTTGCGTCTGACACACATTGAAAACAACCTCATTATTCGGTTTTTTGCCCTACACTACCGCTCTGAAGGCGACATTCCTTACCGCTATCGTTTGTTGGGGGCAGATACGGTTTTTGTTTATTCCAACAACCGGGAAGTAAATTTTGCCAACCTTTCGCCGGGAGGGTATACCTTTGAAGTGCAGGCTCAAAACGAAGGCGGGCAGTGGAGTGCGCCTACCCGCTGGACTTTCGAAATTCGGGCTGCCTGGTGGCAAACCGGCTGGTTTTGGACCATTATGGCCTTGGTTTTTGCAGGTAGTCTGGGGCTTTGGTACCGCAACCGCCTGCACAAAGCCCACCAGGATGCCGCGGTTCGCAATAAAATCCGCGACCTCGAATCGGCGGCGCTCCGGGCGCAAATGAATCCCCACTTCATTTTCAATTGCCTGGGCAGCATCCAGCATTTTATTTCTGAAAACGATGCCGCTTCCGCAACGCGCTACCTTTCGCGGTTCGCACGATTGGTGCGTTTGGCGCTGCACGGTTCGGTGGATGGCAGGCATAGCCTTCAGGAAGAAATAGACATGCTGGAAAACTACTTAGTGCTTGAACAATTGCGCTTTCGCGGAAAATTTACCTACGTGATTGAAGTAAGCCCGGAACTTAATCCAGAAGACCTTTTCCTGCCACCGATGCTGGTGCAACCTTTTGTGGAGAATGCCCTTTTGCACGGTATGAAAAACAAAGCGGCAGGCGGGCAGGTCGTCATCCGATTTGCCCGGGAAGGGCAAACCCTGCGCGTCACCGTGGAAGACAATGGCCCCGGCTTCGATGCAGCCAATCGCCAGGCGGATTCCACCGGCTACAAATCCGTGGGAATGATGCTTACCCAACACCGATTGGATATCTTAGTCGGGCAGTCTGATCAGACCGCGTTGTTGCGCGAAAATATACTTGCCCCCGATGGCCGGGTGGAAGGCATGCGGGTTGTGCTTCGGATTCCGGGTGTTTTTTAGAAACCGAACAAAAAATCTCAGGGTGGATCATGGATTGAATTCGTAAACCACAAACTATTATTACAATACGTATTTATCAATTAACCTATTTCAGCCTGGGCCATCCTACCGAATATCATCGCTTTTCAACCGAATCCCATTCATCCGGGTCTGGAACCATTGTGAATCGCATATTTGTATCGGAGGATTTTCCTCCAATACAAGCGAAGGATATGGCAGCGGATGAAGGCTCAAAAGACAGGATAACATTTTTGATCCGGCAGCACATGCGGTTGGGCAATACCAATGAGGTGGTTCAGCTGCTTCGAGAGTGTGCCTGGCCTGAAGCTGAAACCCTGGCGAACAGCTTTGAGACAGCTAGAAAACAAGACCTTCAAGACCTCACAGATGCTGAAACCTGGAGCCGGACGCAGTTACAACTGTATCGAGCCGTGCTTGAGCTGGAGGCGATGAAGCAAACCAAGACGCCGGAACTGCCTGTTTCCATCCACCCACAACTCCAACTTTTGATAGACCGCCACGAAATAGATCAAGCCCTTGCCCTGTGCGATGCCTTCGGAGATCACACGATCCTGATGCAGGCGCAATATAAGCTCGCCAAAAAACAATACGTTGACGACGTTATTGAATTGGAAACCTGGGAGCTGGTTCAGCACAAAATCAAATACCTGCTCTGGGAGCTGGCGCAGCCAAACCTGGTGGAAGAAAGTCCGGGGAAAAGGATCTGGAAAAAGATTTGGAGGTGGTTGGGGTGAAAAGCCTGCAATTATTTAACATAACGCCACGACGTTGTTACATGCAACAAAGCCCCTCCGAGCGAGCCATCATTTGCGTAGAAGGCAAGACCCCGGTCTGGCTGAATTACGCCTGGACGTCCCCGCAAATTCAAAAGCCGTTTTTGCAATTGCAGGGATGGAGAACCTCAACCTATGGAGGCAACAAACTGATTAAAAACCCACCCTCGTCAGCATATTCCGAACCGCATAAAGCGGGTAAACAACTATTTGATTCATGCTGGAAAAGTTTTCAAGCGAAAACCGGACGCCTTTAGGACGTTTTTTCTCCTCCAGAAACAGATACATGCTCTGCATGGCACCTTTGGTATTGGCTTTCACTTCTACAGGTACAATTTCGGTTTGCAATTGAACGACATAATCCACTTCCGCCTGGCTGTTTCGCGATGCTCTTTGCCAATAGTAGAGCGCGCCGGGTTGATACGGCGAATTGTGTTTGAGTAATTCGAGACCGACGTGTAACTCAGCGATTGCGCCTTTATTGATGGTCTGAAAATCATCTCCAATCAGCAGGTCGCCGATGGACAGGCCCAGAATGCTTTGTGCAATGCCCGTGTCGAAAAGCAAATATTTGCGGAATTTTAGGTTGACTTCGGCCCCGATGGGGATACCATTAGCAGTGGTATGAGTCACCTGATAAATCAGACCTGCCATTTTGAGTAATTCGAGCACTTCCTTGATCTGGGCATTGTTTAGGGTTGCATTTGGATAAGAATAGGAAAATTTTGAACCGATTTGACGCACCACACTATTGAATACCTCTCGAATCCGGGCGGTAGCAACCCGTTGTTTGTATTTGGCAAAATCGCTTTCCAACGACACCATCAGATCGTCCAGTACCCGCTGCGCTTCAAGAATATCATTATTCACCACATAGGCGCTCACAACTTCCGGCATACCGCCAATGACCAGAAACCGTTTCAGGTAGTGTTTGAGCTTGTCGTGTAATACCTCCGGCAATGGCTTTTCAGGGGTAGCCTTTTCCAAAGTTTTTAGCAAAAGTTCTTCCTGATAAGCCATTAAAGATTCCACAAAACAAAAAGGGTACATAAAAAGCGACCGAATGCGACCTACGCCGAAAGAGGGCAGGTCTTCCAGTGCAAATTCCAGCAAAGAACCTGCTGTAACTACATGTAAATCAGGCAGTTTTTCGTAAAAATAGCGCAGGGATGAAATCGCAGGAATACAGGTCTGAATTTCATCCAAAAACAGCAAAGTCTTTCCAGCTATTATGGGCGTATTGGAGGTTGCAGCAATCAATTCACAAATTTCACTTACATCCGTATATTGCTCAAAGATCTTGTTATACGAAGACTGTTCATCAAAATTAATTTCAATAAAATGAGTAAACTTTTGGGCAAGTTGACGCACCGCCGAGGATTTCCCCACCTGTCTGGCACCTCGCAACATCAGGGGCTTGCGTTGAGCCGACAAGCGCCAAATTTCTAATTCTGCGCCAATTAATCTGGCTAAATACATGCTATTATTAAAAATCCAAAGCAAAAAACAAATGTAAAACTAAAAAATCCAAATCAATTTTACATAAAAAATAGGGTAGCTATTTAGCAGCCGCAGCAGGCAGCTGCTAAATAGCTACCCTATTTCTGACATTGTTTCCTGTGAAGCGTATGGCACCTCCTGGTTCTTATTTACTGCCGGATGGCACTTCGATCGGCGCTCAATATTCGGCTATGAACTGGAGTGTGCGCAACAATGTTTCCAACAATAATTTCACCACGGGTTATCTGGTGATTGATGGTTCAAACAACAACTTCCTCACGAATAATGACGCCGCCAACAACGGCACCTACAACTATGAAATCGTCGGAGATTCGTATCGCTTCGGCTTTCTGGTGCCATCCACCTTCGACAGCCACCTCACGTCGTTTTCTTATAATTCAAAATCGCCCAGGTATTCAGCACAACGGCAAAACAGGCGATGATGCCCAAATGCGGCAGGATGTCCCGGAAGCCGCTTCCTTTGAGGATGACCAAGCGCATGACGCTGATCAAATAACTGACCGGGTTAAACGCAGCGACGCCTCTGGCCCAGTCCGGCATGCTTTCGATGGGCGTGAACAACCCGCCCATTAAAATAAAAATCATCATCAAAAAGAACATAATGAACATGGCTTGTTGCTGGGTTTCGCAAAAGGTGGAAACCAAAAGTCCAAGCCCCATAACCGCCAGCAGGTATACCGTCACAAAACTGTATAAAACCCCAAGACTGCCCAGCGGTACAATGCCATAGATCAACCAGGAAACGAGCAGGCCGATCGAAAAAACCACGTTGCCGAGTATCCAAAACGGAATGAGTTTTCCCAAAATGAAATGGTGTTTTCTGATGGGCGTCACATTGATTTGTTCGATCGTGCCGACTTCTTTTTCCCGTACGATGTTCAAAGCAGTGAGGAACCCGCCCACCATGGTGACTAAAATCGCTAAAATACCCGGCACCATAAATACCCGGTAATTCATCAGGGGGTTGAACCAGTTCGAGGATGCAATTTCGACGGTTGGTAAAGGGTTGATCCGCCCCGGCTGCAACAATTCCAAACGAATATCCTGGTTGAAAGCCCGGATAATCTGGCCGATGTACGCGCCGCCAAGGTTTGCTTTGGTGCCGTTGATGGCATTTACGGCAATGAAAAGTTGCTGCTCGTCTTCCCGAATTAAATCCTTTTCAAACCCGTGGGGAATTTCAAGAACGAGGTCGGCCTGGTCGGATTCAATGTACTGCATCGCCTCTTTGAAAGAAGCGGAATAATCGGTGAGCCTGAAATACCCGGAAGCCGTAATTTTGGAAATCAACTGCCGGGAATACGTGGAATGGTCGTGATCTACCACAACTAAATTGATGTTTTTCACCTCATAATCAGCGGCTAAGGGCATAATGATGAGTTGCATGACCGGCATCACCAGGATAATCGCAAGAATGCTTTTATTCCGAAAAATTTGCCGAAATTCTTTTTGCAGCAAAAATAAAATCGTTCTCATGCCAGTCGGATTTTGAAGCTTTTTAAACTGATTGCAAACAGAAAAAGCGTAATGCCCAACAAAATCAGGGTCTCTTTCCAAATGGCCTCAAACCCTAACCCCTTGATCATGATGGCTTTGACAATGATGTAGTACCACTTTGCGGGAATAATATTGCTGATGACTTGCAGCGGAAACGGCATGTTTTCAATGGGAAACATGAACCCGCTGAACAGCATGGTCGGCAACAACATCCCCATCAGCGAAATCAGCATGGCCGTCTGTTGGGATGCCGTTTTAATGGAAATAAAAATCCCCAGGGTCAGGCAGGTGATGATGAACAGGGTGCTTTCGGCCAAAAGCAGGAGCAGGCTGCCGTTGATGGGCAAATCCAGCACAAAAACGCTCAACAGCAGAATAGAACCCACATTAAACAGCGACAGAATCAGGTAGGGAATGGCTTTTGAAAGAATAACGAGGACGGGTTTAAACGGCGAAACCAATAAGACTTCCATCGTGCCCGTTTCTTTTTCTTTGACAATGGAAATGGCCGTCATCATCACGCAAACCAGCATCAACACCATCGCCATCACACCGGGCACAAAATTATGGGCACCTTTCAACTGCGGGTTGTACAACATCCTCGTTTCGGGCACAATGCGGTACGGAACAGCCCGCGTTTGATTCAATCCCGACTGGTAATCCTGGATGATGGCCGAGAGATAATTGGTCAGGGCCGTCGCATTGTTGGGGTCGGTAGCATCGGCAATGATCTGCACCTGCGCTTTGTTCTGGTGTTGCAAATCTTTGCTGAAATTTGCAGGAAAGAGCAGGGCTACTTTGACTTTCCCTTCCTTAAAAACCGCTTCAATTTGCTGCCGGTTGGCGACTACTTTTTCAATTTCAAAATACCGGCTCGCTTCAATTTTGCCGATGATTTCCGCCGAGGCTTCGTCTTTGGCTTCATCCACGATGACAATTTTGGAGTTTTTGACCTCGTTCGTCAGCGCGAAACCAAAAATCAATATTTGCACCACCGGCATGCCAAACAGGATCAACAGGGTTTTTCTGTCGCGCAGCACGTGGTAAAATTCTTTTTTGATGAAGGTGATGAATTGTGTCATTTTTTAATATTTATCCAATCCGCTGTCTATTAGGCCGGTGTCTGAGCTTTAGTGTTCAAGAGCAATTCTTCCGAAGGCCGGAAAACCGGAGTTTACTCGCGTAAATGAGGATTTTCCGGCCTTCGCATAACGCAGCTATCGGACGCTAAAGACAGACACTACACTTCGACCCTTTTTGCCTCACGGGCCAATTGATAAAATACCTCATCCATCGAACCAACCTGAAATTGTTCTTTCAGCCGATGCGGCGTATCTAATGCGGCGATGCGCCCGTCCACCATAATCGAAATCCGGTTGCAGTATTCAGCCTCATCCATGTAGTGGGTCGTTACAAAAATCGTGACGCCCTGATCGGCAGCCTGGTAGATTAAATCCCAGAACTGCCTGCGCGTCACCGGGTCTACCCCGCCCGTCGGTTCATCGAGGAATACAATCTGGGGTTGATGCAGCACGGCTACGGAAAAAGCTAATTTTTGCTTCCAGCCGAGGGGCAATGAGGCCACCAATTTATTGGCTTCGCCCTGCAAACCCAGCCGGTCAATCAGGGCCGTACTTTTTTCTTTGAGTTCGTTTCTGGGGAGGCCGTAGATCCCGCCGTAAAACCGAATGTTTTCCAGTACCGTCAGGTCTTCGTACAGCGAAAATTTCTGGCTCATGTAGCCAATATTCTTTTTGATTTGCTCTGTTTGTTTATACACATCAAAACCGGCGATCGTCGCGCTGCCCGAAGAAGGAGTTGACAACCCGCAAAGCATACGCATCGCCGTGGTTTTGCCCGCGCCGTTGGCGCCGAGGAAGCCGAAAATTTCACCTTTATACACTTCAAAGCTGAGCGCGTTGGCCGCAATAAAGTCGCCATACCGTTTGGTCAGTTGGTCTGCTTTTATGGAAATTTCCTTTTTGTTACTTGCCGGGTCGTGGTTCATGTGACTTCAATTTAAGGCCTGCGCGGGACGGTCTACCGTCAGTTTGATGAAGCAATCTTCAATGGTTGGCATGGTCGGGTACACCTCCACGCCTTTCAATCCTGCGTTTTCCAACGAGGATCTTAACGCGGCTGCCCCGGCTTCCAGATCCCCACCCGCTGGCACAGCCACGTGGGCGTATTCTCCAAACGCATAGCTGTTGATCCTTTTTTCATACCGGGCTGCGCTTTCCAGCAACGCGTACATGTGATCGGCCTTTACGGCAAAAAGCTGGTCGGGGTAATTGCTGACGATGTTTGCAGGCGTGTCAATAGACAAAATTTTCCCGTCCTGCATCAGCGCGATGCGGTCGCACAAAGCGGCTTCGTCCATATAAGGCGTGGAAACGATGATGGTGATGTTTTGCGCTTTCAGGCGCTTCAGCATTTCCCAGAATTCTTTTCTCGAAACCGGGTCTACGCCGGTCGTGGGTTCGTCCAAAAACAGCACAGTAGGCTTGTGGATCAGGGCGCAGCACAAAGCCAATTTTTGCTTCATGCCGCCCGATAACTTCCCCGCCCGGCGTTTTTTGAACGGTTCGATCTGCACGTAAATATCCCGGATCAAATGGTAGTTTTCCTCCACCGTTGTGTTGAAAACCGTCGCAAAAAAATTGAGGTTTTCTTCGATGCTCAGGTCTGGGTACAGCGAAAATTTTCCGGGCATATACCCTACTGAATTCCGGATTTGTTTGTAATCTTTCACCACGTCAAATCCATTCACCGTTGCGCTTCCGCCATCGGGCAACAACACAGTGGTCAGCATGCGAAAAACACTGGTTTTGCCCGCGCCGTCCGGCCCGATCAGGCCAAACAATTCGCCCTGTTCCACCGAAAACGAAACTTTGTTAACCGCGACGGTTTTTTCTTTCCCGTAGACCTTCGTGAGGCCATTTAATGTAATTGCCTGCATCGCTTAAAATTTTACTTCTCCGTACATACCGATTTTCAGGAAGCCGTCGTTTTTGACGCCAATTTTCACCGCATAAACCAAGTTGGCGCGCTCCGATTTTGTCTGGATGGTTTTCGGGGTGAACTCAGCTTTGTCGCTGATCCATTCGACGACGCCGGGGTAGGTTTTGTACTGATCGGTGCCTTCATCCACCAGCACTTCCACCACCTGATTGAGTTTTATGCTGGAAAACTGATCGCCGGTGGCATAAGCCCGCAACGTCATTTTCGTCAGATCCGCAATTTTATAAAGCGCTTTTCCCGCTGCCGCCATTTCGTTGGCTTCCGCAAATTGGGTCAGCACGGTGCCGTCAACCGGATTTATGACATAGCTTTTTGCCAATTGGTCGTTGAGTTGTTCGATCTGCACATACAGCGGCAACACATCGCTGCGCAGCCCGGCAGTTTGCGTTTTAAGTACCGAAACCTGCGCGGCATCCTGCTTGCGAATGACGTCCAATTGCTTGCGGGTTTCGTCAACTAAGGCATTCACATCGTCCAATTGTTTGGCCGTGGCGGCGTCTGCTTTGACGAGGTTCTGAATGCGTTGTTGCTCGTGCAGTAAATTGTTGAGGCGGCTTTGCGCAACGGCTAATTGCTGCTTGTAAAAACCGGTCTGCGTTGAAATATCGGGTAAACGGCTTCCCATCGCTTTGATCTGCGCTTCTACCTGCTTTTTTTTCAGGTGGAGTTGCACCGTGTCAATGTAGCCGATGTTTTCCCCGGCTTTCAGCACCTGCCCTTCTTCAAGGCGCAGCGCTTTGATCAGACCCGTCGCTTCAGCGGAGACCATGGTTTCTTCAGCTTCGAATGTCCCGGAGGCATCAAAGGTTTGCTTTTCACTACAGGAAGCCAGGATTAAGGCGATTCCGGTAAAAAGTGTGCTTTTTTTCATCACGTTACTGTTATTGAATAAATCATTTAGTCGGTGTCTATTCTTTAGAGTTCGAGAGCAAGGCGTGCGAAGACCCAAAAAACGGGAGTCTACTCGCGTAAATGACCAATTTTGGGGTCAAGCATAACGCAGCTATCGGACTATAAAGACAGACACTAATTACCGGTAGTTGTTTTTTGTTGGTATTGCGCCATCCGCAATTGAATTTCGTGCAGGAGTTTGTTTTGCCTGGCCTGGTCTTCGGCGTTCACTTCCCGCAAATAATCGTTGACATTGACCACACCGTTTTCTAATTGCACCGAGGTCGTGTTCTTAATCCCCAACCGCAGGGCAATGATTTCCTCATCTGTCCGAAGCAGGGATTCCAACTTGGTAATTTCAGTGTTTTGCTGCCGGAGCGCTAAGCGGGTATTGAATAAAAAGGTTTCTTTTTGAAGCCCGACCTGCGCCCGACTGAGGTCAATCAGGGCTTTGTCGTTTTTGAGCGTGTACAGGAAGGACAAGGGGTATTGCACGCGCAGACCGCCGATGAAATAGGGTTCGAAATCATTGCTCAGCAAGTTGAGCGCAGGTCGCCCAAAGCCGGTCTGAAGGAACAAACTGACCTTGAGCCGGTTGCGGGCGTTCAGCAGGCTGTACTGCAAGGCAATGCTTTGGTTTTGAACATCGTACAACAACAACTCGGGGCGATTGATCGCTTCCGAAACGGCTACAGGCGGGGGCGAAACCAACACCAATGCTTCGTCCGGATTTTGGGCAATCAACAGCGCCAGCATGCCGGAATAAGCCTGGCGGGTGGCGGTCAACTCGATTGTGCGCTGATCTGCTTTCAGCAATTCGGCTTTTAAAATATCCAGACTGCTCCGTAGCGCGACCCCGTTTTTGATGGCGGCATCTGTTTTATTGATGCCTGATTGAAGGTCTTTTTTGAGCAGTTCCACTTGTTCCAATTGCGTGTCAAGCAGCAGCGTTCCGAAAAACAACTGGTTGACCCGATCTTTTAATTTATACAATTCGACCTCCAACTGCTGCCCTTCCACTGCGACCCGAGCCTCCTGGGTCTGTTGCTGCTGGCGAATCAGCCCGCCATCATAGAGCGTTTGGGTGGCTTCTGCATAAAGTTTGTACTGGTCTTTGCCGGGCGTTGGAAAATCAAGGCCGGGCAATTGGATCGGAATCTGCGTAACCTCCGACTGGTACGTTAACTGCCCACTGAAACTGATTTGCGGCAAGCGCCCTTTGGCTGCATTTTCAACAGCGTAGTCTTTGCTCTTCGCAATCAGTTCCCGTTGTTTTGTCAGCGGGTAGTTTTGTACGGCAAGTGCGTAGCAAGCTTCGATCGTCAATGGTGCCGGGCTTTGGGCAGGCGCCGATGCGGCCATGGTTAGCCCTGCGATCAGCAGGCTCAGGATTCTTTTCATCGCTTCAAAACGTTAGTTTAAAATTTCGTTTTAATCATTTGATTAAGGTTGGGGTAAAAAAAAGCAAGTGGCAAAAATCCAATCTTCGGTAGCCTAAGCCATTTAATTCCCCTACCCTCTACCTTCTACTCTCTTCTCTCTACCTTACCCCGATGCCAATATCGCTTTCACCCAAACCGGAATCAATTTTTTCCGTGCTTCCATCATGCGGTTAAATACCGGTTTGTCAATAACACCCGTTGCTTCAAAAACCGGACCAGCGATGAAAGGGAACACCGTCATCCCTAATATGCTAAAAATGAGCTGCATGGGGTGAAGGTCGGGGCGTTCCTCCCGCAACTGCGCTACGAAGCGGGAGTTCCGCATCAGCTCGCCCATAGGTACAGCACCGGGGAACCGGTGGGGGTGGTTTCGGATTTCACTCAGCACAAAAATGGGTAAATCCGGGTGCTCCAACAGCATGTCTACATAATTCGTCACGATCAGTTCCACCTTATGCTCTAAGGCATTTTCGGTATCGTTCATGATCACGGCAACGACGCTAAAAAGCTTTTGTATTTTTTCGGCCATGACTAATTCAAACAACTTTTCTTTGCTTCGGAAATAGTAGTTCAGCAGCGCAAGATTGAGGCCGGCTTCTTCTGCGATGTCCCGCGTCCGTGTGGCGGCATAACCTTTTTGCTGGAACACCTTCCGTGCGGCTTCCTTTATTTTTTCTTCGGTGGAAAGATCTGCTGCTGCTTTGATTCGCTTAGCCATGTTTTGTAAATAATTGGCACTGTATTGATTTGTGGGGATTGAGTTTAAAAGCCGGGGCAAAGATAAGGCAGGAATTTGTATTAGTCAAGTGTTTTAATCATTTGATTAAAATAAATGCAAAATAATAGATTAGGCTGGTGCCAAGGAATGAGTTTTCGAACAAGCGCTAAGGAGCGTGTCGTAAATAAGTTGCGTGAATTGGGCGAGGGGATTTTTTGGCTACGCCGAACTTACGTTTCATCAGGTAAGGCGCGAGAAGGGGGGCATAGCCTAAGCTACGCGACCGACGATCAACGCTGCATGATTGAAAAAGCCACCGCGCAAACCGATAAGTTATTTACGACACGCTCCTAAACCTGGTCGCGAAAAGACTGCACAATTTGCTGATAAACAGGTTTGACAAGAAAACCAAACAGTTCGCTGGCGAACTGTTCATCCGTTAGTATTTTGGTAAAAAATTCCGGGTTTTTGTTCAGGCGCTCAATGGCTTTACTGATGAAGACTTCTTTGCTGCTTCCCTGTTTGAACACTTCAAATGAATTGTTTAACGCCTGTTTTATCAGAATTTCATCGTTGGCCATTTCATGCCGGATTTGATCCACGTTGAAGCGTTCGGCTTCGGTGAAATTGGTTCCAAAGCGTTCGTTCAGGACTTGAATGATTTCGGATAGTTGGGTGTATTCGTCCTGCCCTTTCGGCAAACCTGCTTCCGTTGGCGCTTTCAATTTGTATTCCGCCGATGGCTCTAAGAGAAGGCTGCCTTCGCTAATTTTCTGCAAGCGATAGTATTCCAGTGAAACTTCGTCTTTCAGTTTGAAGCGGTCATTCAGGTTCTTTTTGGGCAGTTTGAGCAGCAGAAAACGGCAGTAGGTGTAGAATTTTTCCAGTTCATCATCTTCAAATGGCATGATTTGGGACAGGTAGGAATAAGCGTTGACGAAACTCGTTACGCTGTTTTTGAAGTCTTCCTTCGCCTCTTCGTCTTCCAGCGCCACAAACCGCTGCACCGCCGGGTCAACATGGGCGTTCATCAAAGCATGGATTTTGTTTTGGTGCAAATTAGGCTTGGAATAGTATTCCCGGCAAAAGTTGTCAACCTCGGATTGCCAAATGATTTGCGCCCGTCCTATTTCCCTTTTCAAGTCGTATAGCCGGTTTGGGTCGGAAGGAGCTTCCATCGAAGTCAGTTCGTAGTAAGGCTTAAATGCTTCCAGGATTTCTTCCCGGTCGTTGGCGAAGTCCAGCACGAACGTATCATCCTTGCCCGCATGGATTCTGTTCAGCCGGGAAAGGGTCTGCACGGCTTTCACTCCTGACAATTTTTTGTCTACATACATCGTGTGGAGCAGGGGTTGGTCGAAGCCCGTTTGGTATTTGTCGGCCACCAAAAGCAACTGGAATTCATCCGTTTTGAAACGTTCCGGCAGTTCCTTTTCTCCGAATCCGTTTAACTCTGCTTCGGTGTAGGTTTTGTTTGGCAGGTCGGGATCAGCGATTTTGCCTGAAAACGCCACCAAAGGTTTTATGTGGCTGTACCCCTTTTCTTCCAGGTACTTTTTAAACTCGAAATAGTACCGAAGGGCGTGAAGCCGCGAAGCCGTCACGACCATCGCCTTTGCCTTGCCGCCGATTTTCTTGGAGGTGATTTGCCGGAAATGCTCGACAATCACTTCCGTTTTCTGCGCCAGATTGTATGGGTGGAGCGACACAAAACGGGCAATCGCCTTGCCTGCTTTTCGCTTGTTCACTTCCGGGTCATCTTCGATGGCTTTGGACAGTTTGAAAAAGGTCTGGTAGGTCATGTAATTTTTCAGCACGTCCAAAATAAACCCTTCTTCGATGGCTTGGCGCATGGTGTAGAGCTGCTGTGCCTCGCCATTTTCCCCAAACACTTCCAGGGTCTTTGTCTTCGGGGTAGCGGTGAACGCAAAAAAACTGATGTTCGGTTGCTTGCCCCTGTCTAAAACGGCTTGCCGGATGAAGTCTTCGCCGTCCGTTTCGTCTTCGTCTTTCGTTTTCCTTGCCCTCCAATTTCTTGCCACCCAAAATGCCCTTCATTTCCTTGGTGCTTTCCCCGCTCTGCGAACTGTGGGCTTCGTCAATGATGACGGCGTATTTGTTTTGGGCGATTTTGCTTTTTGTGGCAGCCACGTCTGCCCCTGTTTCCTTTGCCAGTCGTTCGATACTTTCCAGCACGAAGGGAAACTTTTGCAGCGTGGTGATAATGATGCTGCTCCCTTCAATGAGGGCATCCCGCAACTGCCCGGTGTTTTGGTCAATCTTTTGCACCACCCCCGTTTTGTGTTCAAACTGGTAAATGGTGTCCTGCAATTGCCTGTCCAAAACCCGGCGGTCGGTAATGACCACCACCGAATTGAACACCTTTTGATTGTCTGCCCAAAGACTGTAAAGCCGATAGGACAGCCAAGCGATAGAATTGCTTTTGCCGCTCCCTGCCGAATGCTGGATAAGGTAGTTTTTTCCCGCGCCGTTTGTCTTGGCATCGGCTTCGAGTTCTCGGACGGCGGTCAATTGGTGATAACGGGGAAAAATGATGCGCTCTTCTTTTTTCTTTTTCCCCCCTTCGGTTTTTACTTCCGTTTCCAGGTGGATGAACCGTCCCACAATGTCGAGCCAACTGTCTCGCTGCAAGATTTCTTCCCACAGGTAGGCGGTCTTGTGGCCGTTTGGGTTGAGCGGATTGCCTGCCCCGCGATTAAAACCTTTGTTGAAGGGGAAAAATCGGGTTTTGCCCCGGTTCAAAAACGTGGTGAAATAGACTTCATCCGTATCCACCGCAAAATGAACCAATGCCCGTTTTTTGAACTGGAAAAGCAGTTCGGCGGGGTCTCGGTCTTCGATGTATTGGCGGCGGGCATGGGTGGCATCCTGTGCCGTGAACTGGTTTTTTAGTTCCACCGTGGCAATCGGCAACCCGTTGAGGCTCAAAAGCAAGTCCAACGAATTTTCATTTTTCAGGCTGTATTTTACTTGGCGGGTGACGGTCAGGCGGTTGAGTTGGTACAGCCGTTCGGTTTCGGGGTTGAGGCTATGGGCGGGTTTGAAATAGGCCAATTTGAAACTCACCCCGTTGTCGGTGATGCCGTTGCGCAGCACATCGAGCATTCCCACCGTCGCCAATTCTTTGTCCAAGCGCTCCAAAAATTTCTTTTGGGCGTTGCCCCGGTGGATGGCTTCAAGCCGTTGCCACTCGGCGGGCTGTGTCGCTTCCAGAAAGGCGAACAGGACGCTTTCATCCAAAGCCAAAGGCTTGCTGAAATTGGCTGGATAGCCCATTTGCCAGTCCCGACCATCTCGGGAGGAGAGCAGCGCGGCTTCGATGGCTTCTTCAAAAGCCTTTTCGGTGTGGAGGCGAGTGGGCATAGGATTTTGATATTTACATGGTTTTATTGCTAATTATCAAATAATGAAACACCTTTTAACAAACAATAAAATTTTGATTATCAGTCATTTAGTGTGTTTTCATTGATTTTCGTTTTGATATTTTATTGATATTTTTACAAGAACGAACAACAAAATATCAATATATCAATCGAGTATTATGCTCACCCATTTTGGCTTGCGTTTGCTTCCAGCATTTTCAATGCGGCCATTTTTCACCATTTCCCTAAGTAGGTTATGTACTTTTATTTCTCTTTGGTGGGCATCTAAAAATTCCGGCAATTTATCCAAAATGAGGTCATTCACCTCCTTTCGGGTCGCGCTATCGTGCTGCTTCAGGAACATTTCAATCATGTCCATATAATACTGCTTATCAAACGCCCTGTTTCGGGTGTATCTGACTTTTTCATCGGTCAATTGAGCGATTTTGGCAGAGACAAAGAAGTGTGGTTTTCGCCCCTCAATCAATTTTTCCAGCTTCAAACCGCTGATTTGTTTTTCTGTCAAAAGGTTTGATTTCCCTTTTTGCACCCAGTCCAACAGGATGACCGTTTTCAAGTCGAGGTCTGCCCGGTGGATGAGCAGTTTGGTGTAGTTTTCGTCTATGATTTTCCCGTAAATTTTCACTTTGACCGTTTCAGGTTCAGAAAAGTCGTAATCCGGCATGGGGAAAAACCGCCGTTTTTGAATGTCGAACATCTTTCGGATGCCACCGCCCCGGATTTCAATCATGTTCAGGTTAGTCATGGCGGTTGCCAGAAAAGGATTTCTGTATCGGTCGGGTGGCGAATCCCGTTCTATCACCTGCTCGACCGTACCCGGAATGAACGAACCCGAATTCGTGAAAATCAACTCATTCGGAAACTCCACCACATTTATCCGTCGCCCCAATTCGTAGTCCTGATGCGCAATGCAGTTGTGCAAGGTTTCCCGGATGAGGAAAGGGTCATACAGATCCACCTCGGTCGGGAACAGGGTGTTGTCTTGCAGGTAAACATATTTCAAGTTCCTGATTTTGGCGTACAATTTATCCGATGCCAGCAGGAAAGGCAGGTGAAAATGCTCATACCCCAACTCCATGTTGGAAGCATCGCGCAGCACCCACGTTATCAAAGGGAAAGCAGGTTCAATAAAATGCTTGGATTCGGGTTTGCCGAGCAACAAAATGGCGGTTCGGGTTATTTTTCCCTGCTTGGTCAGGTAGGATTTGTTCAGGAATGGCACATCATCCCAACGGGCTACTTCGACGGCGTTTTGGAATCGCTCTCCGTATTTTTTTCGGGCGAAGGCGATGGCTTCCGGGTTTAAATCCTCCAGGGTTGCTTCTTCTACTACTTGCGCCGACCAATCGTAACTCAAATCCATTGGCTCGCTCAAAATAGCCCTTTCCCGCTCTTTGGTCATTTCAGTCAGGCTGTCGCCAATGCGCTGCCATTTGCTGCTGTGGGCATAGACGGGAAGCCTTGGGGAATGCTTTGGCACATGAAGCACCCAAACAGTTTTGTCCGTGTTGGTGGTCGTGAACGCTTCCACGCGCAAACCTTCGGAACTCAAATTGGGGCAGTTGCCCCGCAAGCGGTGTGGCAGGTTTTCAGGCGTGTAATCCTTTGGGTTTTGAATGCCAAGGATTTGTAGGGTTTTATCTTCCACGCCCATCACCAATTGCCCGCCTTCCATGTTCGCCAAGGCCGACACATACGAAATGGCATCTTCGCATTTTCGCCCGGAAATAGCGTGCCGAAGGTCGGAAAACGACTTCCATTCGCAGCCGCTGTTCTCCTTCGGGTACGTTCTTTTTAAATATGCCTGTAACTCCTTTTCTGTCATGGCATTTAGTTTTGAGTTTCTCCCCGCACATCCACCTTCCCCGTCACCGCCTCAAAGATCAAGGCTTGGCGGTATTCTTGCAGCAGCGCGAACTTGTGCCATTCAGGGTTCAGCGATTGGCTCTTTGCTACATCCGTTCAGGCTTGCCTACTGGTTTTAGCCGAAATGCAAAGGGATATTTTTCCTTCTGAATTTTGTCCACGATGTACTCCCAGTTGGTAGCCAGCACTTTGATGATTTCCCAAGACGTGTCCTGCCCCCTAGGCATTTTTAGAAAAGATGCGCCCAATTTGTGTGCTTCGCAAAGCTGGTTTTGAAGGCGCGTCCGTTGGATGTTCATGTCTTTAGTCAATAAAATCCCTCCTTCTTCACCAATGACTGGAATGATGTCTTCGTCGTCAGCACCTCTGCCAAATCGTTCAGTAGTATGCTTTACGGAGATTGCAGGAAAATGCACCTTGCTCAGCAAGTCGAACGCTTGCGCCCAAAAGTGCGATAGGTTTTCATCAAAGTAAATGGTTTTCATGCGGCTTGCTTGTAAAACTGGATGGCCTCATTGACCCACTCAATTTTCAGGTCATAAAGGCGGCTGATTTGTTCCACTTGCTCGCCGCTTTGGTACATCGAAAAAATAGAAGCGGCCATCACATTGGTGCCATCAATGACGGGCTGCCCAAATTGATGATGCGGA